>JANRIU010000013.1:0-15646 GCA_033764615.1 Gemmatimonadales bacterium | reverse complement strand
CGCCTGCGCGCCGAGCGCCGCGGCGGGGCCGGCCTCGAGGCCGCGGGCGAGCAGCGCGCCGACGAGACCCGCGAGCACGTCGCCGCTGCCGCCCGTGGCGAGGCCGGGATTCCCCGCGGCGACCGTGACCGACGCGCGCTGCGGCTGCGCCACCACGGTCGGCACGCCCTTGAGCAGCACCGCGGCGCCGCTCGTGGCCGCGGCCTCCTCGGCGGCGGCCCACGGGTCGACCTCGCGGCGCGACGCGGCCGCGGGGAAGAGCGTGCGGAACTCGCCCGCGTGCGGCGTGAGCACGAGGCGCCGCCCCTCCGCGAGCCGCGAGAGCTCGCGGCCGGCGAGGAGCACGAGCGCATCGGCATCGACCACCGCGGCGCCGACGGCGCTCACCGCCTCCACGACGAGCGCCGCGTGGCGCGGCTCGCGGCCGAGCCCGGGGCCGATGACCAGCGCGTCGGCGCGCGCGAGCAGCGCGAACAGCTCGGGGCCGGGCGCGGCGTCGGGCGTGTGCACCAGCGTCTGCACGTCGGGGTCGGCCTCGCGCACGGCGGCGACCGTCTCGGCGGGGGCGACGAGGTGCACGAGCCCGGCGCCCGCGGCGAAGGCGGCGCGACACGCCATCCGCGCCGCGCCGCTCATCCCCGCCGCGCCGCCGATCACGACGACGCGCCCGCGGTCGCCCTTGTGGTAGCCGGCGCGGAACGGCGGCAGCCACGACGCGGCGACGGCGTCGCTCAGCACGCGGGGCCACGCGCCGTCGGGCGCGGGGTGGCCGATGTCGAGGACGAGCACCTCGCCGCACTCGTCACGCGAGAGGAGGTGGCCGCGGCGGAAGCCGCCGAAGGTGAGCGAGGCGTCGGCATGCGCGACGCCGTGCACGGCGCCGGTGCCGAGGTCGAGGCCGGCCGGCCCGTCGATGGCGACGAGCGGCACCGCGAGCTCGTGCAGCCGGTCGAGCAGCGCCTGCGCCGGGGCGCGGGGGGCGCCTGACGCGCCGGTGCCGAGGATCGCCTCGACGGCGAGGCCGACGGCGGGCCACGGCCCGTCCGGCGCCACGAGCCGCATCCCCTCCGCCTCGGCGAGCGCGCGGACCCGCGCGGTGAGCGGCGCGGCGTCCCCGGGGAGAGACGTGACGAAGACGCGGGCCCCCGCCCGCTGCAGCGCGCGCGCGACGACCCAGCCATCGCCGCCGTTGTGCCCGGTGCCGCAGGCGACGAGCGCGCCCGCGCCGAGCGCGTGCGGCCATCGCGCCGCGATCGCGTGCGCGGCGGCGCGCCCGGCCGCATCCATCAGGGTGTCGAGGGAGATCCCCGCCGCCGCGGCACGCGCGTCCCAGTCGGCGGACTGGGCGGGGCTGACTACGGGAAGAAGCATGCGGTCAAGATAGGGGGCCGGAGGGCAGGCGGGCCGGAGGCCGGTGAACTCACCCGCCCGCCGGACCGCCGGCCCCCTGGCCCTCCCTCAGCGCAGCTCCTTCCACTCGTACTCGGCGCCGAAGGCATCCGCGAAATCGAACACGTCCGCGAAGTCCTCGAGGCGGTCGCCGGGCTGCGTGACGAGGAGGCCGAGGTCGACGAGGGCGTACACGATGCGGCCGAAGTCGAGCGTCTCGGTGAGGCCCCAGAACTGGAGGACGGAGGGGGCCATGAGGCCGAACTGCTCGCGCGCGAGGTCGCGGCAGGCCTCGGCGAGCTCGGCGCCGCTCACATGCCGGCGCGCGGGGAGGCGGGTCTGGAGGAACTCGATCGCCGCCAGGACGAAGAGGTACGCCTTCTCGTCGTACTGACGGCCCCCGCGGGCCCGGATCCGGGCGAGGACGCCCTCGGCGAGCTGCAGCTCGTGCATGCCGCGGATCCGGGTCGCGAGGCGGGCGCGGGTTACGCGCCCTGGAGCGCGGCGCCGCGCGCGGCGGCGTACAGCGGGAAGGCGTCGGTCAGCTCGCCGACCTCGGCCTTCACGCGGGCGAGGTTCGCCTCGTCCGGGTTGGTGAGCGCGCGGTCGATCAGCTCGGCCACCTTCACCATCTCGTCCGTCCCCATGCCGCGCGTGGTGAGCGCCGGCGTGCCGAGGCGGATGCCCGACGTGACGAACGGCGACTGCGGGTCGTCCGGGATCGTGTTCTTGTTGACCGTGATCCCCGCCACGTCCAGCAGCTTCTCCGCCGCCTTGCCGGTGATGTTCTTCGGGCGCAGGTCGACGAGCATCAGGTGCGTGTCGGTGCCGCCCGAGACGATGGCGTAGCCGCGCTCCACCAGCGCCCCCGCCAGCACCTGCGCGTTCACCACCACCTGCTTCGAGTACGCCTTGAAGTCGGGCGTGAGCGCCTCGCCGAAGGCGATCGCCTTCGCCGCGATGACGTGCTCCAGCGGGCCGCCCTGCGTGCCCGGGAAGACCGACTTGTCGACCTCCTTCTGCAGCTCGGCGCCGCAGAGGATGATGCCGGCGCGCGGGCCGCGGAGCGTCTTGTGCGTCGTGGAGGTGACGATGTGCGCGTGCGGCACCGGCGACGGGTACACGCCGCCGGCCACGAGGCCCGCGAAGTGCGCCATGTCGACCAGGAACTTCGCCCCGACCTCGTCGGCGATCGAGCGGAACGCCGCGAAGTCGATGATGCGGGCGTACGCGCTGCCGCCGGCGACGATCATCCCCGGCCGCTCGGCGAGCGCCTGCTCGCGCACCTTGTCGTAGTCGATGCGGCCGGTGGCGGGATCGACGCCGTAGTGCACCGCCTGCCAGATGCGGCCGGAGTGGTTCACCGACGCGCCGTGCGACAGGTGGCCGCCGTGCGGCAGCGACATCGCCAGGAGCTTCCCGCCGGGCGGCAGGAGCACCATGAACGCCGCCATGTTCGCCGTGGCGCCCGAGTGGGGCTGCACGTTGGCGTGGCCGGCGTTGAACAGCTGCTTCGCGCGGTCGATGGCGATCTGCTCGATCCTGTCGATCACCTCGCAGCCGCCATAGTACCGCTTGCCCGGGTACCCCTCGGCGTACTTGTTGGTGAGCGGCGTGCCCATCGCGTCGATGACGGCGCGGCTCGCGAAGTTCTCGCTCGCGATCAGCTCGAGGCCGTGGCGCTGGCGCCCGAGCTCCTCGTTGATGAGCCCCGTGATGAGGGGATCGGCCGCCTGCATGGACGCGTTGTGGTCGAGCATTCAGGGCTCCTGGTCGATCTTGGCGACTCGGCGCGCATGTCGGCCTCCCTCGAAGCCGGTGCCGAGCCACGTCCGCACGATCTCGATGCCCTGCTCCGGCGTGAGGAAGCGCGCCGGCAGGCAGAGCACGTTGCTGTCATTGTGTTCCCGCGTGGCCTGCGCCACCTCGGGCGTCCACACGAGGGACGCCCGCACCCCGGGGTGCCGGTTGGCCGCGATGGACATCCCGACCCCGGACCCGCAGATCAGGATACCCCGGCGCACCTCGCCCCGCTCCACGCGCCCCGCCACCTCGTGCGCGAAGTCCGGATAGTCGACGCTGGCCTCGGAATCCGTCCCCACATCATCGGGCGCGAACCCCTCGGCCTGCAGCCACGCGACCAGCCGCTGCTTGAGCGCGACGCCGGCGTGGTCGGCGCCGATCGGGATGTGCTCGGGCATGGCGCGCAAGCTAATGCGCGGTCCCGGACGGCCCAGCCACGGCCGCCGCGAACCGCGCGGTGCGATAGTCTAGCGGGTGGGACGGCTCAGGTGTAGCGGTAGAACCCCTGCCCCGTCTTCCGGCCCAGCTGGCCCGCCGCCACCATGCGGCGGAGCAGCGGGCAGGGGCGGTACTTGTCGTCGCCCAGGCCGCGGTGCAACACCTCGAGGATCGCCAGGCAAACGTCCAGCCCGATGAAGTCGGCGAGCGTCAGCGGCCCCATCGGGTGCGCCATGCCGAGCTTCATCACCGTGTCGATCGCCTCCGGCTCGGCGACGCCCTCCATCACGCAGCACACCGCCTCGTTGATCATCGGCATCAGCACCCGGTTGGAGACGAAGCCCGGGTAGTCGTTGACCAGCACAGGCACCTTGCCGAGGTCGCGCGCCACCTGCACCACGCGCTCGGCCACCGCGTCGGTCGTGGCGTGGCCGCGGATGACCTCCACCAGCTGCATGACCGGCACCGGGTTCATGAAGTGCATCCCCACCACCTGCGCCGGCCGGCGCGTGCGCGCGGCGATCTCGGTGATGGAGATCGAGCTGGTGTTGGTGGCGAGGATGGCGTCCGGCGGCGCGGCGCGGTCGAGCGCCTCGAACACGGCGAACTTCACCTCGGGCCGCTCGCTCACCGCCTCCACGATGAGCGACGCACCGCCGGCGGCCGCGACGTCGGTGGCGGTGGTGACGCGCGCCAGCACCTCGGGCAGCGCCTCCGGGGCGAGCGTCCCCTTCTTCACCTGCCGCTCGAGGTTGCCGCGGATCGTCGCCACCGCGCGTTCGAGCGCGGGCGCCGCGCTGTCGATGAGCGCCACCTGCCAGCCATGCTGCGCGAAGACGTGGGCGATGCCGTTGCCCATCGTCCCCGCGCCGATCACTGCCGCCTGCTGCGTCACGGGATGCCGTCCTGTGCCGAAGGGTCCGCGCCCGCCGGGGCGGGCGGCGCCTGCGCGCGCCACCACGCCATGGCGGCGGCCGCGAGGAGGAGGGCGACGAGGCCGAGGGCACCGCCCTCGGGGCCGAACGCGCCGCCGGTGAGCCACGCCGGGCCGCCCGGCGCGTAGTCGAGGAGCGGGGCGGGCATCGCGAGCCCGCTGACCGGCGCCGCCAGCGCCGCAAGCGCGAGGTTCCAGCCGAGGTGCGCGCCCGTCGCCGTCCAGAGGCCGCCGCGCGCCAGCACCGCCAGCGTGAGGAAGAGCCCCGCGCAGAAGATCGCGACCAGCGCGAGCGGGGTGATGCCCGGGTTCGAGAGGTGCAGCGCCGCGAACGCCGCCGAGAGCAGGATGGCGGCGACCGGCGCGCCGAGCAGCCCGGCGAGCACGCGGAACGGCACGCCGCGGCAGACCAGCTCCTCGAACGCGGCGGCGGGGAGCAGCAGCACCACCAGCACGCCCACATGCCGCAGCCACTCGGCCGCCGTCCCCCCGTCGAGCGACCACGCGGCGCCACCCGCGGGCACCGCGAGCGCGAGCGCGATCACCCCCGCCGCGGCCCCGATGCCGAAGCCGGTGGCCGCGCCCGGCAGCACGTCGCGCGCCGGGGCGACGCCGAGGCGCGTTGGCGCCCAGCGCCCGATGAGCAATGTGGCGAGCGCCGCGCCGAGGAAGTCGGCCATCCCGCGAACGTGCAGGTCGCGCTCCGGGCCGTGGCCCGGGACGAACCGGTCGAAGCGATCCCGCAACTCCCAGCCGAAAAGCCCCTCGACGACGACGAAGGCGACCAGGACCCCGATCGCCTTCGCCACCGCCCGGACCCGCGCCCGCACGTCGCTCAGAGGAGCGAGCGCAGCGGCTTGCCGCCGACGAGGATCGCCGTCGCGGCGAGGCCGATCTTGAGCAGGTCGCCCGTGAGGAACGGCACGAGGCCGAGCTTCCAGGTCGACGGCAGGTCGCCCGTGAGGGCGGCGAGCTGCGCCGCGCCGCCGAGGTGGATGATCGTCATCCCCGCCGCACACGCGACGAGCACGCGCAGCACGCCGGGGCGCTCCGTGTGGGTCGCGATGGCGCCGGCGACCAGTGCCGCGACCGGGAAGGCGAGCAGGTAGCCGCCCGTCGGCCCCGCGAGGCGCGCGACGCCCTGCGGCAGCCCCGGCACGTTGGCGAACACCGGCAGCCCGGCGAGGCCGGCCGCGAGGTACAGCGTGAGCGCGGCCGCGCCGCCCCGCATGCCGAGCAGGCCGCCCACGACCAGCACGGCGACCGGCTGCAGCGTCCACGGCACCGGGCTGAACGGCACCGGCACGGCGACCTGCGCCGCGGCCGCGACCACGGCGGCGCCGAGCGCGACGGAGAAGAGGCGGGCGCCGCGGCGCGGCGCCGCGACGAGGAGTTCGGTCGAGTCGATGAGCTGTCCGGACATTCAGATCCTCTCGATGGAGACCGCGACCGCGTTGCCGCCACCCAGGCACAGGGTGGCGCAGCCGGTCGCGAGGTTGCGGTCCTCGAGGGCGTGCAGCAGCGTCGTGAGCACCCGGGCGCCCGAGGCGCCGATCGGGTGGCCCAGCGCCACCGCACCGCCATGCACGTTCACGCGGGCGTCGTCCCAGCCGAGGCCGCGCCCGTCGGCGATCGCCACCACGGCGAACGCCTCGTTGGCCTCGATCAGGTCGTAGTCGCCGATCGCCTTCCCTTCCTTCCGCATCAGCGCCTGCACCGCGCGGATCGGCGCGAAGAAGAGCTCCTTCGGCGCGCCACCGCCCGTCGCCATCGCGGTCACGCGGGCGCGCGGCGCGAGGCCGTGCGCACGCGCGTACCCGAGGCTCGTCACCACCACGGCGCTCGCGCCGTCGTTGAGCCCGGGCGCGTTGCCGGCCGTCACCGTGCCGTCCTTGCGGAACGCCGGCTTGAGCTTCGCCAGCGACTCGGCCGTCGTGTCGCGGCGCGGGCACTCGTCGGCCGCGACCGTGGTGGTCGCGCCCTTCGGCCCCGGCACGCCGACCGGCACCACCTCGGCGGTGAACTTGCCGCCGTCCATGGCGGCCACCGCGCGCCGATGGCTCTCGGCGGCCCACGCGTCCTGCTCCGCGCGGCTCACGCCGGCCTGCTCGGCGGTGTACTCGGCGTACTCGCCCATGTGGTTGCCGCCGAACGAGTCCCACAGGCCGTCGTGGATCATCCCGTCGACCATCGTCTGGTTCCCGGCCTTGATGCCGCCGCGCATGCCGTACACATAGTGCGGCGCCGTCGACATGCTCTCCTGGCCGCCGGCGACGAGCACCTCGCGCTGGCCCGCGAGGACCTGCGTGGCCGCCAGCATCACGGCCCGGAGGCCGGAGCCGCAGACCTCGTTGATGGTCACGGCGGAGGCGTCGGCGGAGAGGCCGGCGTGGATCATCGCCTGGCGGGCCGGGGCCTGCCCCGAGCCCCCCTGCACCACCTGGCCGATGAAGCACTCCTGCACGTCACCCGGGGCGATCCCGGCGCGCGCCACCGCCTCGCGGATGGCGACCGCGCCGAGCTGGGGCGCCGTGAGGGTGGAGAGGCCGCCGAGGAAGCGCCCGATGGGGGTGCGCACCGCGGAGAGGATCACCGGCGTGTTGTCCGGAAGCATCCGGAAAAGCTAGCACCCCCCGCCCCCAGCCCCCGGCCCCCAGAGCCGGGCCCCAATGGCCTCCTGCCCGCCTGCCCCCCTGCCCCCTTCAAGCCCCCGCTCCCGCCGCCCGATACCTCGATTCATGGCCCTTCCCGACCTGGCCGCTCGCCGATCCGCCGAGATCGTGTGCGGGCGGTATGCGCTGGACACGCTTCTCGGGGAGGGGGCGTCGGGCGTGGTGTACCGCGCCCGGGACGAGCGGCTGGGCCGGTACGTGGCGGTGAAGCTGCTCCGGCCGGACGTCGGCGCAGGGGTGGACGACGCCCATGCCCGCTTCCTGCACGAGGTGCAGCTCGCGTCCCGGCTCCATCACCCGCACATCGTCACGGTGCATGACGCGGGGGAGTGGGAGGGGGCGCTGTTCTGCGTCATGGCGCTGGTGGAGGGGGAGTCGCTCCGGGCGCACCTGCGGCGGAGCGGCGCGGTGGCCCCGGCGCTCGCCCGGCGGTGGACGATCCAGGTCGCCGAGGCCCTGCAGCACGCGCACGATCACGGCATCATCCATCGCGACGTCAAGCCCGAGAACATCCTCCTCACGCGCGGCAACGCGATGCTCGCCGACTTCGGCATCGCGCGCGCGTTCGACGCGTCACCCGCGAACCGGCTGACGCAGCAGGCGGTGGTGCTCGGCACGCCGGCATACATGAGCCCCGAGCAGGCGCTCGGCGACGAGGTGGTGGACCCGCGCTCCGACCTGTACAGCCTGGCGTGCGTGACGTGGGAGATGCTGACCGGGAGGGTGCCGCACGACGCGCCGACGGTGCGGGCGCTGCTGGTCCGCCGGGCGACGGGGCCGGCGCCGGTGCTCCGCGAGTGCGCGCCCGCGGCGACGACCGAGTTCGATGCCGCGCTCCAGCGGGCACTCGACCCCGACCCCGACCAGCGGTTCACGACGGCCGCGCAGTTCGCCGAGGCGCTCGCCGCGCGCGAGGTGCGCGAGGACGCGGCCCCCCGCCCCGCGCCGCCGCGCGGCCTCGCCGTGCTGGGCCTCCAGCACCGCGCGGAGGACGCGGATGCGTCGTGGCTGGCGCTCGGCCTGCGCGAGGCGCTGCAGGCGGAGCTCGCGACGGTGGCGGGGCTCGCCGTGCTCGCCCCGGAGCGCGTCGACCGCGCGCTCGCGGAGGCGGGCGAGGAGCGCGCCGCGGTCGAGGCGCTGCACGCCGACTGGCTGCTTCGCGGGACGCTGCAGCAGGCGGGCGCCGCCGTCCGCGTCACGCTCGCCCTCTCGGAGGCGCCGACCGGCCAGCTGCTCGGTGCGCTCAAGGTGGACGGCCGCGCCGACGACGCGTTCGCGCTGCAGGACGAGCTCGCGCGGCAGGCGGGCCACCTCGTGCGCGACCGCATGGCGGCGACGGCGCCCGCGACCGCCCCGACGCCCGGCACCCCGCGCGCACCGCTCCCCCCCGATGCGGGACGGCGCTACATCGAGGCGTACCGGCTCCTGGCCGGCGGCGACTCGCCGGACGAGGCGGTGCGGCTGCTCGGGCCGGTGGTCGAGTCGCACCCCGCGCACGCGCCCGCGCGCACCGCGCTCGCGATGGGGATGCTGTTCCAGTTCATGCGCGGCGCGGGGGACGCCTCGCTCACGAAGGCGATCACGCACCTCGAGGAGGCCGTCGCGCTGGATCCGGGCTCGGCGGAGGCGCACCGGTGGCTCGCGTGCGCCCGCGGGCGTGCCGGCGACATGCACCTCGCGCGGCGGCACGCCGAGCGCGCGGTGGCGCTCGCGCCCGACAGCGCGGCCGCGCTCTTCCAGTGCGCCGCCATCGCGCACGCGACGGTCTTCTCGGCGCCGTTCGACGCCGACGCGGCGACGCTCGCCTCGGAGCTGTACCTCCGCGCCATCCGCCTCGACCCGCACCACGCGCCGAGCATGATGCAGCTGGCGTGGCTGCACGTGCTGCGCGGGGCGTACGCCGTGGCGCGGCCGCTGCTGGAGCAGGCGGTGGAGGCGGAGCGGGCGACGCGGGCGGCCGGCCGCCCGGCGGTGGGCGCGGAGGTGCTGCTGGGCAAGCTGCACCTGCGCGAGGGGGACCACGCGGGCGCGGAGTCGCGCCTGCGCGCGGCGTACGCCGCCCTCGCCACCGACGCGGCGCCGATGGCGCCCGGCTTCCGCGCCATCGCGGCGTGCACGATCGGCGACCTGCTCGCCTGGCGCGGCGCGGCGGAGGAGGCGGACGCGATGTTCGAGGCGGCCGCGGAGCTCGCGCGCGCGGGCGTCCCCGCGGAGCGGGTGCGGCTGCGCGCGCTGCTGGGGCGGGCGCGCGCGCACGCGGCGACCGGGCGCCTGCGCGAGGCGCGGCAGCACTACGGGCGGGCACTCGCCCAGCTCGGCCGCGCGCAGCACGACGACTTCCGGTGGCTGTGGGAGGGGGGCGTGGCGCGGCTGCACGGCGAGGTGGCGCGCTGCGCCGCGGCGCTCGGCGACGAGGAGGCGGCGCTCCACCGCCTTGAGCTCGCGGTGGAGTGCCACTGGGGGGACATCGCGCTGCTCCGGCTCGACCCGGGCCTCGCGGCGCTCGCGCCGACGCCGCGCATCGAGCGGCTGCTCGCGGCGGCGAACGCGCCGGCCGGCGGGAGCTGAGCCGGCTACGGCGCCAGCGCCCGCGTCCGCGCCTCGCCCGCGACGCGCGCGGCGAACGCGGCGACCGGCACCACCTCCTGCTTCGCCCCGGCGCCGCGCACGCGGACCGCCACCGTCCCCGCCTCCGCCTCGCGCTGCCCCACCACCGCCATGTACGGCACCTTGGCGACCTCGCCCTCGCGGATGCGGTAGTTGAGCGTCTGGCTCGAGTCGTCGAGCACCGCGCGCAGCCCCTCCGCCCTGAGCGCCTCCACCACCCGGCGCGCCGCGTCCGCCTGCGCGTCCGAGATGGGCAGCACCCGCACCTGCTCCGGCGCGAGCCAGACGGGGAACGCCCCCGCGAAGTGCTCGATCAGGATCGCGATGAAGCGCTCGAAGCTGCCGTTGACCGCGCGGTGGATGATCACCGGCCGGTGGTCGGTGTTGTCCTCGCCCGTGTACCAGAGGTCGAACCGCTCGGGCGCCGCATAGTCGAGCTGGATCGTGCCGAGCTGCCACTTCCGGCCGATTGCATCCTCCACGTCGAAGTCCACCTTCGGGCCGTAGAAGGCGCCGTCGCCCGGCTTCAGCTCGTACGGCAGGCCGGTCGACTCGAGGGCGGCGCGGAGCGCGGCCTCGGCGGCGTCCCACATCGCGTCGTCGCCGATGCGCTGCTCCGGCCGCGTGGCGAACTTGAGCGTGGCCGAGAGGCCGAACGTGCGGTAGTAGCCGAGGATCAGGTCGACGAGGCGCCGCACCTCCTCGGCCACCTGCGACTGCATCAGGTAGATGTGGCAGTCGTCCTGCGCGAACTGGCGCACGCGCGTGAGCCCGGAGAGCGCGCCGGAGACCTCGTTGCGGTGCAGCACGTCGTACGTGCTGTAGCGGATCGGCAGCTCGCGGTACGAGTGCTTCCTCGACGCGTACAGCAGGTGGTGCGACGGGCAGTTCATCGGCTTCAGCGAGAAGTCGTGCTCGCCCGTCTCGGCGTCGAGCACGAGGAACATGTTCTCCCGGTACTTCCCCCAGTGCCCCGAGATCTCCCACAGCCCCTTGTTGTAGAGCAGCGGCGTGCGGATCTCGCGGTAGCCGTCCTGCTGCAGCTCGCGCATGTAGGCGTTGAGCGCGTTGTAGATCGTCGTCCCCTTCTCGGTCCAGAACGCCGCGCCGGGCGCGAACGGATGGAAGAGGAAGAGGTCGAGGTCGCGGCCGAGCTTCCGGTGGTCGCGCTTGCGCGCCTCCTCGAGCCGGTGGAGGTGCTGCTCCAGGTCGGCGGCCTTGAAGAAGGCGGTGCCGTAGATGCGCTGGAGCATCTGGCGGTTCGAGTCGCCGCGCCAGTAGGCGCCCGCCGTGGTGAGCAGCTTGAAGTGCTTCAGGCGGCCGGTGCCCGGCACGTGGGGGCCGCGGCAGAGGTCGGTGAAGGGGCCGTCGGTGTAGGTGGTGATCGTCTCGTCGGGCCCGAGGTCGGCGATGCGCTCGAGCTTGAGCGGGTCGTCACGGAAGCGCGCCTGCGCCTGCTCGCGCGAGACGACCTCGCGCACGAACGGGTAGTCGCGCGCGGCGACCTCGCGCATCCGCGCCTCGATCGCCTCCAGGTCCTCCGGCGTGAACGGGCGCGGGACCTCGAAGTCGTAGTAGAACCCCTCGTCGATCGCCGGGCCGAAGCCGATCCCCGCCGTGGGGAAGAGCTCGCGGACCGCGGTGGCGAGCACGTGCGCGGCGGAGTGGCGGAGCACGGGGAGCGCGTCGGGGTCGCGCTCGGTGAGGAGCGCCACCGTCGCGTCGCCGTCGAACGGGCGGTCGAGGTCGCGGATCTCGCCGTCGACGCGCGCGGCGAGCGCCGCCTTCGCGAGCCCGGGGCCGATCTGCTCGGCGAGCTGGCGCGGCGTGCTGCCGGCCGGCAGCGTGCGGACCGAGCCGTCGGGGAGCGTGAGCCGGAGCGCGCCGCTCATCGCACGAGCTCCGGGGCCGCGGCGCCGAGCACGGGGCGCGTCGCGGGGGCGAGCCACGCGAACAGCGCGAGGCCGGCGAGGAGGATGCCGAGGATGGCGGTCCAGCGGGCGAGCTCGCCGGCGGGGACCTGCGCGCGGTCGTCGGGAAGGGGCATGCGGGGGACCTCGTGGCCGCCGTACGATGGCGGGGTGTCGCGGGGCGCGCGGCGCGTGGTGCGCCGCGCGGCGTCGTCAGGGCGCAGCACTATAATCTACCGCCCATGACGCCCGACACCACGGCCCCGCTCCCCCCGCAGTACGTCCCCGCCGACCACGAGCCCGCGCTGTACCGCTGGTGGCTCGACCACGGCTGCTTCGCCGCCGACGCGACGTCGGGGCGCGCGCCGTACGTCATCATGATGCCGCCGCCCAACGTCACCGCGCACCTGCACATGGGCCACGGCCTCAACAACGCCGTGCAGGACGCGCTGATCCGCTTCGAGCGGATGCGCGGCCGCGAGGCCCTCTGGCTCCCAGGCACCGACCACGCCGGCATCGCCACGCAGACGGTGGTGGAGCGGCTGCTCGCGAAGGAGGGGAAGACGCGCCACGACCTCGGCCGCGAGGCGTTCGTGGAGCGCGTGTGGGAGTTCGTGGGGCAGACGGGCGCCACCATCCTCCGCCAGCTCGAGACGATCGGCGCCTCCGCCGACTGGAGCCGCACGTACTTCACGCTCGACCCGGGCCCGGCGCGCGCGGTGCGCGAGGCGTTCGTCCGCCTGCACGAGAAGGGGCTGATCTACCGCGGCCTGCGGATGATCAACTGGGACCCGGTGGCGCTCACCGCGCTCTCGGACGAGGAAGTGGAGATGCACGAGACGGAGGGGAAGCTCTGGCACCTCCGCTACCCGCTCGAGCACGGCGGCCACCTCGTCGTCGCCACCACGCGCCCCGAGACGATGCTCGGCGACACCGGCATCGCCGTCCACCCGGAGGACGACCGGTACCGCCACCTCGTCGGCACGCGCGTGCGCCTGCCGCTCGTCGACCGGCTGATCCCCATCGTGGCCGACGCCGCCATCGACCCCGCGTTCGGCACCGGGGCCGTGAAGGTGACCCCGGCGCACGATGCGACCGACCACGAGATCGGCCAGCGGCACGGCCTCCCCGTGCTCGAGGTGATGGCGCCCGACGCGACGATGACCGACGCCGTCCCCATGCCGTTCCGCGGGCTCGACCGCTTCACCGCGCGCGAGAAGGTGGTCGCCGAGTTCGCGGAGCTCGGCCTGCTGGAGAAGGTGGTGCCCCACAAGCACGCGGTGGGGCGCAGCTACCGCTCCAACGCGGTGGTGGAGCCGCGGCTCAGCGAGCAGTGGTTCGTGCGCATGCGCCCGCTCGCCGAGCCCGCGCTCGAGGCGTACCGCTCCGGCCGCCTGCGCTTCATCCCCGAGCGGCGCGGCGAGGAGTTCGAGCGGTGGCTCGTCAACATCCGCGACTGGTGCATCAGCCGCCAGCTCTGGTGGGGGCACCGGATCCCCGTGTGGTACGCCGACGACGGCCGTCACGTGGCGAGCCGCGAGGACCTCGCGACCCTGCCGGACGGCACGCCGCTCCGCCAGGACGAGGACGTGCTCGACACCTGGTTCTCGTCGGGCCTCGTCCCCTTCTCCGCCCTCGGCTGGCCGGACCGGACGCCGGACCTCGCGGTGTTCCACCCGGGGCACGTGCTCGTCACGGGGCCGGACATCATCTTCTTCTGGGTGGCGCGGATGGTGATGCTCGGCCTCGAGTTCACGGGCGAGCTGCCGTTCACGACGGTGTACCTGAACGGCATCGTGCGCGACCCGAAGCACCGCAAGATGTCGAAGTCGGCCGGCAACGGGATCGACCCGCTCGAGGTGGTGCCGCGCTTCGGCGCGGACGCGCTGCGCTACACGATGATCAGCGCGATGGCCGCGGGCACCGACGTCATCCTCGACCCGAACGACCTGGACACGAGCTTCGCGCCCGGCCGCAACTTCGCGAACAAGCTCTGGAACGCGGGGCGCTTCATCCTCGCGAACCTGGACGGGCCGGTGCGCCCGATCGCGGGCCGAGCCGCCGGCGTCGTGCGCCGCGAGGAGCTGACGGTGCACGACCGGTGGCTCATCGCCCGCTGCGACGCGGTGGTGCGCGAGGTCGGCGAGTCGTACGCGAAGTTCCGCCTCAACGAGGCGGCGACCGGCGCGTACCACTTCCTCTGGTCGGACCTCGCGGACTGGTACATCGAGGCGGTGAAGCCCCGGCTCTACGGCGAGGCGCCCGGCGGCGACGTGGCGCGCGCGGTGCTCGTGCGCTGCTTCGACACGGCACTCCGCCTCCTGCACCCGGTGATGCCGTTCCTGACCGAGACGCTCTGGAAGCGGCTCCCCGGCCGCGACGCGGACGCGACGATCAGCCGCGCGCGGTGGCCCGAGCCCGACCCCCGCGCCACCGACGACGCCGCGCTCCGCGCGTTCGCGCTGGTGCAGGAGCTCGTCACCGCGGTGCGCGGCATCCGCGCCGAGTACGGCGTGGCGCCCGGGCAGGCGGTCGCGGTGACGGTGGCGCCCGCGAGCGCCGCCGCCGAGGCCGCGTTCCGCGACGAGGCGCTCACGATCCGCCGGCTCGCGAAGGTGAGCGCCGTGGCGGTCGGCGAGGCCGCGCACCAGGAGGGCGGCCACGCGGTGCTGACGGATGGCACCGCGATCGTCGTCCCCCTCGGCGACCTGATCGACCGCGAGAAGGAGTGCCTGCGCCTCGGCGCCGAGTGCGAGCGGCTGCGCCAGCTCGTCGCCGCGCAGGAGGGGAAGCTCGCGAACGAGCAGTTCACGAGCCGCGCGCCCGCGGCGGTGGTCGACAAGGAGCGCGAGAAGCTCGCGAGCTGGCGCGAGCAGCTCGGCGTGCTGGAGGCGAATCGGGGCGCGCTTGGCTGCTGAGCGCGCCGGGCGGGGCGGCGCCGCGGCCCGCTGGCCGGCCGGTGCGCTGCTCGCCCTGCTCATCGCGTGCGCCAACATCCAGCCCCCGCCGGGTGGCCCGCTCGACCGGGCGGTGCCGGACCTCGTCGGCACCTACCCCGACCCGCTCGCCGAGACGATCGCGCCGAAGCGGAGCGCGGAGTTCGTGTTCACCGAGGTGATCCAGCAGGGGAACCTCGGGGCCCGCGAGGGCGACGCCGAGCTGGACAAGCTCATCCTCCTCTCGCCCTCGCCCAACTACCCCATCGTCGAGTGGAAGCGGCGGCGCATCGCCGTGCGGCCGAAGGAGGGGTGGCAGCCCGGGCGCGTCTACCGGGTGCAGCTCCTCCCCGGCGTGCAGGACCTGCGCAACAACCGGCTGCAGCGCGGCACGGTGCTCACGTTCATGACCGGCGCCCCCGCCCCGACCGCGGCGGTCGGCGGGCGCGTGCTCGACTGGACCACGTCGAAGCCGCTCCCGAACGCGATGGTGGAGGCGGTGCTCCAGCCCGACAGCCTGGTGTACCGGGTGATCACCGACTCGGCCGGGCGCTTCCGGCTGAGCCCGGCGCCGAGCGGCCAGTACCTCGTGGTCGCGTACCAGGACCAGAACGGCAACCGGCGGCGCGAGGTGCGCGAGGTGTGGGACAGCGTGCGCATCGCGTCGGACACGGCGCTCGCGCTCGCGCTGTACGTCTTCCCGCACGACACGACGGGCCCGCGCCTCACGCAGACGGCGGTGAAGGACTCGCTCACGGCGACGCTCACCTTCTCGCAGTTCCTCGACCCGGCGCAGGTGATCGACACGTCGGCGGTGCGGCTCTTCCTGCTGCCGGACACGGTCGTGGTGCCGGTGCGGTCGGTCGGCTTCGCGCCGCCCGACACCGCGCGCCCGCAGGCCGCGCGGCCGGGTGGCCCGCCCGGGCGGGCGGGCGGCGCCCCGGCGCGTGCCGACAG
>JANRIU010000011.1:0-24190 GCA_033764615.1 Gemmatimonadales bacterium | reverse complement strand
GCCCCGCCGCCGCGCGCGGCGGTCGCGGCCGCCCCGGCCGACGCTCCGCCGCCGCCCGCGGCCGAGGGTCGCCGCCGCGGCCGCGGTCCGGACCGTCCGCGTCCCGCCGCGGCCGACACCGCGCGCGTGCTGACCGGCGACTACGCCGGGGGGCGCTTCGAGCTCGTCATCCCCGCGGGAGACAGCCTCGCGCGGTACGGCGGCTGGGAGGACACGCTGCGCATCGATGCCGCGCCGGTCGACCAGGCGCGCATCGACGAGGCGCGGGCGCAGGTCGCCTCGCTCGCGGAGCGCCTGCCGGCCGCGATGACGCCGCGGCCGGGCCTCGGCTTCTCGCTCGGGGAGCGGCTGACCGAGCGCCTGCGCTACAACCGGGTGATGGGCACCGCGCCCGGGCTCTCGTACCGCGCGCGGATGCCCGGCGTGCCGTTCGGCACGGTGATCGCGGGTGCGCGCTACGGCGTCGCCGACGAGCGACTGTACGGCTCGCTCGCGCTGCAGCTCGACCGGCCGGGCGCGCGGTGGACGCTCAGCGGCTTCCGCGCCCTCGCGGACCAGGACCCGATCCAGCGCGGCCTCACGTTCGGCAGCTCGCTGCGGGCGATGTTCACGGGGCGGGACGAGGGGGACTACTACCTCTCGCAGGGCGCGACGCTCGCCATGCAGGCGTCGATCCGGCCGGGCCTCGAGTTCGGGGCGGCGCTCGAGGTCGACCACCAGTCGAGCGTGACGACGGCCGTCTCCCGCGGCACGCCGTATCGCTGGCTGGGGGGTGACATCGCCTTCCAGCCCGTCACGCCGGTGCCGGAGGGGTGGTACGGCACGCTCACCGCGGGCGTCGGCGGCCTCGCGCCGTGGCGCGGCGGCTGGGGCGTGACGGGCGAGGTGCGGCGCGGCGCGGGCCGCACGGCGATGCGGCTCTGGGCGGCGACGAGCGCGAATGCCGAGGTGCTCGGCGGCGCCACGCTCCGGCTCAAGGCGGGCGTGGCCGATCCGGACGGGCTCCCGCAGTTCACGTGGCGCGCGGGCGGGCAGGCGACGGTGCGCGGCCAGCCGTACGGTGCGCAGCTCGGCGCGGCGTTCTGGTCCGCGCAGGCCGACCTCGCGCTGGTGCAGTGGGTGGTGACGCCGGTGCTCTTCGCGGATGCGGGCCAGGCGCGTCCGCTCGGGTCGATCGGCGGGGGGCCGGTGCTCGCGGGCGCCGGCGCGGGCCTCTCGGCGTTCGGCGGGCTCGTGCGGCTCGACGTGAGCCATCCGCTCACGCAGGTCGCGGGTCGCGGCCTCCGCGTGGACCTCGCCATCTTCGCGGTGCGGTAGCCCGGGCGCGGCGCGCGCGCGCGATGTAGACTGGCCGCATGGGGCCGGTCCTCCTCGCGCTCGCGCTCGTCGCGCCGCCCGACTCCGCGCCGTACGCCGACGCGGCGACCCGCGCCCTCGTCGACCGCGCACGGGCGCGCCACGCCGCCGCGGACACCGCCATCGCCGATTACCGCGCCCGGGCGACGTACCGCTTCACCTACGGCGTCGCGTCGCGGCGGCAGGACGCGGGCGACGCCCTCACGGTGGAGCAGCAGGAGGCGGTCGTCCGGTGGCGCCGGCCCAACGACCTCCGCATCGACATCGTCGGCAAGCGCGTCGTCTCGCGCATCCCGAACCTCCCCCGCTCCTCCCTCCTCACCGAGCCGTGGTTCGTCCCCGTCCGCGCGGGGGACTCGCTGCGCATCTTCACGCTCGGCTTCCCCGAGCGTGCCGCGCTGCATCCGCTCGCCGCCGACGGGCCGGACTGGTATCGCTACGCGCTCGTGGACTCGGTGCGCATCGTCACGCCGGCCGGCGAGCGGCTGCTGCTGGCGGTGGACGTGCTGCCGGCGCGCGAGGGGGACGCGCTCGTCACCGGGCGGCTCTGGCTCGAGGCGGGCAGCGCGGAGGTGGTGCGGCTGATGGTGCGCTTCGTCGGGCGCGCGTTCTACGCGGCGCCGGAGGCGGCGCGAGGCCGGTCGGACGCGGAGGCGGGGCTGGTCAACGCGCTGCTCAACCGTACGCTGACGCTCGAGGCGGACCTCGAGTACGGCCTCGAGGAGGGACGGCTGTGGGTGCCGTACCGGCAGGTGATCCGCGGCCGCGTCTCCGCGGCGCCGCTCGTCAGCG
The DNA here is from genome assembly GCA_033764615.1 of Gemmatimonadales bacterium. GTDB lineage: Bacteria > Gemmatimonadota > Gemmatimonadetes > Gemmatimonadales > GWC2-71-9 > JANRIU01. The sequence goes on along the minus strand of JANRIU010000011.1, from coordinate 22,042 downwards.
TGACGGTGCCGTTCGAGGTGGAGACGCGATTCCGCGAGCATGCGCTGAACACGGGCGAGTCGTGGGCGTTCAGCGTCGAGCCGCCCGACTCCGCCGCCGAGGCGTCGGCCCGCGGCGCGGCGCTCGATTCGCTGCGGCGCGTGCCGGTGGACTGGGCGGGGCGCCGCCGCTTCGCCGGGCGGTGGGCGGGCGGCCGGTGGGAGATCGCGCGCGTCGCCCGGGACTCGCTGTGGCGCTACCAGCAGTGGGAGGCGCCGCTCACGCTCGCCGACGGCGACACGCGCGCCGCCGACGAGGCGCGGGCGCTGCTGGCAGGGCTCGCGGCGCGGCTGCCCGGCGGCCTCGGCGGCACGAGCGACGTGAAGCCCCCGGTGCCGGTGGCGCCGAGCTTCCGCTTCACGCGCGTGCAGGGCTTCACGCCGGGCGTCACGCTGCAGCGCGAGCTGGGGCCCGCGTTCTGGCTCGCGGAGGCGGAGGGCCGCGCGGGCCTGAACGACGGCCGGCTCCTCGGCGCCGCGCGGCTGGTGCGCGACGCGCCCGCGTCGCGCATCGCGCTCGACGTGCGGCACGACCTCGCCGTGCTCGACCCGTACGCGCGGGAGGACACGTTCGGCGCATCGCTCCGTGCCATGCTCAACGGCCGTGACGAGCACGAGTGGCACCTCGCCACCGGGGTCGCGGCGGGGTGGGAGGGGCGCGCGGGGCGCGCGCTCGGGCTCGAGCTGCGGTCGCGCGTGGAGCGGCACCGCACGGTCGCCAACGGCGTGCAGCGGGGGCTGGCGAGCCTCCTCGGCATCGGCGGCGGCTTCGCGCCGAACGCGCCCGCCGCGGATGGCTGGTTCTGGGGCGCCGCGGCGTCGCTGCGCGCACACACCGGGCACGCCTCGTGGCGCCTCACCGGCGACGTGCTCGCCGGCACGGGGCGCGTGGCCGCGCGCCTGCACGGCAGCGGCCGCTGGGACCTCACCGCCGCCGGCCTGCGGGGCGTGAAGGCGCAGGCGTTCGCCGGCTTGACCGTGGGCGACTCGCTGCCGCAGGCGCTCTTCCGCGCCGGCGGCCTCGGGACCGTGCGCGGCTTCGGCTACGGGGTGCAGCGCGGGCCCGCGCTCTGGGTGGTGCGTGCCGACTGGGCGATCGGCCGGCGCTTCGCGTGGCAGCCGTACCTGTTCGCGAACGCGGGGCGCGCGGCGCGTGCGCGCGACCTGCTGTCGGGCCCGGTGCTGGTCGGCGCGGGCGGCGGGATCCGCTTCTTCGGCGGGCTCGCGCGGCTCGAGCTGGCGCTGCCGCTCACGGGCAGCGGCGGGCTGCGGTTCGACGAGGTGCTGGGGGGCGGGAGCTGAGCGGCGTGAGCGGCCACGACGACGGAGTGCTCGCTCTCCCGCCATCCTTCGAGCGGCCTTCACCGTTCCTTGCAGCGGCGTGCCCTACGGTCAGTGACCTGTCGTCACAACCCGGTCACCCTCACGCAAGGACGCCGCATGGGCATCACCCTCGAGCGCGACGCCGCCGTCTCCCTCCCGGCCTCGGCCGCGCGCGTGCGCACCGCGACCACGCTCCCGATCCGCAGCCGCTACGACAACTGGATCGGCGGGGAGTACGTGGCACCCGCCAAGGGGCAGTACTTCGTCAACCTGACGCCGGTGACGGGGCGCCCGCTCTGCGAGGTCGCGCGCTCGACGCACCACGACATCGACCGCGCGCTCGACGCGGCGCACGCCGCGGCGCTCAGCTGGGGCGCGAGCTCGGTCGCGTACCGCGCCAACATCCTCAACCGGATCGCCGACCGGCTCGAGGCGAACCTCGAGGCGATGGCGCTCATCGAGACGATCGACAACGGCAAGCCGATCCGCGAGACGATGGCGGCCGACCTGCCGCTCGCCATCGACCACTTCCGCTACTTCGCGGGGGTCATCCGCGCCCAGGAGGGCGGCATCTCGGAGCTCGACGGCGACACGGTGGCGTACCACTTCCACGAGCCGCTCGGCGTCGTGGCGCAGATCATCCCGTGGAACTTCCCGCTGCTGATGGCGGCATGGAAGCTGGCGCCCGCGCTGGCGGCCGGGAACTGCGTGGTGCTGAAGCCCGCGGAGCAGACGCCGGTCTCGATCCTGGCGTTCATGGAGCTCGTCGCCGACATCCTGCCGAGCGGCGTGGTGAACGTGGTGACGGGCTTCGGGGTGGAGGCGGGGAAGCCGCTGGCGCAGTCGCCGCGCGTGGCGAAGGTGGCCTTCACCGGCGAGACCGGCACGGGCCGGCTGATCATGCAGTACGCCGCGGAGAACATCGTGCCGGTGACGCTGGAGCTGGGCGGCAAGTCGCCCAACATCTTCATGGCGGACGTGCTCGACGCGGACGACGACTTCCTCGACAAGGCGCTCGAGGGCTTCGCGATGTTCGCGCTGAACCAGGGCGAGGTCTGCACCTGCCCGTCGCGCGCGCTGGTGCAGGAGTCGATCTACGACCGCTTCATGGAGCGCGCGGTGGCGCGGGTGCGGGCGATCCGGGAGGGGGACCCGCTCGACCCGGCCACGATGGTCGGCGCGCAGGCCTCGATCGACCAGCTCGAGAAGATCCTCGGCTACCTGGACATCGGCCGCGCGGAGGGCGCGACGGTGCTGACGGGCGGTGCCCGCCGCCACCACGCGGGCGAGCTCGCGGGCGGCTACTACGTGCAGCCGACGATCTTCGAGGGCCACAACCGCATGCGCGTCTTCCAGGAGGAGATCTTCGGGCCGGTCGTCTCGGTCGCGAAGTTCCGGACCCTCGACGACGCGCTCGCGATCGCCAACGACACGCAGTTCGGGCTCGGCGCGGGCGTGTGGAGCCGCGACGGGAACGCGGCGTACCGGCTCGGGCGTGCCATCAAGGCCGGCCGCGTCTGGACCAACTGCTACCACCTGTACCCCGCGCACGCGGCGTTCGGCGGCTACAAGCAGAGCGGCATCGGCCGCGAGACGCACCGCATGATGCTGAACCACTACCAGCAGACGAAGAACCTGCTCGTCAGCTACAGCCCGAAGAAGCTCGGCTTCTTCTGAGCGGGGGCGCGTCACGGGGCCGTGACGCGACGGGCCGCCGCCGGGATTCCGCTCCCGGCGGCGGCTTAGCTTTGCGCCATGCTCGCGCTCCTGCTCCCGGTCGCGCTGCTCGCGGCCCAGGACACCGCCACCTACGCCGACGCCGCCACGCGCACGGTGGTGGAGGCGGCCATCGCCCGCCGACGCACCGCCGACGACGCGGTCCGCGACTACTCGGCGCGCCTCCGGTACCGGCTCTCCCTCGCGCTCGGGCGGGGGAAGTGGTCCCAGCCGCCGGTCGCGGCGGCGGAGGAGCAGGAGGCGCGGATCCAGTGGGCGCGCCCCAACGACCTGCGCATCGACGTCCTCGGCCGGCGCACGGCGGAGCGGCTGGCCAACCTCAAGCTCTCCTCGCAGTTCAACCATCCGTGGTTCGTCCCGCGCGGCGTCGGCGACTCGATGCGCATCTTCGCGGCCGACTTCCCCGCCGTCGGCGCGGTGCACCCGCTCTCCGACGGCGCCGCCGAGTACTACCGGTACGCGCTGGTCGATTCCGTGGCGGTGACGGCGCCGGGTGGTCGCACGGTGCGGGCGGTGGCGGTGGAGGTGGTGCCGCGGCGCGCGGCGCCGGCGCTCATCGCCGGGCGGCTCTGGATCGAGCGCACCGGGCATGACGTGGTGCGGCTCACGTTCCGGTACGTGGGGACGGCGCTCTTCCAGCTGCCGGAGGGCGAGCGGCGGCGCGACACCACCGCGGCGCGCTCGTCCAACCGGATCATCAACCGCTTCCTGAACGTCGACTGCGACCTCGAGTACGCGCTGGAGGAAGGCGGCGTCTGGCTGCCGCTGCGGCAGACGATCGCCGGGCGGGTGGAGGTGCCGTTCCTCGGCGACCTCGTGATCCCCTTCTCGGCCGTCACCACCTTCCACGACTACGCGGTGAACACCGGCACCCCGGTCGCCTTCACGATGGCGGAGCCGCCCGTGCTCGATGCGTCGCTCGGCGCGATCCGCGCGCGGCGCGCCGCGCGGGCCGACTCGCTGCGCGCCGAGATGCGCGACGACCCCGACCGGCAGTGGGGCGGGTCGCGCCGCGCGTGGGACCGGACCGAGCGGTGGGCCGACGGCCGCTACGAGCTGCACCGCCCGTCGAACGACTCGCTCCGCGCCTACACCGGCTGGAGCGACACGCTCGAGCTGGCGCGGCTCGACGAGGACGCGCTCCGCATCCGGCGGGAGCAGGCGCGGCTCGCCGCGCTCGCGGAGCGGCTCCCCGGCGCGCTGACCGGGCGCCCGCGCTTCGGGCTCGACCTCGAGCAGTCGTCCGACCTGTTCAGCTTCAACCGGGTGCAGGGCCTCTCGTCCGCGCTCGGCGCGCGGCTCCGCGTGGCGCCGTTCACCGACGTGTATGCCACGGCGCGCTACGGCCTCTCGGACGAACGGTTCACCGGGCGGCTCACCGTGCTGCACGACGGCCCGGCCCTCACGCTCGGCCTCACCGGCTACCACGAGATCCTCGACCAGGACCCGGTGAGCCGCGGCCGCTCGTTCGCGAACTCGCTGAACGCCGTCTTCGCCGCGCGCGACTACGCCGACTACTACCTTGGCGAGGGCGTGCAGCTCCGCGCGCGGAAGGCGGTCGGCACGGGGCTCGACCTGGATGGCGCGGTGCGCTGGGAGCGGCAGCGCAGCGTGCTGGCGGTCGCGCGCTCCGGCGTGAACGACTTCCTGGGCGGCGACGGTGTGTTCGTGCCGGGGAACGCGGCGGTGGCCGAGGGGAACTTTGCGGGCGCGGCCCTCGGCCTCGTCGGCAGCGGACGCCTCCCGTGGCGGCTCACGGCGGATGCGCTGGGCGGCGACCCCCGCAGCGCGGTGCGCCTCTGGGGCGAGCTCCGGCCGGCGGTCGGCGAGTACGCTGGCGCGACGCTCCGGCTCCGCGCCGGCGTCGGCAGCGCGGCGGCGCCGCTGCCGCAGTTCGCGTTCCGCGCGGGCGGGCAGCAGTCGGTGCGCGGGTACGACTACGGGGTGCAGCGCGGGCAGGCCTTCTGGTCGGCGCAGCTCGACGTGGCCCCGTTCGACTGGCCGATCCGGCCCGTCGCCTTCCTGGACGCGGGCCGTGCGGCGCGCGCGGGGGACCTCGCCTCGGGGACGGTGCTGGTGGGCGGTGGCGTCGGCATCGGGCTCTACAGCACGCGGCTCCGCGCGAGCATCATCCGCTTCGACGTGAGCCGCCCGGTGAACGCGACCGGGTCATGGCGCTTCGACCTCGTGCTGCAGCCGCCGCGGTGAGGGCGCCCGTGCTCGCCGCCGCGTGCGCCGTGGCCGCCGCGTGCGCGGGCGCCGCGCCCGCCGACCGCGTCCCGCCGCCGCCGGGCGGCACGGTCACGGCGCGCTGGACCGGGGCCGACAGCGGCCGCGTCGTGGCCGCGGGCGAGATGCGGTGGTGCGGCGCGCTCCGACGGGCCGACCTCTTCGCCAGTGCCGGCGACACGGCGATCGGTGTCGCGCTCTTCCTCGTCGACTCGCTCCGGGCCGACAGCTTCGGGGTGGTGAAGCCGGACTCCCTCCCCGGCGACACCACCCGGCCGTCCGCGCGGGCGGCGCTCCGCGTGGCCAAGCCGAACGTCGTGGACCAGTACAAGGGGTTCGACGGCCTGCTGGTGCTGGAGGAGGCGGGCCCGCGCGAGGCCCGCGGGCGCCTCCAGGCGGCGCTCGGTGCCGCCACCCAGGGCGGCCCGGTGCGGCTCGAGGCCACGTTCCGCGTGCCGCTCCGCCGGCTCGACGCCGACTCGTGCCCGCCCTCCGCGAGCCGACCGCCGTTGTAGCTTCCGCCCCCATGGAGACGACCTATTTCCGGAAGGGGTTCGGCCTCCGCGCGGCGATCGACGGGCAGCTCTCGTCGGACTACCACAGCGGCGTCGTCGACGCGCTCCGGGCCAACGACTACACGCTCACGGCCGGCCGCCTGACGTTCCGCCTCGCGCGGGAGTTCGGCTTCTGCTACGGCGTCGACCGCGCGGTGGAGTACGCCTACGAGACGCGGCTCAAGTTCCCGGGCCGGCGGCTCTTCCTCGTGGGCGAGATCATCCACAACCCCCACGTCAACCGCAAGCTGCGCGAGATGGGGATCGAGTTCCTCGCGCAGGGTGCCGACGGCGAGTTCGATTTCTCGGGCATCCGCTCCGATGACGCGGTGATCCTCCCCGCGTTCGGCGTCACGATGAACGACTTCCAGCGCCTGCGCGCCATCGGCTGCGTGCTGGTCGACACGACGTGCGGCTCGGTGCTCAACGTGTGGAAGCGCGTGGAGAGCTACGCGCGCGACGGCTACACCGCGGTCATCCACGGCAAGCACTACCACGAGGAGACGAAGGCGACCGCGAGCCAGGTGCGGAAGCACGCCGACGGCCGCTACCTCGTCGTCTTCGACATGGCCGAGGCGCGGATGGTGTGCGACTTCATCGAGGGGCACGGCGAGCCGCCCGAGGCGCTGCAGGAGCGCTTCCGCGAGCGCCACTCGCCGGGGTTCGACTTCCGCGTCGACCTCGAGCGCGTCGGCATCGCCAACCAGACGACGATGCTGTCGAGCGAGTCGCTCGCCATCGCCGCCGAGTTCGGCAAGTCGATGGAGCGCCGGCACGGCCGCGAGCGGATCGCCGAGCACTTCCGCTCCTTCGACACGATCTGCTCGGCGACCCAGGAACGGCAGGACGCGGTGATCCGGCTCCTCGCGGAGCCGCCCGACCTGATGGTCGTGGTCGGCGGGTACAACTCGAGCAACACCTGCAACCTCGCCGCGCTGGTCCACTCGCACGGGGTGCGCGTCTTCCATATCGAGGACGCGGACGGCGTGGAGCCCGCCGACGGGTCGATCCGCCATCGTGCGGTCACGACGAAGAAGGAGCAGGTCGACCGCGACTGGCTCGGCGGGGCGCGGACCATCGGCATCACGGCCGGGGCCTCGACGCCCAACAACAAGATCGGCGAGACGGTCGCGCGGATCTGCGCGACGGCCGGCTGCGACGCCGAGCTGCAGGCCGCACTCCTCCCCTCCTGACGCGTGCCGTTCCGCCAGGTGACGGCGTTCGGCCTGCCCGCCGTCGCCCTGCGGAACGCCGACCTCGAATGCCTCGCCGCGCCCGCGGCGGGCGCGCTCATCGCCAACCTGCGCCGCCCCGGCGGACGCGAGTGGATCGTCCCGGCCACGGCGCCGGGCGGCGGCTGGCGCGAGTGGCTCGACGGTGAGGCACCCGGCCCGGGCACGGCGTCCCTCTACGAGCAGGGCGGGCGGCCGTCGCTCGCCGTCGCCTGGACGGGCGAGTCGGGCCGCCTCGCGCGCGACCTCACGCTGGACGCCGAGGCGGCGCTCCTCCGCTGGCGCCTCGACGGCTCCGCGCGGGGGGCCGAGTGGCGGGCCGTGCTGCCGCTCACGCTGCACGAGGTCGGGTCGGTGTCGCACGATCGGGCGGGGACCTGGGTCGCGTTCGACGCCCGTCGCGGGGAGCGGCTCGCGGTGCACGTCGATCCCCCGGACGCGCTCGAGGTGTCACTCGGACCGGCGGACGGCGCGCCGGTCGCGCTCCGGCTGCAGCGCGCGACCGACGGGCCTGAGGAGTGGCGCGTCGCGCTGGTGGTGGCGCCGCCGGACGGCCGCTGATGGCGCGTGCTGGCAGGGCGACGTCGGCGGCTCAACTTCCTCCCCGCGCGGCCCGATAGTCATCCCCGAACCCTTCGGGATGTGACATGTCGGTGGACGTGATGCGGGCCTCGAACACGCAGGGCACCCTCGATTCCATCCGTCGCCGCGGCGACGGCCTCATGGCGGGCGCGGGCAGCGTCGTGGCGCTGGCCTCGATCGGCCTCGGCGCCGGCGTCGGGCTGGCCCTCGTCGGTGCCGTGCCGCTGGCCGCCCTCGCGTGGTGGCTCCGCGCACGTGCGCCGGGCGCGCTCGGCACGCGCTGCGCCCTCGGCGCGATCACGATGCTGCAGGTGGGGATCCTCATCCACGCCGCGGGCGGCGTGATCGAGGCCCACTTCGCCGTCTTCGTGCTCCTCGCGTTCCTGCTCGTCTACCGCGACTGGCGCCCGATCGCCGTGGCCGCCGGCACCATCGCGGTGCATCACGTCGCCGGCCACGCGGCGGCCATGGCCGGCGCCCCGGTTCTCGTCTTCCCGCCGCACCATGCGCACGCGCTGGCGATGCTCGTCGTGCACGCGCTGTTCGTGGTGGCGGAGTCCGCGGTGCTCGTGTGGCTCGCCGAGCAGGCGCGCCGCGATGCGGAGGACGCCGACGCGCTGGAGGAGGCCGCACGCCGGCTCGCCACGGGCGACCTCCGGACGGCGCCCGTGCACGGCGACGGCGCGGCCGCGCACCTTACGCGCACGGTCGCGGCGATCCGCGACGCGCTGCAGCTGGATGCGGTCGACTGGGTGGCGTTCGGCCGGACGCGTCAGGAGAAGGAGGCGCAGGACGTGGCGCTCGCCCGCCAGGCGGAGGCGCTGCGCGCCGCGGTCGATGCCAGCGAGCGTCGGACCGCCGAGCTCGAGACGCTGACGGCGGTGCTCACGCGCGTCGGCACGGCCACGAGCGCCGAGGAGGCGCTGCGGCTCGCCCTGCGCGAGACGTGCGACCGCCTCGGCTTCGCGTACGGTGCGCACTGGAAGCTGGTGCGCCGGGACGGGCAGAAGGTGCTGGCGTTCGCGGACGAGTACGGCACGGTCAACCCGGAGTTCCATGCGGTGAGCCGCCGCACGCTCTTCCGCCAGGGCCAGGGGCTCAACGGTCGGGCCTGGGCGGCGGGCGACCTGTTCCATGTGCCCGACATCGTCGCGCTCGAGGACTGCCCGCGTCGCGACAGCGCGCGTGCGTCGGGCGTGCATGCGGCGATCAGCGTGCCGATCTTCGCGTCGGGGAAGGTGGTCGGCACGTTCGACCTCTTCCAGCTGCAGGTGGTCGAGTGGAGCGAGGGGCAGCTCTCGCTCTTCCGCGCGCTGGGCCAGGTGCTCTCCGACACGGTGGAGCGCTTCGGCACGATCGAGCGCGAGCGGGCCACCGCGGAGCGCGAGTCGGCCAAGGTCGAGCAGATCCTCGCGGTGGTGGAGGCGGCCACCACCGGCGACCTCACGCTCGAGATGCCGCCGCTCGACGCGAGCACGCCCGTCGACCGGCTCGGCCACGGGGTCGGCCGGCTGGTGGACCAGCTCCGCGCCGACATGCACGTCATCATCGACGGGGCGCGGCGCCTCGAGGCCGCGGCGTCGGCGACGCTGGAGGCCGGCAGCAACCTCGTCTCCTCGACGTCGCTCTCCTCCACCGAGGTCGGCGCCGCCCGCAGCGCGGGCGAGGGCGTGGCCCAGCAGGTGCGGAGCGTCGCCACCGGCACGGAGGAGCTCTCGGCCTCCATCCGCGAGATCGCGATGGGTGCCGCGGAGGCGGCGACCGTCGCGCGGCGCGGCGTCGCCTCCATCGACGACACCAACCGCGTGGTGCAGCAGCTGGGCGAGTCGTCCGGCGAGATCGAGCAGGTCGTGCAGCTCATCACGCGCATCGCGCAGCAGACCAACCTGCTCGCGCTGAACGCCACGATCGAGGCCGCGCGCGCCGGCGAGGCGGGGAAGGGGTTCGCCGTCGTCGCGAACGAGGTGAAGGACCTGTCGCGCCAGACGCAGGAGGCCACGAACGCCATCGGCCAGCGCATCCGGGCCATCCAGGGCGACACGACCGCGGCGATCGACGCGATCCGGGACATCGGCGCGATCGTGAGCCAGATCAGCGAACTGCAGCAGTCGATCGCCGGTGCGGTCGAGGAGCAGACCGCGACGGCCGCCGAGATGTCGCGCGCGCTGGCGGCGGCGGCCGACGGCTCCGCCGAGATCGGCGCGCGGCTCGGCGCCGTCGATGGCACGGCCGCCCATGCGCAGAGCAGCGCGCAGATGGCCTATGTCACGGCCGAGGAGCTGCAGGGGGTGGCGAAGGAGCTCGCCGCCGTCGCGGAGCGCTTCACCGTCGGCCCCGCGTTGGCGGCCTGAGCCCCGGTCAGCCGCGGGCGATGCGCCGGGCCACCGCGGCCACCGTCAGCGGCGCACTCCCCTCGGCCTTGTTGTTGACGATGATGTAGGCCGGGAGGCCGAGCGCCACCGCCCGCCCCGCCAGCGCGACGAGGTCGTCGCGCAGGTCGGGGTCGGGCGCGTGCAGCCGGTCGAACGGCGCGAACGCCTCCACGCCCTCCTCGTAGGTCATCCCCGGCCGCTGCAGCGCGCGGCACACGACGAACGGCGCCGTCACGCAGTCCTCCAGCTCCAGCTGGTAGCCGATGCGCGGCATGCGCGTCCACGCGTTGAAGACGTGCCCGACGCCGTGCTCCCGGAGCACCGCGAAGTACGGCGCCCCCAGGAACTCCACGTTCCGCACCTCCACCGCATACGGCAGCTCGCGCGGCAGCGCCGAGAAGAACACGTCGAGCGCCGCCGCGAAGCGCTCGGGCCCGAGCCCCGTCCCCTTCGGGATCCAGGGGAACTCGAACACGAGCGGCCCGCAGTGCGCCCGGAAGTGCCGCGCCATCGGCGCCGCCACCGCGTCGAGGAAGAGCGTCGCGTCGAGGAAGCCCGGGTTGCGCTCGCCGCGCGTGAAGCCGTGGGCCGTGACGGTCGCGGTGTGCAGCGTGATCCGGTTCCACACCTTGCTCACGCACGGGAACGCCGGCGGCAGCGCCGCGGCGTATGCCTCCAGCTGCGCCGGCTCCAGCGGGCGGTAGTACGTCGAGTCGATGCCGACGGTGCCGAATAGCGGGCATGCGGCGTACTGGCCGAGCAGCGCGGCCGCGTTCGCCTTCGACGGGTACCTTCCGCCGTAGAGCAGCCCGGCCCAGCCGGGGAAGGTCCAGCTCGAGGTGCCGAAGCGGATGCCCGGCGGCAGCGCGGCGCGGAGCGCCTCCGCCTCCCCGGGCGTGGGGAACGGCTCGTCGGTCGGGAGCATCGGGCGGGGAATATGCGCGTGATCGCGGTCGACTGGTCGGGCGCCATCGGGGGGGAGCGCCGGAAGGTGGTGCTCGCCGAGGCCGAGGGACGCCGGCTCGTGCGCGTGGAGGATGGGCGGACGCGCGCCGAGGTGATCGACGAGGTGTGCGCCGCCGGCCGGCAGGCGCCGCGGCTGCTGGTCGGCCTCGACTTCGGCTTCTCGCTGCCGGCCTGGCATCTCGACCATCTCGGCTGCGCCGATGCGCCGGCGCTGTGGGCGCTCGTGGCGCGTGAGGGGGAGCGGTGGCTCGCGGAGCGGCCGTGGCCGTTCTGGCGGACGGCCGCCGAGCGCGCCCGCGCGACGATCCCCGACGAGTGGCGCGCGACGGAGCGCGAGACGGTGGGCGAGGGCGCGGTGCCGGCCTCGGTGTTCAAGCTGGTGGGGCCGCAGGTGGGGACGGGGAGCCTGCGCGGCATGCCGTTCCTGCCGCGGCTGCGCGAGGCCGGGTTCGCCGTCTGGCCGTTCGACGGGCCCGGGCCGCGCGTCGTCGCCGAGTGCTGGCCGCGGCTCTTCACGCCGGGCGTGGTGAAGCGCGACGCGGCGGCGCGGGCCCGCTTCGCGGACGCGGCGCATCCCGGGCTCGCGCCCGCACTCCGGCGCCGGGTGCTCGCCAGCGAGGATCACTTCGACGCCGCGATGGCCGCACTCGGGCTCGCGGCGGCGTTCTCCGATCCTGCGCATCTTCCCCGCATGACCGATCCGCTCTCGCGGCGCGAAGGCGCCATCCTCGACCCCAGGCGCCACGCGCGCCCCCCCGCCTGATGCGCTGCGCCACCTACGCCGGGGCTGGCGGCCCCGAGGTGCTCGCGTTCGCCGAGCGGCCGACGCCCGAACCCGGCGCCGGCCAGGTGCGCGTGCGCGTCGCCGCCTCCGCGCTCAACCGCGCCGACGTGCTCCAGCGCCGCGGCGCCTATCCCGCGCCGCCGGGCTGGCCGGCCGACATCCCCGGCCTGGAGTACGCGGGCGAGGTGGAGAAGCTCGGACCGGGCGCGACGCGCTGGCGCCTCGGCGACCGCGTGATGGGGCTCGTCGGGGGTGGCGGCCACGCGACGCACGTGGTGGTGCACGAGGACGAGGCGCTGCCCGTGCCCCGGGCGCTCGCGCTGGCGGAGGCCGCGGCGATCCCCGAGGCGTTCCTCACCGCGTGGGATGCGCTCGTCACGCGCGGCCGCGTGGCGCCCGGGGAGCGGGTGCTGCTCCACGCGGTGGCGAGCGGCGTCGGCACCGCCGGCATCCAGCTCGCGCGGCTCCTCGGCGCGGAGCCGCTCGGCACGAGCCGCAGCGCCGACAAGCTCGCCCGCTGCGCACCGCTCGGCCTCGCGCTCGGCATCGACACGCGCGCGGGCGGCTTCCGCGAGCGGACCGACGGGCCGGTGCACGTGGTGATCGACGTGCTCGGCGGTGGCGCGTTCGCGGAGAACCTCGCGGTGCTGGCGCCGCTCGGGCGGCTGGTGATCCTCGGCTGGCTGCAGGGCTCGCGTGCCGACGTGGACTTGCAGCCGATCCTGCGGAAGCGGCTCACGGTCGTCGGGTCCGTGATGCGGTCGCGGTCGCTGGAGGAGCGGGTGCCGCTCGTGCGCGCGTTCTCGGCGGAGGCGCTGCCGGCGTTCGATGACGGCCGGCTCCGGCCCGTCATCGGTGCCAGGCTGCCGATGGCGGAGCTGGCGGAGGCGCACCGCCTCATGGAGGCGGACGCGACGTTCGGGAAGGTGGTCCTGGAATGGTGACGTCGTTCAGGCGCCGCGCGCGCGGGGCCGGGGACGTCGCGCCGGCTCGACGGGCGCCGAGAAGTCGGCCTCGTCGGGCGGGCGGACGTGCAGGTCGAACGCGAGGTACAGCGTGCGCGACCACGGGAAGAGCGCGAACGGGCAGGTGAGCATCAGCGCCGTCGCGCTCCACTGCGCGAGCGCCCAGTCGGGCGCGGGCCACGTCCACCAGAGCACGCCGGCGAGCCAGGCGCAGAAGAGCGTCTCGGCGAGCATCAGGTTCACGAACCAGGCGCCGAGCCAGTAGCCGCGCTCCCCGCGCTGGAAGACCAGGCCGCAGCGGTGGCAGCTGTCGCACATGCGGAACCACGACGTGAAGATCGCGCGCTCGCCGCAGCAGGGGCAGCGGAGCAGCAGGGCTCGGCGGACGAGCATCGGCGTGGCCCCGTCAGAGGGGCAGCGGATCCCTCACCAGCACGAGGATCGCGGCGTGCGGGACGACCAGGTACCGCTTCTCCTCGAAGGAGATCTCGACCGCGGCCTTGCGGAAGAAGATCGCGTGGTCGCCGACGCGCGCCTGCATCGCGCCGGTGCGGCGCTCGCTGCGGATCTTCCACGGCTCCTCGTCGAGGGAGGAGACGTCGGCCACCGCGTCCCCGGGGCCGACGGCGACGATGAGGCCGCTCTGCACCTGCTGCGTGTCGATCGCCGTGGCGGGGAGGTAGAGGCCGACGCGCGTGCGGTCCTCCCCCTCCTCGGGGGTGATGAGCACGCGGTCGCCGACGACGAGCAGCTGCTTGGGCGGGAGCCCGGGCACGTCGCTCACGCGGTACCGGCCGCCTGGTGCACCGTGACCAGCTCCACGATGCGGAGCCGGCGGGTCATCGTCGGGAGCCGCATCTGCACCTCGTCGCCGACGCGCTTGTCGAGCAGGGCGCGGCCGATCGGCGAGGCGAGGGAGATGTGGCCCGCATCGATGTCCATCATCTCGGCGAGCACGATCATGTAGTCCTCGTGCTCCTGGATGTCGAGGTCCAGGACGCGGACGCGGGAGCCGAGCCCCACGCGGTCGAGTGGCGCCTCGGTGTTGGCCAGCTGCTGCACCTGCTGCAGCCGCTGGTGCAGCTGCCCCAGGCGCGCCTGCACGAACTGCTGGCGCTCGAGGGCGGCCTTGTACTCGGAGTTCTCCCGCAGGTCGCCGAGCTCGACGGCCTGCTTGATCGCCTGCGGCAGGGTGACGGTCAATTCGTGGCTCAGCGCCTCGATCTCGGCGCCGAGCTTCTCGCGCATCTCGCGGATCATGATCCCCGGTCCTGCATGTGGGAGCCGAAAGCCCCGGAGTGAGCGACCGCCACCCCAGGGCCCGGCTGCTGCCTGATTTCTCAAGATATAGCCCGGTACACGGTTGCGGGGGAGGCGCTGGAGCCTCGGGCCATGCCGCGGGGTATCCTGTTGCGAGAGACTGTCCATATCGCCTGACAGGACATGGCTTTGACTGTCACGTCGGGTTGACACGCAGGATGGTTCTCGGCGAGATTGTCGCGCAATCTTTCACGATGCCTTGTGATGCATTTCACAAGACAGCCCTTCTGGGACGAGAGGTCATGCCGGTCCTGCCCTTCGCTCGCGGTGTCTCGCTGCGATCGCCCTGGTGGCGTCGCCTTCCGCTCCTTGCCCTGCTGCTGCTGGTCCCCGCCGTCGCCGCCGCGCAGACGTACCCCCAGTCCACGCTGATCCCGAAGGGTGACTTCGCCGACCTCGTCGACGGGGTGTTCTGGACGACGATGTGGTGGGGGCTGCTGGTGTTCGTGCTGGTGGAGGGGGCGCTGCTCTTCGTGATCTTCCGGTACCGCGGCCGGCCGGACGACCCGGAGCCGGAGCAGGTGCACGGCAACACGATGGCGGAGATCCTGTGGACCGCGATCCCGGCGGTCATCCTCGCGATGATCGCGGTGCCGACGGTGCGGGCGATCTTCAAGACGTACGAGCAGCCGACGGGCGACATCCTCAAGGTGGAGGTCGTCGGCCACCAGTGGTGGTGGGAGTTCCGCTACCCGGAGCTCGGCCTCACGACGGCCAACGAGCTGCACGTGCCGAGGGGGAAGGCCGTCTCGCTCAAGATGACGACGACGGACGTGCTGCACTCGTGGTGGTCGCCGCAGTTCGCGGCCAAGCGCGACGTCTTCCCGAACCGCAGCACGACGCTCTGGTTCTCGGCGCGGGAGACGGGGAACTGGTCGGGCCAGTGCGCCGAGTTCTGCGGGATCCAGCACGGCCGGATGGGCTTCCGCGTGATCGTCGACGAGCCGGCGGAGTACGACCGGTTCATCGGCACGCTGCGCGCGTCGGCCGCGCCGCCGGTCCGTGCGGACTCGACGGGCCTGCAGGTGACGAAGCTCGGCGCGCAGGCGCCTGGGGTCGCGCCCGATCCCCTGCTCGCCGAGGGCGAGAAGCTGTTCACGAACAAGGGCTGCATCGGCTGCCACTCGCTCAACGCGGCGAAGCCGGTCGGCATCGGCCCGAACCTCGCGGGCATCGGCAGCCGCACGTACCTGGCGGCGGGCTGGCTGGAGAACACCGATGCGAACCTCGCGCGCTGGATCCGCGAGCCGCAGGCGGTGAAGGAGGGCGTGCTGATGCCGAACCTCGGCGTCACGGAGCCCGAGGCGAAGGCGCTGGTCGCGTACCTGCGCAGCCACAAGTGACCATCACCGGAGCCGACTGAGCACCATGGCGACGAGCGTCCTCGGGCAGGCCGGCACGGCCGCCGCGACCGCGCACCACGAGCAGACCGGCCTCTGGAGCTGGCTGACCACGGTCGACCACAAGCGGATCGGCGTGATGTACGGCGCCTCCGCGTTCCTGTTCTTCCTCATCGGGGGCCTCGAGGCCCTGCTGATCCGCTGGCAGCTGGCGAAGCCGGACAACAACTTCCTGAGTCCGGAGGCGTACAACCAGCTGTTCACGATGCACGGCACGACCATGATCTTCCTCGGGGTCATGCCGATGTCGGCGATGTTCTTCAACTACATGATCCCGCTGCACATCGGCGCGCGGGACGTGGCGTTCCCCCGCCTCAACGCGTTCAGCCTCTGGGTCTTCCTGCTCGGCGGCATCTTCCTGAACGCGAGCTTCCTGCTGGGCGCCGCGCCGGACGGCGGCTGGTTCGGCTACGCGAACCTGAGCAGCAAGCAGTACTCGCCCGGGCTGAACATGGACTTCTGGGCGATGGGCCTGCAGATCCTCGGCATCGCCTCGCTCGCGGCCGGCGTGAACTTCTTCGTCACGATCCTCAACATGCGCGCCCCCGGCATGAAGCTGATGCGCATGCCGATGTTCGTCTGGGCGAGCTTCATCACGCAGCTGCTGATCCTGCTGTCGTTCCCGGTCATCACCGTCGCGCTGATCTTCCTGATGTTCGACCGCCTCTTCGGCACGAACTTCTTCACGCCCGCGACCGGCGGCGACCCGATGCTGTGGCAGCACCTCTTCTGGATCTTCGGGCACCCCGAGGTCTACATCCTGATCCTCCCGAGCTTCGGCATCATCTCGGAGATCATGCCCGTCTTCTCGCGGAAGCCGCTGTTCGGGTACTCCGCGATGGTGTTCGCCACGGCGTTCATCGCCTTCCTCGGCTTCGGCGTGTGGAGCCACCACATGTTCTCCACGGGCATGGGGCCGTTCGCCGACACCTTCTTCTCGCTCGCGACGATGCTCATCGCGATCCCGACGGGCGTGAAGATCTTCAACTGGCTCGGCACCGCCTGGGGCGGCTCCATCCAGATGAAGAC
The DNA here is from genome assembly GCA_033764615.1 of Gemmatimonadales bacterium. Lineage (GTDB taxonomy): Bacteria > Gemmatimonadota > Gemmatimonadetes > Gemmatimonadales > GWC2-71-9 > JANRIU01. The sequence goes on along the minus strand of JANRIU010000011.1, from coordinate 5,511 downwards.
GCCGATGTACTTCGCCCTCGGCTTCCTGGCGATGTTCACGATGGGCGGCATCTCGGGCGTCATGCACTCCGCCGCCCCGGCCGACCTGCAGCAGACCGACAGCTACTTCGTCGTCGCGCACTTCCACTACGTGCTCTTCGGCGGCGCGATCTTCGCGCTCACCGCCGGGGCGTACTACTGGTGGCCCAAGATGTTCGGGCACATGCTCGACGAGGGGATCGGCAAGCTGCACTTCTGGCTGATGTTCATCGCCTTCAACCTGACGTTCTTCCCGATGCACATCGTCGGGCTGCACGGCATGCCGCGCCGCGTCTACACGTACCCGGCGGGCCTCGGCTTCGAGGTGTGGAACCAGATCGAGACGGTCGGCGCGCTGCTGCTCGGCCTGTCCCAGCTCGTGTTCATGTGGAACTGGTGGGTCTCGGCCCGCAAGGCGACGCCGGCCCCGGCCGACCCGTGGGGCGGGGCGACGCTCGAGTGGGCGATCCCCTCGCCGCCGCAGGTGTTCAACTTCGGCGAGGTGCCGACCGTCGCCTCGCGCGAGCCGCTGTGGGACTGGCGCCGCGCCGCGGGCGGCAAGCTGCCCGAGCCGCCGCGCGTCAGCGGCGCGGGGATCCACCTGCCGCCCAACTCCTTCTGGCCGCTGCTCGCCGCGTTCGGCGTGACGTTCATCTTCATCAGCTTCATGCTGATGGCGAGGTTCGGCCCGTGGCCGATGATCGCCTCCGCCTCGCTGCTCTTCCTGTCGATCTTCAACTGGGCCTTCGAGCCCACGCACTGAGCGGAGCCCGTCGAGATGGCCCACGCGGACGCCCACGCGATCCACCCCGAGCCGGTCACCGGGATCGACAACCGGAAGCTGGCGATCTGGACCTTCATCGGGTCCGAGTGCCTCTTCTTCGCGTCGCTGATCGGCACCTACCTCGTGTACCGCGGCCGGGACACGAAGGGGCCGTTCCCCCACGCGGAGTGGACCGACCCCGCCACCGGGAAGCTGTTCGAGCCGATCTTCGAGATCCCGCTCGTCACCTTCGGCACGGCGGTGCTGCTCTTCAGCTCGTTCTTCGTCGTGCTCGCGCTCTCCGGCGCGCAGGAGGGGAACCGCAGGAAGCTGCTGACCTGGCTCGGCCTGACGATCACCTGCGGGCTCTTCTTCGTCGGCATGCAGGTCTACGAGTTCACGCACTTCGTGCACAAGGGGCTCACGCTCCAGCAGAACCTGTTCGGCACGACGTTCTACACGCTCACGGGCTTCCACGGCACCCACGTCACCCTCGGCGTGATCTGGCTCGGCGCGCTGATGGTGGAGGCGGTGCGCGGCAAGCTGACGGCCGAGCGCGCGCTCAACCTCGAGATCGCGGCGCTCTACTGGCACTTCGTGGACGTGGTCTGGATCGTGATCTTCCCCGTCGTCTACCTGATGAAGTGAGGCGCTGACCCATGGCCCAGTCCGCCACCCACGCGCACGAGGCGGGGCACGAGCACCCCGGCACCGGCACGTACGTCCAGATCGCCGTCGTGCTTTTCATCCTCACCGCGCTCGAGGTCGGCGCGTACGAGATCGCCGAGCGCGGCGCCGGCGTCGTCCGCGACTTCGTCACCGAGATCCTCATCGTGCTCTCGGCGGTGAAGTTCGCGCTCGTCGCGTTCTTCTACATGCACCTCAAGGGCGATGGCAAGCTGCTCCGCCGCGTCTTCGGCTTCTCGCTCGTGATCGCGTTCATCGTCATCGGCGCCCTGATGGTCCTCTTCGGCTACCAGCTGAAGACGAACCTGCACGCCGCGGCGATCTTCTAGGCGCGCGCTGCCACCGACGGAACGGACGGCCCCGCCTCGCGGGGCCGTCCGCGTTTTCCGCACCGCTCCCGCCTCGATGTCGATGACGGTCGCTGCCCCGCCCGGCGATAGCGTGGCGGCATGCTGCCTTGCCTCCCTGCCAAGGCCGAGGATAGCCTATGCCCATGCCGAAGCACGCTGGCTGGACCGCCGCGCTCCTCCGCGCGCTGCCCGACCCGGGGGACGGGTCGCGTCGCGAGTGCGTGGACCGCCAGCTCCACGTGACGCCCGCGCCCACGTGGCCTCACCAGGAGGTGATCGTCCGCCTGGTGCTGCATCTCGCTCCGTAAGTGCGGCAGCACCGGCCTGGCCGCCTGCTCGTGGCCTCGGCCGACGTCGAGCTGGACGAGCGCACGCTCGTCCAGCCGGACCTGTTCGTGGCGTGTCCGCGGGCGGACGGCGCCCTGCCGTGGAAGTGGTCGGAGAGCCGGCGGCTGCTGCTGGCGGTGGAGGTCGAGAGCCCGTCCACCGCGCGGCGCGACCGCGGGGTGAAGCGGCGCGCCTACCTCGCGGCGGGGTCGGACGAGTACTGGATCGCGGATCCCGTGCAGCGGCAGTTGCTGCGCATCGTCGGAGGCGGGGCGGTGACGGTCGAGCGGGGCCGATTCGCCTGGGCGCCGGCGGCGGGCGTGCCGCCGCTGGAGCTGGACGCGGCGGCGCTGTTCGCGGAGCTGCCGGCGGGCGGCTGAGGTCAGCCGCCGCTGCCGCGCGTGGCGAACGCGAGGCAGAGCCAGCCGGCGATGAAGCAGAGCCCGCCCAGCGGCGTGATCGCGCCGAGGGCGCGGATGCCGGTGAGCGTCATGGCGTAGAGCGAACCGGAGAAGAGCACGGTGCCGGCGACGAACAGCCAGCCGCTCGCGGTGGCGAGGGTGCCCGGCGTGCGCGACGCGACCCACGCCGCGGCGACGAGCGCCAGCGCGTGGTACATCTGGTATCGCGCGCCCGTCTCGAACACCTCCAGCATCCGCGGTTCGAGGCGCGCGCGCAGCGCGTGCGCGCCGAACGCGCCCGCCGCCACGCCGATGGCGCCCGAGACGCCCCCGAGCATCAGGAACAGCCGATCCATCTCGTCCGCCTCCGGCCGCCGGCTCAGTAGTACGAGAAGGCCGGCGGCGCCATGCCGTGGCGGCGGAAGTTCGCGACCACCTGGCCGATGGTCCAGATCGAGTGCTGGTTCAGCTCGTCCCAGATGAGCCACTTCGGGATGCGCTGGCCGAAGTAGAAGACGCTCTTCTGCCGCTCCGCGTCGGGCTGCTCGCGCAGCGCCTTGATCGAGTAGTCGTACGCGGCGTTGATGAACCGCTTGAGCCCGTCGCGGCTGGCGAACGTGGTGGCGGTGTCCGGCAGCGTCGGCGGCGCGGCCTCCAGCTGGAACTTCGAGACGATGTAGACGTCGGCCGCGGCGACGTGGTGCAGCTGCGCCGCGAAGTGGCGCTGCCCCGGCTCGGCGCTCTCGCGGTAGTGCCGCTCCGGCATCGAGTCGGCCATCTGGAGCAGCAGCTTGCGCTGCGTCTCCTGCGCGCGGAGCTGCACCTCGCGGTACGCCGCCGGCATCGTCCAGCGGTAGTCGCCGCCGACGGCGTCCTGCGCGGCGAGGGCGGACGGGAGGACGAGCGGGCCTCCGGCCAGCATCAGCAGCGCCGCGGCCCAACCGGCGCGCGGCGTCCCGTGCGCGCCCGTCCGTCCGCCCCCGATCGCCCGCCTCATGCCCCGCCTCCCGCCGCCGCCGGCGCGCCCGCGGCCGCGCCCATCGCGGTGTACCACTCCGCGGCCATCCCCATCGCGTGGTAGCCGTTGTCCACGTACACGGTGCTGCCGGTGATCGCCGCGGCGAGCGGGGAGCAGAGGAACGCCGCGGTGTGGCCGACGTCGAGGCTGTCGAGCGGGCGGGTCAGCGGGCTGTTCGCCTCGCAGTACTGCACCATCGTCTCGATGATGCCGATCGCCTTCGCGGCGCGCGACGCGTACGGCCCCGCCGAGATCGTGTTCACGCGGATCCCCCAGCGCCGCCCGGCCTCGAAGGCGAGCGTGCGGGTGTCGCTCTCGAGCGCGGCCTTGGCCGAGCTCATGCCGCCGCCGTAGCCGGGGATCGCGCGCTCGCTCGCCATGTACGTGAGCGACACGCTGCTCCCGCCCGCGCGCATGAGCGGGCCGAAGCGCTGCAGCATGGCGATGTGGCTGTACGCCGAGACCGAGACGGCGTCGAGGTAGCCGCGGCGCGACACCTCGAGCAGCGGCTTCTTCACCTCGGGGCCGTTGGCGAGCGAGTGCACGAGGATGTCGAATGCGGGACGGCCGAACTCCGCCTCCAGGGCGGCGGCGACGCCGGCGATGGAGAAGTCGCCCTGGTCCTTGTACCGCTTGCTCTCGCGCACCTCGGCGGGGGCGTCGTCGAGCGTGTCGAAGGCGGCGTCGAGCGCGTAGATCCGCTCGAACGCCATGCGGCGGCCGTCGTCGAGCGTCATCGACGCGTCGAGCTTGCCGCGCTCCAGCAGCCCGCGGAAGATGCCGAGCGCGGGCGGCCAGGTGCCGACGCAGACGGAGGCACCGGCCGCCGCGAGCGCCTTCGCGATGGCGAAGCCGAAGCCGTTGTCGTCCGCCACTCCCGCCACGAACGCCCGCTGCCCGCGCAGATCGATGGAAAGCATGACGCCCCCTCCCGAGGCCGCCCGAATGTAGTGCCGCGTCCGGCCGCGTCGAGGCTCGGCGCCCGGCGGCGGGCCTACTCGCCGCGGAGCACCGCCAGCGGCGTCTTCCGCACCACCTCCAGCGAGTTGGCGAGGCCGACGAGCACCGTCCCGCCGGCGAGCACCACCGCGAGGATCGCGAAGGGCATGACCGGCACCGCGAACGGCTGCTCGAAGACCCACCTCGCGATCGCCCAGCCGGCGCCGGAGGCCAGACCGAGGGCGACGAGCGTGGCGAGCGTGCCGAGCGACAGGTACTCCGCGAAGGCGACGCGCAGCACCTGCCGCCGCGTCGCGCCGAGGGTCTTGAGGAGCGCTCCCTCGCGCAGGCGGGCGAAGCGGCTGGTGCGCACCGACGCCACGAGCACCACGCCGCCCGTCACGAGGCTGAAGAGCGCCATGAAGCGCACGGCGAGCGTCACGCGGTCGACGAGCGCCTCGAGCGCCTGCTGCACGAGCGAGAGGTCGACCGTGGTGACGTTCGGGAACCGCTCGGCGAGGCGGCGCTGCAGCGCGCCGCGGGCCGCGGGATCGGTGATGCGCGTGAGCGTCACGAGCGACTGCGGCGCGCGCTCGAGCGCGCCGGGATGGAACACGACGAAGAAGTTGGGCTCGAAGCGGGCCCAGTCGACCTCGCGGAGGCTCGTGACGCGCGAGACGACCGGCGCGCCCTGCACGTCCCACGTGATCGCGTCGCCGAGCGCCACGCCGAGCTCGGCGGCGAGCGACTGGTCGATCGAGATCTCGACCGGGTCGCTCGCGGTGCCGGCCTGCGGCCGGAGCGGCGGGGCGTTGCGCCCCTCGCCCCAGAAGCGGCCCGTCGTCACCACCTCGGAGTTCACCAGCGTGTCGCGGTAGGTGGAGCGGTACTCGCGCCGGAGCGCCCAGCTCCCGCCGCCACGACCGCCGCGCCGGCCGCGCATGCCGCCCATCGGGCCGCCGCGCACCTCGGACGGTCCGCCGCGCGCGGGCGCGGCGCCGCCGGCCG
>JANRIU010000010.1:0-16282 GCA_033764615.1 Gemmatimonadales bacterium | reverse complement strand
GCCCGCGTGCGCCGCGGGCGCGCGGCCCGGGGCCAGGCGCGAGGCGGCCGGCGCCGCCGCGCCGTGGCCCTCGAGGCGGAACTGGCCGACGAGGTCGCGGAGCGAGCCCGCGAGCGCCGAGAGCTCCTCCGACGCCTGCTGCACCGAGACCGCGCCCCGCGTGGTGTCCTCGGCGGCGCGGGCCACCTCGCCGATGTTGCTGGTGATGCCCGCCGTCTGCGCCGCCACCTGCTCGATGTTGCGCGCCATCTCCGACGTCGTGGCCGACTGCTCCTCCACCGCCGCCGCGATCTGGCCCTGCAGCTCGTTGATGCGCCCGATCACCGCCGCCGTGTCGCGCGCCGCGTCCGCCGCCTGGTGCACGGAGCCGCTGATGCCGCGCACCTGCGACGCGATCTCCTCGCTCGCGCGCGCCGACTGCTTCGCCAGCTCCTTCACCTCGTTCGCCACCACCGCGAAGCCGCGACCCGCCTCGCCGGCGCGCGCCGCCTCGATCGTCGCGTTGAGCGCGAGCAGGTTCGTCTGCGCCGCGATGCTCGCGATCGTGCTCACGAAGCCCTGGATCGCCTCGCTGCTGCGCCCCACCACGTCCATCGCCTGCGACGTCTGCTGCGTCGCCGCCACCGCGCCGCCGGCCACCTTCGCCGCGTCCGACGCGTTCCGCGCGATCTCGCGGATGGACGACGTCATCTCCTCGGTCGCGGCCGCCACCGTCTGCACGCCGGCGTCCACCTGGCCCGCGCCCTGGCTCACCGCCTGCGCCTGCGCCGTCGTCTCGTTGGCGCCGGCCGCCATCTGCTGGCTCACCTCGGTGAGCGCCTTCGCCGCGAGGCCGAGCTGCTCCACCGTGTCGCCGAGCTGGGCGAGCAGGCTGCGGAACATCCCCTTCGCCTGCGCCAGCTGCTCGGCGCGGTCCTGCTCGCCGTGCACCTCGATGCGCTGCAGGTCGAGCCCCATCGACTCGAACACCGAGAGGAGGTACGCGTCGGCGATCGCCTGCGTGTCGTAGTTGAAGAGGCGGAACAGCGAGAGCTCGGCCTGGCGGACCAGCGCCGCGTCGTCGAAGTCCTGCCGCAGGCGGTCGCCCACGAGGCGGAAGAGCTCCGTGTACGTGCCGAGGTACCACTTCATCGGCAGGTCGATCTGGTCGTGGATCCGGCCGATGCGCAGCCGGCTCTCGAAGTACGCCGCGCCCCAGCCGCTGTCGGCATGCCGGAAGAGCTCCAGCGCGTAGCCGAGGAGCATCTGCTCCAGGTGCTGCCGCAGCTGTGTCATCGTCCACTGGCCCTTCTTCCCGACGTGCTGCTGGAAGAAGGCGGACGTCGCCGCGAACGAGAACTGGTGGTCGTATGCCTGCCGCACGAGCTCGGGGAAGACGCGCTCGGCCCACGGCGTGAGCTGTCGCATCGCATCGCGGTCGGCCTCGCCGAGGCGGATGTACGCCTGGCGGGTGCGGAGGTTCTGCTCGGAGATCCCGTACTTCTGCGAGAGCGACGTGCCGGTGGCGTTCGACTGCGGCGCGTAGAGCATCGGCGGCGACCCCTTCAGGATAAGACGTTATCGGCATGGGACGCCCGGCCCCACGCTCTCCCGCGCGGGTTCTCGGCAGCCGTTCGGGCGCACTTGAGCCGCCACGCGCCCGCCGCCCGGCGGGGCCGCTGGTTGCGCCGCGGTCGCGAGGGGGAGAAGTTTGAGGGTTGCCGGACGGAAGGCCGGCGGCCCTCACAGACCTCCCGATCCCGACGGAGCCCCACCACATGTCCGAGCTGAAGCCGATCGCCCCGACGCGCCTCGCCGAGGAGCTCAAGCGCCTGCACGAGATGCGCAAGGCGGGTGACCTGGATGTCGAGACGTACGACCAGCGCTTCGCGAAGATGGTGGGCGAGCTGCGGGACCGTCGCATCGCCGGGACGCGGGACGAGATCCTCGCCGCGATCGCGCCGCTGAAGGCGATGGTGCCGCCGCAGAACTGGGACCTGCTGCTCAACCGCCTCGACCTCGAGTAGGCCGGTGCGCCTCCGGCCGCTGGGACCCGGCGCACCCGCCGTCTCGGCGGTCGGCTTCGGCGGGATGCATCTCTCCGTGCAGGGCCGCCCCGACGAGGAGGCGGCCCTGCGCACGTTGCTGACCGCCTTCGAATGCGGCGTGACGCTCGTCGACACGGCCGACGTGTACTGCCTCGGCGCCGACGAGGTGGGGCACAACGAGCGGCTCATCGCGAGGGCGCTCCGCATCTGGCCGGGCGACCCGTCCGGCATCGTGGTCGCCACCAAGGGCGGCATGATCCGTCCCGACGGGCGCTGGGAGCGGGATGCGCGCCCGGAGCGGCTGCACCGCGCGTGCGACCGCTCGCTCAGGGCGCTCGGCGTCGACGCGATCGACCTCTACCAGCTGCACCAGCCCGACCATCAGGTGCCGTTCGAGGAGTCGGTCGGCGCGCTGGCCGAGTTGCGGCAGGCGGGCAAGATCCGGCATGTGGGCCTGTCCAACGTCACGGTCGAGCAGATCCGCCGCGCGCAGGCGATCGTCCCGGTGACGGCGGTGCAGAACCGGCTCAACCCGTTCTTCCGCGAGGCGCTGGAGACGGGCGTGGTCGCGTACTGCGCCGAGCATGGCATCGGCTTCCTGGCGTACTCGCCCGTGGGTGGGGGCCGGCTGAACCGGACGCTGCCGGCGCATCCCGTGCTCGCGCCGATGGCGGCGGAGCTGGGCGTGACGGCGCACCAGCTGGTGCTGGCGTGGGTGCTCGCGCAGGGGTCGACGGTGCTCGCGATCCCGAGCGCGCGGAGCGCGGCGAACGCCCGGGCCTCCGCCCGGGCGGCCGACCTGGTGCTGGCCCGCGCCGACCTCGACCGGATCACCGCCGCGTCGTTCGACCGGAGCTAGATTCGGCGGATGCCCGCCGCCTCCCGCCGCCCGACGCCCACGGTCCGCGTCGGCAACGTCCTGATGGGCTCGGCCCATCCGATCGTCGTGCAGTCGATGACGAACACCGACACCGCCGACGTCGGCGCGACGGTGCACCAGGTCGCCGAGCTGCACCGCGCCGGCAGCGAGATCGTCCGGGTCACGGTGAACAACGAGGAGGCGGCGGCCGCGGTCCCCCGCATCGTCGAGACGCTCGCGAGCTTCGGGCTCGACGTGCCGATCGTCGGCGACTTCCACTACAACGGGCACCTCCTGCTGACGCGCCACCCGGCGTGCGCGGAGGCGCTCGCCGCGTACCGGATCAACCCCGGCAACGTGGGCGGCAAGCGGCGGGACGAGCACTTCCTGCAGATCATCGAGGTCGCCAACCGCCACGCGAAGCCGGTGCGCATCGGCGTGAACTGGGGCAGCCTCGACCAGCAGCTCCTCACCGAGATGATGGACGAGAACGCCGCGCGCGCCGAGCCGTGGGACGCGCGCACGGTCATGATCGAGGCGATGATCGCCTCGGCGCTGCAGTCGGCGGCGCTCGCCGAGGCGAACGGGATGCCGCACGACCGGATCGTCATCAGCGCGAAGGTGTCGGGCGTGCAGGACCTGGTCGACGTGTACCGCTGGCTCGCCGCGCGCTGCGACTATCCGCTGCACCTCGGCCTGACGGAGGCCGGCCTCGGCATGAAGGGGATCGTCGCGAGCGCGGCCGCGCTCGCCGTCGTGCTGCAGGAGGGGATCGGCGACACGATCCGCGTCTCGCTCACGCCGTCGCCCGGCGGCGACCGCGCCGAGGAGGTGCGGGTGGCGCAGCAGATCCTGCAGAGCCTCGAGCTGCGGAGCTTCACCCCGCAGGTGACGGCGTGCCCCGGCTGCGGGCGCACCACGAGCACCTTCTTCCAGTCGATGGCGGAGGAGATCCAGGCGTACCTGCGCGCGCAGATGCCGGCGTGGCGCGACCAGTACCCCGGCGTGGAGGAGATGAAGGTGGCGGTGATGGGCTGCGTCGTGAACGGGCCGGGCGAGTCGAAGCACGCCAACATCGGCATCTCGCTGCCGGGGACGTTCGAGGCGCCGACCGCGCCCGTGTACGTCGATGGGCAGCTCCGCACCACGCTGCGCGGCGACGCCATCGTCGCCGAGTTCCTGCGGATCCTCGACGACTACGTCGCGAGCCGCTACGGCAGCCGGGAGGCGGCGGGCGTCTGAGCGCCCCCATCGAGACCCTCCTCCGCGAGCAGCCGCTCCTCGGGGTCCTCGCCATGTTCGCCGCCGGGCTTGCCACGAGCCTCACGCCGTGCATCTACCCGATGATCCCGATCACCGCGGGGATCCTGGGCGGCGCGGGCGCCGCCGGACGCTCGAAGGCGCGCACGCTCGCCCTCACGCTGACGTACGTCTCGGGCCTCGCGCTCGTATATGCGTCGCTCGGCCTCGTGGCCGGCCTCTCGGGCACGCTCTTCGGCGCGATCGGCTCCAACCCGTGGGCGTACTTCGCGATGGGGAACCTGCTGCTCCTCGCCGCGCTCGCACTGCTCGGGGTGTTCACGGTGCAGGCGCCGCAGGCCGTGCTGGCGCGCCTCGGCCGCATCGGCGGGGACTCGCTGCCCGCCACGTTCGTGCTCGGCGCGACGAGCGGCCTCGTCGCCGCGCCGTGCGGCGCCCCCGCGTTCGCCGCGGCGCTCACCTTCGTCGGCGCGACGCAGAGCGCCGTCCTCGGGTTCGGCTACCTGCTCGCCTTCAGCCTCGGCATGACGGCGATCCTGGTGGCGGTCGGCCTCTCCAGCGGCCTCCTCGCCACGCTGCCGCGGAGTGGTACGTGGATGGTACGGATCAAGCAGCTCGGCGGCGTCGTCCTGCTCGGGATGGCCGAGTACTACTTCGTGCAGATGGGGAGGGTGTCATGAATGGGCGGACGGGCGGTCGGGCGGTCGGGCGGACGGACGGACTGGGGCAGACCTGCCGGCGCGCCGCCCTCGCGGTGATGCTGGCTGCCGGCGTGGCGCTCGACACCGCGTCCGCCAGTCCGCCCGTCCGCCCGTCCGCCGCGCTCCGCGCGGCCGTCCCGGCCGCGCGGAGCGCCCAGGATGACCCCATCGCCCCCGGCGCGAAGGCGCCGGCCGTCGTCGTCAACGACCTCGACGGGCGCCCGGTCGACCTCGGCCGCGTCATCGGGACGAAGCCGGTGGTGCTCGAGTTCTGGGCCACGTGGTGCTCGCTCTGCGAGGAGCTGATGCCGCGCATGAAGGCGGCGAAGCAGCAGTATGGCGACAAGGTGGCGTTCTACGGCGTGAACGTCACCGTGAACCAGTCGAAGGAGCGGGTGCGCCGGTACCTCGCGCAGCACCAGCCCCCCTTCGTCACGCTCTACGACGACAAGGGCGCGAGCGCGCGCGCGTACCACGTGCCGACGACCAGCTTCGTGGTCATCATCGATCGCGCAGGGAAGGTGACGTACACCGGCACCGGCGGGCAGCAGGACATCGCCGGGGCGCTCGCGAAGGCGGTCGGCACGTGAACCGGCCGTGCCGGCTGCTGGGCGCGGCGCTCGTCGCCTTGGCGCTGCTGCCGGCCATGCCGCCGGCGCGCCGAGCCACGGCGCTGGCGGCGCAGGAGCTCACGCTCTACGCGCAGCGCGGCCCCGGCCCCGGCGCCACGGCGCCGGACCTCGTGCTCCCGTGGGCCACGCGCGACACGGTCGGCAGCGCCGACTTCCCGTTCACGCTCTGGAAGGCGCGCGGCCAGCTCGTCGTGCTCCACTTCACGGGCTCGCTCGCCGACTCGGCGGCGCGCGCGCTGCTGCGCGTGCTCGATGCCGAGCGCGAGGCGCTCCCGCCCGGCAGCGTGCTGGCCGTCGTGTCCACCGATGGCCCGGCCGCGCTCCGCGAGGCCGCGCGCGCGGCCGACGTGCCGATCCTGCTGCTCGCCGACACGGCGCAGCTGGCCGCCGGGCGGTACGGTGCCGCGCGCCGGAAGGGGGAGAACCGCTCGGTGCTCTTCCTGGTCGGGCCGGACGGGAGCGTGGCGTGGCGCGCGGACAACTTCGCGGCGCGGCCGGCGGAGCTGGCGGCGTTCCGCCGCGCCGCCGGCCGGGCGCGCGGGTTCTAGATGGCGCTGCTCGCGATCGTCATCGCCGCGTCGCTGTGGGGCGTCTCGGGCGTCGTGGCCAAGCAGCTGCTCGTCGGCGCCGACCTCGCGCCGACGGGCCTCATCGTGCTGCGCCTCGGTGGCACCGCCGCGTGCCTCGGCGCGCTGCTCGCCGCCATCGACCGCCGGGCGCTCGAGCTGCCGCGGCGTGCCTGGGGGATGGCGGCGCTCGGCGGCGTGATGATGTGCCTCCTCCAGCTGTTCTACTACCTCACCATCCGCCAGACGAACGTCGGCACCACCGTCTTCCTCGAGTACCTGGCGCCGACGCTGCTGGTGCTCTGGGGCTGGAGCCGCGGCACCACGCGCTTCGAGCGCTGGTCGGTGCTCGCCGTGGCGGCGGCGCTGGCCGGCAGCTACCTGCTCGTCGGCTCGGGCGGGCGCCTGCAGCTCACGCCGAGCGCCCTCCTGACCGGCCTCGCCTGCGCGCTCTGCCTGGCGGCCCAGACCCTGTGCTTCGAGGCGATCCTGGTGCGCGGCGTCTCCCAGCTCACCGCCAGCACCTGGGTCGTCACCGCCGCGACGGCCACGGCCCTCGTCGTGGGAGACGCGTCGGCGCTCTGGCGCACGCCACTCACCACCCCCAACGTGCTCGCGGTGCTCTACCTCGTCGTGGGGGCGATGGTCATCCCGCTGCTGCTCATGCTCTACGCGCTCAGGCGGCTCGGCGCGGCGCGCACCGGCATCGCCTCGACGCTGGAGCCGGTCGTCGCGTCGATCGCCGCGGCCCTCGTGCTCGGGGAGGCGATGCGGCCCCCGGAGTGGGCCGGCGGCCTCCTCATCGTCGCGGCGATCGTCTGCATGACCCGCGCGCCGCATGCCGCGCCGGCCTGATCCGCGCGCGCGGGACGCGCATCACGACTGCATCACGACGACAACGCGAGGGCGTTTCTCCGTCCACAACTCCGATGTTGATTCTGTGCATGAGTGGGCCCTCCCGCCCACTATCGTGAAGGGAAATCGGTCATCCGGGACTGTCACCCTCAGGTGACACATTTTCAAGTCGTTGCAGCGCATGCACTTGGACTGTCAACTTGGGCGTACGGTGCATGGCACCACGCCGAACACGCGGTGGAAGTCAAGGGGCCGACCAGAGATTGCACATGTGGATAGATGTGCGTGGAAACGTTGATGGATGCTCGCTGGGTGTGCACGACGTGTGGAGCATCGTGTGCATAGCGGCTCGCTGGTGTGGAAGCCGGCGACTTCGGGCCACAGGGGGTGTGGAGCGGGCGCGACAATCGGCGGCAGGGGCCGGCGGTGCGGTCAGGCGGGGGAACGGGAGGATGGGCGATGGCTGACGAGCGGACGGCGGGACTCGGCGAGGGGCCGCGGCGGATCAAGATCGTGGCGACGCTGGGCCCCTCGTGGGCGGAGCCGGGCGCGATCGCCCGGATGCTGGAGGTGGGCGTCGACGTGGTGCGGATCAACACCTCGCACGGGACGCCCGAGATCCGCAGCCGGTGGATCGGCATGCTGCGGGAGGTGATCACGGCGCGGGCGGCGGAACGCTCGGCGGCGATCCTGGTCGACCTGCAGGGGCCACGGATCCGTGTCGGCACCCTGCCGGCGCCGCGGCACCTCGAGGTCTCGCAGAAGATCGTCTTCGCGCCCGAGGCGATCGCCGGGCCGGAGGAGATCCCGACCACCTACGACGGCCTCGCCGCCGACGTGCGGCCGGGCGCGCGCATCCTGCTCGACGACGGCCTGCTCGCGGCCGACGTGCTCGACGTGGACGGGCCGCGCGTCCTCGCGCGCGTCGTGCACGGGGGGGAACTCAAGTCCAACAAGGGGATGAACCTCCCCGGCGTGGAGGTCTCGGCGCCGGCGGTGAGCGACCGCGACCGGGAGGAGGTGCGGCGCGCGGTGGAACTCGGCGTCGAGTACATCGCCGTCTCCTTCGTGCGGCGGCCGCACGACGTGGAGGAGGTGCGCCGCCTCGTGCCGCCGACGGTGCGCCTCATCGCCAAGATCGAGAAGGACACGGCGCTGCGCGAGATCGGCGGGATCCTCAACGCCGCCGATGCCATCATGGTCGCCCGCGGCGACCTCGGCGTCGAGCTGCCGTTCGAGGACGTGCCGCTGGTCCAGAAGCGCCTCATCCGCGAGGCGAGCGCGCACGGCAAGCCGGTGATCACGGCGACCCAGATGCTCGAGTCGATGGTGCACGCGCCGCGACCGACGCGCGCCGAGGCGTCCGACGTGGCCAACGCGATCCTGGACGGCACGGACGCGGTGATGCTCTCCGCCGAGACGGCGGTCGGGAAGCACCCGATGGAGGCGGTGCAGGCGATGGTGCGCATCGCCCGGAAGCTGGAGCGCGAGCGGCCGCGCAACGTGGCGTCGCTCGAGCTCGCGGCCGGCCGGCGCCCGCTGCGCGGCCACGCCGGGCCCGGCGCGCCCGAGGGGGCGCGCATGGAGGACGCGCTGGCGGTGGCGGTCTGCGCCGCCGCCGAGCTGATGCGCGTGCCGTGCATCACCTGCTTCACGAGCACCGGCTTCACCGCGCGCACCATCGCGGCGTACCGGCCGTCGGTGCCGATCATCGCCTTCACACCCGACCCGCTCACGCACCGGCAGCTCGCGCTCGTCTGGGGCGTGCTCCCCGTGCTCGTCCCCGACTTCCCGAGCTACGACGAACTGCTCGCGGTGGCGCGCCAGGAGCTGATCGCGCGCGGCCTCGCGAAGCCGGGCGAGCGCGTGGTCGTCTCCGCCGGCGTCCCCTTCGGGCGCAAGGCGACCACCAACCTGCTCAAGGTCGAGTCGGTCTGACGGCGCGGCTCACGCTCCTCGGCACCGGTACCAGCTTCGGGGTGCCGCAGGTCGGCTGCGCGTGCGCGGTGTGCACCTCCACCGACCCGCGCGACACGCGCCTGCGCACCGGCGCGCTGCTCGAGGCCGGCGGGCGCACCCTGCTGATCGACTCGCCGCCGGAGCTCCGCCTCCAGCTCCTGCGCGCGGGCGTGCGCGCGGTCGACGGCGTGCTCTACACGCACGGGCACGCCGACCACGTCAACGGCATCGACGACCTGCGCATCTTCTCCGTCAAGCAGCGCGCCCATGTCCCGCTCTTCGGCCCCCCCGCGACGCTCGAGCACCTGCGCACCTCCTTCGACTACATCTTCAATCCGGCGGTGCAGGCCGTCACCGGCACGTCGAAGCCGATGCTGACGCTCACGCCGCTCACGCCGGGCACCTGGCAGGACGTGCTCGGCGTGCCGGTGCTGCCGATCGCCTTCGCGCACGGGCCGATGACGGTGTACGGCTACCGCGTGGGGGACCTCGCGTACGTGACGGACGTGCAGGCCGTCCCCCAGGAGGGGCGCGCGCTCCTCGCGGGGGTGCGCGCACTGGTGCTCAACGCGCTATGGTGGCGCCCGCACCCGACGCACCTGAGCATCCCCGAGGCGATCGAGGTGGCCCGTGCGGTCGGCGCGGAGCGCACCTACCTGACCCACCTGTCGCACGAGACCGGCCACGCCGAGCTGGCGGCGCGGCTGCCGCCCGGCATCGAGCCGGCGTGGGACGGGCTCATCCTGGAGGCATGACCATGCGCTACGTGTACGGCCGGATGCTCGAGGAGCAGCTGCAGCCCGGGCGCGGCATCCCCCGCCGCCGGCTCCCCGCGCTCGCCGCCCGCTTCGGCGAGGTGCGCGCCGAGGTCGCCGCGCGCCGTGCCGCCGGCGAGTACGGCTTCCTCGCCCTCGGCGAGCAGGGCGAGACGCTGCGCGCCATCCGCGCGTACGCGGAGGGCGTGGGCCAGGCGTTCAGCCACGTCGTCGTGCTCGGCATCGGCGGCTCCGCGCTCGGCATGCGCGCGCTGCTCACCGCGCTGCGCCCGCCCGCGTGGAACGAGCTCGACCTCGAGGCGCGCGACGGCTTCCCGACGCTGACCATCCTCGAGAACGTCGACCCCGTCACCATCGCCGCGACGCTCCGCCGGCTCGACCCCCGGCGCACGCTGGTGAACGTGATCAGCAAGTCGGGCGGCACGGCCGAGACGCTCGCGCAGTACCTCGTGGTGCGCCGCTGGCTGGAGGACGCCGTCGGCGAGCACGCCCCGCGCCACTTCGTCTTCACCACCGACCCGGCGCGCGGTGCGCTGCGCGAGCTCGGCACGCGCGAGGGGATCCCGCTCTTCGACGTGCCGCCGCCGGTCGGCGGCCGCTTCTCGGTGCTCACGGCCGTCGGCCTCGTGCCCGCGGCGCTCGTCGGGCTCGACATCGATGCGCTGGTGCGCGGCGCCGCGACGGCGCTCCGCCGCGGCGAGGAGCCCGACCTGCTGCGGAACCCGGCGGCCCTCTACGCCGCGCTGCACCACGAGGCCGACCACGCGCACGGCGCGCCGATCCACGTGCTGATGCCGTACTGCGACCGCCTCCGCGACCTCGCCGAGTGGCTGAGGCAGCTCTGGGCGGAGTCGCTCGGGAAGCGCGTCGACCGCGCGGGCCGCGTGGTGCACACCGGGCCCACGCCCGTCGGCGCCCTCGGCGCCACCGACCAGCACAGCCAGGTGCAGCTGTTCATGGAGGGGCCGTTCGACAAGGTGATCACGCTCGTCGGCGTCGAGCACCCGGGCGTCGACGTGCGCATCCCCGGCGACCCCGCCGCGCTCCCGCCCGACCTCGCCTACCTGCCGGGGCACACGCTCGGCGCGCTGCTCACGGCCGAGCGGGACGCGACGTCCGCGGCGCTCGCGCGGATGGGGCGCATGCACGGCCTGCTGCGCCTGCCGCAGGTCGACGCCGAGACGGTCGGCGAGCTGCTCATGTTCTTCCAGCTCGCGACCGGCTTCGCCGGCGTCTTCTACGGCATCGACCCGTTTGACCAGCCCGGCGTGGAACTTGGCAAGCGGCTCACCTTCGCCGCCATGGGGCGGCCGGGCTACGCGCCGGAGCCGGACGCGGGCGAGCCGCTGGAGGAGGCATAGCGCGGAGGGCCGAAGGGCCAGCGGGCAGGAGGCCGATGCGCGCGGAGCGTGACGACGGCATGTCGCCTTCGGCCCGCCGGCCCGCCCGCCTGCCGGCTCGCCCAACGCCTCCCGGCACTCCACCCCACGCGCTATCTTTCAGGGCTGTCCAGACCCGCAACTCCAGCAACCACAAGAGGTTCCGTCGATGAGTCAGGCCTTCGAACAGGTGCTCTCCCACTTCCGCGGCGCGGTGGTGGTGAGCGGTCACGGTGTCGCCGTGCAGGAGCCGGCGGTGCTGCAGGGCGAGGCGACGGATCGCCTGGCATGGGACGCGGTCTTCGGCGACGACGCGACGAAGGACGCCGCGCGCAAGCTGCTCTGGGAGCTCGGCCAGGCCATGGGGTGCCGCCCGGCCTCGATCCACGACCTCTACATCGCGCGCGGTCGCGGCGAGTGCGGCGGCTTCACCGTCCCCGCCATCAACGTCCGCGCGATGGCGTACGACACGGCGCGCGCCGTCTTCCGCGCCGCCCGCGCCGCCGACGCCGGCGCCATCATCCTCGAGATCGCTCGCTCGGAGATCGCCTACACGGAGCAGCGGCCCGCCGAGTACGTGAGCGTGATGATCGCGGCCGCGCTCCGCGAGGGGTACCACCTGCCGCTGTTCATCCAGGGCGACCACTGCCAGGTGAACGCGAAGAAGTACGCCACCGACCCCGAGGGCGAGGTCGGCGAGGTGAAGAAGCTGATCGGCGAGGAGGTCACCGCCGGCTTCTACAACATCGACGTCGACACCTCCACGCTGGTCGACCTCGCCCACGAGACGCTCGACGCGCAGCAGCGGCTCAACTACGAGCGCGCCGCCGAGATCACGCAGTTCATCCGCGAGCGCGAGCCGAAGGGCGTCACGGTCTCGGTCGGCGCCGAGATCGGCGAGGTCGGGCACAAGAACTCGACGGTGGAGGAGCTGCACGCCTTCATGCAGGGGTACAACCGCGCCATCGCGGCCCTCGGCGTGAAGGAGGGGATCTCGAAGATCTCGGTGCAGACCGGCACCAGCCACGGCGGCGTGGTGCTCGCCGACGGCTCCATCGCCGACGTGAAGCTGGACCTCGAGGCGCTCGAGGCGCTGTCGGCCTCCGCCCGCAAGGATTACGGGCTCGGCGGCGCGGTGCAGCACGGCGCGAGCACGCTGCCTCCCGATGCGTTCGGCAACTTCCCGCGGGTCGAGACCGCCGAGATCCACCTCGCGACCAACTTCCAGAACATCGTCTTCGACCACCCGGCGCTGCCGGCCGAGCTGCGCGCGCGGATGTACGCGTGGCTCGACGCCAACGCGCAGAGCGAGAGGAAGGCGGGCGACACGCCGGAGCAGTTCTACTACAAGGCGCGGAAGAAGGCGATCGGGCCGTTCAAGAAGGAGCTGTGGGGCCTGCCCGCGGACGTGCGCGCGGCGATCGGCGGCGACCTCGAGAAGACGTTCGCGTTCCTGTTCGCGCAGCTCAAGGTGGGCGGCACCGCGGCGATCGTGCGGCGCTTCATCCACGCGCCGGTGCAGCACCACGCGACGTGGGAGCCCGCGCTCGTCGCGGTGGACGACGCGGACGCCGGCGAGTGAGCCGGTGAGCGAGCGCGAGGGGGGCGACGGCCGGCTCGGCTGGCTGCTGGCCGGGGCGGCGATCGGCGCCCTCCTCGCTGTGTTGTACGCGCCCGAGTCGGGCCGCGCGACGCGGCAGCGGCTCGGGCGCCGGCTGTCGGGGCTCCGCGAGAGCGGGCCCGCGCGGCTGCTGGCCCTCGTGGATGACCTGCTCGGCGACGACGCGGACGAGGCGGCCGATGCAGCGCCGGCCACGGCGCGGCCCGTCTCGGCGAAGGCGGAGTTGCGCGGTCGCCTCGCCGAGGAGCGCGCGCGCCGGCGGGCGCGGCTGCCGCGCCCGAAGGTGCCCGGCCGGCCGGGCGCGTAGCGGCGGCTCCGGTCGGCGATTAGACTATTCCTCGCTCCAGGTCCGCAGGGTCAGGCCGCGCGAACCGTGTCAGGGCCTCGCCGGCAGCAGCACTAAGCGAATGGCAGGATCGCTGCGGGGTGCCTGGAGCACTCGCCCCCGCCCTAATCGGGCGGGGGCGTCGTGTTTTCCGGGCCTGCGGGCCGTGCGCGGGGTGTCAGGGCCCGGAGCCGTCGTAGCCGCTGGCGCGGAGGATCCCCTCCGCGTCGCGCAGGGCGACGAGGTCCCGGAACGCCTGCGTCGTGTCGGCGGCGCGCCGATAGTACGCCTGCGCGATGCGGTAGCCGACGAAGTAGCCGAGGTCGCCCGGGCGGTCGGCGGTGGCCGTCCCCTGGTTGTAGAGCCAGCGAGTGATGTCGGTGCCGCGCATCTCGCGCTGGAACTCCTCCCACACCGCGCGCTCCCTCGGGCGCGCCCACGCATGCTGCGCCGGCATCGTGTTCGCTCCCGAGACCAGCTCCGCGAGGAACTCCGCGCCGCCCTCCGCGAGCGTGCGCTCGAGCAGCGTGTGCCCGTCCGACAGGCCGCGCGCGCCCGCGCGCGCCTGCAGGATGTGCGCGTGCTCGTGCGCGACGAGCGGCGGCAGGGTGGCGAGGCTCCGCACGTTGGCGCGGGCGAACGCGGGCAGGCCGTCGAGCGGTGGTGCCGCGTCGGCGCCGAAGAACTCGCTGCCGATCAGCATCCCCGCACCGCCCGCCGTCGTCCCGCCGGTGCTGAAGCGCCCCACCAGCATCCACAGCGCCGGGAAGACCGACTCGGGATACCGCTGCTCGACGCGCTCGTAGTTGGCGCGGATGGTCGCGAAGACCGGCGCGTCGGCCGTGAGCGGCAGGAGCTGGCCGCGCAGCGCGTCGAAATACGCGGGGGCGATGCGCGTCATGGCGGCGAGGGAGGCGGCGGTGACCTGGCGGCTCTGCATCAGTGCGCGGAGCCCGGCGGACGCCGAGTCGAGGTAGCGGCGCTGGTAGGCGCTGATGTCGCCGTCGCGGCCGCCGGCATCGTAGGCGGCCCAGAAGCGGCGCAGGTCGGCGAGCTCGATGGCGGCGCCCGCGGGCGACTCGCTGTACGGCACGCCGGCGGGCGGTGCCGACTCGCCGCCGCACGCGGCGAGCAGGATGGCGCATGCGGCCACGAGCTGCGCCGGGCCCCGGAACGACGAACGCCCGCCCCGGAGACCGGGTCGGGCGTCGTCGCCGTGTGCGCGGGAGGGCGCCCGCGGCACGGTTATGTCGACTGGCTCAGCGGCGGCGGCGGCCCGCCAGCGCGAGGCCGAGCAAGCCGGTGCCGAGGAGCGCGTACGTGCCGGGCTCCGGGATGACGACGTTCGGCAGGCGGCGCACGTCGAACGACTCGACCTTGAACACCAGTCCGTCCGTCTGGCCATCGCCGTTGATGCTGAACGTGAGCGTGTTCAGTCCGGCGACGAAGCCGGAGTTCACCGTGCTCACCGCGCCGAACTGGAAACCGTTGTCCCCACCGCAGACGTTGGTGGAGGAGGTCGCGCTGTTCAGGCTCCAGGAGGCGAAGAAGTTGTCGTGCGCGCACTTGAAGCGCAGCACGGCGGTCGTGTGGTCGAAGCCGGTCAGGTCGAACGTCGTCCGGAACCGGTGATTGGACGGGAAGATGCCGGACGAGGCGTTCGAGTTTACCGAGATCCAGTCGTAGCCCGCGCCGACGCTCTGCCAAGCGCCCGGCTTGGCCGTCACGAGGAAGGCGTTGCCGAACGCGGAGTTGTTGAGCGAGTACGTCCAGTTCTGGTCGATGCCACCGACGACGTTCTGGCCGGTATTGGCCGGCCCCTGCGCGACAGCGAGGGTCGGCAGCAGCAGGGCAGCGGCGGCGAGGCGGAATGCGCGGCGCGTCATGCGATCGGGCTCCGTGAGTTGGGAGGAGGCGAGGCCTCGAAGCAGTCCGTTGCGTCAAAGCCTGCGGCCTGATGGCAGGTGCAGCAGGATTCATGCTCATCACCCGGCCGTGATGGACGGTGGGCCAACTCGTTGTGCTGTAGGGCCTTAGGGGCCGACGCCGTCGCCGGCGCGCTGCGTGTGCATCGCTGCATCGGCGCCACACCCTGTTGCGGCGGTGCCCGATGGACGCGAGGGGGCATGGCGGCGCTAACTTGTGCGCATGGCGCTCGCCCTCGCCCGCCGGTACCGCCCCCGCCGCTTCACCGACCTGCTCGTCCAGGACCACGTCGCGCACGTGCTCCGCTCGGCGGTCGCGCGCGGGCGCGTGGGGCACGGATATCTCTTCTCGGGCCCGCGCGGCGTGGGCAAGACGACGGCCGCGCGCATCCTCGCGATGGCGCTGAACTGCCCGAACCGCGACCCTGAGGGGGATCCGTGCGGGCAGTGCGCCGACTGCGAGCGGATCTGGTCGGGAGGCGCCAACCTGGACGTGGTGGAGATCGACGCGGCGTCCAACCGTGGCGTCGACGATGCGCGCGAGCTGCGCGAGCGCGCGATGTACGCGGCGTCCCGCGAGGGGCACCACAAGGTGTACATCGTGGACGAGGCGCACATGCTCACGCGCGAGGCGTGGAACACGCTCCTCAAGATCCTCGAGGAGCCGCCGCCGGGCGTGGTGTTCGTCTTCGCGACCACGGAACCGCAGAAGATCCAGTCGACAGCCGCCCCGGTGCTCTCGCGCCTGCAGCGCTTCGACTTTCGCCGCATCGGGACCGCCGCGATCCGCGAGCGACTGCGCGCGGTGCTGGCCGAGGAGCGGATCGAGGCGGAGGACGACGCGCTCACGCTGATCGCGCGCCACGCCGACGGCGGCATGCGCGACGCGCTCTCGGTGCTCGACCAGTGCCTCTCGTTCGGCGCGGAGCGGGTGACGCCCGGACGCGTGCGCGAGATCCTCGGCCTCGTGGACGACGAGCTGTACGGCGAGCTCCTGCGCGTGGTGACGCAGCGGGATGCGCCGGGGGTGTTCGCGCTGGTGGAGCGGCTGGTCGCCTCGGGCGCCGACCTGGGGGAGTTCGCGGGCGGGGCGGGGGAGCTCTTGCGCGCGCTGCTCATGCGGAAGGTCGGCACGGAGCCCGAGGCGCTCACCGAGGCGCTGCGGCTCCGCCTCGCCGAGTACGAGGATCGCCTCGAGGCGGGCGACGTGCTGCGCATGCTCCGGCTGCTCACCGACTCCGAGGCGGCGATCCGCCGCAGCAGCCAGCAGCGGCTCGTCGTCGAGACGCTGCTGCTCCGCTGGACGCTGATGGACCGGCTCGTGTCGCTGCGCGAGGTGCTGGCCGACGTGGAGCGGGCGCCGGCGTCGGCGCCGGCCGGCGGCGCGCCGCCGGCCT
>JANRIU010000008.1:0-69888 GCA_033764615.1 Gemmatimonadales bacterium | reverse complement strand
CCGAGCGGCTGCAGCGCGTGCGGGCCGGCCGCGCCGCGTCGGCCGCCCGCGCCGCTCGTGCGGAGGCCGGGCTCGCGCTCGAGCAGGCGCTCGGCACCTGGCTCGTGCGGCCGGCGCGCTGGCCGGACGTCGGCCGCGCCGTGCGCGAGGACGCGCGATGAGCCGCGTGGGCGGCGCCGGCCTCCTTGCGCTGCTCCTGCTTGGCGCGTGCGGGCGCGGCACGCCCGCGCCCGAGGCGGATGCGCCCGTCGTCGCCCCGTCGCGCGTGCAGGGGGAGCTCGGCGCGGTCGCGGTGGTGCTGGACGAGGCCGAGCGGGGGCGGCTCGGCCTCGTGGAGGAGGTCGTGCGCGGCACGCGGCAGGCGGCCGAGCGACGGCTCCTGGGCAGCGTCGAGCCGGAGGCGGAGCGCGTCGCGGTGCTCCGGGCGCCGCTCGCCGGCCGCCTCGCCGAGCCGGAGGGCGCGCGCTGGCCCGCGTGGGGCGACGTCGTCGAGGCCGGTGCGGTGCTCGGCCAGGTCTCGGACGCGCGTCCGCTCGCGGCGCCGCGTGCCGGCACGGTGACGCGCGTGCTCGCCCACCCGGGCGAATTCGTGGCCGCCGAGCAGCCGCTGCTCGAGCTCACCGACTACTCCGCGCCGCTCGTCGCCCTCACGGGTTTCGGGCTCGACACGCCGCCGCGCGAGGTCGAGGTCGCCCCGGCCGCCACCGCCGCGCGCCGGCGTGCCGCCCTGGTGGGGCCTGCCGCGGAGGCGGACCCGGTGACGCGGCAGCCGGCGTGGCTCTTCCGGCTCGAGCGCGCGTGGCCCGGCGCGCGGCCGGGGCAGCCGGTCGTCGGCTTCCTCCCCGAGGCCGGCGGGCGGCGGCGCGAGGGCGTCTTCGTGCCCGATCGCGCGGTGGTGCAGTGGGAAGGGCTGCCCTGGGCCTGGGTGGCGCGCGGCGCGGGGCGCTACCAGCGCGTGGCGCTGCCGCCCGACGGCGCGGTGCCCGGCGGCTTCGTGGTCGCGCGCGGGCTCGCGCCGGGCGACCGGGTGGTGGTGCGCGGGGCGCAGCAGCTGCTCTCGGAGGAGTTCCGCTCGCGCGTGACGGTCGGCGACGAGCAGGGGGACGGCGACTGAATGCTCGACGCGCTCGTCCGCTTCAGCGTGCGGCACCGGGGGGTCGTCGTGGGGATCGCGGCGGCCCTCCTCGTCTACGGGCTGGAGGTGGTGCGCGGCGCGAAGGTGGACATCTTCCCCGAGTTCGCGCCGCCGCAGGTCGCGATCCAGACCGAGGCGCCCGGCTTCTCGCCCGAGCAGGTGGAGCTGCTCGTCACGCGGCCGATCGAGGAGGCGATCGGCGGGGTCGGCGGCATCGCGCAGGTGCGGAGCCAGTCGATCCAGGGGCTCTCCGTGATCACCGCCATCCTCGCGCGCGGCGGCGACGTGCACCGCGCCCGCCAGGCGCTGGCGGAGCGGCTGGTGGAGGCGGCCGGGCGCCTCCCGTCGACGGCGCGGGCACCGGTGCTCACGCCGCTCACGAGCTCGTCCAGCACGGTGCTCGTCGTCGGGCTGACGTCGCGGACGCAGGATGCGATGGCGCAGCGCACCTTCGCCGACTGGACGCTGCGGCCCCGGCTCCTCGCCACGCCCGGCGTCGCCAAGGTCGCGATCTTCGGCGGCGCGCAGCGGCAGCTGCAGGTGCAGCTCGACCCCGAGCGGCTCCGCCTGCACGGCGTCGGCGTCGGCGAGGCCGCGGCGGCGGCGGCCCGCGCGACCGGGGTGCGCGGGGCCGGGGTGCTGGACACGCCGAACCAGCGGCTCGTGCTCGAGGCCGACGGCCAGCCGGCCACCGCGGCGGCGCTCGCCGCGACCGTGGTGCGCGCCCATGACGGCACGCAGCTCCGCCTCGGCGACCTCGGGCGGGTGGCGCTCGCCCCGGCGCCGCGCGTCGGCGAGGGCGCGGTGGACGGCACCCGCGGCCTCGTCGTCGTCGTCTCCGCCCAGCTCGGCGCGAACACGAAGGTGGTGGCGCAGGAGGTGGAACAGACCCTCGCCCGGCTCGCCCCCGCGATCGCCGCCGCCGGCCTCGAGCTCCACCCTCGCATCTTCCGCCCCACCGACTTCATCGACCTCGCCCTCCGCAACATCACCGTCTCGCTCCTCATCGGCGGCGTGCTCGTGGCGGTGGTCCTGCTCGCCTTCCTCGGCGACCTGCGCGCCGCGCTCGTCTCCCTCGCGGCGATCCCGCTCTCGCTGCTCGCCGCCATCATCGTGCTCGACGCGGCCGGGCTGAGCCTGAACACCCTCACGCTCGGCGGGCTGGCCATCGCGCTCGGCGAGGTGGTGGACGACGCCATCATCGACGTCGAGAACATCGCCCGCCGGCTCCGCGAGAACGCGGCCGCGGGCGCCCCGCGCACGCCGGGCCTCGTCGCGGTGCTCGCCTCGCTCGAGGTGCGGAACTCCGTCGTCTACGCGACGTTCGTGGTGGCGGTGGTCTTCCTGCCGGTCGTGGCGCTCTCGGGCGTGCAGGGCGCGCTGTTCCGGCCGCTCGCGCTCGCCTACATCCTCGCCATCCTCGCGTCGCTCGTGGTGGCGCTCACGGTGACGCCGGCGCTCGCGCTGCTCCTGCTGCGCGACGCGGAGCGGGCGGCGCACGAGTCGTGGCTGCTCGCGCGGCTCAAGCGCAGCTATGCGCGGGTGCTCGACGCCACGCTCGGTCGGCCGGGTGCCGTGCTCGCCGCCACCGCCGGCGTGTGCGCCGCGGCCGCGGCGCTCCTGCCGGCCTTCGGCGTCGCGTTCCTGCCCGCCTTCCACGAAGGGCACCTGCAGGTCCACATGAGCACGGTCCCCGGCACGTCGCTCGACGAGACGCTCCGCCTCGGCCAGCAGGTGACCGCCGCGCTGCGGCGCGACCCGCGCGTGCGCGTGGTGGCGCTGCGCATCGGGCGGGCCGAGCTCTCCGAGGACACGTGGGGCACGCACTACACCGAGATGGAGGTGGACCTCGTGCCGCTGCGCGGTGCCGAGGCGCGGCGCGTCACCGATGACCTCCGCCGCATCCTGGCCGGCTTCCCGGGCGCCAACTTCGCCATCCGCGGCTTCCTGGCCGAGCGCATCGACGAGACGCTGACCGGTGCCACCGCGCCCGTGGTGGTGCGGCTCGTGGGGGACGACCTCGACTCGCTCGGCGCGGCGGGCGAGCGGGTGGCGCGCGGCGTGGCGCGGCTGCCGGGCGCCGTGGACGTGCAGTACGACCCGCCCGCGGTGACCCCCGGCGTCCGCATCCGCCTCGACCCGGAGGCGGCCGCGCGGCGCGGCCTGCAGCCGGACGAGGTGCTCGCCGCCCTGGAGACGGCGACGCGCGGCCGCGTGGTCGGGCAGGTGTTCGAGGGGAACCGCGCCATCGACGTCGTGGCGATCCTCGCGCCCGAGCGGCGGGAGCACGCCGAGGCGCTCGGCGAGCTGCCGGTCGCCGCCGTCGACGGCTCGCTCGTCCCGCTCGGCGACGTCGCCACCATCAGCCGCGTCACCGGCCGCGCCATGATCCAGCACCTCGCCGCGCGCCGCGTGCAGACCGTCACGGCCGACCTGGCCGGCGGGGACCTCGGCGCCTTCGAGCGTGCGCTCGAGCGGCTGCTCGCGCAGCCGGGGCTGCTGCCGGCCGGCATCTACGCCGAGATCGGCGGCGCCATCACCGCCGGGCGCGAGGCGCGGCGCGAGCTGCTCGTGCAGAGCGTGCTGGCCGGCGCCGGCATCCTGCTGCTCCTGCTCGTGGCGTTCGGCGACTGGCGGCGGCTGGCGCTGCTCGTGGCGAACCTGCCGTTCGCGCTCGTCGGCGGCGTGCTCGCGGCCTGGGCCGATGGCGGCGTGCTCTCGCTCGGTTCGCTGGTCGGCTTCGTGACACTCTTCGGCATCGCGACGCGCAACGCCGTGATGCTCATCTCCCACTACGCGCACCTCGTGGAGCGCGAGGGACGCGCGTGGGGCGCCGACACGGCGCGGCAGGGCGCGCTCGAGCGGCTCGGCCCCATCCTCATGACCGCGATCGTCACCGGCATCGCGCTCCTGCCGCTCGCCCTCGGCGCCGGCGACCCCGGTCGGGAGATCGAGGGACCGATGGCGATCGTGATCCTCGGCGGCCTCGTCACCAGCACGGCGCTCAGCCTCCTCGTCCTGCCGACGCTCGCCCTGCGCTTCGGCCGCTTCCTCCCCGGCGCCGACGAGACCTTGACCTGATCGGAACCCCGAGCAGAAGGTTGGGCACGCGCGCGCGCACCCCGCACGTCGCGCGGCACACCCACCGCTCCGGAGGTCCCCATGTCGCAGTCGCCCGACGCCCCCAAGCCCGACGGCCAGGCGCCCCCGCCGCAGCCGTTCGTCGTGCGGGAGTCCGCCGCGCCGCCGTACGGCGCGCACACCGTGACGTCCGTCACGCTCGCCGAGTTCACCGCCAACGGCGCCGCACTCGCGGCACAGGTGAGCGCCACCGGCATCCCGCTCGTGGTGATGCTCGAGGGCGCGGTGCTCGTCACGGTGCTGCCCGGCAATGCGCTGCCGCCGAAGCCGCTGTGGGGCGTGCTGAAGGGTCGGATCACCTCGGTGGGCGACATCGTCTCGCCGATCGGCGAGGCGTGGCATGCGGAGCAGGACGGGCCGGATGCCTGAGCCGCTCCTGCTGGACACGCATGTCTGGATCTGGATCCTGGAGGGGCGCAGCGAGCGCCTCTCCGGCGTCGCACAGCGGCGCGTGCAGCTCGCCGCGTGCGCGGGCCGGGCGTTCGTGTCGGTGGTCTCCGTGTGGGAGCTCGGCATGCTGGTCCGGAAGGGGCGCGTGGACCTGCCGGAGCCGCTCTCCCGCGCGATCGAGGCGTCCAGCAGCGCCACCGGGCTGCGCTTCGTCGAGCTCGACATGGAGACCACCATCGCCTGCGACGAGCTGCCGCCGGCGGTGCACGCCGACCCCGCCGACCGGTTCCTCCTCGCGACGGCGCGTCAGCTGCAGGCGCACCTCGTCACCTGCGATGCTGCGCTGCTGGGCTACGCGGAGGAGGGGTGGCTGCGCGCGGTCGATGCCCGGCCGAGAGGTCGGGGGCGCAGCCTCTCCACCTCATGACGATGGAGCCTGCACCTCGGTGGCGAACACCGCCGTGCGAACGGTTCCGCCCACGCGGAACTGCACCCACAGGCGGTAGCGGCCGGGCTGCGGGAACGCGTACGGAAAGCGGAGCAGCGCGCCATCGGCGAGCGCCGCTCCGTGCCCGCGGTGTGCCTCGTGTGCATCGTCGGCGGCCATCGCGGCGACGGCCGAGTCGTACGCGGCGCGGCTCGTGTCGCCGCGCTGGCGGAGCGCGAGGCGCAGCTGCGCGGCCATGCTCGCGGTGCCGGATGGGTGCAGGTGCACGAAGACGGCGCCGTCGTCGCGCGTCAGGATGAGGTGGCCAGCCATGCCGAGGTACGGCTCCGGAACGAGCGGCCGACCCGCCTTGTCCTCGAGCGCGAAGGCCAGCGTGCCCTCCTGGCCCGCCGCTGACGGAGCATCGCGCCAAGCCACCGTGGTGCCGTCGGCGAAGGTGAACGAGCTTCCGGCCGCCGCCGGCGCCACGTCGGCGACCATCGCCTCGTCCGCGCCAAGCGCGCCCGCGCGCGGCGACGCATCGAGCGTGACCCGCTGCTCCAGCGTCTGCGCGAACCCGGACTCGTGCACGATGTCGGCGTACAGCCGGTAGGTGCCGGCGGGCAGGGCGGGGAGCGGCGAGTCGAAGTGCGCGCTGTCGCGCGCGACCGGATGCAGGTGGGCGAAGGCGCCGAGGTCGTCCCGGACGAGGAACAGGTGCATGAGCTTCCCGTGGTCGGGCATCAGCGGCGAGAAACGGCGGCCGCGGCCCCAGGTGGAATCGTTCAGCGCCAGCGCGAGTCGTGACTCCGCGCCGCTCCCCGAGGCCTGCACCGCAGGTGCGTAGGTGCGAAACAGGTTGCGCCGGTAGTCCGCCTCCACGGCGTTCCACCAGCCGCGCCCCGCCGTGAGGAGGAGCGCGAGCACGCCTGCGGCGCCAGCCATCGCGAGCCAGCCTCGGCGCTTCCGGGGAGCATCAGCCTCCGCCCCCGGAGGGAGGGAGGCTTCCCGCGCGGCCGCGGCCGCGATCGAGACCACTCCCGCTGCGAGCAGCAGGCCCAGCACCCCGAGCACTGCGCCGAGCGCCGGGTCCATCGCCTTGGTCCGGGTCGCGACCGCCATGACGGGCACCACCACGGCCCCGCCGCCAAGCGGGCCCTCCACGCGCACGTCCACCGAGTGGCTGCCGAATGCCATGAACCAGAGCTGCGCCGACCAGAGCTCGGCGTCGCCGGGCACGGGTGCCGCGGGGTCCGGCGGCGGGGCGCCGCCCGGGCCCACGTCCCAACGATACGGCTGCACGGTCACGCTCGTGGCGCCGCCGCCGATCACGCGCACCGTGATGTCGGCGAGCCCCGGCACCACCCCTGGCGTGCGGACGCTCACGCGCACGGGGTAGGCGCCAGCCCGACCCTCGAACCACGTGTCCGGAGAGCCGACATGGGCGACGAGCGGGGACACCGCCAGCAGGACGAGGGCGGCGAGCGCGCGCCGCCAGCCGAGCGGCCATCGCGCGCGCGCGATCACCGCACCACGCGTCGCATGCCGTTCCCCCACCAGAGGCCGATGCGCGCTGAGACGGCAGCGAACGCCACGGCGATCGCCATCCCCTTCGCGAAGGCCGGTGCGCTCCACTCGTCGCCGACGACGTCGAGGTCCCAGAACTCGTACCGCCAGTCACCGAGCCGGGAGGTGTAGGCCCACTGGTCGGCCCCGAAGAACGCGTTGCGCGCGTGCTCCGACAGCAGGAAGTCGCCGAACGGCCAGCTGACCGCCAGGAGCGCCAGCGGGAAGGCGGCGCCGATCGCCAGCGCCAGCACCCCGTCGCGCCCGTCGCCCAGGCGACGGAGCAGCACGTCGATCAGCAGCGCCGGCACCACGAGCAGGAGCGGGAACGGCGGGGCCACGAAATGGTCGACCGGGTTGTAGATCGGCGCGAGCAGCGGCCGTCCCTCGAACAGCGGGAGGATCCAGATCAGCAGCAGCCGCCCGATCGTGTAGACGATCGCTGCCGTCGTCGCGGGCCAGCGGAGCGCTCCCGCGCGCCCCGCGGCCACGAGAAAGACTGGGAAGACCGCCCCCGTGACCTGGTAGAAGAGGGAGGAGTGGAAGCTGTTGGGGCGCGAAGCGTGCTCGTAGATGGCGATCGCCGCCGTGGCGACGAGCAGGCCGCCCGCCACCGCGAAGAGCCGGCCGAAGGCGGTGCGCTCCGCGCCCCGCGCGCGGTTCTGGCACGACGCCATCAGCAGCAGCGCCCCGAACTGGATCGAGATGATGCCGAGCAGGAGGAGCGTGTGCGGCGGGCTCAGGATCTTCACGTCGAGCCCATAGGCGTCGTGCCACCAGTTGTCGAACGGCGCGCTGGTGATCATCGCCACCGCGCCCCAGATCGCCACCCAGGCGCCGAGCGGCCCGCGGAACCCCCACACGCCGACGGCGGTGGCGCGTTCCGCCGGCGAGCCCAGGAACGTGGTGCGCAGCACGGTCGCGCCGCAGGCGAGGCCGGACACGGCGCCGCCCAGGTAGATCGCCAGGTGCGCCGGCGTCCAGAACGTGTCGCGGCCGATCGTCATGTGCCAGCTGATGTCCCACTCGACGCCGAGCACCACGCAGACCGACGCGAAGACGCAGGCGTACGCGGCCCAGGCCGCCGTCCCGACGCGCGCCTCGCGTCCCGTCTCCGCGGCAAGGACGCCCTCGACCACCGATGTCGCCATATTCTCCCCATGCTCTTCGTGCTCGACAACTACGATAGCTTCACCTGGAACCTGGTGCAGTTCTTCGGTGAGCTCGGCTGCGACCCCGCGGTGCACCGGAACGACGCGCTCGCGGTCGACGACGTCCTCGCGCTTGCGCCCGCGGCGATCGTCGTCTCGCCCGGGCCCTGCGCGCCGGCCGACGCGGGGATCTCCGTGCCATTGGTCCGTGCCGCGGCGGAGCGGGGGATCCCGGTGCTGGGCGTCTGCCTCGGGCACCAGGCGATCGGCGAGGCGTTCGGCGGCCGCATCGTGCGCGCCGACCGGCTCATGCACGGCAAGACGAGCCCCATCCGCCACCGCGGTGACGGCCTCTTCGCCGGGCTCGCCGACCCGCTCACGGTGATGCGGTACCACTCCCTCGTGATCGAGCCGGCCACGGCCCCCGCCGTCCTCGAGGTCTCGGCGTGGACGGCCGACCGCCCGCCCGCCGGCGCGGGTACGGAGATCATGGCGGTGGCGCATCGGGAACGTCCCGTCTGGGGTGTGCAGTTCCACCCCGAGTCGATTGGCACGGAACATGGCCGGGCGATGCTGTCTAACTTCTTGCAAATCAGTGGCTTACGGCCTCACATATCACGTGCCACGGCGTCGGCATGAAAATTGACTGACGGCGTACGGCGCGCTACCTTGGCTGAAACACCTCCTCCGAGGGAGTGCCCATGACGACCGGCCCCGACACCAAGTACATCTTCGTCACCGGGGGCGTCGTCTCCTCGCTCGGCAAGGGGATCGCGGCTGCGTCGCTCGGCCGGCTGCTGGTGGAGCGGGGCCTGAGCGTCACGATGATGAAGCTCGACCCCTACATCAACGTGGACCCCGGCACGATGTCGCCGTTCCAGCACGGCGAGGTGTTCGTCACCGACGACGGCGCCGAGACCGACCTGGACCTCGGGCATTACGAGCGGTTCATCGACCGCCCCCTCTCGCAGCTCAACTCGGTCACCACCGGGCGCATCTACCAGACCGTCATCAGCAAGGAGCGCCGGGGGGAGTTCCTGGGCTCCACGGTGCAGGTGGTGCCGCACATCACGGACGAGATCAAGCAGTCGATCCGTCGCGCGGCGTCGGGCCACCAGGTGCTGATCGCGGAGATCGGCGGGACGGTCGGCGACATCGAGTCGCTGCCGTTCCTCGAGGCGATCCGCCAGTTCCGCCAGGAGGTCGGGCGCGACAACGCGCTCTTCCTGCACCTCACGCTGGTGCCGTTCATCGCGGCCGCGGGCGAGCTCAAGACGAAGCCGACGCAGCACTCGGTGCGCGACCTCATGCAGGTCGGGATCCAGCCCGACATCCTCATCTGCCGCAGCGAGCAGCCGATCGCGGCGGAGATCAAGCGCAAGATCGCGCTGTTCTGCAATGTCGACTACGAGTGCGTGATCGAGAGCCCGGACGTGCGCTCGATCTACGAGATCCCGCTGCGCTTCCTCGACCAGGGCTTCGACCGGGTCGTGTGCGAGCGGCTCCGGCTGCAGACGAGGGAGCCCGACCTCGCCCGCTGGGAGGCGATGACGCGGCGGATCCTGCAGCCGGCCGAGCGCGTCCGGATCGCGGTCGTGGGGAAGTACACGGCGCTGCACGACGCCTACAAGTCGGTGCAGGAGTCGCTCATCCACGGCGGCGTCGCGCACGACGTCGGGGTGGACATCGACTGGCTCGCCAGCGACCAGTTCACCGACCAGGCGGCGGCGGGGACGCAGCTGCGCGGCTACGACGGGCTGCTCATCCCCGGCGGCTTCGGCCTGCGCGGCATCGAGGGGATGATCCAGGCGATCCGCTGGGCGCGCGAGCATGACCTGCCGTTCTTCGGCATCTGCCTCGGCCTCCAGATGGCGATCGTGGAGTTCGCCCGGCACGTCTGCGAGCTCGCGGGGGCGAACAGCACCGAGTTCGACCCGCAGGCGCCGGCGCCCGTCATCTCGATGCTGCCGAGCCAGCGCGACATCACCGACCTCGGCGGCAGCATGCGCCTCGGCGCCTACACCGCGCGCCTCCGCCCGAACACGCGCGCGGCGCAGGCGTACGGCGCCCCCGAGATCAGCGAGCGGCACCGGCATCGCTTCGAGGTGAACAACGCCTACCGCGACGTGCTCGCCGAGTACGGGCTGCGCCTGTCGGGGCAGTCGCCGGACGGCGGCCTCGTCGAGGTGATCGAGCTGCCCGACCACCCGTGGTTCATCGGCTGCCAGTACCACCCCGAGCTCAAGTCGCGGCCGACGCGGCCGCATCCGCTCTTCGCGGGCTTCATCGCGGCCGCGCGGGACCGCCGGCGCGCCCAGGCGGGCGGGGCGACCCCCGCCGCGCTGGCCGCGGTCGCCGGATGACGCCCGGCGGCGCGCGCCTCCTGCCCGCCGGCCTCCTCCTCGCCGCCGCCTGCACCGCGGACGGCGCGCGGCCCGTGCGCATGCTCGCCGTGCCGGACTCCGCCGACCAGGTGATGGAGGGCTTCGTGCACGTCATCACGGAGAACGGCGTCCGCAAGGCGCGCCTCGAGGCCGACACCGCATACCTGTACGAGCGGTCGCAGACGCTGAGCCTCCGCGGCTTCAAGGCCGTCTTCTACGACCAGAAGGGCGGCGAGCGCACCCAGCTCACGGCGCGCCGCGGCACGTACCGCTGGCAGACCGGCGCCTGGCAGGCCGACAGCAACGTCGCGCTCCGCTCGCCGGGGCAGGTGCTCCGCGCCGAGACGCTCACCTACGACGAGGCGCAGCGCGTCATCGCCACCGACCGCCCGTTCGTCTTCGACAAGGGCGGCGAGCACATCGTCGGCACCTCCTTCCGCGCCGACCTCGACTTCGCCAACGTCGTCACGCGCAAGCCCCGCGGCACCATGGGCGACGCGTTCGCGCTGCCCGGCCAGCAGTGAGCCGTGGCCGCCCCCTCGCGCTCGCGCTGCTCGCCCTCGCGGCCCTCGCCCCGCCGCTCCGCGCGCAGGGCGAGCGGTGCTTCCTCCTCGTGAACTTCGTGGGCGACACCGGCCGCCGCATCCAGTCGCCGGACGGCGTGAACTACTTCGCCGGCGGCGGCGTCCGGCTCTCGTGCCGCGGCACCCAGATCACGATGGAGTCGGACTCGGTCGCGGCCTACGGCGGCAACCGCGTCGACTTCGTCGGGCGCGTGAAGTACCGCGACTCCACGCTCACGCTCGATGCCGAGCGCGGCACCTACTACCGCGACGGCGAGCGCTTCGAGGCGCGCGGCAAGGTGCGCACCCGCAACACCCGCTCGGGCTCCACGCTCGAGGGGCCGTCGCTCGACTACTTCCGCGCGGTGCGCGGCGTGCGCGACTCGTCCGAGGTGTATGCCATCGGGCGCCCGCTCATCCGGTATCGCGACACCTCGCCGGACAGCGCGACCGGCCGGGCCGCCGAGCCGTACGTGATCGTCGGCGACCGCGTGCGCCTCCGCGGCGACGACCGCCTCTGGTCCGGCGGGAACGTGACGGTCGACCGCTCCGACTTCCATGCCGAGGGCGACTCGCTCCGGCTCGACACCGGCGCCGCGAACGACGGGACGCTCATCGGCAAGGCGCTGCTCAAGGGGGCCGAGGCGGACTCGTTCGCCGTCACGGGCGCACGCGTCGACTTCACGCTCCAGCGCCGCGAGGTGACCCGCGTGAAGGCCCAGGGCGAGGGGGAGGCGAAG
Organism: Gemmatimonadales bacterium; assembly: GCA_033764615.1. GTDB lineage: Bacteria > Gemmatimonadota > Gemmatimonadetes > Gemmatimonadales > GWC2-71-9 > JANRIU01. Next base: position 58,391 of record JANRIU010000008.1, on the reverse strand, counting down.
AGCCGCGGGCGCACCGTGCAGGGCGACACCGTGCTCATCGAGCTCGAGCGCCGCCGCGCCGTGCGCACCGCGAGCTGGGGCACGTCCCGCCGCGGCAGCGCCAACGCCGACGGCTACGACGTCCTCGGGGACTCCGTCGTGATGGAGACCCCCGGCCAGGTGCTCCGCGAGGTCCGCGCCTACCGCGCCGCATGGGTCGGCACGGCGAAGGACTCCGCCACCGGCGAGCGCGACTGGATCGCCGGCGACTCGGTGCTCGCCGTCTTCCGCCGCCGGCCCGGGGGCGACAGCGCGCGCGTCGCGCTCGACCGGCTCGATGCGCGCGGCGCCGCGAAGACGTTCTACCGCTCGAAGCCGAAGGCGCGCCGCGGCGACGACAGCACGGCGGCGACGGCGAAGCCGCCCTCGCTCAGCTACGCGCGCGGCCGCGAGATCCGGCTGCGCATGACGCAGCCGGACACGGGCGAGGCCGCGGTGGAGAAGGTGGAGATCCGCGGCCAGGTGGAGGGGGTGCAGCTGGAGCCGGGCCGCGCCGACTCGGCGCGCGCACGCGGCGTCCTCCCCGCGGGCGGCGCGCAGCCCGCGCTCCCCACCGGCACCCTCGCCCCGGGCGGGCGGCCGCCGCGATGAGCACGCTCCTCGAGGGCGAGGCGCTGACCAAGGGCTTCCGCGGACGTCGCGTGGTCGACAACGTCTCGCTCGCGCTCGGCCCGGGCGAGATCGTCGGGCTCCTCGGCCCGAACGGCGCCGGCAAGACCACCACCTTCTACCTGATCACCGGCCTCATCCGCCCCGATGCGGGCGAGGTGCGGCTCGGTGGCGAGCGGCTCACCACCATGCCGATGTACCAGCGCGCCCGGCGCGGCGTCGGCTACCTCGCGCAGGAGCCGTCCGTCTTCCGCCGCATGACGGTGGAGGAGAACATCCTCGCCATCCTCGAGACGCGCGACCTCGCGCGCGCCGCGCGCGAGGAGCGCCTCGAGGTGATGCTCGCGGAGCTCGGCCTCACGCCGCTCCGGCGCACGCCCGCCTACGCGCTCTCCGGCGGCGAGCGACGGCGCCTCGAGATCACGCGCGCGCTCGCCACCGATCCGCGCTTCATGCTGCTCGACGAGCCGTTCGCCGGCGTCGACCCGATCGCGGTGCACGACATCCAGCAGATCGTCGCGGGCCTCCGGCACCGCGGCATCGGCGTGCTCATCACCGACCACAACGTGGAGCAGACGCTGGACATCGTCGACCGCGCGTACATCATGTTCGAGGGCCGCGTGCAGGCGGCCGGCACCGTGCGCGAGCTCGTCTTCGACGAGCGCGTGAGCGAGCTCTACCTCGGGCCCACGCTCACCGGCCGCCTGCGCGCCCGGCTGGAGGCCGCGTGAGGCAGGGGCTCTCCCAGTCCACCTCGCTCCGGCAGGAGCTGCGGATCAACCCGCGGCTCTACCAGGCGATGGACCTGCTGTACATGCCGATGATGGACCTGCAGCAGCACCTCAAGCAGGAGCTGCTCAGCAACCCGTTCCTCGAGCTCGTGGAGCCCGAGGAGGAGCAGGAGGCGCCGGCGCAGACCGCCGAGGCCGAGAAGGAGAAGCTGCAGAAGGAGGACGAGACCGACTGGGAGGAGATCCTCCTGAACGGCTTCGAGGTGGGCGGGCAGCGCCAGCAGTACGAGGAGCTCGAGTACGCCGAGCCCGTCGCCGTCGAGACCACCGACCTCGCGGACCACCTGCGCGAGCAGCTCCGCTTCCTCGAGCTCTCCCCGAAGGAGCAGATGCTCGCCGAGGAGTTCCTCGGCAACATCACCGACGAGGGCTGGCTCGGCGTGCCGCTCGAGGACATCGTCCGCGCCGCCAACGAGCAGCTCGCGCGCTTCGCGCTCGAGCGCGCGGGCGGCCCGGTCGCGGCCCCGCCGCCCGACGAGCCCGAGGACGACGGCGATGTCCTGCTCGCGCAGGCGGAGGCGAGCGCGTTCCTCGACGCCTCGGGCGCCATCACCGCCACGGTCGGGCGCGCGGCGGCGGCCGCCGCCGGCACGGACCCGGCGCCGGCGCCGCCGCCGCCCTCCGCGCTCGAGCAGGCGCTCGCGATGGTGCCGGAGGCGATCCGCTTCACCCTCGCCGAGGCCGAGGCGATGCTCGTCCGCGTGCAGTCGCTCGATCCCGCGGGCGTCGGCGCGCGCGACCTGCGCGAGTGCCTGCTGCTCCAGCTGCGCGAGCGCGGCGCCGTCGGCTCGCTCACCTGGCGCCTCGTCGACGAGACGTTCACCGACCTCGTCGCCCACCGCTGGAACGACCTCGCGAAGCGCTTCGCCGTGCCGCCCGTCGTGGTGCAGGCCGCCGCCGACCAGCTCGCGCGCCTCGACCCGAAGCCCGGCCTGAAGTACTCCGCGCGCGGCGACGACTACATCATCCCCGACCTCGTCGTCACCAAGGTGGGCGACCGCTACATGGTCTCGCTCAACGACGGCGGCATGCCGCGCCTGCGCCTGAGCCGCACCTACCAGGACGTCGCGCGCGACCGCCGGCAGATGACCACCGAGAACCGCGAGTTCATCGCCCAGCGCCTGAACAGCGCCAACTGGATGATCCAGGCGATCGAGCAGCGTCGGCAGACGATGCTCAAGGTGATGAACTTCATCGTCGACCGGCAGCGCGAGTTCTTCGAGAAGGGCGTCGAGTACCTGAAGCCGCTCACGCTCCGCGAGGTCGCCGAGGTGATCAACATGCACGAGAGCACGGTGAGCCGCGTCACCAACGAGAAGTTCGTGCAGACGCCGCGCGGCGTGCTCCCGCTCAAGTTCTTCTTCTCGAGCGCGCTCAGCACCGTCTCGGGCGAGGACGCCAGCGCGCGCGCCATCCGCGCGAAGCTCGAGAAGCTCGTCGCCGACGAGGACACGGCGCGCCCGCTCACCGACCAGCAGATCGTCCACCTGTTCCAGGAGCAGGGGATCCAGATCGCCCGACGCACCGTGGCGAAGTACCGTGACCAGCTCGGCATCCTCCCCGCGCGCATGCGCAAGCGGGTGTGACGGCGCCCGTCGACGTCTCCGTCCTCGTCCCCGCGAAGGACGAGGCCGAGAACCTGCCGGAGTTCGTGCGCCTCTGCGGCGAGGCCCTCGCGGCGGCGCCGTTCACGTTCGAGGTCATCGTCGTGGACGACGGCAGCCGCGACGGCTCCGCGGCGGTGCTCGGGCGGCTCCGCACGGAGCACCCGTTCCTCCGCGTCGTCACGCACCGCCGCCAGCGCGGCATCGCCGACGCGCTCCGCTCCGCCGCCGACGTCGCCGCGGGCGACGTCTTCGTGTTCTATCCGGCCGACCTGCAGTACCTGCCGGCCGACATCCCCGCGCTCGTCCGCCCGGTGCTCGCCGGCGACGCCGACATCTGCACCGGCACGAAGCAGGGGAAGTACGAGAAGGCGTTCGTCTCCTCGGTCTACAACGGCCTCTGCCGCTGGCTCTTCGGCCTCGACGTCACCGACCTCAACTCGGTGAAGGCGTTCCGCCGCGAGGTGATGGACCAGTTCGTCCTGCGCCCCGACTGGCATCGCTACCTCGTGGTGATCGCGGCCGCCGAGGGGTACCGGCTCACCAGCCTGCCGGTGCCGCTCCACCCGCGCCGCGCGGGCGTGTCGAAGTTCGGCTGGCGCCGCATCCCGGTCGGCGTGCTCGACCTGCTGTCGGTCTGGTTCCAGCTGCGGTTCGGTCGCAAGCCGATGCTGTTCTTCGGCGTCGCGGGCGCGGCGCTCTTCCTGGTCGGCTTCCTGGCCGGCGTCCTGGCGCTCGTGCTGCGCTTCGGCTTCGGGCTCGGCTTCCGGCCGCTGCTCAACCTCGTCGAGACGATGGTGATCAGCGGCATCGTGCTCTTCGGCTTCGGCTTCGTGGGGGAGATGGTGGCGGGGATGCGCGAGGAGCAGCGGCTCCTCGCGCGGGCCCTCGCGTCGCGCCCCTCGCCCCCCGACGCGGGCCGCTGAGCCGGCCGCCGGCGCGTGCGCGTCGTCTGGCTCACGCACAACTTCCCGCGCCACCCCGGCGACCTCGCCGGCGGCTTCCTCGTGCCGCTCGCGCGCGCGCTGCGCGCGCGCGGCGTGGACGTGCGCGTCGTCGCGCCGGCCGACCGCGGCGAGGGGGGGCGCGCCGAGCTCGCCGGCATCCCCGTGCTGCGCGTGCGCTACGCGGCCGCCGCGCGGGAGACGCTCGCCTACACCGGCACGCTCGCCGCCGCCGCCGCGCACCCCGCGCGCTGGGGGGCGCTGGTCGGGCTGTTCACCGCGCTCCGCGGGGGCGCGTCGCGCGAGCTCGCCGCCGGCGCGACGCTCGTGCACGCGCACTGGTGGCTGCCCGGGGCGCTCGCCGCCCCGTCGGGTGCGCCGCTGCTGGTCACCGTCCACGGCACCGACGTCCGCCTGCTCGGCGGCGTGCCGCTCCTCCGGCCGCTCGCGCGCCGCGTGCTGCGCCGCGCACGCGGCGTCGCCGCGGTCTCCGCGCCGCTCGCCGAGGCGCTCACCCGCCACACCGGCATCGCCGCGGCACCCGGCATGGTCGGCCCGATGCCGGTCGACCTCACCGGCTGGCGGCAGGGCCCGGGCGGCGGCGGCCTCGTGGCCGTGGCGCGGCTCAGCGCGCAGAAGCGCCTGCATCTCGCGCTCGAGGCGCTCGCCGTGCTCGGCCGCGTACGCCCCGGCCTCGTGCTCACGATCCTCGGCGACGGCCCCGAGCGCGATCGCCTCGCGCGCCGCGCCGCCGAGCTCGGCGTCGCCGAGCGGGTCCGCTGGCTCCCGGAGGCGCCCCGCGCCGCGGTCGCCGACGTGCTCGCCACCGCCGACCTGTTCCTGGCACCGGGGCGGGACGAGGGGTTCGGCCTCAGCGCCGCGGAGGCGCTCGTCGCCGGGGTGCCGGTGGTCGTCTGCCGCGATGGTGGCGGCCTGCTCGACGTCGTCGCCGGTGGCGGCGGCGCCGTCGCCGAGCCGACGGGGGAGGGGATCGCCGCCGCCGCGGCGTCCCTGCTCGACGCGCCGGACGCCACCGCCCGCGCCGCCGCCGCCGGCACCGCCTGGCGCCAGCGGCTCGATGCCGACGCCGCCGCCGAGCGCCATGAGGCGTGGTATCGCGCCGCCCTCGGCGGCTGAGCCGCGGCCCTCTCGTATATTGGTGGCGCGATGACCTCCGCCTCCCGCCGCGCGCTCAAGGCGGTCGCCCTCGCCGTGATCGGCTGGTTCATCTGGCGCGCGCTCCGCGCCCAGTGGGACGCCTTCGGCGCGGTGCAGGTGCCGACCCGGTTCCACGTCGGCTGGCTGGCCGTGAGCTGCCTCGCGATCGGCTGCACGTACCTGGTGCAGATGGCCAGCTGGCGCGGGGTGCTGCGCGCGTGGGGACAGCCGCTCCGGCCCGTCGGCATGGCGCGCATCTGGTTCCTGACCAACCTCGGCCGCTACGTGCCGGGGAAGGTCTGGTCGGTCGCCGGGATGGTGGTGCTCGCACAGCGCGAAGGCGTGCGCGCGTGGGCCGCCGCCGGCGGCGCCGTCGCGGTGCAGGCGCTCGGGCTCGCGACCGCCGCCGCCGTGGCCGCGCTCTGCCTGCCGGGTGGCACCGCGCTCGGTGCGCTCGCGCTGGCCGCCGCGGTCTCGGCGGGCGGGCTCGCGGTGCTCGCCTCGCCGACCCTCATCGCGTGGTTCGCCGCCCGGGTGCCGCGCGTGGGCGACCTGCGCGCGCTGCCGCCCGGCGCCCTCGCGACGAGCGTGGCGCTCACCGGCCTCGGCTGGGTCGGCTACGGCGTCGCGTTCGAGGCGCTCTGTCGCGGCCTCGTCGAGGGGCCGACCGTGGGCGTCGTGCGCGCGACCGGGGCGTTCGCGCTCGCCTACGTCGCCGGCCTGCTCGTGCTCGTCGCGCCGGCCGGGCTCGTCGTCCGCGAGACGATGCTGGTCGGCCTGCTCGCACCCGTGATGGGCGGTGCGCCCGCGCTCCTCGTGAGCGTCGCGTCGCGCCTGCAGCTCACCCTCGCCGAGGTCGCCGCCGGCCTCCTCGGCCTCGCGCTTCCCGGGCCCCCCGCGACGGCGGCGCCCGCACCCTCGCCCCGGACGCCCGCGTGACCGACGCCCCGCACGCCACCGCCGTCGCACCCGGCTGGACCCCCGGCCGCCCGTTCCTCGTCGCGATGCTGCTCCTCGCCGCGTGGATCGCCCTCCTCGCGCTCCCGATGCTCGGCGGCCAGTGGATCGCGAACGACTGGTCCGACCAGGTCGGGGCGGGCTGGGCGTTCCGCTCGTGGTCCGCCGCGCAGCTGCGCGAGACCGGGCACGTACCGCAGTGGAACCCGATGATCTTCGGCGGCCTGCCGTTCGTCGGCGCCATGCACGGCGACATCTTCTACCCGATGAGCTTCCTGCGCCTCGCACTCTCGGCGCAGGCCGTGCTGAACATCACCTTCGTCCTCCATTACCTGCTCGCCGGCGCCGCCACGTATGCGCTGCTCCGCCGCCTCGGCCTCGCCTGGAGCGCGGCGGTCACGGGCGGCATGGCCTACATGCTGAGCGGCGTCATGGGGTCGTATCCGTCGCCGGGCCACGACGGCAAGCTCGTGGTCTCCGCGCTCCTCCCGGTGATGCTCATCGGCCTGCACCTGGCCGTGCGCGAGGGGCGCCGCATCGGCTATCCGGTCGTCGCCCTCGTCGCCGCGCTCGGCCTGCTCGCGCCGCACGCGCAGATGCACTACTACCTGCTCGTCGCCGCCGGGCTCTTCACGCTCGGGCTCGCGTTCACCGGTCCCGCGCGCGCCACCGCCGCGCGCCTCGCGCCCGTCGCCCTCGCCGCCATCGCCGTGGCGGTCGGCCTCGCCGCGTCCGCCATCCAGATCTGGCCGTTCCTGCGCTACCTGCCGTTCTCGCCCCGCGCCACCGGCATCGGCGGCTTCGATCGCGCCACGAGCTACGCCATCCCGTGGGACCACGTGCCCGAGCTCGTCTTCGCCGGCTTCAACGGCCACGCCGACAGCTACTGGGGCAGCAACCCGCTGAAGCTCCACTCCGAGTACCTGGGCTTCGGCGTCGTCGCCCTCGCCGTGCTCGGCCTGGCGGGCGCGCGCCGCCGCCTCGGCGACCTCGCGTGGTGGCTGCTCGGCATCGGCGTGCTGTTCCTGCTCATCGCGCTCGGCGGCAGCACGCCGTTCTACCGGCTGTGGTACGAGGTCATGCCGTTCGTGAAGCAGACCCGCGCCCCCGGGATGGCGCTGTACGTGGTGGCGCTCGTCGTCGCCTGCTTCGCGGCGCTCGGCGTCGACCGCATCGAGCGCGGTGAGGGGAAGGGGGGCCTGCTCGTCGCGATGGGGCTCGCGGGCGGCGGCCTCCTGCTGGCCATCTCCGGCGGCGTGATCGGCCTCGCGGAAGGCTTCGGCGCCGCGATCCAGGGCACCCTCGGTCGCCCCGCGATGGACATCATCCGGGATCACCGCGGCGCCATCATCGCCGGTGCCGCCGCCAGCAGCCTCGCCGCGCTGCTCATCGCCGGCGCCGGCATGCTCCGCCTTCGCGGCGCGGTGCCGCCCGTGGCGTTCGCGCTCGCGCTGCCGCTGCTCGTCGGCGGCGATCTCTGGCTGGAGGCCCGCCAGTTCTGGAAGTTCCGGCCCATCGCCTCACCGCTCTACGCCGGAGACGCCATCACGGCCCGGGTGACCGCCGGGTCGGTGCCGGCCCGCGTCTTCGACCTCGACCAGGTGTATCCGCAGTCGGTGCTGATGGGCTACGGCATCCCGCAGCTGCTCGGCTACCACGGCAACGAACTGCACCGGTTCGACGAGCTCATGGGCGGGAAGAACGAGTGGCGGAACGCCGTGAACCCGGTGCTGTGGGACCTGTACGCCGTGGAGTACCTCGTGCTGCAGAGCGGCGCGCGGCAGCTCGACAGCATCCCGGGGTACACCCGCGTGCTGAGCGCCGTCCCGACCGCCTCCGGCAAGTCGGCCGACCTCTGGCAGCGCGCGCAGCCGAGCCGCTGGGCACGCGTGGTGCCGATGGCGCTGAAGGCGCCCGACTCGGTCGCTGTCCAGGTCGTCGCCGGGACGCGCGCGTTCCAGGACCAGGTGGTGGTCGTCGACAGCTCGGCCAACGCCCCGGCGGAGGCGAAGGGCGCGCTGCCGCCCGCGTCGGCGAGCCGGGCGCGCGTCACCTCCTGGGCGCCCGGGCGCATGGTGATCACGCTCGACCCGGCCCCGCCAGCGCCGGCCTGGCTGCTCGTCGCCGAGAACTGGTATCCCGACTGGCGCGCCACCGTCGACGGCAGGCCCGCGCGCGTCCAGCGCGGCGACATGGCGCTCCTCGCGGTCGAGCTCCCCGCGGGCGCCCGCGAGGCGGTCCTGCGCTTCGACTCCGATGACTATGCCACCGGCCGCGCCGTGACGCTCGCCGCGCTCGGCGTCATCCTGGCCGGCTTCGGTGCCGCCGCCGCCGCCGACCGGAAGGCACGCGCACGTGCCTGAGCGGATCCTCGCCGTCGTCCCGACCTACAACGAGGCGAAGAACCTCCCGGTCATCGTGCCGGCGATCCTCGCCCAGGGGCCGACATACGAGGTGCTCGTCGTCGACGACAACTCGCCCGACGGCACCGGCCAGCTCGCCGACGCGATGGCCGCCGAGAACCCCCGGGTCCACGTGCTCCACCGGGAGCGGAAGGCCGGACTCGGCCGAGCCTACCTCGCCGGCTTCCGATGGGCGCTCGAGCGGCCCTTCGACCTGGTCTTCGAGATCGATGCCGATTCGAGCCACGACCCGGAGTTCATGCCGGCGTTCGTCGAACGCATTCGCGATGCCGATCTCGTGCTCGGCAGCCGGTACCGGGACGGCGTGCGGGTCATCAACTGGCCGATGCGCCGACTGCTCCTGTCGTATTTCGCCAACCGCTACGCGCGCCTGGCGACCGGGCTGCCGCTGACCGACTCGACGGGCGGCTACAAGTGCTTCCGCCGTCAGGTGCTGGAGGCTATCCCGCTCGATGAGGTGAAGTCGAACGGCTACGCCTTCCAGATCGAGATGAGCTTCCGCGCCTGGAAGAAGGGATTCCGGCTCGCCGAGGTGCCGATCGTCTTCACGGACCGGGTGGAAGGGCACAGCAAGATGAATCAGCGGATCGTGCGGGAAGCGGTCTGGATGGTCTGGTGGCTCCGATGGCGCGCCCTGATCGGGAGAATGTGAGCATGCACATCTACAAGATGACGGGCTCCGGGAACGACTTCGTGATGCTGGATGGCCGGGTCACGGCGCTCGAAGCGTGGCCGTCGGAACGGATCCGAGCCGTCTGTGACCGGCGGACGGGGGTCGGGGCGGACGGCCTGGTGCGGCTCTCGCCGGAAGCCGAGGGGGTCAGGTTCGAGTTCTTCAACGCCGACGGCAGCCGGGGAGAGATGTGCGGCAACGCCGCGCTCTGTTCGGTCCGGCTCGCCAGCCGCATTGGCCTCTCACCGGCGCCCGAGGTCCGGCTTCTGACCGACGCGGGGACGGTCGTCGGCCGCACGACGGGGGGCACGGAGGCCGCCGAGATCGACCTTCCGCCGTTCCCGATGCCGGAGCCGGTCGGTGGGGTGCCACTGGAGCCCGGCGAGCTGTCACTCTGGTTCGGGGTCGTGGGCGTGCCGCATGTCGTGGTCAAGGTTGAGAAAGTGGATGAAGTGGACGTGCTAAAGCGCGGTAGGACATTGCGTTGGCACGATGCGTTCGGTCGGGCTGGAGCCAATGTCAACTTCGTCAGCCGTCCCGTGCTATCGGGCGGACCCTGGCGGATCCGCACCTTCGAACGAGGAGTCGAGGGCGAGACGCTCGCGTGTGGCACCGGGACGGTCTGCGCGGCCTACGCGCTCGCGGTGGCAGGCGATGCCCGGCTGCCGGCCGACTTCGTGAGCTGGGGCGGTTTCCCGCTCCGCGTGGGTGGGGTTGTCGAGGGTTCGGAGGCGGCAGGGGTGAGGCTGGGCGGCATGGGTCGTTTGGTGTTCGAGGCGGACCTCCGTGCGGTCTGACGTGGAGAAACCGGAGTTTTCCACGACTTTCAACGCCCTGAGTTTACATAATACATATTATACGTAGTAAATCGTTGATGGCCGAGGGTCGTAAGTCGTGGGCTTCGGCCCCGAGCGTCGGCCGAGGCGCTCGCCAAGCCGCAACGAAAAAGGCGCCGACCTCCCGGTCAGCGCCTCCTGACAACCACGAACCAGCGACTCGCGACCTCCGACTACTTCGCTCCGGCCGCCTTCAGCTCCGCCAGCCGCACCTCGGCCTCGGACTTGGCAGGCGTCTCGCTGAAGTCGCGGATGATGGTCTCGTACGCCTTGGCCGCGTCGGCCGGCTTCCCGGCAAGGCCGAACGCGCGGGCCTGATCCAGCAGCCGCTCCGACTTCAGGTAGCCGAGCGCGGAGGCATTGACGGCCTTGCCGAACGCCTCCGCGGCCTCCGCGAACTTCCCCGTGTTCTCGAGCGCCGAACCCAGCAGCGCATAACCGCCCGCGGCCGCATCGCCCTTCAGCCGGCCGGCCGACAGCGCGTCCCGGAGGTTCGTCACCGCCAGCTCCGCCTGCCCGTTCAGCAGCCGCACCTGGTTCAGCGCCAGCGTCGCCTCACCGGCGGCCGGCGTGCCGCCGTACGTCTCCACGATCCGCTGGAACTCGGTCGACGCCGCCGGCAGGTTCCCCGACTCCGCGATCGACTGTGCCTTGTCCAGGGCCTTGAGCGCGAACACCTCCTTGCGCCGGTTCGACGTCTGCACGAACCAGACGCCGAGGACCACCACGGCCGCGGCGAGCCCGCCGACCATGAGCCGGGACTTCGGATCGGCGAGGAGCCCCGTCGGCGCCGGGACCGAAGGCACGGCACCGGGAGGCTGCGGGGTCGTCTGTTCGGCGAGGCTGGTGGTCATTGGTCGCGCATCCAGAGAGGTGAACTGGCCAAGCCCTGAAAGATGCATGGGAGGGCCTCCCGGCGGAAGCCGGGGGGCGCCCGCGACCCCAATCGATCCTCGCACGTCGGCGGTTCGGAAACGCAGCGGCGAGTACGCACGCGCTCGGCGCTTCCGCGGTTTGCGGCAGTCACGGGTGAGGCGCCCTCCCAGCGTGTGGCGCGCCGCGGTCACACCGTTGCGTCGGCGCACCAGATGTGGCCCTTGCGCAACACAACGGCTTCCCTACATCTTCCTTCCCTATTGTGCCACAACAACTTACGCGGTGATTCATGGTGCTCCGCCGGGGCGTTTCGAAGCCATCCGCGAGCGGATGCGCCGCCGTTTGCCGCGCGGGACCGATCTCGCGGAGCATCGTCCGGCGTGACACGCCGGCATGATCGGTTTTCGATCAGTTGGCACGACCTGTGCTTGTTGGTGTAACGACGAGTTCAGCGACCGACGGTCGTCAACGTCACATGGCATCGACAGGGAGCGATGATGCAGAAGCGTCTGGGCGAGCTGCTGCTGGAGCAGCGCAGCGTGACGCCCGCGGACCTCGAGCAGGCGGTCGAGCGGTCCCGCAAGGTCCGCCAGCGGCTCGGTGACCTCCTGATCGACGAGGGCCTTGCGCCAGAGACGGAGGTCTATCGGGCGCTCGCCGCGCAGCAGGGGATGCGCTTCGCGGCGCTGGACGAGATCGTCGGCAAGCTCGACCCCGCCCTCTCCGCCCGCCTCCCTCGTGCCTATCAGGAGCAGGCACGGCTCATCCCGATCTGTCGCGAAGGCAAGACGCTGCTCGTCGCGACCACCAACCCGGTCGCGTGGCACCCCGAGCTGCCGTCGGCGCTCGGGGTGTATCACGTCGAGCTGCTGCTGGTCTGCCCCACCGACTTCCGCCGGCTCCGCCTGGCACGCGACCTCGAGCTCGGCGCGGTCGGTGCCACCAGCGAGGTCAGCTACGAGGCGACGCGGCAGATCGACGAGGAGGGCGACATCCATGCCGATGACGAGCGCGCGGGTGCCCTGCTCGACCAGCTCCTGCTCGATGCCATCCACGAGCGGGCCAGCGACCTGCACCTCGAGGTCTACAACGACCGCGTGCGCATCCGCATCCGCGTCGACGGCGACCTGCGCGACCTCCGGCACTACCAGTTCACGCGGGCGCGCCTGCTCGGCCTGATCAACGTGGTGAAGGTGCGCGCCTCGCTCGACATCGCGGAGCGCCGGGTGCCGCAGGGCGGTCGCTTCACGGTGAAGGCCGGCGAGCACGTCTACGACCTCCGCGTCCAGACCCAGCCCTCGCTGCACGGCGAGCACATCGTGCTCCGCCTGCTGCCGCAGGACACGAAGCTCGTCAGCATCGCCGAGCTCGGTTTCCCGCCCGCCCTGGCGAAGACCTACCGTCGCCTGCTCGACAGCCCCGCCGGCCTCATCCTCATCGTCGGCCCCACCGGCTCCGGCAAGAGCACCACGCTGTACGCCGGACTGCAGGTGCTCGCGCAGGAGACCGACCGGAAGGTCATCACCGTCGAGGACCCGATCGAGCGCGCGCTGGACGGCATCCAGCAGACGGCGGTGCGGCCGGATCTCGGCTTCTCGTTCGCGAACGCGCTGCGCTCGTTCCTGCGGCAGGATCCGGACGTGATCCTCGTGGGCGAGATCCGCGACGCGGAGACCGCGATGGAGGCGCTGCGCGCCTCGCAGACGGGCCACATGGTGCTCAGCACCCTCCACTGCAACGACTCCGTGGAGGCGGCGCAGCGACTCATCGACCTCGGCATGCACCCGAACTCGATCGCGAGCGAGCTCCTGGCGGTCTTCGCGCAACGGCTCGCCAAGCGCATCTGCGACGGGTGCCGCACGCCGCACAAGCCATCGGCGGAACTGCTGGAGGAGGTCTTCGGCGGGCCGGCGCCCCAGGGGCTCACGTTCCACCGCGGCAAGGGCTGTTCGCGCTGTGCCGGCGAGGGGACGTACGGCCGCATCGCGGTGGTCGAGCACCTGCCGGCGAGCTGGCAGTTCCGCCGCGCGATCGTCGAGGGGCGGAGCCTCGACGAGCTGCGCGCCATGGCGCTCGAGGCCGGCCTCGTCTCGATGCGCGACCGCGCGCTCGACCACGTGGCCGAGGGCATCATCTCGCTCGAGGAGCTGCCGCAGTTCCTCACCCCCGAGCAGCTGCGTCCGCGGCACCTCGTGGTGCCCGGCACCGCCGAGCCGCAGCCGGTCTTCCAGCTGCACACGGGCACGGCCTGAGCCACGCGGGCTCCCCGGAGGCACACGCGGGCCGGATCACCCTCGGGTGACCCGGCCCGCGTGTGCGCCGGGAGTGCCCCCGACACGATTCGAACGTGCGACCAACGGTTTAGGAAACCGCTGCTCTATCCAGCTGAGCTACGGGGGCAAGCGCGGCGAATCTTGACGGCCCCGGCGCACGGAAGCAAGCTGAAGGGCCTCGCCACGGGGCCGGCGCCGGCCGGGTTCAAGTCGCGACCCGACCAGGCCGATACCTCCCACGACCACGAGGCCTCGGAGGGAGCCGACCTCGGATGACAACCGGAAGCGTGGACGCGATCGCCCGCCGGGAGACCGCCTCCTGGCTCAACGCCGGCGAGGCGGATGCCGCGTTCGATCGTGCCTGTCAGGTCGCCGCCGCCGCACTCCGGGTGCCGATCGCCTTCGTGAAGCTGGCCGACGGCGGCTGGGGCCAGGTCCGCAGTGGCCACGGCGCCAGCGTCGATTGGGAGCGCCTCCGGCGCACCCGCGGCCCGGCCGTCCTCCTCGCCCGCGTCCTCGGCACCTCACGCACCTGGGCTTGCCCCGACATCGAGGCCGATCCCGTCGCCCGCTCCAGCGAGCTCTCCTCCCGCCTCCGCCTGCGGGCGGTCGCCGTGGCGCCGCTCCGCGTGCTCGATGAGCACATGGTGGGTGGCCTGTTCGTCGGCGACCACGAGCCGCGCGCGTGGACGCCGGAGGACGAACGCCTGCTGGCACACCTCGCCGAGCTCGTCGGCCGCGAGCTCGAGGCGCGGCTGCTGGAGCATGCGCACGGCGTGTCCGAGGATGCGCTCCGGCACGCCGAGCGGAGGCTGCGCCTCGCGCTGACGCTTGGCGGGGTCGCCGCCTTCGAGTGGGACACGCGCACCGGCATGCTCCGCCAGCCCGGGGGGCTCGCCTCCCTCCTTGGCCGCCCCGAGGCCGACGCCCCGCGCACGCTCGACGCGCTCATCGGCGCCGTGCATCCGGAGGACCGCGAGGCCACCACGCGCGCCCTCCACGCTGCGGTCGCCAGCGCCGCGCAGCAGCCGCGCTGCGCCGTGCGCTGCCGGGTGCGTCGCATCGACGGCACGGAGCGCTGGGTGGAGCTCGAGGGCGAGTTCATCCTCGACCCGCTCCTGCGCCCGACGCAGCTCCTCGGCACCCTGCGCGACATCACCGAACGACGGCGCGTGGAACAGGCGTACGAGGAGCAGCGGCGGCTCCTCGAGGGGATCATGTACGCCAGCCCCTTCATCACCTACGTCTACCACGTCGAGCAGCAGCGGACGCTCTACGCGAACCGGGACCTCGGCGCCATCCTCGGCTACCGCGCCGCGGGCATGGCGCCGGACGAGCGCGGCGCGCTCGCCGCCATCATCCATCCCGACGACGCGCTCCGCGTGCAGGCCCACCACGTCCGCCTCGCCGCCGCGGATGACGGCGCGGTGCTCGAGCTGGAGTACCGCGTGCGCCACGCCGATGGCGGATGGCGCTGGTTCCTCTCGCGCGACACGCCGTTCCGGCGCGAGGGCGACGGCTCGACGGTCATCCTCGGCATGGCCGCCGACGTGACCGAGCGCGTCACCGGCGCGCAGCGCATCGCCGACAGCGAGGCGAGGCTCCGGCTGCTCGCCGAGAACATGCGCGACCTCGTCTGCCGGCATGCGGCGGACGGCCGCTTCACGTACATCTCGCCGTCGTCGGCCGAGGTCGTCGGCTGGCGCCCCGAGGAGCTCGCCGGCCGCGACCCGTACGACTTCATCCACCCAGAGGACGTCGCGCGCGTGCGCCGCGAGGCCACCGACGCCAACGCGCGTCTCGCGCTGCCGCCTACGCCCGTCACCTACCGCTTCCGCCGGCCCGACGGCACCTACCGCTGGCTCGAGACGGTGTCACGGCCGCTCGACGAGGCGGGCGGGCATGCGGTGGCCCTCCAGACCTCCTCGCGCGATGTCACGGAGCGCCTCGAGCTCGAGCAGCAGCTGCGCGAGTCCCAGAAGCTCGAGGCGGTCGGCCGCCTCGCGGGCGGCATCGCCCACGACTTCAACAACGTCCTCACCGTGGTGCGCGCCAACACGGGCCTCCTGCTCACCGAGGAGCTGCCGCCGCACGAGCGGCTCGAGGTGCTGGACGAGGTGCGCGAGGCGGCGGAACGCGCGGCCGCGCTCACGCAGCAGCTCCTCGCGTTCGGACGGCGGCAGCTCATGCAGAGCGTCCCGCTCGACGTGAACGAGATGGTGCGCCGCATGCAACGCATGCTGCGCCGGCTCCTGGGCGACGAGGTCGTCATCGAGACGGCGCTCGATGACGCGGCGCCGTGGACGCGCGCCGACCCGTCGCAGCTCGAGCAGGTGCTGCTCAACACCGCGCTGAACGCGCGCGACGCGATGGCCCGCGGTGGCACCCTCACGCTCGCGACGCGCGCGGAGCTCGTGGAGGAGCCGCGCCGCCACCTGCATGGCGTGGTCGACCCCGGGCGCTACGTGGTCGTCGAGGTGCGCGACACGGGCGACGGCATGGACGCCGAGGCGCTCGAGCGCTGCTTCGAGCCGTTCTTCACCACCAGGCCGGCCACGCAGGGCACCGGCCTCGGCCTGGCCACGGTGTACGGGATCGTCCGGCAGAGTGGCGGCCACGCGCTGGTGCACTCCGCGCGCGGCCTCGGCACCACGTTCGCGTTCTACCTGCGGGCGGAGGGGGTGCTGGACCCGGTGCGGCCCGCCCGGGAGCCGCGCGACGTCACCACGCCGTCGTGACCCGCAGGACGAGCGTGCGTCCGGGGCCGTCGGCGAACTCCTTGTAGCGGCTGAGGAACGGGCGATACCGTGCGTCCAGCACGTTGCGCACGGCGACGTCGAGCTGGAGGGGCCGCCCGCCGACGGGCACGATGCCGCCCGCCCCGAGCTCGAGCAGCCCGTAGCCGGGGAGCGGGACCTCGCGGGGGTCGTGCCGCGTGGCGGCCGCCCAGTGCTGTCCTGCGGCCAGGACCCATCCGCGCTCCAGCCCGAGCACGCCGGCGCGCTCGGCGCGCACGTCCCACCAGACGCGCGGCGGCGGCATCCACGGGAGCGGCGCGCCGGTGCTCGTGTTGGTGCCGCGCATGGCGTCGCCCGCGATCCCCACCGCGAGCCAGCCCGCCGGCCGCCACCGGAGCCGCGCCTCCACGCCCTCGAGGCGCGCATCCCCCTGCACGGTCTGCAGCGAGTCGTACACGCGGCCCGGCGGCCCGATCGGCGCGCCGTAGAGGTAGCCGGCGATGCCGTTGCGCCACGCCGTCAGCTCGCCCTCCACCCGGCGCCCCGTCAGCCGCAGCCCCGCATCGACGCTCAGCGCGCGCTCCGTCACCGCCGCCGGCAGCCCGCGCTCCCAGGCCCGCGAGCCCTCATGGAAGCCGTTGGCGAAGAGGTCGAACGTCGACGGCGCGCGGAAGCCGCGTCCCGCCGCGACCGCCACCGCCACCAGCTCCGTCGCCTGCCACACCGCACCGAGCGAGCCCGTCACCGCGCCGAACTCGCGCGTGCTGCGCGGGAGCGCGAGCGCCGCCGTCGGCTCGGCGACGAGCGACCGGTGGTCGGCGCGCACGCCGCCCGTGAGGCTGACCGCGCCCGCCTGCACCTGCTCGAAGCCGAACACCGCCACGTCGGTCGTGCGGCTGTCCGGGATCAGGGTCTCGAGCCCGACGTTCCGGAAGCCCGCACGGAGCAGCTGCGCGCCGACCGTCCCGCGGAAGCGCCCGAGCGGGCGATGGTGGGCGCGCACGGTGCCGCTCCACGTCTCCTGGCGCAGGCCGAGCGTGATGGCGGGCGCGGACGCGGCGTCGAACTCGTGGCGGCTGTTGCGCTCGAAGCCGGCCTGCACCTGCAGCCGGCCGGCTGCGCCCACGAGGGTGACGTCGGCGAGGAGCCGCGTGGTGCCGAGCAGCTGGTAGCCGGTGTAGGCGGGATCCTCGGCCGGGTCCTCCGAGATGCCGAGCCGCTCGGCGCGCCGGAGCACATGGAGGGCCGCGTCCCCCCACGCGCCGCGCACCCCCACCGCGCCCCGCAGGTGCCGGGCGCGCACCGCGCTGTTGCGGAGCGGGCCGGACGGCGTGCGCAGGTCGTCCCCCTCGCGTCCGGTGACGCTAAGCCGCGCGCCGAGCCCGCGCACGCCCCCCTCCAGCTGCAGCGCCCCCTCGGGCATCCGCATGTTCGCGTCGTACGCCGTCGTCAGCCGGCCCCCGCTCCACGCCGCGCGCCCGAGCGCGTCGGGCACCGGGTCGGGCACCACCTGCACCACCCCGCCGAGCGCGTCCGAGCCGTACAGCACCGAGGCCGGCCCCTTCACCACCTCGAGGCGCGCGGCGTCCAGCACCTCCACGTTCGGCGCATGGTCGGCGCCCCAGGTCTGGCTCTCCACGCGCTGGCCGTTGTCGACGGTGACCACGCGATTGCCGGAGAGGCCGCGGATCACCGGTCGACCGATGCCGGCTCCCATGCTGTTGTTCGCCACGCCGGGGAGGCGCTCAAGGGTCTCGCCCAGGCTGGCGCGCGTGGCCTCGAGCAGCGCCCCACCCGTGAGCGCCGCCGTCGCCTGCGCCGTCGCCGCCGGATCGGCCGCCTGGCCGGTGCCCGTCACCTGCAGCGGCGGAAGCTCCAGCGGCGAGGCCTCCAGCACCACCTCCAGCTGCACCCTGCCCCCGGAGGGCAGCAGCACCGTGCGACGCGCAGGCCGGTAGCCGACGCGCGCGATGACCAGCTCCCAGGTGCCGGGCCGCAGTCGCGCCAGCGTGAAGCGCCCGTCGGCGTCCGTCTCCGCCTGCCGGGCGCCGTCCACGAGCAGCACCCGCGCCTCGGCGAGCGGCGCGCCGTCAATCGACACCACCCGACCCTCGATGATGGCGGTCGCGAGGAGCGGCGGCGGCGGCGCGGCGTGGAGGAGGACGAGCAGCGGGAGGAGCAGCGACATGAAGGACCACGGGATTTAGGTGCAGCTAAAGAACGAACGCGAATGTTAGTGCGAACTAAATCGGCGGGCAAGAGACCAGTTCCCGGGACCGGGGGGCTTCCGGTACACTCCTGCCGTCCTTCACGCGGAGCGCACTATGCCGACGTACACCTACGAGACGATCCCCCAGCAGCCGGGCGCCGCGGTCCGCCGCTTCGATGTCCGCCAGTCGATGTCCGAGCCGCCCCTGACGCACGATCCCGAGACGGGTGCGCCCGTGCAGCGCGTGATCTCGGGCGGTCGCGGCCCGCTCACCAGCTCGCACGGTCTGGGCGAGCCGCAGGTGGCGGGCGGCTGCGGTGGCGGCTGCGCCTGTCACAACTAGGTCACCGGATGACCTGACGGATCGTCGCCGCATCGTCGTCGAGGCCCGCTACCCTCACCTCGGCGTGAGCGGCCGGGGAGGGCCGGGACAATGGGTGGCGTCATCCTGGGGATCGTGGCGATCGTGGCGCTGGTGGCGGCCGTGCTGCGGCAGGGCGCAGAACTGCGCGCGCTGCGCGAGGAACTGCGTGAGCGGAGCGCGCCGCCGGGCGGCAACGAGCCGCGCGGTCCGCGCTTCCGGCCGGGGCTCTACGACGAGTCGCCGGGATGGTTCGAGGAGTTCCGGGAGCGGCCGGGAGCGGTGCCCGCGGTCGCCGCGGGCGTGGTCGCGGTGATCGCCCTGCTGCTGCTCCGCGTGCCGGCCGGCGCGGAGTCCGCTCGCGTGGCAGCGCCCACGGAGGCGGCGGCACCCGGGGCCGCGACGACGCCGGATACGCTCGCTGCGGCAGCGCCGGTGACGCCTGCGCCGGTCGCCGTCCCGGCGTCGCCGCCCGGCCGCGATGTCGCGCCGTCTCCGAAGGCCGCCCCCGTGCAGTCGGCGGCGCTGCCTGCACGTGCGCCGCGGCCGCAGGCCCCCGCCCCTCCGGCCGTCGACATCCCGCCGCCGCCCGTCCTCGCCGTGCCGGTGCCCTGACGGGGATCACGCGGAGAGCAGCGCCTCGCGCACGCGCGCCTGCATCCGCGCGACATCGTCGCGCGGCAGCTGGGCCTCGCGGAGCCGGCGCAGGAAGCGGCGGGCGAAGGCGACGTGATCGCGGCAGCCGGCGCACGTGGCCAGGTGCGCCTCCATCGCCGCCGCGTCCGCCGGCGGGCACTCCGCATCAAGGAAGTCCCACAGGGCCCGCATCGCGGCGTGGCAGTCGAGCGGCGGCGTCATGCGCCCTCCCCGGGCGAGCGGTGGCGGCCGAAGCCCGCGTCGCGGGCGTGGTCGAGCAGGTGTGCCTGGAGCAGCCGCCGCGCGCGAAAGAGGCGCGAGCGGACGGTGCCGATCGGCACGCCGAGGGCGGCGGCGGCCTCCGCGTAGTCGGCACCGCCGGCGTCCACCAGCGCCACCACCTCGCGGAACGCGGGCGGCAGCGCCGCCATCGCGGTGGCGATCGCGGGCGCCAGGTCGGGCGCGTCCAGCGCCCCGCCGAGGCCGCTCCGCGCCGCGCGGCCGTGCGCCTGCGCGAAGGCGAGCGCATCCGTCTCCGCGTCGCCGTCCAGCGCCACGTCGCGCCGCGCGCGCTGCCGTTCGCGATAGAAGGTGTGCCGACAGATGGTGAAGAGCCATCGACGCCCGTCGGAGCCGGGCCGGAACGTCGTCCACGCGCGGAACGCCTTGAGGTACGTCTCCTGCACGAGGTCGTCGCCCTCGGCGTCGTCGCGCGCGAGCCAGCGCGCGTAACGCATGAGGTCGCCGAGGTGCCGGAGCATCTCCGCCTCGAACGCGGCCAGGCCAGCATCGGCGACGGACTCGGGGCTCACACCGCAGCAAGCCGCCGGGCGCGTGGAAGTTCCCGGCGCGCCCCGGCCGGGCGCGGCGTCAGAGCGTGACGAGGCTGCGCACCTCGGCGCCGACGAGGCGGCCAGCCCCCCGCAGGGCCGCGATCTCCAGCAGGAATGTCCATCCGAGGAGCGTGGCGTCGAGCTGTCCGACGAGGGCGCCCGCCGCCATCGCGGTGCCGCCCGTGGCGAGCACGTCATCCACGACCAGCACGCGGTCGCCCGGGCCGCACGCGTCGCGGTGCGCCTCCAGCGCGTCCTCCCCGTACTCGAGCACGTACCGCTCGCGCGTGACGTGCCAGGGGAGCTTGCCCGGCTTCCGGGCGGGGATGAAGCCGGCACCGAGCGCGGCCGCGACCGGAGCGCCGAGGATGAAGCCGCGCGCCTCGATGCCGACGACGTGCGTCACGCCGGCGCCGGTGAACGGCGCGGCGAGCGCGGCGGTCACCTCGCGGAACAGCGCGCCGTCGCGCAGGACGGGCGTGATGTCCTGGAAGACGATGCCGGGCTTCGGGTAGTCGGGCACCGGCCGCAGCGTGGTGCGGACGCGCTCGGCGAGTTCGGCGTTCATCGGCGCATCTCGAACGGGGTGGGCAGTGGTCCGGCCGGCGCGGGGCCGCGCGTGACGCCCGCCACCCGCGCGAACGGCGGGCCGCGGTGCAGCTCCTCCTCCAGCTGGGCGAGTTCCCCGGCATCGCCGGCCGTGACGACCTCCACCGTGCCGTCCGGCAGGTTCCGCGTCCAGCCGGCCAGGCCAAGCCGCCGGGCGACGCGCACGACGAAGTTCCGGTACCCGACGCCCTGCACGCGTCCGGTGGCGAGGAAGCGCACGCCCTCCGCCCCGGTCAGGCGCCGGCCTCCGGGGCGAGCGGCGCCCGCCGCGCCTTCCACCACTCGACGACGATCGGCAGCACCGACAGCACGATGATGCCGAGGATGACGAGCGTGAAGTTCTTCCGCACCTGCGGGATGTTGCCGAACAGGTAGCCCGCGCCGGTGAACAGCACGACCCACGCCACGCCGCCCACCACGTTGTAGGCGAGGAAGCGCGGGTACGCCATCGTGCCGACGCCCGCCACGAACGGCGCGAACGTCCGCACGATCGGCACGAAGCGCGCGAGCACGATCGTCTTCGCACCGTGCCTCGCGAAGAAGGCGCGCGTGCGCTCGAGGTGCGCCTGCCGGAGCCACGGGAGGGCGCCGCTGAACGCCGCGGGCCCGACGCGCGAGCCCACCCAGTAGTTGAGGGTGTCGCCGAGGATCGCCGCGACGATGAGGAGCGCACCGAGCAGCACCACGTCGAGCTGGCCCAGCGCGGCGAACGTCCCCGCGGCGAAGAGCAGCGAATCCCCCGGGAGGAATGGCGTCACCACGAGGCCGGTCTCGGCGAAGACGATCGCGAAGAGGATGAGGTGCGTCGCGGTGCCGTACTGGCGGATGAGCTCGCCGAGGTGCGCGTCGAGGTGGAGGAAGATGTCGAGCAGGGCGCGCATGGGGCCTCAGAAGCCGTGTTCGCCGAGGAGCGGCACGAAGCGCACGTCGCCGGCGGTGGTGCGCCGCAGGCCGTCGGGCGTGCGCTCGACGAGCGTCAGCACCTGGCGGCCGCGATCGCCGATGGGGAGGACGAGCCGGCCGCCGGGCGCGAGCTGCTCGAGGAGCGGCGCCGGCACGTCCGGGGAGGCGGCGCCGATCACGATCTTGTCGAACGGCGCCCAGCTGCGCCAGCCGAGGGTGCCGTCGCCCACGAGGAAGCTCACGTTGCGCAGGCCGAGCCCCGCGAGCGCCTGGCGCGCCCCTTCCGCGAGCGCGGCGACGCGCTCGATGGAGAAGACGTTCCCGGCGAGCCGCGCGAGCAGGGCCGTCTGGTAGCCGGAACCGGTGCCGACCTCGAGCACCTTGTCGTCGGGGCGGAGCTGGAGCAGCTCGATCGACCTGGCGTGCACCCACGGCTGGCTGATCGTCTGGTCGGCCCCGATGGGGAGCGCACTGTCCTCGTAGGCGCGGTGCCGCACCGACTCGGGGACGAAAAGGTGCCGCGGCACCTCGCTCACGGCGTGGAGCACCGCGAGGTCCTCGATGCCGCGCTGGCGCAGCGCCTCGACCAGCTGGATCCGGTAGCCGGCGTAGCCGTCGGCCGGACCGGCCGGCCCTACCCCTCGAGCGACCACCCGCGCACCGTCTCGAGGAGGGAATGGTTGGTCATGTCGAGGTGCAGCGGCGTCACCGCCACGTACCCGTCGTGCACGAGCGCATGGTCGCTCAGGCTCGCGCCCTTCCACTCGATGCGACCGCCGCCGATCCAGTAGATCTCGCGCCCCCACGGGTCCTTCATGGGGGTGATCGAGTCGTGGAAGGTGCGGCTCCCGAGCGGCGCGACGCGCACGCCCTTGATGTCGCCCGCGGGCACCGCGGGCAGGTTGATGCTGAGCAGCGTGTCCGTCGGGAAGTCGGGCTGCGCCACGATCCGCCGGATGAGCGAGCCGAGGACCCCGCGGTAGGTGCGCATGACCTCGACGTCCCGCCCGTTGAACGAGACGCCGATCCCCGGCACGCCCAGCATCACCGCCTCGAACGCCGCGGAGACGGTGCCCGAGTACAGCACGTCCTCGCCCATGTTGGGGCCGTGGTTCACGCCGGAGAACACGAACGCCGGCCTCCGCGGCATGAGCCGCTCCACCGCGAGCATCACGCAGTCGGTCGGCGTGCCGTCCACCTGCCACGCCCCGTCCGGGCGGCGCGTCGGGCGCAGCGGGCGGTGCAGCGTGAGCGAGTGGCTCGTGCCGGACTGCTCGCGGTCCGGCGCGACGACGGTGACGTTCCCGACCTCTCGGCAGCAGTCGGCCAGCAGGGCGAGGCCGGGCGCGAGGATCCCGTCGTCGTTCGTGCAGAGGATCTCCACGGCGGTCCTAGCGCCCGGCGGGCGCGGCGTGCGAGGGGGCGTCCGCCGGTTCGGGCGCGGTGGGCGGCAGCTGGCCATCGAGGATCGCCGCCACGCGGTCGAGCTCGGCGCGCACGTCCTGCACCAGCTCGGTCCGGATCGCCTGGCGGGAGGCGGTGCGCAGCTCGCCCGTCCGGCGGTACTGGTCGATGCGCTGGCGCGCACCCTCGATGGTGTACTTCTCGGTGTAGAGCAGGTGCTTCACCAGCATGATCTGCTCCACCTCGCGCGCCTTGTACACGCGGTTCCCCGACCGGTTCTTCGCCGGGTTGAGGAACCGGAACTGGCTCTCCCAGTACCGCAGGACGTGCGGCTTGAGGTCGGTGAGCGCGCAGACCTCCCCGATCGAGAAGAACTCCTTGATCGGCCTGACCTGCGGCTGCCCCTCGCGTTGCGCCCGGATGCTCGTCACCGCCACTGCTCCGCTTTCTGGCTCCGCTCCATGAGGACGCCGACGGACTCCGCCGCCGGCCGGTCGTCGAACAGGATCCGCGCCACCTCCCGCGCGATCGGCAGCTCCACGCCGTGTCGCGCGCCCAGCGCCACCGCCGCGGCCGACGTGTCGGCCCCCTCGGCGACGGTCCGATGCTGCCGCCGGTACTCGGCGAACCGCTCTCCCCGCGCCATCGCGAGCCCGAGCGCGCGGTTGCGCGAGAGCGCGCCGGTGCAGGTGAGGATCAGGTCCCCCATCCCCGCGAGCCCGGCGAACGTCAGCGGGTCCGCCCCCATCGCCACGCCGAGGCGGGTGATCTCCGCCAGGCCGCGCGTGATCAGCGCCGCCCGCGGATTGTACCCCATCCCCAGCCCCTCCAGCGCCCCCGCCGCGATCGCGATGACGTTCTTGAGCGCCCCGCCCAGCTCCACGCCGACGACGTCCGCGGACGAGTAGACGCGGAGCCGTGGCCCGCCGAAGACGGCCTGCACCGTCGCCGAGGCGTCCGCGTCCGCACTCGCCGCCACCACCGCCGTGGGCTGCCCCTCGTACACCTCCTGCGCGAAGCTCGGGCCGGAAAGGGCCACGAACGTCGCGTGCGGCACCGCCTCCGCCGCCACCTCCGACAGGAGCGCGAGCGACCCGGCCTCGATCCCCTTCGACGCCGTGACCAGCAGCGCATCCGGCGCGATCGCCGCGGACGCGCCGGCCAGCACGCGGCGCGTGACCTGGCTCGGCGTCACCACCAGCACCAGCGGGACGCCGCGCACCGCCTCCGCCGGGTCGGCCACCGCCACCAGCCCGGCCTCGAGCGGCCGGCCCGGCAGGAAGAGCGGGTTCTCGTGGCGCGCGTTGATCGCCTCGACGACCTCGGCTTCGTACGCCCACAGCCGCACGTCGTGCCCCTGCTTCGCGAGGTGGTTGGCCAGGGTCGTCCCCCAGCTCCCCGCGCCGAGCACGCCGATCGCGGCACCCACGCGCCGTCAGCCCCGCGCCGCCGCCGCGCCGCGGCGGCCGAACCGGTTCTCCGTCCCGTTCAGCAGGCGGCCGATGTTCGCGCGGTGGAACCAGATGATTCCCGCCGCGACGAGCACGTCCACCCACACGAGCGACCGCGCCGCCGGATACCGCCACCAGACGAACACCGGGAAGAGGCTCGCCGCCGTGATGCTCCCGAGCGACACGTAGCCCGTGAGGAACACCAGCGCCGCCCACAGCGCCACCGAGAGCGACATCGCGACCGGCGTGATGGCGAAGAAGACCCCCGCCGCCGTCGCCACCCCCTTCCCGCCCTTGAACCGCACGAACAGCGACCACACATGCCCCGCGATCGCCCACGCGCCGCACACCATCGCGAACGCCGTTCCATCGCTCACGCGCGGCGCGAAGAGCCACACCGGCAGCGCGCCCTTCAGGATGTCCACCGCCGCCACCGGGATCGCCGTCCTCCAGCCGAGCACGCGATAGACGTTCGTGGCGCCGAGGTTCCGGCTGCCGTGCTCCCGCAGGTCGATGCCCCGCACGAGCCGGCCCGCGAGGTAGCTCGTGGGGAACGCGCCGACCAGGTAGCTCGCCCCGAACACCGCGAGCATGGGCAGCAGCGGCAGCGCGCCCCAGTCGGTGTCGCCCGCGGCGAGCGGCATCGGCTAGCGGCGCCCGTCGCCCGCGTGCTTGAGCGCCGTCCGCGCCCCGCGCGCCGTGAAGCGGAGCCGCAGCGGCGCACCGGCGAAGTCCCACGCCTTCCGGAAGCCGTTCTGCAGGTACCGCTCGTAGCTCTCCGGCACGTCGTCGGGCCGGTTCGAGACGATGGCGATCGTCGGCGGCGCCGTCCCCACCTGCGATGCGTAGAGCAGCTTGACCTCCTCGCCCGGCTTCTGCGGCGGCGCCTGCCGCGCCAGTAGCGCCTGCAGGACCTCGTTCACCTCGGCCGTGGGCACCCGGCGCTCTCGCGCCTCGGCCACCTGCAGGACCAGGTCGAGCACCTTCCGCACCCGCTGCCCCGTCTGCGCCGACGCGTAGAGGAACGGCACGTAGCGCAGGAACGGCGCCTGCTCCATCACCTGTTCCTGCCCCTTCGACGCGGTGTTCGCGTCCTTCTCCGGGATCAGGTCCCACTTGTTCACGAAGACGATGAGCCCGCACCCCTGGTCCCACGCCTCGTTGGCGATGCGCAGGTCCTGGTTGTGCACCCCGAGCGCCGCGTCCACCACCAGCACGCACACCTGCGCCAGCCCGATCGCCCGCTCGGTGCGGACGGTGGAGTAGAACTCCACATCATCCGTCACTTTAGCTCGACGCCGTAACCCCGCAGTATCAATGAACTTGAGAACCTTGCCCTGATACCGCAAGTAGGAGTCGATCGCGTCCCGCGTCGTCCCCGGCACCGGCGAGACGACATGCCGCTCCTCACCGATCAGCCGGTTGATGAGCGACGACTTGCCGGCGTTCGGCCGCCCGATGATGGCCACGGGGATGGCATCGGGGTGCGGGTCCTCCCCCGCCTCCGGCAGCCGGCTGACCAGGATGTCGAGCATGTCGCCGCTGCCGCGCCCGGCCTGGGCCGACATCGGGATCGGCTCGCCGAGCCCGAGCTGCCAGAAGTCGTGCTGGCCGGTCGCCTTCTCCAGCGCGTCCAGCTTGTTCACGACGAGCAGCAGCGGCTTCGGCAGCCCGCGGAGCCGGTCGGCCACCATCTCGTCCAGCGGGTGGATCCCCTCCCGGCCGTCCACCACGAACACGACCACGTCCGCCTCGGCGAGCGCAAACTCCACCTGCTGGGCGATCAGTCGGTCCATCGGCTCGTCCGAGCCGGGGACGAGGCCCCCGGTGTCCACCACCCAGAAGTGGCGGCCGTTCCACTCGCTGGTGCCGAAGTGGCGATCGCGCGTGGTGCCGGGACGGTCGGCGACGATCGCCTTGCGCCCGCCGCACAGGCGGTTGAACAGGGTGGACTTCCCCACGTTGGGGCGGCCGACGATGGCGATGGTGGGCTGGCTCATGGGCGCGGGCTCAGGCGGCGAGCGCGCCGAGCGCGTCCGCGAAGTCCTTCGAGGGGCGGAGCTCGACCGGCACCGCCGCCTGCACCACGGCGAGCGGCATCGAGTCGATGAAGAGCTGGTCGTCGTTCAGCGCCTCGCCCGGCAGGAGCACGAGGTCGAGGTCGCGGCGGTCGGCGAGGGCGTCCCGGATGGCGGAGCCGGGCAGCAGGCCCGCCGTGGTCACGGAGCGGCCGAAGAGGTCGTTCTCGACCGTCACCAGCTCCAGCATGGCCCCGGTCGCCTCCGCGAGCGCGGGAAGCACCTGTGGCATCAGCTGCGCCATCGCCGTCCCCGTCACGATGCCGATCCGCTTCCCCGCCCAGCCGGCGAGCGCCTCGCGCTCCTCGCGGATCCGCTGCTGCAGCCAGCGCACCGCGCCGACGCCGTTCTCGACCTGGTCGAAGCCGTCGTAGATGGCGGCCGGCGGCAGCGGCAGGCCGGCGCGCAGGTACAACTCGTCGGCGCCGTACGCCCAGTGGACGCCGCGCTCCGTGCGCGCCACCGCCGCGCGCGCCTCGATGCGGCGCACCGCGTCGGCGCACTCGGCCGCGCTCGGTTCCCGCACGAGGTGATGCTTGCTGTACTCGGTGAGCCCCACCGGGACCACGGAGCATCCCAGCACGGACGGGCCGAACGCGTACAGGTCGGCCAGCGTCCGCTCCAGCACCGCCCCGTCGTTCACGCCCGGCGACATCACGACCTGGGTGTGGAAGGCGATGCCGTGCGCCGCGAAGTGCCGCAGCTGCTCGACGATGTCCGGCGCCGTCGGGTTCCGCAGCACGAAGCGACGGACGACCGGGTCCGTCGCGTGCACCGACACGTACAACGGCGAGAGCCGGTACGCGATGATCCGCTCGACGTCCTTCGGCTTGAGGTTCGTGAGCGTGGCGAAGTTGCCGTACCGGAACGAGAGGCGGTAATCGTCGTCCCGGATGTACAGCACCTCGCGCAACCCGTCCGGGTTGCCGTCCACGAAGCAGAAATCGCACCGGTTGGCGCAGCGGCGGATGCGCGGCGGCTCGAGCGTCGCGCCGATCGGCTCGTCCAGCGGCTTCTCGATCTCGATCTCGAGCTCGTGCCCGTCGGGCTGGCGCACGACGAGCGTGAACGCCTCCTCGGCGGTGAGGAACTCCCAGTCGAGGAAGTCGTCGAGCTCGTGGCCGTCGACGGTCACCAGCTCCGAGCCCGGCACGAGCCCCAGCTCGTCAGCGATGGACCCGGGTTCGACTGCGGTGACCTTGATCATCTCGACGCCTGCGAAGGACGGGGGGAAAGGGAGGAAAGATGCCGTCGGAACGCCCTAAATGCAAGACTGGCATTGATTTGCGAATGCGCTCCCCGCGCCCGCTAGCTTCCGCTGGTCCCCGTCGCTCCCGGCCTCCAGCTCCCGGCTCCCCCATGACCGAGCACGACTACACGCGCCCCGAAGTCACCGTGCACTGGGATCCGACGAAGTGCATCCACTCGGCGCACTGCGTCCGGTCGCTGCCGGCGGTCTTCCAGCCGATGACCCGCCCCTGGGTGAAGATCCACGGGGCGGACGCCGAGCGGATCATGCAGGTCATCGATGGCTGCCCGAGCGGCGCCCTGCGCTACACGCGGCACGAGCCGGGCGCCTGACGGTGGCGCGGAGCCGGGGCTTCCACGCGGTCACCGCCGCGGCAGTGGTGCTGGCCGGGGGCCTGCTGTGGGTGGGCGCGCGCGGCGCCGGCCCGGTGCCGCCGCTCGGCCCGCTGCTCGACCCGGCGCGCGGCGCGTGGGCGATCGCGCGGGCGGCGGAGCGACCCGCGCGGAGCGTGGCGCGCATCCCGGACCTCACGCAGCCGGTGCGGGTCCTGGTCGACCAGCGCGACGTGCCGCACATCTTCGCCGCCACGGCGCTCGATGCGGCGCGCGCGCTCGGCTGGCTCACCGCGCGCGACCGGCTGTTCCAGATGGAACTCCAGGCGCGCGCGGGGGAAGGGACCCTGACCGAACTCGTCGGTGCACGCGCCCTCCCGCTCGACCGCGAGACGCGGGCGCTCGGGCTCGACCGCGCGATCGCGCGAAGCTGGGCCGCGCTCGCCGACACCGCCGACGAACGGCAGCTGCTCGACGCGTTCAGCGCGGGCGTCAACGCCTGGATCGACGCCGGCAGCGCCGCCGAGCTGCCGCTCGAGTACCGCCTGCTCGGCGTGTCGCCGCGGCGATGGCATCCGAGCCACACGCTCGCGGTGCTCGCGCGCATGAACTACACCCTGTCCGCCGGCGCGCCGGAGCTCGACCGCCTCGCGGCGGCATCGCTCGTCGGCACGGCGGCGGCGGAGGCGCTCTTTCCGCGGCACGCGCCGCTGGTGGAGCCGGTCATCCCTGCGCGCCGCGCCATGCCGGCGTTCGACCTCCCGCCCCTCCCCGACCCGGGCGCCCCCGACTCGGCGGCGGGCGCGCTGCTGCGCACCCTCGCCGCGGTCCTGCCGAGCCGGGCGCGGGACGCGGAGGAGGTATCGCTCGGCTCCAACAACTGGGCCGTCGCCGCCGGGCGCACCAAGGCGGGTCGCGCGCTGCTCGCGGGCGACCCGCACCTCGAGCTCTCGCTGCCGAGCATCTGGTACGAGGCGCATGTGGTCGTCCCTGGCGACCGCGACGCCTATGGCGTGCTGGTGCCGGGCACGCCGGTGCTGGCGATCGGCTTCACGCGCGAGGTGGCATGGAGCGTCACGAACGTCTCCGGCGACTTCACGGACGCCTACCGCGAGACCGTGGACGATGCCCGGGCGCCGACGCGCCATCGCGTCGACGGCGCGTGGCGCCCGGTCGAGACGTGGACGACGACGTATCGCGATCCGCGCGGCCGCATCGTCGCGGTCGACACGCTCCGCGCCACGTTCCGCGGCCCGCTGCGCCTCGTGGGCGACACGTGGCTCTCGCTCCGCTGGACCGCGCTGGAGGGCGGCCATGAGCTCCGCGCCGGCGACCGGCTCGCGCGTGCGCGCTCCATCGAGGAGGCGCTCGCCGCGCAGGCCGAGTGGCAGGCGCCCCCGCTCAACCTGCTCCTTGCCGATCGCTCCGGCCGCATCGCCCTGCGGGTGAACGGCCGCTTCCCCGTGCGCCCCGGTGATGGGCGCGGCGACGTCATCCGCGACGGGGCGACGAGCAGCGCCGACTGGACGGGTGACCTGCCTCCGGCGCGCCTCCCGCAGGCGATCGCGCCCGAGCAGGGCTTCCTCGCGAGCGCCAACCAGGAGTCGGTCGACCCGAGGGACGACGACACGTATCTCGGCTCGACCTGGCCCTCGCCGTGGCGGGCGCTGCGCATCAACGCGCTGCTGCGTGCCGACAGCGCGGTGACGCCGGAGGCGATGTCGCGCTGGCAGGTCGACGCCGGGAACGCCCGTGCCGACCTGCTCGTACCCGCGTTCCTCGGCGCCGTGCGCGCCCTCGGTGCGGCCGCCCCCGCGTCGGCACGTGCCGCGGCCACCTACCTGGCCCGGTGGGATCGGCGCTTCGGCCCCGAGAACCGGCACGCGACTCTCTTCGAGCAGGCGGGCCGAGAGCTGGGCGACCGCCTCTGGGACGAGCTCTGGAGCGTCGAGGACAGCGGCGGGCGAACGGTGCGCCGCCGGCCGCGACAGACGCCAGCGGAGATGGTGCTTCTATCGCTGCTGCGGCAACCGGCGAGCGCGTGGTGGGACGACCGCCGGACGCCTGCCGTGGAGCGCCGCGACGAGCTGCTGGCCCAGGCGCTCGGCACGGCGTGGGACACGCTGCTGGCGCGGCACGGGCCGGCCGGCGGAGACGCGTGGCGCTGGAGCGAGCGGCGCCCAGCGATGGTGCCGCACCTGCTGCGGCTCCGCCCGCTCGGCCGCTATGACATCGCGGCGGTGGGGGGCTCGGGGACGCTCTCCCCGCGCACGCCCGGCAGCGCGCACGGGGCGAGCTGGCGCATGGTGGTGGAGCTGGGCGACACGGTGCGGGCCTGGGGGATCTATCCCGGCGGCCAGCGCGGCAATCCCGTGGCCCATGGCTATGCCGACCGCCTGCCCCGCTGGGCCCGCGGCGAGCTCGACACGCTGCCGATGCCCCGCACCGCCGCGGAGCTGCCGGCCGCCACCGTGCGTGAGCGGCTGACGCTGGAGGCGTTGCCGTGACGGCGCAGGTGCGCGGGCTGCTCGCCATCGGCGCGGCGTCGGCCCTCGGGTCGGCGCAGGCGGGATGGTGGGCGGTGCCCGCCGTGGCGGCGGTGAGCGCGATCGCGGCGCGCGGCACGGCGCGCCCCTGGCTCATCGGCGCCGCCACGACGCTGGGCTGGCTGCTGCTGCTCTCGTGGGATGCGCTGCGGGGGCCCGTCGGCGATGTCGCGCGCCTGGTCGGTGCGATCGTCCCGGTGGGGGCCGGCGGGATGGTCCTGCTGACGCTCGGATTCGCGTTCGCGCTGGGCTGGTCGGTGACCCGCGTCGTGAACGGCCTCTGGCCCGCCCGCTGACGCGCTGCCTGTCCCCTCGACCCGCGACGAGAAACGCGGCGCGAGGAGATGATCCTCGACGCCGCGTCCGAGAGCGGGAGACGGGACTCGAACCCGCGACAACCAGCTTGGGAAGCTGGGGCTCTACCAACTGAGCTACTCCCGCGACACCGCAATGATAGAAAACCAGAGGGGACCGCGCCAGCGGTCCCCTCCTGAGCTGCCGAGTCGCGCGAGGCGGGGCGCCTGCCCCGCCCAGCGCGCGAGGACTACCGGCGGCGACGCGCCGCGGCGACGAGGCCGAGGACGCCCGTGCCCATGAGCACCATGGACGACGGCTCGGGGACGACGGTCTGCGTGTCCGGCGTCGCCACGAAGTCGATCTTGTTCATCGACGGCGTGTCGTGGCCGATGTTCTCGACCGTGTTCGTCGGGTTGCCGCCGCCCTTGGCGTAGAAGTCGCCCCACATCGGCGCGCGCTCGGAGAAGAACGTGATGTTCACGTTCCCCTGCAGGCCGCCGTTGGTGTTGATCTTCACGCCGAAGATCGGGTTGCCGAGGTTCTCGTTCGACTGCTGCTGGGTGTTGCTCTTGATCTCGACCACGCCCACGCCACCCGTGTACGTCGGGTTGTAGAAGCAGCCGGACGTCGGCATCGGCGCGGTGGGCGACTTCTCGGCGCAGTTGGCGCTCAGGCTGAACAGCACGTGGCTGAGGCCCGTGCCGCGGCCCTGCGGGACCGTGATGTCGTAGGAGTAGCGGAACTGGTTGCCGATCTGCGTGATGGTCCACGAGATCGAGAACGCGGTGCCGTAGGTCGCCGCACCCGTCAGGCCGTTGCCGATCGAGCGCGTGCCGGTGAAGTCGGTGGCGCCGACGGCCGTGCCGAAAAGAGACGCATGCGCCGGGGCGGCGACGGCGGCCGCGAGCGTGGCGGCAAGGGCGAGAGACCTGCGCATGAAGAGACTCCGATGCTGGGGGGTGACAGCCGAACTCCTTCCGATCATCTAGCAACCAGTGTGCCACTGTTGTGGTAACGCGCAATCAGTGTAAGTGTTTTCCACGCAATAACTTGCATTGTCAGGTCGATTTTCGCCCTGTCACAGTCGTGCCGCACCTGTGGGGCGCGCTCCACACCCGGAGCGCACCCCGCAGTGCCGTCCTCAGCGGCGCCGGCGCGCCGCCGCCAGGAGACCGAGGAGCCCCGAGCCCATCAGCACGACCGTGCCCGGCTCCGGGATCACCACCGGCGGCGGCGGAACGAAGCGCGTATCCGGCGTCGCGATGTAGTCGATCACGTTGTTCGACGGGGTCACGAGGCCGTTGTTCCACGCGCCGACGCGGCCGCCCTTGAGGTAGAAGTGCCCCCACATCGGTGCGCGCTGCGACTGGAAGGTGAACGCGAGCGGCGGGCTCTGCGGGCCGCTCCCGAGGTCGATCTTCACGCCGAACAGCGACACGGTGGTGGGCAGGCCGGGGTTGGAGCCGCCGTTGCCCGTGCCCTGGAACGTGCCGAACGTCGTCGCGCCCACGCCGCCCTCGATCTGCTGCGACGCAATGCACGTGCTCGTCTGGCTCGCGCAATCCGACGACAGGCTCAGGATCAGGTGGCTGAGTCCCGGACGGCTGGGCAACCCGATGGAGTACGAATAGGTGTACAGGCTGCTCAGGTTGTCGAACGTGACCGTCCAGCCGATGCTCACGTTCCGGCTGTAGTCTTGGTTGCCGTCCACGATGCCGGTCATGCCCCCGAAGCCGAGATTCGGCGTCGAGCGGGTCTGGCCGGCCCACTGTGCCTGCGGCACAGCCGTGCCGAAGAGGGACGCCTCGGCCACCGAGGGAAGCAGCGCGAGCGTCGCCGTGACGAGCGCGCCGATACGAGGGTTAAAGCGCATGAGTAATCCTGGGACAGGGTGATTGCTAAAAACAACAAACGACGCAATCGGCAATCACTGTGCCACTGGTGCGATTGATGTCGCATTCGTTACGGACACTTTATCGCTCTATCCCGCAATAGGTTGCACGTCATTTATCCCGCGATATCGCACGGCGTGATCGGGCCTGTTCACCCTCACGAACAGCCACGGTGTTGCGTTGTCTCAACACCGATGTGCGTCCTTGCAGCATCCGCACAACAAAAGGGGCCCCTTCCGGAGCCCCTCTGGCCAGTCAATTGCTACCGGTGTCAGCTCTTCGCCAACGACGCCTCCAGGAACGAACGCAGGTCCGCGTCGCTCACGAGCGGCTCGCCCGGCGCCACGTTGTCCAGCTTCCCGGCGCGCATCCATGCCTCCAGCTCCCCCACCAGCTCGAACAGGTGGTCGAAGGACTCCACCACGAACAGCAGCGGCTGGTAGTGGAAGATCTCGAACGACTGGTTGACCACCCACTCGAGCTGCACCGGGAACCGCTGCACGGATGGGCTCTCCACGGCGTGGGCGATCTCGCCGGCGCTCGAGAGCAGGCCGCTCCCGTACACCGAGAGGCCGCCGTCGCGCCGCCGCATGAGCCCGAACTCGACCGTGAACCAGAAGAACCGCGACATCGCGCGCACGATGCTCGAGAGCCGCCGCACCCGCTCCGGCTCGTCCCGGATGCCCGCCACGAGCTCGGCCGCGGTATGGGCACAGTCACCGAAGCGCACGAGCGCATCCGCGAACGCGCGGTCGGTGTGCATCGGCACGTGGCCGGCGACGTCATGGAAGATGTCCGGCTCGGGCAGGTAGTCGAGCGACTCGAGCGCCCGGACGGTGATCGTCGTCGGGAACTCGCGGTTGCGCAGGCAGTCGAAGAAGAGGAAGCCCGGCACGTAGCCGCTCACGGCCTTTGCGCGGAAGCCGGTGAGCGGGTCGAGGAAGCGGTTGATGTCCTCCAGCCGCGGCACGCGCTCCGGGTCGAGGCAGAGGTTGGCGATGCCGCCGAGGAAATGCTCGTTCGCATGCCGCTGCCAGAGGGGGAGCATGCGCGCGTAGAGGCGCCGCCACGTCTCGTGATTCTCGGCGGAGTACAGCTCGTACGGCTGCGTGATGTACAGCTCGCCGTGCGCCTGCGCCTGCTCGATGAACGCCGCGCGCGTCGTCGTGAGGCCGGACCCGGCCGCCAGCAGCTCCACCGCCATGCTCGTCCCTCCTGACCGCGGGAGCTACTTCTTCTTCGCCGCGGGGCGCGCGGTCGGCCGGGATGCGGGACGGGAGGCCGGCCGGCTGGCCGGCTTCGCCGCGGGAGCCGCATCGGCCGCCGAGGCCGCCGGCGCGGGGGGCGCGTCGAGCGAGAGGCCCTCGGGCTGGTCCGCCCAGACGTAGCGCCACGCCGCGATGCCGCTGCCCGCGCCCTGCACCCGGTACGACTTCTTCTCGCCCTTCGGCAGCGGGTCGAAGACCTGCTCGGTCGACCCCACGATCTCGCCCTTGGCCGTGAGGAACTCGACCCGCGCCTTCACGGGCGCCGGCGCGAGCGTCTTCCCCTCCATGTCCATCGCCTCGCGGCCCATCACCTCGAGGTCGAGCGTCCCGCCGGAGGCCGCCGCCTTGAAGTCCTTCGCGGTCACGGCGACCGGAAGCGCCAGGAGGCGCGTGCCGCCGCGCATCTGCGCGTCCTCCTGCCCCGCCTTCCGCGCACCGAGGACGAAGAGCTTCGTGCCATCCTCGTTGAGCGGCTCGATCGCGAGCAGCGCCTTCGCCGCCGCCATCGTCTGCGGGCCGTCCTCCGCGCGCTGGTACGCCAGCGCCAGGTTGAAGAGCACCGTGCGGTTGAACGGCTCCAGCTTCTTCGCCTCCTCGAACTCCTTCGCCGCCTCGACGAACTTCTGCTGGTCGAACAGCGCCGCGCCGCGCCGCACGTAGTCGACGGCGGTCGCGGCGCCCGAGCTCTGGCGCGCCGTCGAGGCGATCTCGTCGTACTTCTTCGCGCTGTCGGCCTGCTGCGTCTCGCGGAAGGCGATGGCGATGTTCTGCAGCGCGTCGGGGTTGGTCGGCTCCGACGCCATGAACTTCCGGTAGACCGGGATCGCGTCGGCGTGGCGGCCCGCCTGCTGCAGCTGGACGCCCAGGTTGAGCCCGAGCTGCTTGCGGTACGGCATCACGAGCGAGTCGGTGTCGATCGCCGACCAGGCGATCGTCATGTACCGGATCGAGCTGTCACGCTGGGCGGCGTTCATGTAGCCGACGCCCAGGCCGAGGGCGACGAGCGGCGCGTCCTTCGAGAGCGCGGCCGCGTCCCGGTACAGCGCGAGCGCGGCCGGCGCGTCGCTCGAGAGGAGCCCGCCGCCGACGTTGACGAGCGCGCCCCAGCTCGCGCGGCGCAGCATGTCGCTCTCGCGGTCGCAGTCCGGCGCGACCTGCTCCAGCTGGGCCAGCGCGGGCACCGCGGCCGCGACGTCGCCACGGTGGAGTGCGATGCGGGCCTGGTAGTAGAATCCGGCGGCGCTCTTGTCGCCCGCGGCCACGGCGTCGCTCGCCGACTTCCACGCCTTGTCGAGCGCGGCCGCGCGCTTCGTGGCGTCCTTCTCCTTCACCGCCTTCTCGAGGTCGGCGCGCGCGTCCTGCACCTTGCGGTTGCCGATCTTGCTGGCCGCGCAGAGCGGGACGCCGAGCGAGCCGCCCGAGGCCTCCGTGAGCGCGTTGGCGACGATCTGCTGCGACGTCTGCGCGGCCTGCGCATGGGCGAGGCCGGACGTGCCCGCGGCGAGCGCGAGCACGAGGACGCGGACGGACGGACGGCGGAGCGGCAGGGGCACGACGGGCCTCCGGAGAGCGGTCGGATCGCAGGGCGCCTCCTGGGCGCCGAACCCGGCAAATATAGCGGTCACGGGGCGCCGAGCAGGTCCTGCGCCTCGCGGTACAGCCAGCCGGCCCCGGTGTTGAAGAGCACGATCCGCTCGTGCGCGTGCAGCAGCCCGCGCTCCCGCAGCGCGATCGCCGCCGCGATGGCCGCTCCCCCCTCCGGCGAGAGGTCGATCCCCTCGGCGGCCGAGACCTCCCGCGCGTGCCGCAGGAGCACCGGGTCGTCGATGGCGACGGCGGCGCCGCCACTCTCCCGGAGCGCCCGGAGCATCAGGCGGTCACCGAGCGGCCCCGGCACCCGGAGCCCACTGGCGAGCGTCCACGGATCCGCCCACGGCTCGGCGTGGTCGGCCCCCGCCTCGAACGCGCGGACGACGGGCGCGCAGCCGCTCGACTGCACCGAGACCATCCGGGGCAGCGGCCCAGAGACCCAGCCGGCCTCTCGCAGCTCGGCGAACGCCTTCCACATGCCGATCAGCCCCTCGCCCCCGCCGGTCGGGTAGATGACGACGTCCGGCAGGGTCCAGTCGAAGTCGAGGGCGAGTTCCAGCCCCATCGTCTTCTTCCCTTCCACGCGGTACGGCTCGCGCAGCGTCGCGATGTCGTACGCGCCCGTCTCGGCGGCCCACGCGCGTGAGGCCTTGCCGCAGTCGCCGATGTGGCCGTCGAGGAGCTGGAGGTCGCCCCCGTACACGAGCACCTGCGCCAGGATGGTGCGCGGCGTGGTCCGCGGCGCCCAGACGCGCGCCTGCGCCCCCGCGCGCGAGGCGTAGGCACTCGCCGCGACGCCAGCGTTCCCCGCCGTCGGCAGGGTGAACCGGGTGACGCCAGCCAGCGTGGCGCGCGTGACGGCGCTCGAGAGTCCGCGCGCCTTGAACGAGCCGGTGGCGTTCAGGCCTTCGTCCTTGAGCCAGAGGTTGCTGAAGCCGAGGCGCTCGCCCGTGCGCCGCAGGCGCAGGAGCGGCGTGTCCCCCTCACCCAGGCTCACCGGCTGTTCATGCGGCATGATGGGCAGGAAGGCGCGCCACTTCCACAGCCCGTGCCGCCGGCGGATGTCGGCGCGCTGCTGCAGCGAGGGCCGGCGCGCGGGATAGCGCACGAACCAGGGCTGGCCGCAGCCGGGACAGGTGCCCGGCAGGCCGGCCGGAGAGGCGGTGCGGCCGCACGCGGCGGAGCACTCGAGGATCCAGTCCATCGGGTCGGTCAGGCCTCCGGTGGGGTGGTCGGGGAATCATCGGCCGGTGACGGGGCCGCGTCGGGCGGCGCCGGGGGGTCGGGCCGCTCGGCGAGCGCGTCGGCCCCAGCGCCGGCCCGCCCGTCCGCCCCCCGCAGGTGCGCCAGCACCCGCTCGGCGAGCGTCGTCGAGAAGCCGGGGACGGCGGCGATCTCCGCCGGCGACGCCGACCGCACGCCCGCGAGCGAACCGAAGCGCTCCAGGAGGAGGCGACGCCGGGTGGCGCCGACGCCGGGGATGCGCAGCAGCTCCGACGTGATGGTGCGCTGCGTGCGCTTGCGCCGGCTGAAGGCGAGGCCGAAGCGATGCGCCTCGTCGCGTGCGCGCTGCAGGAGGCGGAGTCCCGGGTTCCGGCGCGAGAGGCGCAGGCTTTCCGGCCGCCCGGGAAGGAACACCTCCTCCTCCTTCTTGGCGAGGGAGACGATCGACAGGCCCTCCACGCCGAGCGCCGCGGCCGCCGCGACGGCCGCGCCGAGCTGCCCCACCCCGCCGTCGATCACGAACAGGTCCGGGAGCGGCTTCCGCTCGTCCCGGCGGCGCGTGAGGTAGCGCGTCATCACCTCGCCGATGGCGGCGAAGTCGTCCTGCTGCGCCAACCCCTTGATGGCGAACTTGCGGTACTCCGACTTCTTCGGCCGCCCCGCCTCGAACCAGACGAGGCTGCCCACCATGTCGCGCCCCTGGTTGTGGCTGATGTCGATGCAGACGAGGCTCCGCGGCACCTGCGAGAGCCCGAGCTCGCGGCCGAGGGCGTAGACGGGATCCTCGGCGCGCTCGTCGGTCTCGAAGCTCTCGATGCGCAGCGACTCCATCAGGTGGCGCGCGTTCTGGTCGGCGAGGTCGCGCCAGCGGGCGGCGGTGCCGCGCTGCGGCACATGCGGCTCGCTCGCGGGCAGCAGCGCCGCCAGCTCGTCCGCGTCGGCCGGGGCGAACGGCAGCACGAGCCGCTTCGCGCGGCCCTCGGCCGCCACGTAGTAGCGCACGAGGAACGCGGTGAGGATCGCCGCGTCCTCCTCCTCCTCCACCCCCTCGAGGAACCGGTGCTCCCGGCCGATCACCCGGCCGTCACGCACACGCAGGAGCACGCCGACCGCGTCGTCGCCGTCGCGCGCGAAGCCGATGGCGTCCGCGTCGCCCGAGCCCACCTGCTCCACCGCGGCGGGCGTCTCCAGCCGCTCGAGCCACTTGAGCGCGTCGCGCAGGCGCGCCGCACGCTCGAAGTCCTCCCGCGCCGCCGCCGCGACCATCTGGTCGCGCACGCGCAGGCGCACGTCGCCCGTGCGCCCCTCGAGGAACGCCACCACCTCCGCGATCATCGCGCGGTACTCGGCCTCGTCCTGGAAGCCCGTGCACGGCGCGCGGCACTTGCCGATGTAGTAGTCGAGGCACGGCCGCTCGCGCGCCTCGCGCGGGAGGTCGAGGTGACAGCTGCGCACCGTGAACAGGCGCCGCACGATCGCGAGCGTCCGCCGCAGCAGCGCCACGTCCGTGAACGGCCCGAAGTAGCGCGCCCCCTCGTAGTGGCGCCGACGCGTCACCAGCACGCGCGGGAACGGCTCGGCGAGCGTGACGACGATCGACGGGTAGCTCTTGTCGTCCTTCAGCCGGATGTTGAACCGCGGCTGGTGCTCCTTGATCAGCGTGTTCTCCAGCAGCAGCGACTGCGCCTCGCTGGCGACGACGATCGTCTCGACGTCGGCGATGCGCGCGAGGAGCGCGCGGTGCCGCGGGCTGGCGAGGAGGTCGGGGTTGCCGTGGTAGCTGCGCACGCGGGCGCGGAGGCGCTTCGCCTTGCCGACGTACAGCACCGTCCCGTCGGCCGCCTTCCACAGGTAGACGCCCGGCCCGTCCGGGAGCGTGTCCAGCTTGCGCTGCAGCGCGGCCGACGGCGTCATGCGCGCCGCACCCGTCCGCGGAGCCGCGCGAGCAGCGCGGCGACCTCGGCCACGCCGAGCGCCAGCGCCCCCGCCGCGTAGAGCAGCCCGAAGGCGCCCAGCACCAGCACGGCCGCCACCACGGGATGCGCGCCGTCCACCGCACCGCTCACCAGCCAGCCGCCGGCACCCGCCGCCGCCGCGGCCACCCAGGTGCGCGCCGTGGCCCCCATCGCCACCGGCAGCGTGCCGACGCGCCGGGCGAGCGCCCGCCGCAGCAGCGCCCATTCGAGCCAGCCCGCCGCGCTCGCCGCCAGCGTGAGCCCGGCGGCGCCCCAGCGCGCGTCCACGCCGGCGGCGGACGGCAGGTGGAACGCCGCGAGCCACCCGAGCAGTCCGGAGGCGCCGACGCGCACGAGCGCGATGCGGAGCGGCGTCCTCGTGTCCTGCAGCGCATAGAACGCGGACGAGAAGAGCCGCGCCTGCGTCGTGGCGAGCAGGCCCGGCGCCGCCCCGGCGACGATGCCCCACACGAAGCGGCTGTCCGCCGCGCCGAACTGCCCCGACTGGAAGAGCGCGGCCGCGATCACCTGCCCCAGCACCAGGAACGCCACCGCCGACGGCACCACCAGCGCGCGGATCCGCCCGAGCCCGCTGGCCAGGCGCGTGCGCAGCGCCGCCGCCGCCGCGTCGTCCGTCCCCACGGCGCCCTCGCGCGCCATCGCGGGCAGCTCCGCGGCCGAGATGGAGAGGCCGAAGAGGCTCACGGGCAGGAGGTACAGCGTCTGCGCGTAGGTGAGCCCGGCGGCCGCGCCGAGCGGCAGCAGCGACGCGATCGCGAGGTCCACGTAGGCGCTCACCTGCAGCACGCCTCGGCCCAACAGCGCGGGCCCGAAGTTGGCCACCACCTGGCGCACCGGCCCGGCGAGCGCGCCGGGCGCGCCGACGCCGCCGAGCAGCGCCAGCACCGACGGCAGCTGCACGCCCAGCTGCAGCGCGCTGCCGATCAGCGCGCCCCAAGACGCCGCGACGGCGAGCGCGTCGCCGTCCGTCCCGCCGCGCCAGACGAGCGCCGCGATGATCGCGGCGTTCCAGGTGATCGGCGCCGCGTACGCGAGGAAGAAGCGGCCGTGGCTGTTGAGCACGCCGAGGCACCAGGCCGAGAGCACGAGGAGGCCGGTGCCCGGGAAGACGATGCGCACGAGCCGCTCGGCGAGCGCGTGCCGTCCCGCGGGGTCGCCCGCGCCGCCGAACCCCGGGGCGAGCACGTCGACGAGCAGCGGGGCTGCCAGCACGCCGAGGAGCACCAGCACGGCCACCACGAGACCGAGGAGCGCCGCCACCGCCGACGCGACGCGCCGTGCCTCCCGATCGTCGCCGCGGGCGAGGAGCCCCGCGTAGACCGGGATGAACGACGCGGAGAGCGCGCCCTCGCCGAACAGGTTCTGGAGGACGTTGGGGATGCGGAATGCGACCGAGAAGGCGTCGGCCGCGGGCGAGGTGCCGAGGAAGTGCCCGAACACGCGGGTCCGGACCAGGCCCGCGATGCGGCTGAGGAAGATGGCGGTCCCGACGGCGACCGCGCCGAGGCCGCGCGCCGGGTCGCGCCGTGGCGCGGTCAGGGGGCCGGGGGGCCGGCGGCGCCGCCGCGGCCGCCCTCGAGGAGCCGCTGGAGGAACTGGTTCTCCTCCTGCAGCACGTGCACCGAGCGCGAGAGGTCCTGCACCTCGCCCTCGAGCGTCGCCAGGCGCGCCGCGAGCTCCGCGACCGCCGGGGGCGCCGCGTCGGGCCCCTCGAGCCGGCGCGCGAGCGCGCGGCCGATCGGCGAGTCGATCACGATGCCCAGCACCGGGATGAGCAGCGCGATCACGAGGACGAACACGAGGACCGACATGGCGGCGGAAGGTTAGGACCCGGCCGGACGCCCCTCAAGGGCGGCCCGGTACCAGGCGGTCACCGTCGCGAGCAGCTCCGGCACGAGCGCCGGCCCGAGCCGCGCGAGTAGCGGCGCGCTCGTCAGCACGCGCTCCTGCGCCTTCCCCTCCGGCGCCACCAGCACGCGCGCGCGCGCGAGCTGCTGCCCCACCGTCTCGCTCCGGCGCTTGAGCGCCTTCACGAGCTTCGCCTCCACCTCGTCGGCGGCGGCGAGCGCATCGCGACGCGCCTGCTGCACCGGGCGCTCCATCGTCGGGTCGATCGCGGCGGCCTCGCGCTCCAGCACGTCGAACGCCGCCCCGCCCTCGCTCCGCAGGCGGGCGAGCGCCCGCGTCACGGCGTCCGGCAGCTGCGCCCGCGCGAGCCGCGCCTCCAGCGGGCCGGCCGGTGCGGCCAGCTCGTCGAGGCCGAGGCCGAACTTCTCCAGCACCCGGTCGACGCGCGGGTCGACCAGCACCCCGGACCACCGGGCGACCGGCAGCTGCCGCGGGACGTGGAGCCGGTCGTACACCGGCGGGCAGAGCGCGAGGTAGCGCAGCTCGCCGGGCCCGGCGACATAGGCCACCGTCGGCAGGAGCGCGCTCTCCACGACGGGGCGGAGGAGCACGTTCGCCGACAGGCGCTCCGGTGCCGTCGCGACGATGGCGCGGAGGTCGTCCAGCGTGAGCCGTTCCCGGCCGCGGCGCGTGACGAAGGCGTCCCCCTCGCGCACCAGCCGATCGCGTCCGAGCGGTCCCTCGAGCATCGCGAGTGTCGCGCCGTCACCGAGCGCGACGCCGGGGTCGGGGGCGCCGGCGGCGAGCAGCGCATCGCGCCGGGCGACGAGCGCGCGCTCAAGCTCCGTGGCCTCGCCCACCGCGGCCAGCAGCAGCGACGCCTGCGCGCGCTTCACTGCCGGGTGCGACGCGTCGAGCACCAGCACCCCCGCCGGTGCCAGCAGCTCGGCGAGCGCGCCGGCCGCCGCCTGCTGCACCGTCGCCCCGGGCACGTAGTGCCGGCGGAGCCACGCCATCGTCCAGCCGGCGTGCTCCCCCTGGAGGTCCTCCCCGAGCCGGTCGAGGAGCGGCAGCACCGCCTCGCCCAGCGGCTCGCGTGCCATCGGCGTGAGCGGCGCGTCGGCGGCGCGCTCCCGCAGCACCACGCGGCGCAGCGCACCATCCGCCGCCGGCCACGCGGCGGTGGCCGCCTCGGCGAGGTCGTGGTCGTCCCCCGCCGACCAGAACACCGGCACCACCGGCCGTCCCCACCGCTCGGCGCAGAGCCGCGCGAGCGCCGCCGCGCTGATCGCCTTGGCCAGCGTGTAGAAGGGACCGGTGAAGAGGCCGGGCTGCTGCCCGGTGGTGACCACGAGCGCGCCCGGCATGCGGAGCGCCCCAGCGGCCGGCGCATGGCCGTGCGGCGCGACGATCGCCGCCTCGAGCCCGGGCGCCGTGTCGCCCGGGCGGGGGACGGGCCACGCCAGCGCGGCCCCGCCCGGCAGCGCGAGCGGCGTCGCGACGATGCGCATCAGGCGGTGCGCCGGCCGATGATGAGCGCGCGCGGCGCGTCCCGGTCGAGCGGGCCGCCGTCGTAGTCGCCGTACACCGCCGTCACCGCCAGGCGCGCGTCGCGGAACATCCGTTCCAGGTCGAGCAGCGTGAACAGCCGCACCCGCTCCTCCACGACGCGCCCGTTCGCCAGCGCGATCGTCTTCTCGACGTACTTCCGGTCGGCCGAGAGGCGCCGCATCCCCTGCGCCGCGCGTGCGCGGCCCCACTCCATGCTCGTGTCGGCCATCGACTCGCGGACCTGCGCCTCGTTCAGGTAGTCGAGCACGAAGTGCCCGTCGCGCCGCACCGTCGCCGCCATCTGCGCGAAGACGGCGGCGTGCGTGGCGTCGTCGGCGAAGTAGCCGAAGCTGGTGAAGAGGCAGGCCGTGAGCTCCATCGACGCGGACGCGACGGGCAGGTGCCGCATGTCGGCGCGCACGAGGCCGCCGCGCACGGCCTCGCGCGCGCGCCGGAGCAGCGGCCACGAGAGGTCGACGCCGGTGTAGCGCGCCCCCGCGGCCTCGAACGCCCGCCCGTGCCGCCCCGCTCCACAGCCCACGTCGAGCACGCGCGCCCCGTCGGGCCAGGGGATCGCGCGCCGGAGCAACGCCACGAGCCGCTCCGCCTCCGCGTCGTCGCGGTGCGGATACAGCGCGAGGTACTCGTCGTCGAACCACTCGCGGAACCAGTCGCCGGTCCCGCCGGGCGGCCCCGGCGGCGGGGTCATCGGCATGCGCTCACTTGTGGTACGGCTCGGCCCGGAGGATGGAGACGGCGCGGTACAGCTGCTCGCACACGACGAGCCGCGCCAGCTCGTGCGGCAGCGTGGGCGGGCCGAGGCTCCAGCGGTGGCGCGCGGCCCGCGCCAGCGACGGGTCGAGCCCGTGCGGCCCGCCCAGCACGAACGCTACCGGCCGCGCCTCGTGGCGCCAGCCGTCCAGCCGCTCGGCCAGCTGCTCGCTCGTCCACCCCTCCCCGAGCCGGTCGAGCGCCACGACCGTGGCGCCGGGGGGCAGGCGCGCGCGGAGCGCCTCCGCCTCGCGTGCCTGCTGCGTCGCCACGTCGGGCGCGGAGGACGCCTCCCGCACCTCGTGCTCGAGGCACGTCGCCGTGCGCCCGAGCCGGCCGAGGTACGTGTCGCACAGCGCCCGGTACGCCGGGCGCAGGCGGCCGACGGCGACGAGGTGGAGCTTCAGCGCCGCCGGCCGCCGTCAGGCGTAGAGGCCGCGCAGGCGGAAGACCGCCGCGACCCGCTCGATCGCCAGCATGTACGCGCCGATGCGCATGTTCACGCCGTGCGCGTCCGCCATCGCCGTCACCTCCTGGAAGCCGGTGCGCATGATCCGCTCGAGGCGGATGTTCACCGTGTCCTCGTCCCAGAAGTAGCCGCCCCGGTCCTGCACCCACTCGAAGTAGCTCACCGTGACGCCGCCGGCGTTCGCGAGGATGTCGGGGATGACGAACACCCCGTTCTCCTCCAGGATCCGGTCGGCCTTGGCCGCCGTCGGGCCGTTCGCGCCCTCGCAGATGATGCGCGCCCGGATGCGCGCGGCATTGCGCTCGGTGATCTGGTTCTCGAGCGCGGCGGGCACCAGCACCTCGCACGGCAGCTCCAGCAGCGTCGCGTTGTCGACGCGCTCGCCCGCCGGGAAACGCTCGAGCGTGCCGTGCTCGGCGACCCACTTCTGCATCGCCGGCACGTCGAGGCCGTTCGGGTCGTACAGCCCGCCCGTCTTGTCGCTCACCGCGACGACGCTCATCCCCGCCTCGGCCATCAGCTGGGCGGAGACGGCGCCGACGTTCCCGAAGCCCTGCACCACCACGCGCGCGCCGGCCGGCTTGATGCCGAGCTTCTTGCACGCGGCCAGCGTCACGATCGTGCAGCCGCGTCCCGTCGCCTCGCGCCGGCCGAG
Source organism: Gemmatimonadales bacterium (assembly GCA_033764615.1). Classification (GTDB taxonomy): domain Bacteria; phylum Gemmatimonadota; class Gemmatimonadetes; order Gemmatimonadales; family GWC2-71-9; genus JANRIU01. The sequence continues at coordinate 14,318 of JANRIU010000008.1, read as the reverse complement.
CGAGCCGCCGATCTCGATCGGCTTGCCCGTCACCACGGCCGTCACCGTGTGCCGCTTGTGCATCGAGTACGTGTCCATCAGCCACGCCATCACGCGCTCGTTGGTGTTGACGTCGGGCGCGGGGACGTCGGAGTCCGGTCCGAGCACGTCGATCAGCCCCGAGGTGTAGCGACGGGTGATGCGCTCGAGCTCGCGGGTGGACAGGTTCGCCGGGTCGCAGATGACCCCGCCCTTCGCGCCGCCGAACGGCAGGTTCACCACGGCGCACTTCCACGTCATCCACGCCGCGAGCGCCTTCACCTCGTCCAGCGACACGTGCGCGTCGAAGCGGATGCCGCCCTTCGCCGGGCCGCGTGCCGTGCTGTGGTGCACGCGGTAGCCGGTGAAGACCTCGACCTCGCCATTGTCGCGCGTGATCGGGATGGAGAGGATGAACTGGCGCTCGCAGTTGCGGAGGATCTTGTACAGCCCGGGGTCGAGCCCGAGCTTCTGCGCCGCGAAGTCGAACCGCGCCATCATCTGCTCGAAGGGGTTCTCCCCCCCGAGGAAGGTGTCCTTGTCCGGCTGCATGATCGGGCTGCCGGGCGGCGGCGCCGAGAGAGCGCTCATCGGGTCTCCGGGGTCAGAGTCGGTCTGGCGGGAGGAGCGCGGCGTCCACGGCTGCGTGCACGTGCGCTTCCCCCGCCTCCCAGTGCAGGCCCGGCACCGCGACGAGCGGCTCGGGCAGGTCCTCGGGCCAGTGGCGCCGCACCAGGTCGGCGTCCCGCGGGCCCACCACCACGTGATCGGCCTTCCGCGCGGCGCGGACGAGCCACGCCAGGTCGTCGGGCCCGGCGCGCGCGTCGCGCCAGGGGGCCGGCTGCACGGCGGCGCCCATCGCCTTCGTCGCGGCCACGACCCCTTCCGGGTCACGTGCCGCGCCGGCGGCGATCACCCGCTTGCCGGCCAGCGCCTCGGCCGGGAGCCGGACGCCGCCACGCAGCCCCTGGACCTCGAGCACGCCGAGGAAGGCGCGGGCCACGGGGCGCCCGGTGCGCGCCGCCAGCGCCTCCGCGTACGCCTCCGCGTCGGCGGCGCTCGCGCGCTTGCGCGTCACGACCAGGACGTCGGCTGCGACGGCGGCGCGCCACGACTCGCGCCACGGCCCGGCGGGCGGCGCCCACGGCACGGCCGCGGACGACTCCGCGCTCACCACGAGCAGCGTGGCGTCGGCCACGAGGCCGGGCGCGGGAAAGGCATCGTCGAGGAGGAGCACGTCGGCCTGCCGCGCCACGGCGCGCGCGGCGGCCTCGCTGGGGGCGCCGCCCGAGGCGACGCGGACGCCGTCGAGCGCCTCGCGCGCCTGCGCCACCTCCGCGGCGGTCGCGTCGGTGCCGAGGTGGAGGGCGACGCGCGTGCCGCGCGCGGCGAGGCGTGCCGCCACCGCATGGCTCACGGGGAGCGAGCCCGAGCGGCCGACGGTGAGGTTCCCGATGACCACGACCGGGAGCGGCAGCGTGGTGCGGCCGAGCCAGCCGGCGCGATGCGCGGCATCCCGCGCGCCCGTGCCGAGGCGCCAGAGCGCGGACGCCGGCAGGAGCACGGTGCGCACGACCCGCGCATCGGGGCGCCGGCTCGTCCAGAGCCAGCGGAGCAGGCGGCGCCCGGCCCGGCGCGCGCGCGCGTCCATCAGCCCTCGACCACCTTCGCCATCATCTCCGCCTCGCAGGCGAGCTGCCCGTCCACGAGCGCCCGGCCCGCCAGCCGCACGACGCTGCCGCGCCGCTGCGTCACCGTCACCTCCAGGCGCAGCTGGTCCCCCGGCACCACCGGCCGCCGGAAGCGCGCGCCGTCGATCGCCATGAAGTAGACCGTCTTCCCCTTCGCGTCGGGCAGCGCCTCCAGCAGCAGGATGCCGCCGGCCTGCGCCATCGCCTCCACGATCAGCACGCCCGGCATCACCGGATGCTGCGGGAAGTGGCCGGGGAAGAAGGGCTCGTTGATCGTCACGTTCTTGAGCGCCACGATCGCGTCGCTGCCCGTCGTCTCCAGCACCCGGTCCACCAGCAGGAACGGGTACCGGTGCGGCAGCGCATCGAGGATCCGCCGGATGTCCGCCATCGTCACCCCCGGAAACACTGCAGGCGGCCGCCCGTGCCCCGGGCGACCGCCTGCGGACCGTCAGCGCGGACGGTCGGCCATGTCAATTGGCATTCCCCTTCACCCGGGCCACCACGCGCGCCGTCAGGTCGAGCGCGGGGTCCCCCGCGACGATCGCGTTTCCCATGGACGCCACGTCCAGGATGAGGCCGAAGCCGCCCTCCGCCCGGATCCCGTCGATGATCGCGGAGACGCGCTGCTGGATCGGCGCGAGCAGCTCCCGCTCCCGCGTCTGCGCCTTGCCCTGCAGCTCCTGCTGGCGCTGGAGGATCTTCTGCTGCTTCTCCTCCAGCTCCTTCCGCTTCGCCTGGCGCTGTGACGGCGAGAGCACCGGCGACTGGGCCTCGAGCTCCTGCACGGAGGAGTCGAGCCCCGCCTGCATCTTCTCCACCTCGCTGCGATACTCGGCGATCTCCCTGCCGAACGTCGACTCCGCCGTCGCGTAGCCCGGCACCTGCGCCAGCACCGCGCGCATGTTGATCACCGCGATCCGCGTGGCGCCCGCGCCGGGGGCGGCCGACGTCGCCGCGGGCGCGGGGGCCCCGCCGGCGGCCGGCCGAGACGGCCGCGACTGCGCGCCCGCCACCTGCGCCGCGCCGACCAGCACCCCGAGCCCCAGCATCATCACGCGCACGCCACGCATCATCCGCCCCCCGTGGAAAGGCCGAACCTAGAAGAAGTTGCCAAGCCTGAAATGTAACTGCCACGACGGGTTCGGGCGGCCCTGCGCATCCACCCGGTCGAACCCGTAGCCGAGGTCCACGCCGATCGGCCCGAGCGGCGAGACGACCGCGATGCCGAACCCCGCGCCGCGGTAGAGCCGGGTCGGGTTGAACATGCGCGGCTCGCGATAGTTGTTGCCGGCGTCGAAGAAGGCGCTCACGTAGAACTGCTGGCTCAGCCGCGCGCCCGCCTCCACGGTGAACACCGCGTACGCCTTGCCGAACGCCGCCGGGTCGGCGAAGCTGAGGCTCGCGCGCGGGTCGAAACCGTCGGGGCGGATCGAGAACTCGGGATAGCCGCGCAGCGGCACGCCGAACTGCACGCCGCCGAGCGAGTACAGCTGCGTGAAGAACGGCCCGGCGTTGCCGAAGACGAAGCCGGACTTCGCCGTGAACCCGAGCACCAGCTGGATCCCGCTGCCGAACGCCCCGCCACCGCCCAGCTGCCCGAGCGGCGCGTAGAAGCGCGTGTCGAAGTCCACCTTCCGGTAGTCGGCGGTGCCGCCCAGGGGACCGCCGACGTTCTCGAAGCTCACGTTGGTGAACTGCCCCCCCGTGGCGAACGGCAGCCCCACGCGCGTGTCGCGCAGGAGGCTGGCCCCGACCGCCACGCGCGTGCACTGCGCGCAGCGGAACGTCGCCTGGAACTCCTCGGAGCCCTCGGTGAGCCGGTCGACCGAGACGCCGTGCGAGACGAAGAAGCGCGTGTAGCGCGAGCCGAGGAACGGGAAGCCGAGCTGCAGGCTGTAGCCCGTGGTGCGCCGCCGGCCCAGGTTGCCGACGATGAACCGGAACCGCGAGTCGAAGACCGAGGCCGTCCCCGAGATGCGCGATTCCGCGATCGCCGGGTCCGAGTAGGTGAGGTTGAAGTCCTGGATGTTCGCGCCGAACTGCCACTGGAGGCGCCCGCGCTTGCCGCGCCCGAAGAGGTTCGGCTCCTCGAGGCCGATGAAGCCGCCCAGGCCCGTCCCCTGCCCGACCGACGCGCCGAAGTTGATGTTGCCGGTCCGCCGCTCCTCGACGCGGAACGTGATGTTCACGTCCTGCCCGTTCTCCGTCGGCTGCACGTCGGGCGGCGGCATCGGCTGCTGGAAGAAGCCGAGGTTGCCCACGTTCTGGTACGAGCGGATGAGGAGCGAGCGGTTGAACACCTGCCCCGGCAGCAGCACGATCGCCTCGCGGATGACGCGCTCGTGCGTGACGTCGTTGCCGACGATCTCGATCTTGTTGATGATCGCGGGCGCCCCCTCGCGGATGACCCACTTCAGGTCGAGCACGTGCGTGCCGTCCTCCAGCACGCGCCGGCTCTCCTCGGCCTCCAGCCGCGAGTAGATGTAGCCGTTGTTGGCGTACTGCTCGCGCACCTTCTCCACCGCCGCGTCCCACTCGGTGCGGTTGAACGGGCGCGTGGGGTGCAGCGCCTCCTTCGAGCCCGGCGCCGGCAGCGGCCCGAACGGGTAGAGCGTGAGCAGTTCGTCGGTCGAGAAGCGGCGGTTGCCGATGATGGCGAAGTCCCCGACGACGTACCGGGGCCCCTCCTCCACGTCGATCCGCAGCACCGCCTTCCCCGCCGCGCTGTCGGGCATCAGCGTGTCGCGGAGCACCTGGAAGTCGATGTGCCCGCGGTCGCCGTAGAACGTCGGCAGCTTGTCGCGGACGTCCTGCTCCACCTTCTTCTCGTCGTAGTCGCCCTTGCGGAGCCAGAGGAAGCCTTCGGGCCGCGTCTGCATCGCCTCCACCACCTGGCGGTCGCGGAAGCGCTCGTTCCCCTCGATGCGGACCTGGCTGATGGCGATGCGCGCGCCCTCGTCGATGTCGTAGACGACGCGCACGGTGCCGTTGGGCTGCGGCGTCGTCAGCACCTCGACGCGGGCCGCGTAGAAGCCGCGGAGGTGGTACAGCGAGTCGATCGCGAAGCGGCCGCGCTCGAGGCCGATGCGGTCGAGCGGCCGCCCCTCGAGCAGGCGGACGCGGTCGCGCACGTCCTTCTCGTTGAGCCGCCGCACCCCACGCACGCCCCAGCGCTCGAGGACGGGGCGCTCCGTCACGACGAACGCGAGGACGAGCTTCCCGTCCACCTCGCGCTGCTCGGCGCGCACGTCGTCGAACTGGCCGGTGCGGTAGAGCGCCCCGAGGGCGCGCTGGACGTCGCGGTAGTTGATCGCCTGGCCGGGCACGATGCCGGCCGCCTGGATCACCTGCTGGCGCGTGACGCGCTGGAGCCCGTCCACCGCGAGGGAGTCGACGGGCGGCGCCTGCACCTCGGCCTCCTGCGCCACGCCCCAACGCGGGACCGCCGCCCCCACGAGGAGGGCGGCGGCGAGGGCCCGGAGGGCCCGGCGGACCCCGGCCTCAGGCCTGGGTCGGGGACAGCGCACGGAAGGCGAGCTTGTCTCCCTCGGGCGCGACATCGACCTCGATCTCGTCGCCCTTGCCGAACTCGCCGAGCAGGATGCGCTCGCTCAGCGGGTCCTCGATGTAGCGCTGGATCGCGCGCCGCAGCGGCCGCGCGCCGTAGTTCTGGTCGTACCCCTTCGCCGCCAGGAAGTCGACCGCCGCCGGCGTGAGCTTCACCTCGTCGCCGACCCGGCGCTGCACGTCCCGCAGCAGCACCTTCACGATCTCCGAGATGTGCGACTTCTCCAGCGGGTGGAAGACGATGGTGTCGTCCAGCCGGTTCAGGAACTCCGGGTTGAACACCTTCTGGAGCTCGTCCTTGATCCGCTCCTGCATCTTCTCGAAGTCGTGCTTCAGGTCGCCGCCGTGGAAGCCGAGCGACTTGCCGGACATGATGTCCCGCGCGCCCACGTTCGACGTCATGATCACGACCGTGTTCTTGAAGTCGATCACGCGGCCGTAGTTGTCCGTCAGGTGCCCCTCGTCGAGGACCTGCAGGAGGATGTTGAAGACGTCCGGGTGCGCCTTCTCGATCTCGTCGAGCAGCACCACCGAGTACGGCTTCCGGCGCACGGCCTTGGTCAGCGTGCCCGAGTCCTCGTAGCCGACGTAGCCCGGCGGCGCGCCGATCAGCCGGGACACGGAGAACTTCTCCATGTACTCCGACATGTCGACGCGGATGAGCGCCGACGCGTCGGCGAACAGGAACCGCGCCAGCGCGCGCGCCAGCTCCGTCTTGCCGACGCCCGTGGGGCCGCAGAAGATGAAGCTGCCGATCGGGCGCTTCGGGTCCTTGAGCCCGGCCCGCGAGCGGCGGATCGCGCGGCTCACCGCGCGGATCGCCTCGTCTTGCCCGACCACCTGCCCGTGGATCTCCTCCTCCATCCGCAGCAGGCGCGACGCCTCCGCCTCCTGCAGCCGCGTGACCGGGATCCCCGTCCAGCGCGAGACGATGAACGCCACCGCCTCCTCGTCGATCGTCGGCCGGCGCGTCTGGCGCTCCTTCTCCCACTCCTCCTGCTTCTGCCGGATGAGGTTCTGCAGCTCCCGCTCCCGGTCGCGCAGCGCCGCCGCGCGCTCGAAGTTCTGGTCGCGGACCGCGTCCTCCTTCTGCACGTTCACCTTCTCCAGCTCGGCCTTGAGCTCGCCGACCTCGGCCGGCGGCACCTGGCTCGCCAGCCGGGCGCGCGCGCCCGCCTCGTCGATCACGTCGATCGCCTTGTCCGGCAGGAACCGGTCGGTGATGTAGCGCTCGGACAGCTCCGCCGCCGCGCGCAGCGTCTCGTCCGGGATGACGATCCGGTGGTGCTCCTCGTACTTCTTCCGGAGCCCCTTGAGGATCTCCACCGTCTCGTCGATCGACGGCGGGTCGACCATGACGGTCTGGAACCGGCGCTCCAGCGCGCCGTCCTTCTCGATGTACTTGCGGTACTCGTTCAGCGTGGACGCCCCGACGCACTGGAGCTCGCCGCGCGCGAGCGCCGGCTTCAGCATGTTGCTCGCGTCGATCGCCCCCTCGGCCGCCCCCGCGCCCACCAGCGTGTGCAGCTCGTCGATGAACAGGATGATGTTCTTGTTCTGGGCGATCTCGTTCATGACGGCCTTCAGCCGCTCCTCGAACTGGCCGCGGTACTTCGTCCCCGCGATCACCGCCGCCATGTCGAGCGAGAGCACGCGATGCTCGCGCAGCACGTCCGGGCAGAGCGACTGCGCGATCATGAGCGCGAGCCCCTCCACGATCGCCGTCTTGCCGACGCCCGGCTCGCCGATGAGCACCGGGTTGTTCTTCTTGCGGCGCGCCAGGATCTCCATGACGCGCTCGATCTCCTTCGCGCGCCCGATCGTCGGGTCGAGCGAGCCCTCGGCGGCGAGCACCGTCAGGTCGCGGCAGAAGTGGTCGAGCGCGGGCGTCTTGGACTTCTTCTCGCCCTTCGGCTGCGCGCTCGAGGGCGGCGGCGGCGTGGCGCCGCCCGAGGCGGCCGACGCCTGCGGCATGTCGCTCCCGAGGAGGCGCAGCGTCTCCGCGCGCGACTGCTCGAGCGTCACGCCCGCATCGGTCAGCACCTGGGCCGCGATCCCCTTCTCCTCGCGCAGCAGGCCGAGCAGGAGGTGCTCGGTACCGACGTAGGAGTGGTTCAGCTCGCGCGCCTCCGTCATGGCGAGTTCCAGCACCTTCTTCGCCCGCGACGTGTACGGGAGGTCGGGCCCGGCGGCGGCGGCCGCCTTCCCCTTCTTGACGGTCTCCTCGATCTTCTGCTGGATCTCCTCGAGGTCCACGTTGAGGTTCTGGAGCACCGCCGCGGCGACGCCCTCCCCCTCGCGGATGAGGCCCAGCAGGATGTGCTCGGTGCCCACATACTCGTGGTGCAGGCGGGCCGCTTCCTCACGGGCCATCTGCAGCACCTTCCGCACGCGATCGGTGAAGTTGTAGCCGTTCATCGGCTCACCTCGTGCTCCAGCACCTGACGGATGTAGCGCGCACGCCGCACGTCCAGCTCCGGCGTCTCGGTCACTGCCACGCCCTCGGCCACCGCAAGGTGGGCCGGCTGCGCGAAGATGAGCAGCTTGTTCAGCGTGTAGACCGACACGTCCTTCAGCATCCCCGTGCCGACCCCCAGCCGCACGCCGCTCAGGAGGTTCATCGCCTCCTCGAATGATAGCTTGCGGGCGTACCGGAGGAGCCCGTACGCCCGCCACACCTTGTCCTCGATGATCGCCGGGGCGTTGCGCAGCAGCACCTCGCGCGCCCGCTCCTCGTACGCGATCACCTGGCGCACCATCTTGCCCAGGTGGTCCAGCAGGTCCGGCTCGGACTTCCCGAGCGTCGTCTGGTTCGACAGCTGGAAGAAGTTCCCGACGACCTCCGACCCCTCGCCGTGCAGGCCCCGGTACGTGAGCCCCACCTGCGCGAGGCCCTGGAGCACCTTGGAGATCTCCTTGGTGAGCACGAGCCCGGGCAGGTGGATGAGCACGGAGGCCCGGAGCCCGGTCCCCACGTTGGTGGGACAGCTGGTAAGGTACCCGAACTCCGGGTGGAAGGCGAACGGCACGCGCGCGCCCAGCTCGGCGTCCAGCCGGTCCAGGTCGGCGTACGCGGCCTCGAGGGCGAACCCCGAGCGGAGCCCCTGCAGCCGCAGGTGGTCCTCCTCGTTCACCATCACGCCCACCGTGCCGCTCGTCACCAGCGCCGCCCCGCTCCGCGGGCTCGCCGCCGGGTCCAGCGCCGCCAGCTCCTTGCTCACCAGGTGCCGCTCGTGGAGCACCGCGCGCGACGTCCAGTCCAGCCGGTCGAGCCGGAAGCGCATCCCACCGCCGAGCGCGGCCGTCCCCCGCGCCGCCTCCCCCACCCGCTCGGCGATCCGCTCGCGCTCCAGCTCGCTCGCCCGGCCGCAGAACGGGAAGCCGGCGAGGTTCCGCGCCAGGCGGATCCGGGTCGAGAGCACCAGGTGTCCGAGCGGACCGCTCGCGTCGAGCCAGCCGACGCCGCCGTCCGGCAGGAGGCTCAGGTCCATCCTTCGGCCCCCCGGAGGCGGTCGCGCAGCTCCGCCGCCAGCTCGAAGTTCTCGGTCGCGATCGCCTGCGCGAGCTGCGCGCGCAGCGCCTCGACGGCACCGGTCGCCGCGCCAACGCGCTCGGCCGGCGCGGCGCCCGCCGCTTCCGGCGGCTCGAGCGGCGCCAGGTACGCCTCGCCCACGTGCACCGTCGCCCCGTGCAGGCGCCGGAGCAGCTCGCGCAGCGGCGAGGCGAACGTGACGTAGCACTCCGAGCAGCCCAGCTTCCCGCTCTCGCGGAAGTCCTGCAGCGAGGCGCCGCACCCCGGGCAGCGCGACCCGCTCGGCGCCGTCGCCACGCCGCCCAGCCCCTTCCCCATCGCCGCCAGGAAGGAGCCCAGCGGCGTCTGCTGCACCGACTGCGCCGTCTCGTACCCGCGCTCGGCGGCGCACCGCTCGCACAGGTGCAGCACGACGGTCTGGTCGCCCACCACCTGGTGGAGGTGGAAGACCGCGTCGCGCTCGCCGCACTGCTTGCACCGCTGCTTCGGCTCGGCCATCAGTGCCATGCCTCCGCCCGCGCCGGGACGAGCCGGCCCTCCTCCATCGCCAGCACGCGGTCGGCCCGCGCCGCCAGCTGCGGATTGTGCGTCACGCACACCAGCGCCGTCTCGAACTGCCGCGCGAGCTCCTGGAAGAGCGCATGCAGCTTCGCCGCGTTCGGCGCGTCCAGGTTCCCCGACGGCTCGTCCGCCAGCACCACCACCGGGTCGGCCGCGAGGGCGCGCGCCACGGCGGTGCGCTGCTGCTCGCCCCCGGAGAGCTGCGCCGGCCGGTGCGCGAGCCGCGCCCCGAGCCCCACCCGCTCCAGCAGCGCCGTGGCCCGACGCCGCGCCTCCTCCTCGGCGATCCCCGCGATCTGGAGCGGCAGCATGACGTTCTCCAGCGCCGAGAACTCGCGCAGCAGGTGATGGAACTGGAACACGAAGCCGACCTGCCGGTTCCGCAGCGCGGCCAGCGCCGCGGCGTCCAGCGTGTCGTAGCGCTGCCCCGCGAGGGCGACGTGGCCGGCGGTCGGCGTGTCGAGCGCGCCCAGCAGGTGCAGCAGCGTGCTCTTCCCCGCGCCGCTGGCGCCGACGATCGCCACGAACTCGCCGCGCGCCACCGCCAGGTCGACGCCCGAGAGCACCTCCACCGGCCGGCCGTCCACCTCGGCATACACCTTCCGCACCCCCACCGCCTCGAGCACCGCCGTCATTCGTGCCGGATCGCCTCCACCGGGGTCAGCTGCGCCGCCGCCCGGGAAGGGTACAGCGTTGCCGCCGTCGCGAGGGCCACGCTCAGCACCGTGACGGCCAGCACGTCGAACGGCTCCACGTGCACCGGCAGGTGATCGATGAAGTACACCGCCGGGTTGATCCGGATGATGCCCGACGCGTCGATCACGTAGGCCAGCACCAGCCCGGCCCCGAGCCCGCCCAGCGTCCCCGTGACGCCGATCAGCGCCCCCTGGAGGAGGAAGATGCGCCGGATGGCGTCGGGCGTCAGCCCCATCGCCTGGAGGATGCCGATCTCCCGCGTCTTCTCGTGCACCACCATCGTCAGCGTACCCACGATGTTGAACGCCGCCACGACCATGATGAAGACGATCACCAGTCCCATCCCGAGCTTCTCCAGCTCCAGCGCCGAGAACAGGCTCTCGTTCTGCTGCTGCCAGTCGAGCGCCCGGTGCGGGTAGCCGAGGCGCTGCTCGAGCCGGCGGCCGAGGGCCGGCGCCGCATCGGGGTCGGCGAGCCGGATCGCGAGCCCCGACACCGCCTCGCCGAGCCCCGCGAACTCCTGCGCCACCCGGCGCGGGAGCACCACGAACTGGTTGTCGTACTGGAACATCCCGGTCGTGAACAGCCCGGTCACCTGGAAGCGCCAGTAGCGCGGCACCGCCGCGCCGAGCGCCGGGTTCACCTTCGTCGGCTGCGGCGAGGCGAGCGTGACGATGTCGCCCGGCACGACCTGGAGCCGGGTGGCGAGCCGGCTGCCGAGGAGGATCCCGGCGTCCACGTCGGGCGCGTCGGTCCGGAAGCCGAGGTCGCCCGCCGTGATGCTCTGCGGGAACGACGTCACCGAGACGGCGCCGGTGTCGGGCTCGATGCCGAGGACGTTCACCCCCTCGGCGTAGTCGCGCCCGGCGGAGATGACCGACTGGGTGATCACCTCCGGCGCCACCGCCGTCACTCCGGGCTCCGCACGCGCGATGCGCGCGGCCGCCTCCCAGTCGTCCAGCCGGAGCCCGGCGCCGAACGTGAGCAGGCGCAGGTGCGGGCTCGCCACGAGGATGCGCTCGCGCAGGTCGTCGCGGAGCCCGTTCATGATGCCGAGCACCACGATCAGCGCGGCGACGCCGACGAGCACGCCACCGGTGGAGATCAGGGTGTTGAGCGAGGCGACACGATGCCGCCGCCCGCGCAGGTAGCGCAGCGCGATGCGCAGCTCCAGCGCCGACGGCAGCAGGGCCACGGCCGCGCTCCGCTCAGGCCCGTTCGGGCGCGAGCGGCGCCTCCGCGTCGAACGCGGGGCGGTGGGCCGGGAAGAGGATGACGTCCCGGATGTTGGGCCGGTCGACCAGGAGCATCACCAGCCGGTCGATGCCCAGGCCGAGGCCGCCCGTCGGCGGCATGCCGTACTCGAGCGCGCGCACGTAGTCGGCGTCCACCTGGTGCGCCTCGTCGTCGCCGGCGGCGCGCATGCGCACCTGCTCCTCGAAGCGCGCCAGCTGGTCGTCCGGGTCGTTCAGCTCGCTGAACGCGTTCGCGAGCTCGCGCCCCGCGACGAACAGCTCGAACCGCTCGGTGAGCCCGGGCCGGCTCCGGTGCCGCTTCGCCAGCGGCGAGAGCGCCACCGGGTAGTCCACGACGAACGTCGGCTGCACGAGGTGCGGCTCGAGGAACGCCTTGAACAGCTCGTCGAGCAGCTTGGCCCCGGTGCACGCCTCGGCCTCCTCGGCCGGCATGCCGGCGCGGCGGAGCGCGGCGCGCATCGCGGGCTCGTCGGTCGCGAGCACGTCCACGCCCGAGCGCTCGAGGATGCCGTCCCGGAAGTCGACCCGCGCGAACGGCGCGGCGAACGACAGGGCCGTCCCGTCGAACGTCACCCCCTCCGTGCCCGTCACCTCGCGCACGAGCCCGCTCAGCAGCGCCTCCAGCAACGCCATCATGTCGTGGTAGTCGGCGTACGCCTGGTACCACTCGAGCATGGTGAACTCGGGGTTGTGCGTCCGGTCGATCCCCTCGTTCCGGAAGTTGTGCCCGATCTCGTACACGCGCTCGAAGCCGCCCACGATGAGCCGCTTGAGGTACAGCTCGTCCGCGATCCGCAGGTAGAGCGGCATGTCGAGCGCGTTGTGGTGCGTGATGAACGGCCGCGCCAGCGCGCCGCCGTAGAGCGGCTGCAGCACCGGCGTCTCCACCTCGAGGAAGCCGCGCTCGTCGAGGAAGCGGCGGATCCAGCTCACCACGCGCGAGCGCGTGCGGAACGCCTCGCGCACGGACGGGTTCACCGCGAGGTCGGCGTAGCGCTGGCGCGCGCGCAGCTCCGCGTCCTGCAGCCCGCCGAACACGGTCACGCTGCCGTCCGGCTGCTGCTGCGCCTTGCCGCGCGGCAGCGCGCGCAACGACTTGCTGAGGAGCACCAGCCGCTCCGCGCGCACGGTCACCTCGCCGGTGCGCGTGCGGAAGAGCCGCCCCTCGACGCCCACGTGGTCGTCCAGGTCGACGCAGTCGAGCACGGCCCACTGGTCGCCGAGCGCGTCGCGGCGGAAGTACGCCTGCAGCCGGCCCGTCGCGTCCTCGAGGTGGGCGAACGCGGTCTTCCCCTGCGAGCGGAACGCCGCGACCCGGCCCGCGACGCGGACCGCCGGCCCGTCCTCGCCCATCGCGTCCTCGTAGAGCGCGGCGGCCGCCTGCAGCGCGTGGCTCCGGACGAAGCTCCACTGGAACGCCGGGAGCCCGAGCGCCTCCAGCCGCGCCCGCTTCTCGCGCCGAGCCTCCTCGACGTACGTGCGCGCCAGCTCCGGATGCCCGCTCATGCCGCCTTCGCGCCGAACTGCTTCAGGTACGCCTGGATGAAGCCGTCGAGGTCGCCATCCATCACCTTGTGCACGTCGCTGATCTTGAGTTCCGTCCGGTGGTCGTTCACCATCGTGTACGGCTGGAACACGTACGAGCGGATCTGGTTCCCCCACGAGTTGTCGGTCTTCGTCGCCTCCACCAGCGCGCGCGCCGCCTCCTGCTCCTCCAGCTTCCGCTGGTAGAGCGCGGCACGCAGCATCTTCATCGCGGTCGCGCGGTTCTTCACCTGGCTGCGCTCCTGCTGGCACGAGACGACGACACCCGTCGGCACGTGGGTGAGGCGCACCGCCGAGCTCGTCTTGTTCACGTGCTGGCCACCCGCCCCCGACGCGCGGAACACGTCCATCCGGATGTCCTCCTCGCGGATCTCGATGACGATCGTGTCATCGACGTCCGGGTACACGAAGACCGACGCGAAGCTCGTGTGCCGCCGCGCCTGCGAGTCGAACGGCGAGATGCGCACGAGGCGGTGCACCCCCTTCTCCGCCTTCAGGAAGCCGTACGCGTAGCCGCCCGTGATCTCGAGCGTCGCCGACTTGATGCCCGCCTCCTCGCCCGGCTCCAGGTCCAGCAGCGTCACGCCGAAGCCGTGGCGCTCCGCCCAGCGGCGGTACATGCGCATGAGCATCTCGGCCCAGTCCTGGGACTCCGTGCCGCCCGCGCCGGGGTGGATGGTGAGGATCGCGTCTCGCCCGTCGTCGGCGCCCTGCAGCATCGACTGGAGCTCGAACGCCTCGAGCTCCGCCCGCAGCGCGGTCGCCTCGCGCTCGACCTCGGCGAGCATGTCCGGGTCCGGCTCGCCCTCCAGCAGCGTCGCGAGCTCGCCAGCCGACGCGATGCGGGACGCCATCCGGTCGTGCGGCTCGGTCCAGCGCTTCAGCTCCTTCACCTCCTGCACCGCCGTGCGCGCCCGCTCCTGGTTGGCCCAGAAGGCCGGGTCCGCCTGCTCAGCCTCCAGCCGGTTCAGCCGTTCCCGCTTGCCGTCCACGTCAAAGGAACCCCCGGAGCTCGGCCAGGCGGCGTGAGAGGTCGACGAACTGGTCGGCGAGATCGGACATGCGGGGCCCTCGGATGGTGCGGTGGAGACGCCGGACGGCGCCCGCTCAGAAGAGCGGGCGGCCGTCGGCGAGGATGTCGTTCAGCGCGTCGCGGAAGTACGGCGTGGACTCGGCGAGCTCCTTGCCCACCTGCTCCGTGTACTCCTCCCAGCTCTTCCGGATCTCCTCCTCGAACAGCTCCTTGAGCGTGCCGTCGCGGATCCCCTCGGCGCGCTTCGCCGGGTGATACACGACCATGTCCGAGATGAGCGCGCGCGCCAGCCGCTTCGCCTTCGACCCCGGATCCTGCGCCAGGAACGGGTTCATCGGCCGGGCGCGCTGGCCGGTCGCCGAGGGCGCCGCCGGGGCGGCCGGTGCCGGCGCGGGGGCCGCAGGCACCGGGCGGGG
>JANRIU010000100.1:0-30773 GCA_033764615.1 Gemmatimonadales bacterium | reverse complement strand
CTGCGCCGTGATCGGCGCGGGGCGCACCTGCGCGGGCGGCGGCGCGGGGCCGGTCGCCGCGGGCGCGGGCGCGGCCGCCGGCTTCTCCACGTTCGCGAGCGCGATCCAGCCGCCGCGGCGGATCCGCGTCCACGCGCCCTGCTTCTCCACGCGCGTGACCAGCGTCCCCTTCCGGAGCTTCGCGAGGATGGCGCCGTTCGGCGCGGCGCGCACCCACTCGCCGTTGGCCGCGGCGATGGCGAGGTCGAACCCTTCGCGGCGGTCGTCGGCGAGCGAGCCGTTGAACACCCAGCCCTCGAGCGCGACCTCCACGTACTGGCCGTCCTGCCGGCCCGGGACGACCTTCGCCGCGGTGGTGAGCGCGCCGAGCGCCACGCCGAGCGGCGCCTTGCGGAGCTCGGCCTCGCGCACGAGCGCGCGCGGGGCCTGGGCGGGGAGCGAGAGCGGGAGGAGGAGCGCGACGAGCGTCGCGCGCAGCATGCGCGAGGCTGGAAGGGCCCAGCCGCGGGGGGTAGATTCAGGCCCGGCCGTCACGGAACGGCAGACTAGACCCCGCGGAGAGCCATGTCAAACGGCAGCACCGCCGGCCGCCCCGTGGTGCTCGTCGTCCTCGATGGCTGGGGGCATCGGCCCGAGCGCGACGGCAACGCGATCGAACTCGCCGAGACCCCCACCTGGCATCGCCTCTGGGCCCACGCGCCCCGCACCCTCCTCGAGGCGAGCGGCCGCCGCGTCGGCCTCCCCGAAGGGCAGATGGGCAACTCCGAGGTCGGCCACCTGAACCTCGGCGCCGGCCGCGTCGTCCCGCAGGACCTCGTCCGCATCTCCCAGTCGATCCGCGACGGCGCCTTCACCGGCATCCGCTGCCTCGTCGAGCTCTGCGCCCACGTGCGCGAGACCGGCGGCACGCTGCACCTCGTCGGCCTCCTCGGCCCCGGCGGCGTGCACGCCATCGACCAGCACCTCCTCGCCGCCATCCAGCTCGGCGTGCAGCACCGCGTCCCCTACATCGCCATCCACGGCTTCCTCGACGGCCGCGACGCCTCGCCCACGCTCGGCGCCGAGGTCGTGCGGACGCTGCTCGCCGACATGCGCCGCCTCGCCGCCGACCGCGTCGACGTCGCCTCGCTCACCGGCCGCTACTTCGCCATGGACCGCGACAAGCGATGGGAGCGCACGAAGGTCGCCTACGACGCGATGGTGCACGCGGCGGGGAAGGCGGTGGAGCACCCGGTGCTCGCGGTGCAGGACGCGTACAAGCGCGGCGAGACCGACGAGTTTGTGAAGCCGCTCATCCACCACCGCCGCGGCGAGCCGGTGGCCCGCCTGCGCGACGGCGACGCGGTCTTCTTCTTCAACTACCGCAGCGACCGCATGCGGCAGATCGTGCGCGCGCTCTGCCTCGACCCGTTCGAGGGCTTCGACGTGCGCGGCCGCCCGCAGGTGAAGGCCGCGACGATGACGCAGTACGACGCGACCTTCCCGATCCCGCAGGCGTTCCCCCCGTTCTCCCTCGCGAACATCCTCGGCGAGGTGCTCGCGCGCCACGGCGTGCGGCAGTACCGCACGGCGGAGACGGAGAAGTACCCGCACGTGACGTACTTCTTCAACGGCGGCCGCGAGCCGCCGTACGAGGGGGAGGAGCGGTGCCTCGTGGCGTCGCCGCGCGTGGCGACGTACGACCTCCAGCCCGAGATGTCCGCCGAGGCGATCACCGACGGGCTCTGCCGCGCCATCGTGCGCGGCGAGCACCGCTTCCTGCTGGCCAACTACGCGAACGCCGACATGGTGGGCCACACGGGCGTGCTGCCCGCGGTGATCCGCGCGTGCGAGGTGGTCGACCAGGCGCTCGCGCGCATCGTCGCCGCCGCCGAGCAGGCCGGCGCCCGCCTCCTCGTCACCGCCGACCACGGCAACTGCGAGCTGATGATCGATCCCGTCACCGGCGGCGTGCACACCGCGCACACCACCAACCCCGTGCCGCTCGTCGCGTGGAACGCGGGGGACGCGCCGCTCCGCGCGGGCGGCGCCCTCTGCGACGTGGCGCCCACGGTGCTCGGCCTCCTCGGCGAGCCGCAGCCGGCCGACATGACCGGCGCCTCCCTGCTCACCGCATGAGCCTGCGCGTCCTCGCCCTCGTCGCGCTCGCGCTCGGCCCCGCGACGCTCGCCGCGCAGGTCGGGCCCGAGCCCGCGAAGTCGCCGTACCGCGACATCCGGCCCGGCTTCACCGTCTCCTTCACCGGCTCGCGCCTCGGCGGCGACGGCGGCTCGCTCCGCCTCGGGCCGCAGGGCGGCACCAGCTACGGCGCGCGCTTCGACCTGCGCGCCAACAAGTTCCTCGGCCTCGCGCTCGGCGTCTCGCAGATGACGGGGATGGAGCGCTTCGTGCAGGACCCGTTCGTCCCGCGCGCCCAGCGCGTGCGCGGGCCGTACGCGCAGACGGTGTCGCTGGTGGAGGCGGGGTTCCAGTTCAACGTCACCGGCGGCAAGACGTGGCGCCGCCTCGCGCCGTTCGTGTCGCTCACCGCCGGGCTCGCCCTCGGCAGCTCGCTGCCGACCGACACCGCGCAGGCGCGCCTGCAGGGGATCCCGGTCGACACGACAGGCTACGCCTTCGGCAACAAGTTCACCGTCATCCCCGCCATCGGCGTGCGCGCGTTCCTCACGCCGTCGGTGCACCTCCGGCTCGAGGCGGCGCTCATCAACTGGCGCCTCGGCTACCCCACGTCGTTCCTGCAGGACCCGCCCGGCGAGCCCGGCCTGCCGGCCGGCGCCAACGCGATCATCACCGATCGCACGTTCAACGGCGAATGGACGACGGTGCCGCGCCTCTCCATCGGGCTCGGCATCCCCTTCGGCCTGTAGCGGCGATGGCGCGGCGCCACACGCTCACCCGCACGCTCGGCTTCCGGGCGATGCACCGCTTCCACCGCCCCGACTGGAGCGAGGCGCGGAACCGCGAGGTGTGGGGCCCCGTGGGCGAGGCGCCGGGCCACTGGCACGACTTCACGTGCACGGTCACCGTCTCCGGCGCGCTCGACGCCGACCGCGGGATGCTCGTCGACCTCGTGGCGCTCGACCGCATCCTCGACGACGAGGTGCGCCGGCCGCTCGACGGCCGGCACATGAACCTCGACCTCCCCGCCTTCGCCTACGGCGCCACCTACCCGACGTGCGAGGCGCTCGCCGCGCACCTCTTCGAGCGCATCGCGGCGCGGCTCCCCGCGGGGACGCGGCTCGAGCGCGTCGCCATCGCGGAGGACGCGACGCTCTCCGGCGAGTGCCAGCGCGCCGATGACTGACCGCGCCGCGCTCCGCGCGCACCTCGCGCGCGCGCGGACGATCGCCGTCGTGGGGCTCTCGTCGAAGCCCGGCCGCGCGAGCCACGAGGTCGCCGGGTACCTGCAGCAGGCCGGGTACCGCATCGTCCCCGTGCACCCGAGCCGCCACCCCGTCCTCGGCGAGACGACGTACGCGACGCTCCCCGAGGCGGCCGCCGCCATCGGCGTGCCGATCGACATCGTCGACGTCTTCCGCCGCGGCGAGACGATCCCCGAGCTCGTCCCCGACCTCCTCGCCGTGCGCCCCGCGCTCGTCGTGCTGCAGGTGGGCATCACGCATCCGGCCGCCGAGGCGACGCTCCGCGCCGCGGGCATCGACGTCGTGAGCGACCGGTGCCTCATGGTGGACCACGCGCGCCTCCTCGGCGATGGCTGACGCCGCCGCGCCGCCGGTGCAGGGGGCGATCCTCGCGGGCGGCCAGGCGACGCGCTACGGCGGCACGCCGAAGGGGCTGGTGGAGGTGGGCGGCTGCCGCATCCTCGACCGGCTGGTCGACGCCTTCGTGGGCGCGTTCGGCCGGGAGCCGCTGCTCGTGGCGAACGCCCCCGACGCGGCGAGCTGGCGCCCCGGGCTCCGCGTCGTGGCCGACCGCCGGCCGGGCGAGGGGACGCTCGGCGGGCTGCTGACCGCCGTGCTCGAGGCGCCGGCGCCAGTGGTGGTGGTGGCGTGGGACATGCCGTTCGTGCCGGCGTCGCTGCTGCGCGCGCTGGGCGACGGGCTGGCCGCGCACGACTGCGTGCTGCCGGAGAGCGACGGCCGCCGGGGCGTGGAGCCGCTCTGCGCCGGGTACGGCCCCGCCTGCGCGGGCCCGATGGCGGACGCGCTCGACCGGGGCGACCGCCGCGCCATCGCCTTCCACCCGTCGGTGGACGTCGGTATCCTCCGGGTCCCCGAGGTCGCCCGGCATGGCGACCCCCCGACCCTGTTCTTCAACGTCAACACCGCCGACGACCGCACGACGGCCGAGGACCTGTGGCGACGCGCATCGTCTCGATCGTAGGGCAGAAGAACGCGGGCAAGACGACGCTCACGGTGGCGCTCGCCACCGAGTTCAAGCGCAAGCGCCGCCGCGTGATGACCATCAAGCACGGCCATCACCCCGCCGAGGTGGACCAGAAGGGCACCGACACGTGGCGCCACTTCGTGGAGGCCGGGGCGGAGCGCACCCTCATCGCCGCGCCCGAGATGCGCGTCCTCTTCGAACGCACGAAGGACGACTACGACCCGATCGGCCTCGCGCGCCGGTACATGGACGGCGCCGACCTCGTGCTGTGCGAGGGGTTCAAGCACGCGCGCCTGCCGAAGGTGGAGATCGCGCGGAAGGCCGCCGGCCCGCCGCTCTACGAGCCGGGCAGCGAGCACGCGGGCGAGCACCTCGCCATCGTCACCGACGACCGCGACTACGAGGCGACGCTCGGCCGCGAGAACACCGTGCCGGTGCTCCACTTCCACGACACGATGTGGCTCCAGCTCCTGACGGCGCTCATCTGGGAGAAGGCGCTGGTCCTCGAGCCGTGAGCCGGCCCCTCGCGCCCCGCGAGGCGGCGCGGCGCATCGTCGCCGGCGTGCGGGTGCAGCCCGCGCTCCGCGTCCCGCTGCGCGCTGCGCTCGGCCACGTGCTCGCGGCCGACGTCACGAGCCCCCTCCGCATCCCCGGCTGGGACAACTCCGCGATGGACGGCTACGCCGCGCGCGCCGACGACGTGCGCGGCGCGCGGCCGGACGCGCCGGTGCGCCTCCGCGTGGTCGAGCACCTCCCCGCCGGCGCCTTCCCCACGCGCGCGCTCGCCCCGGGCGAGTGCAGCCGCATCTTCACCGGCGCGCCGATCCCCGACGGCGCCGACTCCGTGATCCGCCAGGAGGACACCGACGGCGGCGCCGACACCGTCACCATCACCGCCGACCGCGACTGCGGCGTGAACATCCGCCGCGCCGGCGAGGACGTGGAGCGCGGCCAGCGGGTGCTGGAGGCCGGCACGCTGCTCGGTCCCGCGCAGCTCGGCGTGCTCGCCAGCCTCGCGGAGGCGCACCCGCTCGTGATCCGCCGGCCGCGCGTCGGCATCCTCGGCAGCGGCGACGAGATCGTCGACATCGACCAGCCCGAGGAGATCCTCAGCGGCCGGAAGATCGCGAGCAGCAACACCCACACGCTCGTGGCGCTGGTGACCCTCGCGGGCGGCGAGCCGGTGAACCTCGGCATCGCGCGCGACACGCCCGAGGACGTGGAGGCGCACGTCCGCCGCGCGCTCGACTGCGACCTGCTCGTCACGTCGGCGGGCGTCTCCGTCGGCGAGCACGACCACCTGCGCGGCGTGCTCGACCGGATGGGGCTCGTGCTCGACTTCTGGCGGATCAGCATGCGCCCCGGCGCACCGGTGGCGTTCGGGCACCTCGGCGAGCTGCCGTGGATCGGCCTGCCCGGCAACCCGGTCAGCACGATGGTGACGTTCGAGCTCTTCGTGCGCCCGGCGATCCGCGCCATGATGGGGCACGCGCTGCCGTTCCGGATGACCGTCCCCGTGCGCGCGGCGGAGCCGATCAGCGTGAAGGCGAAGCTCCAGCACTTCCACCGCGCCATCGTCACGCCCACGGCCGGCGGGCTCGAGGCTCGGCTCACGGGCCCGCAGGGCTCCGGCATCCTCACCTCGATGGCGCGCGCCAACGCGCTGCTGATCATCCCCGAGGGCCAGTTCGAGACGCCGGTGGGCGGCGCGCTCACGGCGCTGTTCCTGGAGGACCCGCGGCATGAGGAGGGGCCGGGGTGGTAGCGGGGGCGGACGGGCGGTCTGGCGGACGCGTCGCCGGCGGAGCGCCGGCGCGACAACGGGCCGGGCCGTACGCCGAGCGCACCACAGTCCGCTCGTCCGCCAGTCCGCCCGTCCGCCCGTGTTCCCCCCTTGCCCCCCCGTTCCCCAGTCGTGACATTCCGAGGAATCCCCAGAATCGGAGTCACGCATGCGCCTCGCCGTTTTCGCGCTCGGACTTGCCGCCCTCGCGGTGGCGTCGGCAGACGCAGCCGCGCAGGAGCGGCTGCCGCCGCCTCCGCCCAAGGCGTGGGTGAAGATCGTCAGCCCCAAGCGGGCCGCGGTCGTGCCGGGCAAGGTGGAGGTGAAGCTCGACGCGCAGGGCGTCTCGATCCGCGCGGCCAACGGCACGCGGGAGACCGGCATCGGGCACCACCATCTCTACCTCGACATGCCGGTCACGCCCGTGGGCCAGACGCACGCGGAGTCGGGCCAGCTCGTGCACCTGGCCGACGGCGCCACGAGCCACGTCTTCTTCGTGACGCCGGGCAAGCATCGCATCATCGCGGCGGTCGCCTATGGCAACCACGTGCTGATGGAAGGGGTGGCGCAGGACACCGTCGACGTGGTGGTGGGCTGGAAGTAGCCCGCGCCACGCGCGGGACGGAAGGCGGACGGGCCGGGGCGCGCGAGGCGTGCCCCGGCCCGTCGGCCGTTCCCGGGTGGTGGTGGCGCGTCTACTGCCGCGCGAGGGTGAGGTTGACCACGACGGTGTTGAAGGTGCCTGACGCGGTGAGCGTGTTGCCGCTCACCGTGAACGTCATGTTGCGGATGAACGTGTCGGCCGCCTGCTGGAACGTCACGTTGGTGCCGTTGACGGCGAAGGTGCCGGCCATGCTCGCGGTGAGCCCGGCCCCGAGCGCCGAGTTGGGGATCACCAGCGAGCCCGTGGTGGTGCGGCCGGCGGCGGTGAGCACGATCGACATCGAGCCACCGGTCGTCAGGAAGTTGATCGGCGCGGCGGTTCCCTGCTGCCCGGTGAACGTGGTGGCGACGTAGCTGCCGGCGATCGACTCGGGCGTCGGTGCCGACGGAGCAGTGGAGGAGCCGCACCCGACGGCAAGGGCGAGCGCGGCGACGGCGAGCGTGCGGGAAGCGATGATGGGCATGGTCGGGATTCGTGGTGTCAGGGTTGGGTGCTGCGGACGCCGTCAACCCGGACGGGTCGCTCGGCGCGGTGACCGACGCATCGTGCCGCCGCGGCGGCGGAGTCGTCGGGGACCCAGATGACGCCGGCGACCATCCGGTGGCCGACGTTCACCTGGTAGATCCGTGCCGGCCGGACGCCCGGGTCCTGGGCGAAGGCGCTGGCGAGGAGGAGTCGCACTCTCGCCTTGCTCATGGTGAGGCAAGAGCCGAGCTCGCGGAATCGACGCGACTCGCTCGCGGGGTGGGCGGCACGCACGCATCGATCGAGTCACCGGGCACGTGTACGCCGTAGACCCTGACACGGCGGGCCAAGTCGGGAGGGTTCCACTGCCAGACCCTGAGGAAGGTCGACATCGCCCCGGTCCCGCGATCGGCGAACGCGCCAGCGGTGTCGCCGTACTCGATGAAGAGCCCGTTGGCACCGAGCCGCGCGACACGATCAATGGCGCGGTAGTCGACCCACATGCCGCGCATGGTTGCGCCGAGTACGACCACCGTGTCGTGCGGCACGCGGATCTGCCGCGCTCCGCTGTAGAGGCGGACGTTCTCCGCGCAGTTCGCGGGCCAGGGCCGCACCGGCGGCGCGCTCAGCGTCACGAGCCGCCCGTGGGCGCACGCCGCGGTCGCCGCGAGGAGGGCGAGGCAGGCGAGCAGCGCCCGGCCACCAGCCATCAGCCGCAGGTCCTGGGCCGGAGCGCGCCCGTCCGTCGGCACGAAGGGGACCGGCGGCGCAGCGTCATAGCCGGATCCTCCCGCCGAGCACCGGGGCGACGAAGTAGCGCGACCGGTCATCGATCGCGACGCGCGACGGGCCGACCTCGACGAAGAGCACGACCTTGCCGAGCGTGAGGTCCGCACCCGCAGAGAGGCGCGGCTGGTAGCGGAAGTCGTAGTCGCGCTGCAGCGAGACGCCCGGACGGGCGTCACCCGTGTAGCGCGCGCCCGAGACCCCGCCACCGACTAGGAGGTTCGGCCTGACCGGCGCGCCCGACCTCGCGAACCACTGCTGGAAGGCGAGGCCGAGATAGCCGGCCTCGAGGTCCGTGCCGAAGACCCGCCCCGACTGGCCCGGCATGATCGCCGACGCCAGATCGAGGCGCAGCCCGGAGCGGCCCCGTTGCGAACCGAGGACGACACCGAGCTGCAGGCCACCGCCAGCCCCGTGATCCGTCGCGAGGTCCCCCACGGGGAACGACGGCGCGAGGCCGACCATGAGGCGGGTCCAGTTCTGGGCGTCGAGCGCCGGCGGCGCCGCCGCGGCAGACAGCGTCGCGGCGACAGCCAGCACCATCACTCTGAGCGGCGTCCTCATCGACGCCGACCCAGTCGCGGCGCGAGGCATGGCGCGCCCGAGGGGATCTCCATTGCCAACGGCAGCATGCTTCGCGAGGTCCGTCCGCTCAGAGCGGAATCCGAGCACCCAGCGTGGGACGCAGGAAGTCGATCGGAATGGCCCCCGTGAACACCCGGGACGAGACGACTTCAACGAACATCGGCGCTCCTGCGATGCGGAAGTCGGCACCGACCGCGAGGTGAAGAAAGAAGCGAGGCGTGATCTCGCGGGGAATCAGGATGCCGACGTCCTCGGCACCCGCGTAGCGAGCGCCGCCAAGGCCCACGCCAGCTGCGACGTAGGGGCGCAACGGAAACGATGACGTGTCATTCAACCATCGCTGGAGCCCAACGTGCACCGCTGCCATCCGCAGCGTGGCTCCGGAGAGCGCCGCATGGTTCACGCCTTGCAGCGTTCCGACGAGCGCCTCGAGCCGGCCGGCCCAACGACTCTCTCGTCCCCCAACCACCAGTCCCGCACCGAGGCCCACGCCCGCATCATGAAACTCGTTCTCCAGCGGCACGGTGCGGGACACACCCAATCGCGCTACGGCGCTGACCTGCGCCGTGACGGGATCGACACCACCGAGCGGGCCAACGATCAGCAGCATGATCAGGCACGCGCCGCGGACCCCGCCGGCGGCCCTCACGGCCCGGTCCTCCGCATGTCCACTTCGACCAGTCGCCCGTCGATCCGCTCGGCGCCGAGCACACGCCGCCCGTCGTCCTCCGCCCAGATGAGCAGGCCGTACGCCGGTACGCGCGGGTGCGGCAGGATGCCAATGCGCAGCACCGTGCCAAGAAATGAGATGCCCGTCCCACCAAGCCGGCTGTTCACGATGGTGTCGAGTGCGACACCGTCCGTCATCAACGGACCGGGAACGCGCAAAGCCACGACAACCGTGTCGAGCCGCCTGATGAGCGTGAAGGCGCCACCCTCCGCCACGACATCTCGGCCGTCGATGGAGAAGCGGACCGCCCGGTACTCGCCACTGACGTTTGCGCGCTGCTGGTTCAGGTCATCGTAGCAGGCCGCCAGCATGACGCTGGCGGCCGACACGATCAGCGCGGCGATTGAGCCTCGCGCACTCACTCGCGCCACTCCAGCTCCGCGTAGCCCGCAGCGACCCAAGGCTGCGTCGCCGGCGTGCATGTCCACTGGCCGCCCCAGTGGGTCGGAGGCGTACAGACTCCGGCAGCCGGTGCGACAATCACGTGGGTGAAGCCAGGCGGAACCGACGCGCCCGGCAGTTCCTCGACCGGAACGATATGACCGATCATGTCATCGGAGTTCTGCAGCGTGGCACCTGCGAACTTCACCACCTTGAAGAAGCCGTAGGCGCCCTTCAGCAACTTGAGACCGTTGATCACCGACTTCTTGATCGCCGCATACCCGCCCGCCACGCTCACGCCTGCATCGGCCGCCACCACGACGCCCTCGGCATCAAACTGGGAGCCCCTGAACTCACAGGGCTCATTGTCGTTCTCTACCACGATGAACCGGAATCCGCGCGTAGGAAACGGCGTGGTCAGCGCGCTGTAGTCATCCGCTCGAACAAGCGGTACCGACCCGGTCCAGTCCGTGCTGTTCTGATCGAAGGGACCGAATCTCCTGGTGGGAACTGGCGTCGGGTCGTAGGCGCCCTCCCAAGCACAGCCCGGCACCTCCGGGTCCCCTCTGGGATCCAGCACATTCACCGAGAACTGCGCGAGCACCTCGATCTCCGGCTCCCCCCGCGGCCACCCCTCCCGCAGGTCGAAGATGCGACTCCTCCGCAGGTGGATGCCCGGAATGAGGTCACCAGGCACCCAGCCATCGCCATTGCACGTGGTCAGCGCCTGCGCCGGGCTCCCGCCGAGCGGCTCGTAGCAGTCGGCCGCCGCCTGCACCGGCGGCGCGCGGAAGTCGGTCTCGGCGCGATGGATGACGATGACGGGCGTCTCGGGCGGCGCGGCCTGCGAGAGCAGGCGCCGCTGGCCGCGGGTGTCGAACGCCACGATCGGGGCGCCGTCCCGCTCCTGGATGGCCACCAGCACGTCGGCGCCGCCCGTCCAGCGCGCGTAGTGCGCCGGCACCGGGAGGTACGTCTCGAGGGCAGACACCTGCTGGAGCATGCTGCGGAAGGCGGTGGCACGGGATGCCGTGGTCGGCTCCGCCGCCACGAGCCGCTGCACGTCGTCCTCCGCGAGGGCGCGAAGCAGTTCCACCTTGTGCTCGGGATACCGCGAGGCGTGGACGACGTCATGCACCTTCTGGCGGAACGCCGGCGCACCGAGCGCCAGCGCGAAGCGGCGCGCGAGTTCCTCCAGCTCCACGGGCGCGATCGCCCGGCCAACCGGGAGTGGCCCACCGCCGAGCTGCGCCGAGCCGGCGGTCATTGCGGGCGGCGTCGGGGAGGCGGGGCCGTTGGGCGCGCCACCCTCACCGCACGCCGCGGACAAGAGAGAGAGAGAGAGCTGCTCCGAGTCGTCCCGCACCGCGCTGCATCCGGGCCTCCATGTCGAGGTGCGCCGGGCCTATCCCGACGCGGACGATACGATATGAATCAGTATACGGGACCGCAACTCCGGTGTTTCCCGGATGGCCGGTTCGTCCGCCAGACGGCCGCCCCCGGCCGCCCGGCGAGTCGCCGTCACCGCTCCCGCCCTCGATGCCCCTGGCCCCGAGCCCTCGGCCCCCGGCCCCCTGCCCCCCTTACCCTTCTGCTCCCATGCGCCCCCTCCTCATCGGCATCGCCGGCGGCTCCGGCTCCGGCAAGACGTCCGTCGCGCGCGCGCTCACCGAAGACCCCGCGATCTCGGCGACGCTCCTCGACATGGACGCCTACTATCGCGACCTCGCACACCTGCCGTTCGAGGAGCGCACGAAGGTCAACTTCGACCATCCCGACGCGTTCGACATGGCGCTCCTGCTCGCGCACCTGGAGGCGCTGGGCGACGGGCGCGCGATCGACAAGCCGACGTACGACTACGCGGCGCACACCCGCGCGTCCGCGGTCGAGCGGATCGTGCCGGCCGACGTCGTCGTCGCCGAGGGGATCCTGCTGTTCGTGGACGCGCGGGTGCGGGCGCTGTTCGACATCCGCGTCTTCGTGGACGTCGCCGACGACGTGCGCTTCATCCGCCGCCTCCAGCGCGACATCCGCAAGCGCGGCCGCTCGGTGGACACGGTGATCGGCCAGTACCTCGACACCGTCCGCCCCATGCACCTCGACTTCGTGGAGCCGAGCAAGCGGTGGGCGCACGTGATCCTGCCCGAGGGGGGCCGGAACCAGGTCGGCGTGGAGATGCTGCGGGCGCGGATCGGGGCGGAAGTGGGGAGGAGGAGGGGGCCGGGGAGCCAGGGGCCGGGGGCCGGAGGCTGAGCGGTTCGACTGCCACCGCCCCTCGGCTCTTGGCCCCGGGCTCCCGGCCCCCAGCCCCTCCGGCCTCCCGGCCCTCCTGCCCTCTCCTTGACGCCCCCCCCGCCCCCCCTAGCTTTCCCGTCCTGTGAAGGGGAGTAGCTCACCCGCACCAACACAACGCGGGTGGCCGCATCGTCAGGACTGCACGCCTCGCGGCGTGCACGGTGCGGTCGGGCAGCACGGCGCTGCAGGGCAAGACCTTCGCCTCGTGCACCCCGCACGGGCGGAGGCTTTTGTGCTTCAGGGGGAGAGACCACCGGAGGGACCGATGTCGACGATGAACAACCTCAAGACCTTCGTGCTGATGGCGGGCCTGTTCGGCCTGCTGCTGCTCGCGGGCCAGATGCTGGGCGGCACCCAGGGGCTGCTCCTGATGGGCGGCCTCGGCCTGCTCATGAACTTCGGCATGTACTTCTTCAGCGACACGATGGTGCTGAAGATGTACGGCGCGCAGAAGGTGACGGAGGCGGAGGCGCCCGAGCTGTACCGCATGGTCGACCGCCTGCGCCGTCGCGCCGGGCTGCCGATGCCCGTCGTGGCCGTGACGCCCGCGGAGCAGCCGAACGCGTTCGCCACGGGCCGGAGCCCGGAGAAGGCGGTGGTCGCGGTGACCACCGGCATCCTCAAGTACATGCCGCAGGACGAGCTCGAGGGCGTCATCGCCCACGAGCTGGCGCACATCAAGAACCGCGACATGCTGATCAGCACGATCGCCGCGGGGATCGCCGGCCTGCTGTCCAACCTGCCGTACATCCTGATGTTCGGCCGGCGCGACGACGAGGAGGGCGGCCATCCGGTGCTGATGCTGGCACTCGCGGTGCTGGCGCCGCTCGGCGCCATGATCCTGCAGTTCGCCGTGAGCCGCCAGCGCGAGTTCGAGGCCGACCGCGTCGGCGCCATGATCCTCGGCCGCCCGATGCCGCTCGCGAACGCGCTCCGCCGCCTGGAGACGATGGCGATGCGGATCCCCATGAACGTCTCGCCCGCGGCGGCGCCGCTGGCGCAGGTGAACCCGCTGCGCGGCGGCGGCGGGATGCTGGCGCTGTTCAGCACGCACCCGCCGACGGAGCAGCGCGTCGCCGCCCTCGAGGCGCTCGCGAACGACCCGTCGTTCCGCGCCCTCCCCGCGTAAGGGGAGGCGCGCCTGCCCGCGTCCCACGCCCCGGCGTGGCTCGGCTTCGCCGGGGTGGTGGGGACGCTCCTCGCGCTCGACCTCGCCGTCTTCCACCGCCACGCCCACGCGCCCACGCTGCGCGAGGCGGCGCGCTGGTCCGTCTTCATCATCGCCGTCTCGCTCGCCTTCGGCGGCTTCGTGTGGTGGCAGCTCGGGCCGCAGCGCGCGCTCGAGTACTACACGGGCTTCCTCGTCGAGAAGGCGCTGTCGGTCGACAACCTCTTCGTCTTCATCCTGCTCTTCCGCTACTTCGCCGTCCCCGCGGGGGCGCAGCCGACGGTCCTGAAGTGGGGGATCTTCGGCGCCATGCTGATGCGCGGCGTCATGATCGGCGTCGGCGCGCTGCTGCTGCACGAGTTCGAGTGGATCATCTGGGTGTTCGGCGCCATCATCGTCGTCACCGGCCTCCGGATGTTCCGCGAGAGCGAGGAGCGGATCGAGCCCGAGCACAACCCGCTCGTGCGCCTCGCGCGCCGGTACCTGCCGTTCGCCAACGCCTACGACGGCGACCGGTTCACCCTCCGCACCACCGACGGCCGGCGCCTCTTCACGCCGCTCCTGCTCGTGGTGCTCATCGTGGAGTGGACCGACCTCGTCTTCGCCATCGACTCGATCCCGGCCGTCTTCGCCATCACCGACGACCCGTTCATCGTCTACAGCTCGAACATCTTCGCCATCCTGGGGCTCCGCGCGCTCTTCTTCCTGCTGGCGGGGATGCTCGAGCGCTTCACGCTGCTCAAGCCGGCCGTGGCGGGGATCCTCGTCTTCATCGGCGCCAAGATGCTGGCGGCGCAGTGGATCACGGTCCCGACCGGCCTCTCGCTCGCGCTCATCGCGACGACGCTCACCGGCGCGGTCACGCTCTCGCTGCTGCGCGAGCGGCGCGCGGCATGACGCTGCTCGAGCGGCTCGGGCTCCACCGCCGCGAGCTCCGCGCGTGGGCGCTCTACGACTGGGCCAACTCGGGCTTCATGACCGTGGTCGTGACCGCGGTCTTCCCGATCTACTTCGCCTCCGTCGCCGCCGCGGGGCTGCCGAAGGCCGAGGCGTCGTACCGCTTCTCGCTGGCGACGTCGCTCGGCCTCGCCATCGTCGCGGTGCTCTCCCCCGTGCTCGGCACGATCGCCGACGTCGTGCCGTGGAAGAAGCGCTTCCTGGCGCTCTTCCTCGCGCTCGGCGTCTCGACCACGGCGCTCATGGCGACGATCGGCGAGGGGATGTGGGCGCGCGCGCTGGTGCTGTTCGTGCTCGCCAACATCGGCCTGAACGGCGCGTTCGTCTTCTACGACTCGCTCCTGCCCCACCTCGCGAGCGACGACGAGGTGGACCGCGTCTCCACCGCCGGCTACGCGCTCGGCTACATCGGCGGCGGCGTGCTGCTCGCCGCCGCGCTCGCGATCATCCTGAAGCCGGGGCTCGTCGGGCTGCCCGAGGGGGACGCCGCCGTCGGCGCCGCGCGGACGCTCCCCGTGCGCACGGCGTTCCTCGCCACCGCCGCCTGGTGGCTGGTCTTCGCGGTGCCGCTCTTCCTCGTGGTGCCGGAGCCGCCGGCCGCCGCCGCGCCCGAGGTGGCCGCCGCCGGGCGCCCCGGGGTGGCCGACGCCTTCCGCCGGGTGCTCGCGCTGTTCCGCGAGCTCCGGGCGTTCCCGAACGCGGTGCTGCTGCTGCTGGCGGCGCTGATCTACGGCGACGGCATCTCGACCATCATCCGCCTCGCGACCGTCTACGGCACCGAGATCGGCATCCCGCAGGACATCCAGATCGCCGCGATCGTCGTGGTGCAGTTCGTCGGGGTGCCGTGCTCGTTCCTGTTCGGCGGCGCCGCCGCCGTGTTCGGCACGCGCGGCGCCATCCTGCTCGGCCTCGTCGCCTACCTCGGCATCTCGCTGCTCGGCTACTTCATGACCACGGCGTCGCACTTCCTGGCGCTCGCCGCGCTCGTCGGCGTGGTGCAGGGGGGGACGCAGGCGCTCACGCGGTCGCTGTTCGCGAGCCTCATCCCGAAGCAGAAGTCGGGGGAGTTCTTCGGGGTGTTCGCGGTGTTCGAGCGGTTCGGGGCGATCCTGGGGCCGCTCGTCTTCGCCGCCGCGCTCCGGTTCACGGGCTCCAGCCGGACCGGCGTGCTGGCGATCGGGAGCTTCTTCCTCATCGGCGGGGCGCTGCTGCTCCGCGTGAAGGTGGAGGAAGGCCGCCGCGCGGCCCGCGCGGCGGAGCGGTAGCGGGGGCCGGGCCCTCCCGCGGCGTCGCCCCCTTGCCCTGCGCCCCGGGCGGTGCCTGATTCCGCGCCCGTGCGTGATGCCGACATCATCTCGCTGACGACGGCGCTCTGCGCCATCGACTCCACCACCGGCCGCGAGGGCGCGGTGGGGGAGCACCTCGCGCATGTGCTCGAGGGGCTGGGCTACACGGTCGAGCGCCAGCGCGTCACCGACGGGCGGCACAACCTGTACGCCTGGCGGGACGAGCCGGTCGTCGTCCTCTCCACGCACATGGACTGCGTCCCGCCGTTCATCCCGCCCACCGAGGACGCCGAGTGGCTGCACGGCCGAGGCACGTGCGACGCCAAGGGGCTCATCGCCGCCATGGTCGGCGCGGGCGAGCAGCTGGCGCGCGCGGGCGAGCGGCGGGTGGGGCTGCTCTTCGTGGTGGGCGAGGAGCGTGGCTCCGACGGCGCGAAGCTCGCCGCCACGCTGGCACCCCGCGGCCGCTACCTCATCAACGGCGAGCCGACGGAGGGGAAGCTCTGCATCGGCCAGAAGGGGACGCTCCGCGTGGACGTCTCGGCGACGGGCCGCGCCGCCCACTCCGGCTACCCGCACGAGGGGCGCTCCGCCGTCGACGCCCTCCTCGCCACGCTCGCGCGCATGCAGGCGCTCCCGCTCCCGGCCGACCCGCTGCTCGGCGCCAGCACGCTCAACATCGGCGTCCTCGCCGGCGGCGTGGCGCCGAACGTCATCCCCGCCGAGGCGCGCGCCGAGATCGCCATCCGCACCGTGACCGACAGCGGCGCACTGCGCGAGGCGCTCGTGGCGTGCGCGGGGCCCGACGTCACCGTGCGCTTCCCGCTCGAGATCCCGGTCGTCCGCTGCGGCGCGCCGCCGGGGTGGGAGACGACCGTCGTCGCCTATTCGAGCGACCTGCCGCTCCTCGCGAGCTGGGGGACGCCGTTCCAGCTCGGGCCCGGCACCATCCTCGTCGCGCACACCGACGGCGAGCGGATCCGGAAGGCCGAGCTCGTCGAGGGCGCGCACCAGTACGCCCGGCTCGCGCGCCAGCTGCTGGCGGAGGCTGCGTGAGGGAGCGGATCCCCGTCGCGGTGCTCGGCGCGACCGGCACCGTCGGGCAGAAGTTCGTCCGGCTGCTCACCGGGCACCCGTGGTTCGACCTCGTCGCCGTCGCGGCGTCGGACGCGTCGGCCGGCCGCCGCTACGGCGAGGTGGTGCGCTGGCGCGAGCCGGCGCCGCTCCCCGACCGGATCGCGCACCTCGTGGTGCAGCGCAGCGCACCGCCGCTGCCGGGCCGGATCGTCTTCAGCGCCATCGAGGCGGAGCGCGCGATCGAGATCGAGCAGGCGTTCGCGCGGGCGGGCCAGCTCGTCGTGAGCAACACGAAGAGCCACCGCATGCATCCCGCCGTGCCGCTCCTCGTCCCCGAGGTGAACGCCGGCCACGTGCACCTGCTGGCGCACCAGCGCGCGACGGAGGGGTGGCCGGGCGGCATCGTCTGCAACCCGAACTGCTCCACCGCCGGCCTCGTGCTGCCGCTTGGCGCGCTGCATGACGCGTTCGGCGTCGAGCGGGTGTTCGTGGCGACGATGCAGGCGGTGTCGGGCGCGGGGTATCCCGGCGTGCCGTCGCTCGACATCCTCGGCAACGTCGTCCCGCACATCGGCGGCGAGGAGGAGAAGATCGAGGCGGAGACGCCGAAGATCCTCGGCCGCTTCACGCCGTCGGGCATCGAGCCCGCGCCGGTGCGCGTGAGCGCGCACACGAATCGCGTGCCGACGCTCGACGGGCACCTCGAGGTCGTCTCCGTCGGCCTCGCGCGCCGCGTGACGCCCGCGGAGGCGGCGGAGGCGCTGGCGGCGTGGACCGGCGCGGACGGCGTCGCCGACCTGCCGAGCTCGCCGCGGCCGCCGCTCGAGGTGGACCACCGCCCCGACCGGCCGCAGACGCGGCTCGACCTCGACCGCGGCGCGGGGATGGCCGTCACGGTCGGCCGCATCCGCCCGTGCCCGCTGCTCGACCTCCGCTTCGCGCTGCTCTCGCACAACACGGTGCGCGGCGCCGCGGGGCAGGCGCTGCAGATCGGCGAGCTGCTCGTCGCCGAGGGCCTCGCGGGAGGGGGCTGAGCCGGGATGATCATCGCCAAGTTCGGCGGGACGTCCGTGCAGGACGCCGCGGCGATCCGCCGCCTGGTGGCGATCGTCGGCGCGCGGCGCGCTGACCGCCCGGTGGTGGTCGTCTCGGCGATGGCGAAGGTGACGGACGGCCTCCTCACCGTGGGGCGCCACGCCGAGGCGGGCGACACCGCGGCGATGGAGGACGCGCTGGCGCGGCTCGTCGGCCGCCACCACCGCGAGGCCGAGGCGCTCGGCGCGGCCGACGCGTCGCCCCTCATCGACGCCGAGGCCGCCGCGCTCGAGCAGTGGCTCTGGGCCGCGGCCGGCCGGCCGCTCACGCCGCGCGAGACCGACCTGCTCGTGAGCCACGGCGAGCTCTGGTCGTCGCGCGTCGTGGCGCTCGCCTTCGCGGCGGCCGGCCTTCCCGCGGCGTGGGTCGACGCGCGGCAGGTGATGGTGACGGACGACCGCTTCGGCCGCGCGCTCCCGCAGCGCGCGCTCCTGCGCGAGCGGGCGCAGCGCCTCGTGGCGCCGCTCGTCGCGAAGGGGGAGGTGCCGGTGACGCAGGGCTTCATCGGCGCCACCGCCGACGGCGCCGTCACCACGCTCGGCCGCGGCGGCTCCGACTTCACCGCCTCGCTGCTCGGCGCCGCGCTCGACGCCGCGCGCGTCGAGATCTGGACCGACGTCGACGGCCTCATGACCGCCGACCCGCGCCTCGTCCCCGACGCGCAGGTGCTCCCCGCCGCGAGCTACGAGGAGGCCGCCGAGCTGGCCGTGTTCGGCGCGAAGGTGCTGCATCCGGCCACGCAGCTGCCGGTGGTGGAGCGGTCGATCCCGCTCGTGATCCTCAACTCGGCGCGTCCCGAGCTGCCGGGCACCATCATCGGCCCCGACCTGCCCGACGCCGCGGCGACGCGCGTCCGCTCCATCTCGTGGAAGCCGGGCGTGTCGATCGTGCACACCCGCGCCCCGCGGATGCTCGGCGCGTACGGCTTCCTGCGCGCGATGTTCGAGGTGTTCGAGCGGCACGAGGTGCCGGTCGACGTGCTCGCGTCGTCGGAGGTGTCGGTCTCGTGCACCATCGACGGCACGTCGCGCCTCCCCGCGCTGCTGGAGGACCTGCAGGCGCTCGGCGAGACGCGGATCGAGCACGGCCGCGCCATCGTCGCAGTGGTCGGCACGGCGATCGGCGCGACGCCCGGCGTCGCCGCCGCGGTGCTCGGCGCCGTGGGCGACATCAACGTCGAGATGATCAGCCAGGGCGCGAGCAGCATCAACATGACGTTCGTGGTGCGCGAGGCGGACGGCCCCGAGGCCGTGCGCCGCCTGCACCGCGCCTTCTTCGGGCGCTGAGCGATGCGCGTGCTCGTGGTGGGCGACGGGAAGATGGGCCAGGCGGTCGCCGAGGTGGCGCGGCAGCGCGGGCACGAGGTGGTGGCGGTGCTCGGGCCGGAGCAGTCGGCGGCGTGGAGCCTGGAGCTCGATGCCGGCAGCCGCGCCGACGTGGCGATCGAGTTCACGGCGCCGTGGGCCGTCGTGGGGAACCTCGAGTGGCTCGTCGCGGCGGGGCTGCCCGTCGTCTGCGGCACCACCGGCTGGGACGGGCGCCTCGCCGAGGTGACGGCGATGGTGGAGCATCGGCGCGGCGCGCTGCTGCACGCGGCCAACTTCAGCATCGGCGTGCAGCTCTTCCTCCGTGCGGCGACGCAGCTCGCGGCGGCGTTCCGGGGGCGGACGGGCTTCGGCGCCGCCATCGTCGAGGAGCACCACGCGGCGAAGCGGGACGCGCCGAGCGGCACGGCGCTCGCGCTGCAGCGGGCCGTGCACGCCGCCGACCCCGACCGAGAGGTGCCGATCAGCTCCGTGCGGGTCGGCGCCGTGCCGGGGACGCACGC
Organism: Gemmatimonadales bacterium; assembly: GCA_033764615.1. Taxonomy (GTDB): domain Bacteria; phylum Gemmatimonadota; class Gemmatimonadetes; order Gemmatimonadales; family GWC2-71-9; genus JANRIU01. The sequence continues at coordinate 11,326 of JANRIU010000100.1, read as the reverse complement.
GCTCATCCTGGACGCGCTCCGCGAGCGGATCGAGCTGGTGCACACCGCGCGGGACCGCGCCGTGTTCGCGGAGGGCGCCGTGCAGGCCGCGGAGTGGCTCGCGGGCCGCCGCGGCGTGTTCACCATGCACGACCTGCTCGACGCCGCCACCTCGTAGGCCGGAGGCCCACGCCCGATGTCCGATCCGTTCGCGGGGGAGACCCGCAGCTTCTTCGCCGTCCGCCTCGAGCCGACGCTCGGCGGCTGCGGCACCGCGCTCGTCACCCCTTTCAACGCCGACGGCTCGGTGGACGAGGGCGCGCTCGCGGCGCTCGCCGAGTGGCAGGTGGAGGCGGGGATCGACTTCCTCGTCCCCTGCGGCTCCACCGGCGAGGCGCAGACGCTGGACGACGCGGAGCGCGTGCGCGTCGTGGAGGTGGTGGTCGCCGCCGCGCGCGGGCGGGTGCCGGTGGTGGCGGGCGCCACGAACAACGACACGCGCCGCGCCGTCGCCGAGACGCGCCGCATGTGCGACGCCGGCGCCGACTGGATCCTCTCCGCCGCGCCGTACTACAACCGCCCGACGCCGCCCGGCCTGGTGGCGCACTTCACCGCCGTCGCCGACGCGTCGAGCCGCCCGGTGATGCTGTACAACATTCCCGGGCGCGCGGCGGTCAACCTCGCCGCGCCCACCGTGCTCGAGCTCGCGCGGCACCCGCGCCTCCGCGCGATCAAGGAATCGAGCGGCGACCTCCGGCAGGTCATGCACCTGCTCTCGGCGCGGCCGTCGGGCTTCCTCGTGCTGGCGGGGGATGACTGGATCGCGGCGGCGGTCGGGCTGCTCGGCGGCGACGGGCTCGTGTCGGTGACGGCCAACGTCGTGCCGTCGCTGATGCGGAGCCTCGTGCAGGCGGCGATCGCCGGGCGCGCGGCCGAGGCGCAGGCGCTCCAGTGGCGCCTGCTGCCGCTCATGGAGGCGCTCTTCCTGGAGAGCAACCCGGGGCCGGTGAAGGCCGCGGTGGCGATGCTCGGGCGCGGCGGCGAGGTGCCGCGGCTCCCCCTCGTGGTCCCCACCGAGGCGACCCGCGCCGCCGTCCGCGCCGAGCTCGCGCGGCTCGGCGCGCTGGCCTGACATGGCGACGGCGATGCCTGACTCGCTCGAGGCGCGGCTCGCGCCGTTCGCCGGCGGCGTCCCCGCCGGCCGGGAGGCGGAGGCGCGCGCGGCGTTCGAGGCTCTGAAGGCGGCGCTCAACGCCGGGGAGGTCCGGAGCGCCACGCGGCAGGCCGACGGCCGCTGGCGCGCGAACGCGTGGGTGAAGCAGGGGATCCTGCTGGGCTTCCGGCTGGGCGTCGTGCGCCCGGCGGCGACGGGCGGGCCGTTCCCGTTCCACGACAAGGACACCTATCCGGTGAAGGCGGTCGGCGCGGACGACGGCGTGCGGATCGTCCCCGGCGGCACCGCGATCCGCGACGGCTGCTTCGTGGCGCGCGGCGTGGTGGTGATGCCGCCGGCGTACATCAACGTGGGGGCGTACGTCGACGAGGGGACGATGGTCGACAGCCACGCGCTGGTCGGCTCGTGCGCGCAGGTCGGGAAGCGGGTGCATCTTTCGGCGGCGGCGCAGGTCGGCGGCGTGCTGGAGCCGGCGGGCGCCCTTCCCGTCATCATCGAGGACGACGTGCTCGTGGGCGGCAACTGCGGGGTGTACGAGGGGACGATCGTGCGGGCGCGGGCGGTGCTTGCGCCCGGCGTGCTGCTCACGGGCGGCACCGCCGTCTTCGACCTCGTCCACGACCGGGTGTACCGCCGCGACGGCGACCGGCCGCTCGAGATCCCCGAGGGCGCGGTGGTGGTGCCCGGCAGCCGCCCGGTGAAGTCCGGCGTCGGCGCGCGCGAGGGGATCCACCTCTTCGCGCCGGTGATCGTGAAGTACCGCGACGAGCGGACGGATGCGGCGGTGAAGCTGGAGGAGCTGCTGCGGTGAGCGGTCGCGGGCGCGCGGGGCTCGCCGCCGTGCTCCTCGCCCTCGCGGGCGCCGCGCCGCCGCTGCAGGCGCAGCTCCCGACCAACGCGCCGGCGCCCATCGGCCCGCTGCAGACCGCGCGCGACTCGGTGCTCGACGTCATCGACCAGCTGTTCGAGGGCATGCGCCGCCAGGACTCGGCGCAGATGCGGGCGCAGTTCGCGCCCTGGGCCACGCTCGTCACGCTCGACCGCGTCGCCCCCGCCGACTCGTTCCTCAAGCGCGCCACGCCCGACCAGTTCGTCGGCCGGATGCTGCGCTACGCCATCCCGCTCAGCGAGCGGCTCCTGCGCCCCGACGTGCGCATCAAGGACGACCTCGCGTCGGTCTGGGCGTACTACGACGTGCGCTTCGGCGACCGGTTCAGCCACTGCGGCATCGACGCGTTCCACCTGGCCCGCCTCGACGGGCGCTGGCAGATCATCGCGCTCAACTGGACCCGTCGGCGGGAGAAGTGCGTGGTGGTGCCCTGAGGGCGGACTGGCGGACGGGCGGACGGGCGGACTGAACGGCACGTGGACTCACCGGAGCGATGATGGCCCCTCCGAGCAGCCACCGTCCGCCAGTCCGCCCGTCCGCCCGTCCGCCCCCTACGGCGACGTCCCCATCGCCACCTTCCGCCAGATCGCGATCACGCCGCAGCGGTCGGCGGCGAGGCTCGCGCCCTGGAACTCGAACGGGATCTGGGGCGCGCGGTAGATCTCGACCGTCTCGATGAGGTTGGTGTTCATCCGGTCGATGATGCCGTCGCCCGGCTGGGCCCGCTCCTCGCCGAGGAGCACGCGCCCGTCCAGCATGATGGCGGGGTTGCACTGGTCGCCGAAGCGCTGGAGGAAGAGCTGCCCCGTGCGGGTGTCGGTGCGGAGGAACGGCACCAGCGCCAGCCGGTCGATGAGGAGCCCCGGCGGCCGGTTCACCTCCTCCGTGGAGAGGATCGTGCCGAGCCCCTGCTGGCGCCGCGCCTCGACCTGCGCGCGGGCGCGCACCGAGGGGCCCGTCGCCTTCGCGAGCAGCGAGTCGAGCACCTGCACCGGCTTCACGAGCCGCAGCGTGAGCGAGCGCGTCTGCCCCGCCACCAGCTCCGCGGGGACCTTGATCGGCGTGTAGCCGATCGCGCGCGCCTGCACGAGCGTCTTCCCCGGCGCCAGGCCGCCGATCGCGAAGCGCCCCTCCGCGTTGGAGCGGCCGCGCGTCACCTCGGCGACGAGGATGTCCGTGTTCGGCACGGGGCGCCCGTCGGCATCGGTCACGAGCCCGGCGAGGCCGGCGGTGCCCTGCGCGGTCTGCACCGGCGCCGCCGGCGCCGCGACGCGGAACGTCTCGAACGCCACCACGCGCTTGAGCAGGTCGAGCTCGCTCACCGCGCGCCCGCCCGCGACGCTCCGCACCTCCACCTGGAACGGCCCGTTGCGCGGCACGCCACACACCTGGAAGACGCCGCGCGGATCGGTCACCGAGCGCGCGACCTTCGTCGTGGTGTCCTGCTTGAGCGTCTTGAGCGAGAGCAGGTACTCCACCCACGTCGCCTCCACCGTGGCGCCGGCCACGGCGGAGTCGGCCCCCGCGAGCCGGGTGAAGCCGAGCAGCAGCCCCTCCTCGGGGCTCGGCATCCGGCCGCAGCGCGCGCGGAAGACGCGCGTCGGCGACGGCGTCACCACGTCGATGAAGAGGTCCGCCGCGGGCGTGAGGCGCACCGGCACCGGCGCCGCGCTCACCCCGACCTCCGACAGCCGCGGATGGTCGACGGTGACCGTGTAGCTGCCGGCCGGCACCTGCTCGAAGAGGAAGCGGCCGTTCCGGTCGGTCTTCGTGGCGAGCGTCGTCCCCTCGACGAAGACCTCCGCGTCGGCCAGCGGCGCGTTGGTGACGAGCGAGTCGAAGACGATGCCACCGAGGCGCGCGGGGTCCTGGGCGGAGAGGGAGGAGGCGAGGCACAGGGCGCACGCGGCCAGCAGCGCGACCGGTCGGAGGGGCGGAACGGCGCCCCGAGCAAGGAACCGGATCATGAGCGCAAAACTAGACACCTGCCCGACTCCCCCAGTCCGCCAGTCCGCCAGTCCGCCAGTCCGCCCGTCCGCCCCCTACGCCCCCGCCAGCGCGCCCCGTGCTGCCACGAGGTTCCGCCCGCCCGCCTTGGCCGCGAAGAGGCGGGTGTCGGCCTCCTCCAGCACCTGGGCCGCGGCGTCGCCGTCGGCGGGGAAGCTGGCGATGCCGATCGAGATGGTGAGCGCGCCGGCGATCGTCCCGCGGCGCGTCGGGACCGCGAGCTCGGCGACGGCCCGGCGCACCTTCTGCATCGCCTCCGTGGCGGCCTCGGGCGAGGTGTCCGGCAGCGCCACGACGAACTCCTCGCCGCCGTACCGCGCGATGATGTCCGAGCGGCGGAGCGTGCGCCGGAGCACCGCGGCGAGCGCCTGGAGCACGGCGTCCCCCGCCGCGTGGCCGAACGTGTCGTTGAACCGCTTGAAGTGGTCCAGGTCGAGCATCGCGACCGAGAGCGGCGCGCCGTTGCGGAGCGCGCGCGCCATCTCCCCCGCGAACCGCTCGTCGAAGTGGCCGCGGTTGTAGAGCCCGGTCAGGCGGTCCATCGCGCTCAGCAGCCGCAGCTCCTGCGTGCGCAGCACGAGCGCGGTGGTGATCACCCCGGCGCCCACCAGCACCACGAGCCGCCCGACCTGCGTGCCCCAGTGGAAGTCGCCGTAGTGCGCGAGGTCGGCCGGGTCGGCCGCGGCGAGCGCGCCGCTGCCCTGCACCAGCAGCAGCACGGCGAGGTACTGCACCGCCGCGAGCGCGCCGGCGAGCGCGCTCGCGCGCGGGTCGTACCGGAGGCCGGAGGCGCTGATCGCGAGGAAGTAGCCGGGGTAGGCGACGAGGCTGTTCACCGCCCCGTACGGCTCGCCGCCGAGCCAGAGCGCCACGAGCACCGCCGTCGGCACGCTCACGTCCAGCGCGCTCGAGGCGATGCCCCACCACGGCCGGTACAGCCCGCGCCGGAGCGCGACCACGTTGCCGAACGCGTACGCGGTGGCACCGGCGATCGCACCGAGCGCGATCAGCCGCTCGCGCGACGACACCTCGGTGACCAGCGACACGAGCGGCACGAGCCACAGCAGCACGCAGACGGCGAGCCGCACCCGCGCCACCAGGTACTCCCCCGCCTCCGCGAGGTCGGGCGGCAGGTCGTCCGCCGAGCGGAAGAGGCGCGTCCACGCCGGGGCGAGCGCCGCGGGCGCGCCCGGGGCGGGATGCTCCGTGAAGAACGGCGCCTCAGCCACGCCGCCTCACATCATCCGGTACGCCGGCCCGCTCCCCCCCTCCCGGGGGGTCCAGCGCGGCCCGAGCACGTCGGTCGCCTTGCAGTCGACGCAATTGGGCGGGTTCACGCGCAGCGTCTCCCCCTCGCGCTCGTAGACGCCCGCCGGGCACAGCCGGGCGTAGAAGTCGGCGACCTCGGCGGGGATGTCGCGCCCGACGACGAGGTGCGACGGTGCGTCGTCGCGCGTGCGGTTCCCGGACTTGAAGACCGCGTCCACCTTGCTGAAGGCAAGTACGCCGTCGGGCGTGAAGGGGGCGTGATCGGCGTGGGTCCGCGGTGAGGCGGCATCGGCATCCATGGCGATCCGCCCGCCGGGGAACGCGCCGCCGGTGAGCGTCATCAGCCCCGCCTTCACCGCACCCGCCCAGAAGCCGTCCTTGAACGCGAGCCGCATGTTCCGCGTGCGCCGCAGGTCGGCGCCGACCCAGCCGTCCCGCACGTGCGCGTCGTACGCCGCCAGGCGCGCGGCCGACGGGTCGTCCGCCGCGAGGGCGCGATGGATCGCGCGCGCCGCGAGCACGCCCGACTCCATGGCGTAGTGGATGCCCTTGAGCGAGGGGACGTCGACCAGCCCCACGGTGTCGCCCACCATCACGATGCCGTCACCCGAGAGCCGCTGCGGCAGCGCGTACCACCCCCCCTCGGGGATCGTCTTGGCCCCCCACTCGACCAGCTCGCCGCCCTCCAGGATGGCGCGGAAGAGCGGGTGCAGCTTGAGCCGCTGCAGGCGCTCGTGCACGTCGAGCCCCGCATCATGGCTGTCGAGTCCGGCCACGAGCCCGATGGAGACGTGCTCCGGCCCCATCGGGTAGCACCAGCTGCCGCCGAAGGTGTCGCTGCCGAGCGGCCAGCCCATGGTGTGGATGATCCGGTCGAGCGGCCGGCGGACCTTCCAGACCTCCTTCACGCCGAGCGCGAAGAGCTGCGGGTTGTCGCTGGAGACGCCCTGCCACGCGCGCCATGCCTGCGCCAGCGGGCCGCGCGTCCCCTCCGCGAGCACCGTGACGCGCGCGGTGAGGTCGGTGGCCGGGGTGAACGCGTCGCCCGGCGTGCCGTCGCGCCCGAGGCCGGAGGGCGCGGTGCGCACGCCCGCCACCGCCGTGCCGCTCGTGAGCAGCGCATCGGCGGGGAAGCCGGTGAAGAGGTTCACGCCGAGCCCCTCGGCGCGCTCGCCGAGCCAGCGCACCATCTCCGAGAGCGAGGCGCAGTGGTTGCCGTGGTTCCGCATCGTCGGCGGCGTCGGGAGGCGCGTCGCGCCGCCCGCGGTGAGCAGGTAGACCGCCTCGCCTGACACGCGCTGGCGGAACGGCAGCTCCGCCTCCGGCACGTCGGGGAAGAGCGTGCGGAAGACGCGCGGGTTCACCACTGCCCCCGAGAGCGAGTGCTCGCCGAGGGCGGCGGCCTTCTCGAGCACGCCGATGGCGAGTTCGGCCCCCTCGCCCGCCTCCGCCGCCGCGCGGCCCAGGCGCGCGAGCTCGATGGCGCAGGCGAGCCCGGCCGGGCCGGCGCCGACGATGCAGACGTCGAGCGGGATCGCCTCGTCGGACGGCGGCTCGGCGCGGAGGTAGCGGTGGGGGTCGAACGACGGCTGGTGCGTGATGGGGAGGAAGCGCATCGGGGAAATATGGGCGCCCCCCGCGCGCGGCGCCCGGCCGATCCGGCCGGGGGCGACCCCGCGCCTCGCGGGGCGACCCCCGCCATCTTTCGGGGATGCTCCGGTTCCTCAAGGCGTTCCGCGACCCCTGGGTCGTGGTCCAGTTCGCCTGGTTCGCGCTCGTGCTGGCGGGCATCCCGCTGCTGGCGCGCCGGCTGCCACCGGCGGCCGGCGGTGGCGCGGCGCTCCGGCTCGCGGGCGTCGTCGCGGCGGTGCTCGGCGCGGTGGTGCTGGTGCGCGGCGGCACGACGCTCGGGGCCAACCTCGTGCCGACCGTGCGCCCCCGGCGCGACGCCACGCTCGTCACGCACGGGATCTACGCGCTGGTGCGGCACCCGATCTACCTCGGTGCCACGCTGCTCCTCTTCGCCTGGGCCGCGCGCCCGGGCCACCTGGCGCCGGCGCTCGCCGTGTTCGGCACGAGCCTCCTCTTCTTCACCCTGAAGGCCCGCGCGGAGGAACGTCTCCTGCTCGACCGCTTCCCCGACTACGCCGCGTACCAGCGCCGCGTCGGCATGCTGCTTCCCCGCCTCCGCGCCGCCCGATGAGCGACCCGCGCGCGGGCATGCCCGGCTTCCGCACCGTCCCCTTCACCGGCGTCATCTACGTCATGGCCGAGGCGCAGCGGCGCGGCTACGTCGCGGGCTCGGCCGACTGGTGCAACCTGGGCCAGGGGCAGCCCGAGACGGGGCCGCTCCCGGGCGCGCCGCCCCGCGTCGAGGCGCTCGACGTCGACCCCGAGGACCTCGAGTACGCGCCCGTCGCCGGCATCCCCGAGCTGCGCGAGGCGGTGGCGGCGCTGTACAACCAGCTGTACCGGCAGGGGAAGGCGTCGCGCTACACCGCGCGCAACGTGTGCATCTGCGGCGGTGGCCGCCTGTCGCTCACGCGCGCCGTCGCCGCGCTCGGCGACATCAACCTCGGCCACTTCCTGCCGGACTACACGGCGTACGAGGAGCTGCTCGACATCTTCAAGGCGTTCACCGCCATCCCCATCCTGCTGGAGGGGACGCGCGGCTACGCCTTCAGCCCCGACGAGCTGCGCCGCGAGATCACCGGCCGCGGCCTCTCGGCGGTGCTCCTCTCGAACCCGGGGAACCCGCACGGCCGCGTGATCCGCGGCGCCGAGCTCGGCGAGTGGGTGGCGATCGCGCGCGACCTGCAGTGCGCGCTGCTGGTGGACGAGTTCTACAGCCAGTACGTCTGGACCGGCGACGCGCCGGTGAGCGCGGCCGCGCACGTGGACGACGTGGAGCGCGACCCCGTGGTGCTCTTCGACGGCTTCACCAAGAACTGGCGCTACCCGGGCTGGCGCTGCACGTGGATCGTGGGGCCGGGCACGGTGATCGACGCGGTGTCGAGCAGCGGCTCCTTCCTCGATGGCGGCGGCAGCCGGCCGCTGCAGCGGCGCGCCGTGCCGCTGCTCGACCCCGCGTACGTGGCGCGCGAGTCGGCCGCGATCCGCGCGGCGTTCGCGCGGAAGCGCACGCTCATGCTCGACGGCCTGCGCGACGCGGGGCTCCGCATCGAGTACGCGCCCGAGGGCACGTTCTACTGCTGGGCCGACGTGTCGGCGCTGCCCGAGGGGCTGAACGACGGGATGGCGTTCTTCCAGCGCGCGCTGGAGCATCGCGTGATCTGCGTGCCGGGGGAGTTCTTCGACATCAACCCCGGCAAGCGCCGCAGCGGCGACCGCTCGCGCTTCCGGCGGCACGTGCGCTTCAGCTTCGGGCCCGAGGAGGGGGTGGTGCGGGAGGGAGTCGCGCGGCTCGCGCGGATGGTGCGCGGCTGAGCGGGCGGGGGCGCGCGCCCCCGCCCGCCAGGCCGGGTCAGTCGGTGCGGCCCGAGAGGATCCCCTCGCGGATGCGCGCCGCCTTGGGCGTGGCGCCCTGGTCGGAGACCACCTGCCGCACCACGCGCACGGCGGTGCGCACCGTGCCCTTGAGCGTCACCTCGCGACCGCCGCGGCGCACCACGACGGGGATCTCGGTGCCGTCGGCCGTCGCGTAGCGCTGCCGGTACGCGCCGCCGAACGTCGGGTCCTTCACCTCCACCTCGCCGAGGCGCAGGAGCACGTCGCCCTGCTCGATGCCCGCGTCGGCCGCCATGCTGCCGGGCTGCACGCCCATGATGCGCACGCCGTCCTCGCCGGGCTGCACCTGGATGCCGATCCGCGCCTCGCGGATCGAGTCGGCGCGGTAGCGCAGGCCCGCCAGCGGCAGCACCGACTCCCACGGGTACGGCTCGCGCCCGTCGATGTACTTCGCGTTGAACTCCGCGAACGACCGCCCGCCCGCCATCTGCGACACGCTCTTCCACCACTCGTCGGCGGTGAAGCCGCGCCCCTTCTTCCAGGCGCCGGTGTAGAGCGCGCGCATGACGTCGTCGAGGCCGCGGCGGTTGTCGCTCCCGTCGCGGATCAGGATGTCGAGCAGCAGCCCCGCGAGCGAGCCCTTCGGGTAGTAGATGAGCGCCGTGCCGTCGACCGGGCGGATCCACGTCTCGAGCGACGCGTCCTCCAGCGCCACCGGCGGCACCGCGTCCACGCTGCCGATCTTCTCGGTCGTCGCCTCGAGGAACTGCTGCGTCGTCGTCACGCCGCCGCGCACCAGCACGAGGTCGGCGTAGTAGTCGGTGATCCCCTCGCTCACCCAGAGCCACGGCGTCTGCTGCGGCCGCTCGTAGCGGTAGGGGAAGAGGTCGGCCGGGCGGATCCGCTTGACGTTCCACGCATGCACGATCTCGTGCGCGAGGAGCGACGGCCAGAAGTCGGACGCGAAGCCGCGCGTGTTGATGATGTCGAGGTGCGAGTTCTGGTGCTCGAGGCCGCTCGCGCCGGGGTACGCCGTGTCGCCGACGACCAGCACCGTGTACGTCTCCCACGGCACCTCGCCGAACGCCTTCCCCATCGGCGGCACCATGCGCGACAGGCTCTCCCACGTCCCCGACCGCTGCGCCCCCGCGAGCACGCCCTGCGGGTACGTCGCGAGGCGGAGCCACTTGCCGGCGACCTGCTGGCTGTCGATGTCGAAGCGACCGATGAAGGTCGGCATGTCGACGAGGTCGTGGTAGTTCGCCTCGCCGAAGCGGCCGTCGCCCGTCGCCCGCATGCCCGTGGCGACCTGCCACCCGGCCTCGGTGCGGAAGGTGACGCTCGCCGCGAAGGCGCAGCAGCGCCCCTCGGGGTACAGGAACGCGGTGGTGCCGTTGAAGAAGGCGAAGTCCGGCTGCGACCACGCCTGGGCGTTGTCGAGCGAGTCGGCCCGCACGAGGTACGTGACCTCGACCGCCTTCGCGCCCGCGGGCTGGATGCGCCAGGTGTCGTAGTCGAGCTTGTCCCACGCGAGCGCCCGGCCGTCGGCCGTCGGCGTGAAGCGGAGGAGCTTCTTCGCGAAGTCGCTGATCTCGTAGGCGCCGGGCGTCCACGCCGGGAGCGAGAGGAGGATGGGGCCGCTCCCCTTCACGTCGAAGCGCATCGTGACGGCGAGCGACCGCTCCTTCGCGGTCGCCGCGTCGAAGCGGACCTCGTAGCGGATGCCGCCGACGGGCGCCGAGACGGCGGGCGCCTGGGCGGCGAGCGGCGCCGCGGCGAGGAAGGCGAGGGCGAGCGCGCTGCGCATCTATGACCTCCGGGCCCGGATGGCCGCCGTGAGCGCGGGCAGCACCTCGAAGAGGTCGCCCACGATGCCGTAGTCCGCCACCTTGAAGATCGGGGCGTCCTTGTCCTTGTTGACCGCGACGATGGTGCGCGCCGTGCGCATGCCGGCGAGGTGCTGGATGGCGCCCGAGATGCCGACCGCGATGTAGAGCCGCGGGCTCACCGTCTTCCCCGTCTGCCCCACCTGCTCCGCGTGGTCGCGCCAGCCGGCGTCGACCACCGCACGGCTCGCGCCGACCGCGGCATCGCCGAACGCGGCGGCCAGCTCCTCCACGAGCCGGAAGTGCGCGGGCTCCCCGAGCCCGCGCCCCCCCGCGACGATGATCTCGGCCTCCGCGACGTCCAGCCGCTGCGCCGCCGCCGCGCGCCGCTCCACCACCTCCATGCGCGCCGCCACCGCCGGCACCGCCACCGCCTCCACCGCGGCCACGTGCGCGCGCGCCGCGGGCGCGAACGCCCCGGTGCGCACCGACACGACGGCGGGCATGCCCGGAAGTTTCACGGTCTGCAGCGCCTTCCCCGCATACACCGGCCGCACCGCGACGACCGCGCCACCCTCGGCGCGGAGCGCCGTGCAGTCGGCCGCGAAGCCCGCGCCGAGCCGGGCCGCGAGCCGGGGCGCGAGGTCGCGCCCCGTGGCCGACGCGGCGACCACCACCGCCGCGGCGCCACGGGCGCGCGCCAGCTCCGCGGCG
>JANRIU010000092.1:0-17531 GCA_033764615.1 Gemmatimonadales bacterium | reverse complement strand
CTCGCGGACGCGGAGCAGGCGCTCCGCGCCGCGAGCGAGGCGCACGACCGCGCACGCGACGCCGAGCGCCGGGGCAACGCGGAGCGCGACGATGCGCTCCGGCAGGTGACGACGCTCGCGCGCGAGCTGCAGGGCGCCGAGCAGGAGCTGGCGCGCCTCGCCGAGCGGCGTGGCGCCGCGGAGCAGCGGCTGGAGACGGTGGGCGCCGCGCTGCTGGACCGCGAGGTGGCGGCGGCGCGCGCCGAGGAGGAGCTCGGCGCGGCGCGCGCGGCGCTGCAGGCGGTGGAGGCGGCGATGGAGGCCGCGCGCGAGCGCCGCATGCAGGCGCAGGTGCGCGAGGCGCACGTCGCGGCGCGCCTGCGCGGCGCCGAGGAGCGGGTGCAGCGCGCGGCCGCGGTGCGCGCCGAGGCGGTCCGCCTCACGGGCGCGCTCGGGCAGGAGCTGGAGGGCCTCGCCGCCGACGAGGCATCGCTCGGCACGCAGCAGGCCGCGTGGACCGACACGCGCGCCGAGCGCCGCGTGGCCGTGCTCGAGCTGGACGCCGCGCACGCCGACGCGCGCGAGGCGCTCGCCGTCGCCGAGACCGAGCTCGCCACCGCCGAGACGACGCTGCACGCGGCGCGGCACGCGGTCGAGTCGCTGGCGGAGGAGCGGCACGGCCTCGAGCTGCGCCTCCAGGAGGCGGCCGCGCGCCGCCGCTCCATCACCGAGCGCGTGGAGCAGGAGTGGAAGCGTCCGCTCGACGAGCTGCTGGAGGGCGCGAGCCTGCTCGACCTCGACCTCGAGACGCTGGAGCAGGAGGCCCAGCGGATCGCGAACGGGCTGGAGCAGATCGGCACCGTGAACCCGCTCGCCGTCGAGGAGCACGCGGAGGAGAGCCGCCGCCTGCAGTTCCTCACCAGCCAGCGCGACGACCTCGTGAGCGCCCGCCAGAGCCTGCTGCAGGCGATCCGCGAGATCGACGGCACGGCACGCCAGATGTTCCTCGACACCTTCGAGGCGGTGCGAGGCCACTTCATGCGCACCTTCCAGACGCTCTTCGGCGGCGGCGAGTGCGACCTCCGCCTCGCCAACCCCGACGAGCCGCTCGACTGCGACATCGACATCCTCGCGGCGCCGAAGGGGAAGAAGACGCAGCGCATCCACCTGCTCTCGAGCGGCGAGCGCACGCTCGTGGCGACGTCGCTCCTCTTCGGCATCTACCTCACGAAGCCGAGCCCGTTCTGCCTCATGGACGAGGTCGACGCCCCGCTCGACGACGCGAACGTGATCCGCTTCTGCCGGCTGCTGGAGGAGTTCAAGGGGAGCACGCAGTTCCTCGTGATCACGCACAACCCGCGCACCATGCACCATGCGGACGCCGTGTATGGCGTCACGATGCAGGAGCCCGGCGTCTCCACCATCGTCGGCGTGCGCCTCGGCGCCGCCGAGTCGGCGGTCGCGTGAGCGGGCCCGCGTGGCGCCTCGCCGACCGCGGGGCGCGCCCCGAGGGGACGGTCGTGCGGCTCGCCAACGGCCTCGCCATCGGCGGCGAGGAGGTGGTGGTGATGGCCGGGCCGTGCGCCGTCGAGGGCGAGGCCCAGGTGGTCGGCCTCGCGCTCGCGGTGCGCGAGGCGGGGGCCACGGTGCTGCGCGGTGGCGCGTTCAAGCCGCGCTCCAGCCCGTACGCATTCCAGGGCCTCGGCATCGAGGGGCTCCGCCTCCTCGCCCGCGCGCGCGCCGAGAGCGGCCTGCCCGTCGTCACCGAGGCGCTCGACGAGGCGTCGCTCGGGCCGGTCGCCGAGATGGCCGACATCGTGCAGATCGGCGCGCGCCAGATGCACAACGGCTCGCTGCTCCGCGCCGCCGGCCGCTGCGGCCGGCCGGTGCTGCTCAAGCGCGGCTTCGCCGCCACCATCGAGGAGTGGCTGCTCGCCGCCGAGTACGTGCTGAGCGAGGGGAACCCGGACGTCATCCTCTGCGAGCGCGGCGTGCGCGCCTTCGGCACCGACACCCGCTTCCTGCTCGACCTCGCGGCCGTGCCGCTCGTGCGGCAGCTGACGCACCTGCCCGTCATCGTCGACCCGAGCCACGGCACCGGTCGCCGCGACCTCGTGCGCCCGATGGCGCGCGCCGCCGTCGCCGCCGGCGCGGACGGCCTCCTCCTCGAGGTCCACGGCACGCCCGACGCCGCGCAGAGCGATGCGCGCCAGAGCATCGAGCCCGCCGAGTTCCGCCGGCTCGTGCGCGAGGTGCAGGGCGTGGCCGTGGCCGTCGGCCGCCGCCTGGCGGTGCCCCGCCCCGTCGGCGGCGCGGCGTGAGGGCCGTGCGGCTCGTGCCCACGCTCCTCGCGGCGCTCGCCCTCGCGGCGCCCGCGCACGCCCAGGACGCCGGCGAGGTGATCGGCCGCGCCGCGCGCGTCTACCGCGACGCCGGCACGATCCGCGCCGACTTCACGCAGGTCATCGACGACCGCATGGTCGGCACGTTCGAGAGCCGCGGCACGCTCGTGCAGGGGCAGGAGGGGCGCCTGGCCATGCGCTTCACCGACCCGAAGGGCGATGCCATCATCGTCGACGGCACGTCCATCTGGGTCTACACGCCCTCCACCACCCCGGGCCAGGTGCTGCGCCTGGGCGTGCAGGCGAGCCCCGTGTACGGCGCCAACCTGCTGGAACGGCTGCTGGACCGCCCTGCCGAGCGGTACCGGACTCGCTACATTCGCTCCGACGTTCTCAACGGTCGCCCGGCGGACGTGGTGGAGTTGGTGCCACTCGTGCCGGACATGCCGTTCACGAAGGCGGTGCTGTGGCTGGACACCGCCGATGCGCTGCCGCGCCGCCTCGAGTTCTCGGAGCGGTCCGGCGCCCGGCGGACGCTGACGCTCTCACGCGTCCGGCCGAACCAGGGGGCCCCCGCGAGCACGTTCCGCTTCGACGTGCCGAGTGGCGTGCGCGTGGTGACCCAGTAACCCGATCTCCAGGGAGGACCCGACATGGCGTGGCTGGTGCGGATCGCGTCGGAGCGGACGCGGACGAAGGGGTGGCAGGCGCGGATCCCGTTCGGCGAGGTTGTCCCAGGGACTCGCAGCCGGCGGTTCCGGAGCAAGCTCTTCTCGGACCGCGCCCACGGCGGGTCCCGCAAGGCGAAGGCGGCAGCCGAGGCGTGGATCGCGGCGGAGCTCAGGCGCGGCCGCAAGCGCTAGCCGCGCCGGGGATGGGCGCGCCTAGGGCGCGCCCATCTGCGCGACGACAACCGTGATGTTGTCGGAGCCGCCACCGGCGAGCGACGCGTCCACCAGCTGCCGACAGCGGGACTCGGCACCCGCCGGCAGGGCGAGCAGGCGGTGGATCTCGCGGTCGTCGACGTGCTTGGTGAGGCCGTCGCTGCAGAGCATCAGCGTGTCGCCGGGCTCGAGGTCGATGAGGCCGACGTTCGGCGCCATGGACGAACCGCCGAGCGCGCTGATCAGCATGTCCTTCGTGCGCGACGTCTTCGCCTGCTCCTCCGTGAGCCCCCCCGCATCCACCAGGAACTCGGCCATCGTCTGGTCGCGCGTGAGCTGCCGCAGGCGGCCGCCATGGAGCACGTACGCGCGCGTGTCGCCGACGTGAACGAGGTAGGCGCGAGGCCAGACCAGCGTGACCATCGTGAGCGTGGTGGCGGGGCCGCCCTGGCGGCCGGCCGACTCCCGCACCAGCGCCTCGTGCGCGCGGTGCACGGCCTGCTCCAGCGCCTCGAGGAAGTCGTGCTCGGCGTCGGTGTCGAAGCGCTGGAAGCAGCCCGCCGCCGTGCCGAGGTACTCGGCGAGCGCCTGCACCGCGAAGCCGCTGGCGCGCTCGCCGCCCGCGTGCCCGCCGACGCCGTCGGCGACCACGAACAGGTGGGCCTCGGGACCGCGGAGCTTCTCCGAGCTGCCGAGCGCCTCGACGCTGGTGGCCTTCACGTCCACCTGCTTGCGCACGCCGGCGATGACGAACTGGTCCTCGTTCTTCGGGCGGACGGCGCCGACGTGCGTGAGGCCGAAGGCGTCGATGACCGGGGCGACGTCGCTCATGCGGAGCCCTCCCGGGCCGCGAGCACGGCCCAGCCGAGGTGCGTGAACGCGGCCTCGACGTTCTCGCCGGCCTTGGCGCTGGTGCGGAGCACGTGGACGCCGTCGGCGCGGAGCAGCGCCTCGTCGTCGTGGGTGAGGGCCCACTGGTCGACGAGGTCTGCCTTGTTGAGCGCCACGACGGCGGGGACGTCGCCCGCGTGCTCGCGAACGATGCGGCGGAGGTCGGGCAGCTGGGTCAGCGTCTCGCGGCGGGTGCCGTCCACGACGAAGAAGGCGGCGTGGGCGCCGCGCAGGTAGCTGCCGCTGATGTCCTGGTGCTCGTCGCGGCCGGCGAGGTCCCAGAGCACGAGGTTCACCTCCTGCCCGGCGACCGTCATCGCCTTCCGGTCGATCTTCACGCCCACCGTCGAGTGGTACTTCTCCGAGAAGCGGGAGTGGATGAAGCGCTGGACGAGCGACGTCTTGCCCGTGCCGAACACGCCGACCATGCAGACCTTCTTCTGGATCATCGGCTTCCCTCCTCCGCCGCGTCGGGGACGAGGCGGACCGTGAACGAGACGCTGCGATTGAGCCGGGCACGCTCCGCCGGCGTGGGCGCGGCGAGCGGCTCGGCGGTGCCGAGGCCCACCGACTCGAGGGTGGTGACGCCGACGCCGCGCGCGCCGAGCGCACGACGCACGGCGTCCGCGCGCTCGCGGCTGAGCTCGGCGTTGGCGGCCTCGGTGCCGACGGTGTCGGCGCGCCCGGTGAGACGCACCTCGGCGACGAAGCCGTCGGCCTCGAGCGCGCGGTCGAGCTGTCGGAGCCGCGCCGCGACGCGGTCGAGCGCGGTGCCGGCGGCGCCGTCGAGCGCCGAGGAGCCGAGCGCGAAGAGCACCCGCTCGCCCGCCACCTCGGCGGCGACGGGGACGAGCGCGGCCGGGAGCAGGGGCTCGACCGCGCCGAGCCGGACGTGCTGCACGCCCGGCGGCGGCACGACCTGCGCGCGCTGGCGCACGAGCCACGGGATCGGCGCGGCGCCGCCGCCGACGAGCGTGTCGCCGCGTACCTCCAGCCGGACGGACGCGGGCGCCGCCAGCACGGCGCGCGCGCGCGCCGCGACGAGGCCGGGGTCGAACGAGAGGTGCGGCGCCCACCGGTCGCGCACGGCCGCCGTGTCGGCGCCGGCCTCGGCGAGCACCGTGCGCGGGTCGCGCGCGAGCGGGTCCCGCAGGCCGGCGAACTGCCAGCGCCCGCCGTCCCGCTCGGCGCGGAGCAGCGCGAAGCCGGGCTCGGCCTCCAGCGCCGCGACGGCGCGGGCGAAGCGCTGCCCCTCCCGCCACCGCCACCAGCCGAACGCCACGAGCGCCAGCATCGCGAGCACCGCCCAGGGCAGCCACGCGACGCGCCCCCCCACTTCGCGCGGCCGGTCGGTGCTGAGCACCGTCTCGAGGCACTCGGCGAGGAGCGGCTTCGCGGGTTCGAACGGCGCCGTGTCGCCGTCGAACGAGGCGAGCGGCAGCGCGTACTGGAAGTGCACCGCCTCGAGCGTGTCCTGCAGGCGGCGGAGCAGCGCCGGCGGCGCCTGGCCCCGCACCACCGCCGCCAGCAGCGCGCGCGGCCCCTGCTCCACCATCACCGTGAGCTCGCCGACGGCGAAGGTGCGGAGCCCGCCCGCCCCCTTCTCCGCCTCGCCGAACGAGTCGCCCACGAAGTCGCGGATGGCGGTCATCATGCCGGAGATCAGGTCGGCGTCGGTGACGGAGAGGTCGGGCGGGCTGACGTGCGCGAGCAGCAGGCCGGTCTCCGCATGGATGAGGAACGCCTGCTCCACGCGGTAGACGAGCGCGTGCTTCATGACCACCTGCGCGTACGGCACGCCCGTCCGCCACGACTCCAGGCGCCACTGCAGGCCGCGCACCGAGAAGCTGTGTTCCAGCGCGCGGTTGATCGAGCTCACGAGCTCGGCCATCGTCTCGGCGATCGCCTTGCGGATGGCGGGCCCGAGCACCGGGAAGATGGCCGTCGCGATGTCGCGCGGGTTCCGCCGCACCGCCTCGCCCAGCGCATCGTCGATGGTGGGCGCGAGCGCGCGGGCGAGCTGCCGGTCCTGCCCGCCGCGGAGTGCGATCGCCTCGGGCAGCTGCGCCGCCACGTCGGCGGCGGTGAGCCCCATCGCGTCGAGGCGCTGCTGCAGCGCCTCCAGCTGGCGCCGCTCCGGTGCGAGCAGCAGCCGGCGGAGCTCCGCGAGTTCGTCGGCCGCGGGCGGGAGCGGGGCGGGCAGCGGAGGCGCGGCAGGCGGGGGCGCGGCGCCGCCGCGCTCCACCTGGAGCCTCGGCGTCCCGGCCACCCGCTCACGCGCCATCGGTCAGGGCCGCGTGCCGTCCGCGGGGGCCGCGGCCTGCAGCCGCGAGGTGACGTCGCCGAACAGCGTGGCCAGCGCGCCGAGGTCGGCCTTCTTCGCGTCGAGCCAGCGGTTGGAGTTCTCGAGGTCCCGGGCCAGCCGCTCGCGGGCCTGCGCCAGCTCGCCCTGCAGCGCGGTGAAGCCCTGGAGCAGCTGGTCCCGGAGCTCGGCATCGGCCAGGTCGCCCTTCTGCTCCAGCGCCACGTGCCGCCGCTCGAGGTCGCGGAGCGCCGCGGTCAGCTCGGCGTGCACCGCGTCCATGCGGCGCGTGCGCTCGGCGCTCTCGGCGGCGAGCCGGTCGCCCAGCTCCCGCAGCTGCTGGCGGAGCTGCGCCTCGGTGTCGGCCAGCTGGCGGCCGGCGTCGGCGCGCAGCTGCGCGAGGTCCCGCTGGAAGCGGTCCTCCACGCTCTTCAGTCGCGCATCGACGGAGCGCATCTGGCTGCCGAAGAGGATGTCGCGAACCTTGTCGAGGCTCTCGGGGGTCGGGTCGAGCGTGGCGCTGTCCGCGCGCGTCGCGTCGCCGGCGTCGTCGTCGGTCGTCATGGTGATGGTCGGCCCGGGAACGCCGGGATCGGGTGGTGAACCTGCGAAACCCTTTCCGAAGGTACCCGGGGCGCGGATGGCGGGACAGAGCGCCCCGCGCCGCCCCGTGGCGCCCCGCGCCGGCTCCCGTATCTTCCGCCCCCGTCACCGACCCGCCCGACCGGGAGCCGAAATGCGCGTCCGCCAGCTGCTGTCCCCGCTCGTCCTCGCCGTCGCCGCCGCGTGCGGCGGCGATGCCGCCTCGCCGAGCGCCGCCACGCCGCTCGAGAGCACCACCTTCGCCACCACGTTGCAGGTGAACCTCGGCGCGAGCACCCGGCTGCCGTCCGGGATGTACATCCGCGACATCACCACCGGGTCGGGCGCCACGGCCGCGCTCAACCAGCAGATCAGCGTGTACTACCAGGGCTTCCTCGTGAACGGCACGCAGTTCGACGCCCGCCAGTCCCCGGCGGCACCGATCCAGTTCACGCTGAGCGCCTCGAACCTGATCCAGGGCTGGGTGCAGGGGGTCCCGGGGATGCGGGTGGGCGGCACGCGCCAGCTGGTGATCCCCGCCTCCCTCGCCTACGGCGCCGCCGGCAACGGCCCGGTGCCGCCGAACGCGAACCTGGTGTTCACCGTCACGCTCGTCTCGATCCCCTGAACCACCCCGGGGCGTGGCCGCGCGCCACGTCCCTTGCCCCATCGCCGGGCGGCCCCATAGTTGGAGGGTGCCGCCCACCGCCGTCGTCCCGCCGCCCGCGCCCCCGCGACGCGCCGTGCTCGCGCGGCCGGTGGCCTGGCCATGGCGCGCGGGACAGACCGCCGCCCTCGTCACGTTCCTCGCGCTCCCCGTCGTGGCGCTCGTGGCGCCGGCACTCGTCCTGCGTGGCATCTGGGGCGTGCTGGTGCCGGTGCTGCCGTTCACCTTCCTCGTCTCGCCCGCGCTGTGGCGCGGGATCTGTCCGCTCGCCACGCTCAACGCCGGCGGTGCGCGGCTCGCCCCCGCCGCAACGCCGCCGGCACCGACGACGGCGCTCGCCGTGGGCGGCCTCGCGCTCTTCTTCGGGCTCGTCCCCGCGCGACACCTCGTCTTCGACCACGACGCGCCGGTGCTCGCGGCGACCGCCGTCGCCGTCGGGCTCGCGGCCGTGGCGCTCGGCCGCCGCTTTCCGACGCGCGCCGGCTTCTGCAACGGCTGCTGCCCGATCCTGCCGGTCGAACGGCTGTACGGGCAGCATGCGCTCCTCCCGCTGGGCCGGGGCCGCTGCGAGGCGTGCCGCGTGTGCACCCCGCGCGGCTGCCTGGACCTCGCCGAGGACAAGGCGCTCGCGCAGGTGCTCGGCCCGGCACGGCGGTCGAGCGCGTGGCTCGCGACGCCGCTCGGCGGGTTCGCGGCGGCGCTGCCCGGCTTCATCGCGGGCTACTACCAGGTGCCGGCCGGCGCCTCCGTGGGCCACGCCTATGCGCTCCCGCTCGGTGGCGCGGCGGCGGGCGCGCTGCTCGTGGCGGCCCTCGTCCTCGCCACGCAGCTCCGGCCAACGCGTGCGCTGCCGGCGCTGGCCGCGCTCGCCGTGTCGCTGCACGCGTGGTTCGGCGCGCCGGTCCTCGCCGCCGGGCTCGGCCTGCCACCGGGCGCGGCGTGGGGGATCCGCGCGCTCGCGGCTGCGCTGATCGGCACCTGGCTCGCGCGCGCGCTCGGCGCGGCGCCTCGCCTGCACGGCGCCTGAACACACGAGGGGCCGGGCTCCCGGTCGGGACCCCGGCCCCTCGCGCGTCGGACCGCGACGCGCGACTAGTTGTTGCGCGCGGTGCTCTTGGCGGCCGGCACGTTCGCCAGCTGGAGCAGGTCCTTCGGCGTCGACGCCTTCCGCAGGAGCCCGAGGGCCGCCTGCATCTGCGGGTCGTCGCGGAAGCGCCGCAGGCTCTCGGCCGGGCGGCCGAACGAGTAGCGCACCGCCTCGTATCCGAACTGCTCGTCGATGAGGGCCCCCGCGCCCGCCCACACCTTCGCGTCGATGTCGACGCCCTTCGCCTTGAGCCGCGTCCGCAGCTCCTCGCGCATCGCGGGCGTGACGGAGAAGTCGGCGGACGGGATCGCCTTCTGCTCCTTGAGCGCCAGGGCGTACGCCGTGAGCACGTCACGGTAGACGGGGAGCTTCTCGCCGAGCGCCTTCGCGAACTCGCGCTCGCCGGTGCTGAGCGTGTCCGGCCGGACGATCATGTCGGGCACGATGCCGCCGCCGCCGCGCACCACGCGGCCCATGTCGGTGCGGAAGATCGGCCGCGCCTTGATGGAGGTGTCGACGGTGGTCGCCGCCTTGCCGCCGGCCTCGCCCGAGGCGACGTCCATCTGCTCCTGCTCGCTGCGCGCCGCGCGCTGGATGGTGCGCCCGGACGGCGTGTACCACTTGGCGGTCGTGAGCTTGAGCGCCGTCCCCTCGCCGATCGGGAAGAGCGTCTGCACGAGCCCCTTGCCGAACGTCGGCGTGCCGACGACGACCGCGCGGTCGTGGTCCTGCAGCGCGCCGGAGATGATCTCGGCGGCGGAGGCGGTCCCCTCGTTGACGAGGACGACCACCGGCAGGTCGGGCCACGGCTGGGGCGCGTCGTCGAAGTACTCGCGCGACGAGCCGCGGGCGCGGCCGCGCGTGGCGACGATCTCCTGCTTCGGGTCGAGGAAGAGGTCGGCCACCTTCACGCCCTGGTCGAGCAGGCCGCCCGGGTTCAGGCGCAGGTCGAGCACGAGCGACTTCGCGCCCTTCGCGCGGAGCGCCATGACCTCCTTGCGCAGCTCGGCGGCCGAGGTCTCGCTCACGCCGTTCATGGACACGTAGCCGACGCCGCCATCGAACAGCGTGCCGGCCGGCACCGAGCGCATGTGGATCGTCGCGCGATTGAGCTCGAAGGCGAGCGGCGCCGTGACGCCGGCGCGGCGCACGCGGATCTTCACGCGGGAGCCCGGCTCGCCGCGGAGCGTCTTCACCGCCTGGTCGTTCTTCCAACCCTCGGTGGACTTGCCGTCCACCTCGACGATCTGGTCGCCCGTCTCGATGCCGGCCCGCTCGGCGGGCGACTCGGGGAGCGGTGCGACGACCGTGATCCAGCCGTCGCGCACGTCGATCTGGATGCCGAGGCCGGCGTAGTTGCCGGTCGTCTGCTCGGTGAGGGCGCGGTAGTCGTCGCCCTGCAGCAGGACGGAGTACGGATCCTTGAGTTCACCCAGGAGCCCGTTGGTCGCCTTCTGGTACAGGTCGCCCTCGGGGAGCGAGTCGACGTAATAGTTCTGCACGTGCGAGAGCACGTCGTCGAAGAGGCGGGCGCTCTCGTACGCGCTCGGCCCACCGGGCTGCCGCGTTCCGCGCTGCAGCAGCCAGCCCCCGCTCAGGAACGACAGTGCGGCAACCATCGCCGTCACGCCCCATCGGTTCATCGGCACCCCTCCACCCCTTTGCGGTGGACGACGAGGACCCGGCTCCGGAGCGATCACTCCGGCGCGGGTCCAGAAGGAACACCCGGTAGCCACGGACGGAGCAGGTTCCATGCCTGCTCCAGCACTTCCGCCGGCGACCGGGT
This sequence comes from Gemmatimonadales bacterium, assembly GCA_033764615.1. Lineage (GTDB taxonomy): Bacteria > Gemmatimonadota > Gemmatimonadetes > Gemmatimonadales > GWC2-71-9 > JANRIU01. The sequence continues at coordinate 7,011 of JANRIU010000092.1, read as the reverse complement.
CCCATCTAAATGTTGCACCGTGGTACCCCGCGCCGCCAGATACGCTTTTGCGACACGGGCGTGGAAGTCGTCCGATTCCCGGTCCAGCCGGTCCCGTTGCTTGCCCGCGGCGACCTGCCGGGCCGCCCCCACGCCGGGGGGCACATCCAGCACGAGGACCAGGTCCGGGGCGAGACCGCCGGTGGCGAGGGCGTTGGCCGCCGCGACCTGCCCGGCGTCGAGCCCGCGGCCGGCCACCTGATACGCGAGGGTCGAGAGGTCGTACCGATCCGCCAGCACCAGGTGCCCGGCCGCGAGCGCCGGGCGGATCACCCGGCGCACCAGGTCGGCGCGTGCGGCGAGGATGAGGAAGAGTTCGGCCTCGGGGGGAAGGTCGCCCTCGGCGTGCAGGAGGGCGTCGCGCGCCGCCTCGGCGGTGGGGGTGCCGCCGGGCTCCCGCACGGGCACCACGGTCACGCCCGCCGCGAGCAGGCGTGCGGCGAGCGACGCGGCGAGCGTGGACTTCCCCGCGCCCTCGGGCCCCTCGAGCACGAGGAAGCGGCCGGCCATCAGAGCGTGATGATGCTGCTCGCGGCGCCCTTTTCCATGCCGGCGGCGATCTCCTCGTTCACCTTCGTCATCAGCTTCTCGAAGTTGGCGCGTGCGACGGCGTACGCCTGCCCGGTCGTGGAGAGCTCGAGTTCGCGGACGGCATCCTCGTAGGCCTGCGCCGTGGCGTCGTCCGGCATCGACCCCTGGGCCATGAGCTGGTCCACCTGGCGGGCGAGGCGCTGGATCGCCTCGAGCCGGCGCTGGGCGTCGGCGTCCTCGCGCAGCGCCTTCTCGGCGCGGCGCAGCGTCTGGTACTCGGTGGACTGGCCGATCTGGCGGCCGAGGTCCTGCGCCTTCTCGGTGATCATGCGGCGTCCTTGCGCGCGAGCACGAAGCGCTCGCGGCCGAAGAGGTCCTCCTGCACCGTCACGGCATCCCAGCCGTGGGCGTGGGCGAGCGCGGCGACCGCGCGGGCGCGCGTGGCATCCACCTCGAGCGCCATCCAGCCGCCGGGCCTGAGCACCCGGCGCCCATCCTCCAGCAGGCGGCGGTACGGCACGAGGCCGTCGTGGCCGCCGTCGAGCGCGAGCCGCGGCTCCCACGCCTGCACCGCGGGCGCGAGCGCGTCCCATTCGGCGGTCGTGAGGTACGGCGGATTCGCCACCAGCAGGTCGCGGCTCGCGTCCTCGAGCGGCGCGGTGAGGTCGCCGCAGACGAGGTGCACGCCGAGGCCGCAGCGCTCGGCGTTCTCCTGGGCCAGCGCGAGCGCGTGCACCGAGGCGTCGGTGAGCGTGACCGACGCGAACGCGCCCTCGCGCGCGAGCGACAGCCCGAGGCAGCCGGTGCCCGTGCCGACGTCCACCGCATCGCCCGTCCGCATGCGCGCGAGCGCGAGGTCGACCAGCTGCTCCGTCTCGGGCCGCGGGATGAGCGCCCGGCCGTCGACCGCGAGCACGAGGTGGCGGAACGGCCACCAGCTGAGCACGTAGGCGAGCGGCTCCCCCGCCTCGCGCCGCGCCACCATCGCCTCGAAGCGCTGCACGATCGCGTCGGGTGCCTCGGTGTCGAGCGCCGCCGCCGCGACGGGGACGCCGCGCGCATGGGCCCAGAGGTCGAGCGCCTCCCGCGCCGCGGCGGCGACGCCGGCCGCCTCCAGCCGGGCCGTGGCGCGCGCGCGGAGCGCGCGCACGTCCTCACGCACCCGCCAGCGCCTCCTCCTGCTCCTGCCGGCTCGCGAGGCGCAGCGCCTCCACGAACTCGTCCAGCCGGCCGTCCAGCACGTCCTGCAGCGCGTGCACCGAGAGGTTCACGCGGTGGTCGGTGACGCGGCTCTGCGGGAAGTTGTACGTGCGGATCTTCGCCGAGCGGTCGCCCGTGCTCACCTGCGACCGGCGCAGGCGCGACCGCTCCGCCTCCTGCTCCGCGATGCGCAGGTCGAGCAGGCGCGCGCGCAGCACCTCCATCGCCTTCAGCTTGTTCTGCAGCTGCGACTTCTGGTCCTGCTGCGACACCACGAGGCCGGTCGGCAGGTGCGTGATGCGCACCGCGCTGTCGGTGGTGTTGACCGACTGGCCGCCGGGCCCGGAGGAGCGGAAGACGTCGATGCGCAGGTCGTTCGGCTCGATCTTCACGTCGACCTCCTCGGCCTCCGGGAGGACGGCGACGGTGGCGGCCGAGGTGTGGATGCGGCCCTGCGTCTCGGTGGCGGGGACCCGTTGCACGCGGTGCACGCCCGACTCGCGGCGCAGCAGGCCGAACGCGTCGGCGCCGCGCACCGCGAAGATCGCCTCCTTCACCCCGCCCAGCGTCCCCTCGCTGAGCGACATCAGCTCCACCACGAGCCCGCGCCGCTCGGCGAAGCGCCGGTACATGCGCAGCAGGTCGGCGGCGAAGAGCGCGGCCTCGTCGCCGCCGGTGCCGGCGCGCAGCTCCACGATCGCGTCGCGGTCGTCCAGCGGGTCCCGCGGGACGACGAGCTCGGCGAGCTCGGCTCCGAGCGCCGCGATCTCGCCGTCGAGGCGCGCCGCGTCCGCCCGGCCGAGCGCCGCGAGCTCGGCGTCGGCATCCCCCGCGACCTCGCGCGCCTGCCGCCGCTCCTCCTCCAGCCGCGCGAGCCGCTCGGCCGCACGCTGCACGGGGGCGAGCGTCGCATGCTCGCGCCCCAGCGCCTTCAGGCGCGCCGGGTCCCGCGCGATCTCCGGGTCGGCGAGCAGGCGCTCCACATCGCGCGCGCGGTCGAGCAGGTGCTCCAGGCGGCTGTCCATCGGCGGAAAGGTACCTGCCGACGCGGATGCGTGGCAGGGGAGCGATTGACCGCATCCGACGCTCCAAGTATGCTCACCACAACGACTTCCGACGTGTCGACCTCCTTCCGCCGGTCCCGCCCCCGCCGTTCGCCGACGCCCGCGCCGGTCGCATGACCTTTTTCGCCACCTTCTGGGGCGTCCGCGGTTCCATCCCCACGCCCGGCGCGTCGACGATCCGCTACGGCGGCAACACCCCGTGCATCTCGATCGATCGCGGCGACCGTACGCGAGTGATCCTCGATGCGGGCAGCGGCATCCGGAACCTCGGCCGGCACCTGATGGAGCAGCCCGGCTGGAGCGAGACGTGCCTGCTGCTCACGCACACGCACTGGGACCACATCCAGGGGCTGCCGTTCTTCCAGCCGCTCGCCGTGCCGGAGTTCACCCTCCGCATCTTCGGCGCGGTGCAGGAGACGGTCACCCTGGAGCGTGTGCTCGAACTCCAGACCCACCCGGCCGTCTTCCCGGTCCCCTTCTCCAGCGCCGCGGCGCAGCTCTCGATCACGCACGTCGAGGCGGAGCCGTTCGAGGTCCCCGACCTCGTGGTGACGCCGTTCCGCCTCTGCCATCCGGGCACCACGCTCGGCTTCCGCCTCGTGCCGCACGGCAGCACGCGCGCGTTCGCCTACGTGACCGACAACGAGCTCGGCGGCGGCGGCGAGGGACGGCGCGACGCGGGCTGGCATGCGCGGCTCGTGCGCTGGCTGGACGGCGCGCACACGCTGGTGCACGACGCGATGTACACGACCGCGATGATGCCCCGCCGGGCAGGGTGGGGGCACTCCACGACGCACGAGGCGGTCGACCTCGCGATCGCGGCGGGCTGCGCGCGCCTCGTGCTGTTCCACCACGAGCCCGAGCACGACGACGACACGATCGACCGGCTCGTCGCCGACGCGCAGGCGTACGCGCGGGAGCGGGGCGGCGCGCTCGAGGTCCTGGGCGCCGTCGAGGGCATGCGGCTCGCGCTGTGAGCACGCCATGAGCGCCCTCCGCCGCGTCCTGCTCCACGCCGCCGGCTGGTCGCCGGCGCCATTCGCCGAGGTGCTGCGCGTCGCGGGGATCGAGCCGCGCCCCGCCGCCGGCGCGTGGCAGCCGGTGGCGGGCGCGGTGACGCTGGCGCTGGCCGACGCGGCGGCGTGGCCGTCGCTCGCGGCGAGCGGCGGCCTCGGCCAGCTGCGGCTCGTGTGGGTGGCGCGCACCCCCGAGGAGGATCCGCCGGCCGACGCGCTCCCGCTCGTGCTGGCGATCGTCCCCGCGCCGACGACGCCCGCGCAGCTCGCGGTGGCGCTCCGGGGCGCGTTCGGCGCCGAGGAGGCGGCGGCGCGCGCCGATGCGGCCGAGCAGGAGGCGCGCGCCCGCGCGCACGAACTCGACCAGCTGAGCGAGATCGGCGCGCGGCTCCTCACCGAGCGGGACTACCACAGCCTCCTCACGCTGATCCTCACGCAGGCGCGGAGCATGACCGGCGCCGACGCCGGCAGCCTCTACCTCGTCGAGTCCGCGGAGGACGGCACGCGGCGGCTCCGCTTCATGCTCAGCCAGAACCGGAGCCGCACGGACATCCCGTTCGCCAGCTTCACGATGCCGCTCGACCAGCGGTCGCTGGCCGGGTACGCGGCGTCGAGCGGCGAGCCGCTCGTGCTAGACGACGTGTACCAGCTCCCCGAGGGCGCGCCGTACGCCTTCAACCGCTCCTTCGACCAGCAGTACGGCTACCGCACGAAGAGCATGCTCGTCGTGCCGATGTCGAACCAGCGCGGCGAGGTGACCGGCGTCCTCCAGCTGATCAACCGCAAGCGCGGCGACGCGCCGCTCGCCACGCCCGAGGAGGCGGAGGCGCGCTGCGTGCCGTTCGACGCGCAGGCGGTGCGGCTCGCGCGCGGCTTCGCGGGGCAGGCCGCCGTCTCCATCGAGAACAGCCAGCTCTACGCCGAGATCGAGCGGCTCCTCGAGGGGTTCGTCCGCGCCGCGGTGTGGGCGATCGAACAGCGCGACCCGGCCACGGCCGGCCACTCCGAGCGCGTCACCGCGATGACCGTGCGCCTCGCGGAGGTGGTGAGCGAGGAGGTGGCGCAGGGGCCGTACGGCACGCTCCGCTTCACGCCCGAGCAGCTGCGCGAGCTGCGCTACGCCGGCCTCCTGCACGACTTCGGCAAGGTGAGCGTGCGCGAGCAGGTGCTGGTGAAGGCGGCCAAGCTGTACCCGGAGGACCTCGCGCTCATCGAGGCGCGGTTCCAGTTCCTGCTGCGCACCGCGGAGTGGCAGTTCGAGAAGGCGCGCGCGGAGTACCTGGAGGCGAACGGCCGGCTGGAGTACGAGGGGTGGCTCGCCGAGGCGCGCCAGCAGCTGGGCGACGAGCAGGAGGCGCTGCACGCCTTCCTGCGCACCGTGCGCGAGTGCAACCAGCCGTCGGTGCTGGTGGAGCCGCACGGCCCGAAGTACCAGGCGCTGCGCGAGTTCGCGGGCCGCAAGTACCAGGATGCGCTCGGGCAGGAGCAGCCGTTCCTCACGCCGCTCGAGTTCGCGTTCCTGTCCATCAAGCGCGGGACGCTGAACGAGACGGAGCGGCTCGAGATCGAGAGCCACGCCGTGCACTCGTACAGCTTCCTCACGCGCATCCCGTGGACGAAGGACCTCGCCGCGGTGCCGGACATCGCGCACGGGCACCACGAGAAGCTGGACGGGACGGGCTACCCGCGCGGGGTGCGCGGCGAGGCGATCCCGCCGCAGACGCGGATGATGACGATCGCCGACATCTTCGACGCGCTCACCGCGTCGGACCGCCCCTACAAGCGGGCGATGGCGACGAGCCGCGCGCTGGAGATCCTGCAGGAGGAGGCGAACCGCGGGCTGGTGGACGCGGAGCTGTTCCGCATCTTCTGCGAGCACCAGGTCTGGAAGGTCGCGAAGCCGACCACCTCGCACGAGATGCGCGCGGTCACGAGCGGCGAGCGCCCGGTGTCGCGGGGCTGACGCCCGCCACCCGACGCACCCCGGCCGCCGCCGCCAGCACACCCGCCTGCGCCGGCAGGCAGAGCGCGAGCACCTCCCCGTTGTCCTGCCCGCCCCCCGGCGCGGCCTTCGCCAGGAGCGCCGCCCCCGCGAGCACCACGCCCAGCAGCGCGCACGCCAGCGCCACCCGCGCCGCCGACGCGTCGTCGCGCCGCGCCGCGCGCCACAGCGCCCACGCCGTCGCGAGCCCCGTCACCGGCAGCAGCAGCACGTTCTCGTTCGCCGCGGCCACCGCGTGGTCGGTGCCGAGCCAGAGCCACGCCAGCAGCAGGCCGGCGGCGCCGGTCACGCCGCTCCAGAGCACCGGCACCGCCACGTCGACCGGCGCAGGCCGGCCCCGGCGCCGTGCGAGCCAGCCGCCGCCCACGCCGAGCAGCCCGAGCGCGAGTCCCAGCACGAGGTAGCGCGGCCACCACGCCGGCGGGACGAGCGGCTCCGCCGCTCGCGTCGACTGGAACAGCGTCTTCTCGCCGATCACGAGCGGTTCGAGGCGGCCGTCCGGCCCCGGCACCTGCACGCGCCACATCGCCTGCTTGAGCTCCATCGGCAGGAACGCCGCCTCCCAGACGGAGAGCGGCCGGTCGGTCCGGCGGCCGAGGAGCAGTTGCAGGCCGGTGTAGAGGAGCGGGTCGGGCTGGGTGAGGCGCCGAGTGTGGAAGCGCCAGCTCGCCGTGGTGGGGATCGTGTCGAGCGCCGCGCGGAGGCGGCCGCCGAGCACGCGGTCGAGCGCGTCCCGCGCCCGGGTGGAGCAGTTGTCCTGGTAGTAGTCGTACCGGTACTCGCGCTCCTCCGGCCGCTCATTGCGCGCGAGGGCCGCGGCGAGCTCGGCGCGCTGCGCGGGGGCGAGACGCAGTTCCTGCACCCAGACCGAGCGGTTGGCGCGGGCGTAGAAGTCGACGGTGCGCCGCCCGTCGTAGCCGGCCATGTAGTACCGCATCCGGCCGCGGGCGAAGTTGAGGTAGAAGTTCTCCTGCTGGAAGTCGAAGACGCCCCAGTTGTAGGCGCGGCTCGTGCCCCGTGCGCGGTCGACGATCCACACGGCGTTGTGGCCGAAGCGCTCCCACGAGAGCTCGCCGGGCCCCATCGTCATCAGGAATACCGTGAGCGCCGCGCCGTCGGGCGCGGCGGGAGGGGCCGGCGCCGGCGCGGGCTGCGCGAG
>JANRIU010000085.1:0-21900 GCA_033764615.1 Gemmatimonadales bacterium | reverse complement strand
GCATCGCGGCGCTCGGCGCTGCCGCGCTGCTGGCGCTCTGGGCGGCAGCGCGCCTGGCCGGCCTCGCGGGCGTGCCGCTACCGCCGGCACCGTCGTTCGCTCCGCTGGCCGCGCGCGCGAGCGCGCTCGTGCGCCGCGCCCGCGCGCTCCCGCCCGTCCCGCGCGGCGCGCTCCTCGGCCTCGCGACCGGCCTCCTCCCCTGCGGCTGGCTCTACGCCTTCGTGCTCACCGCCGCCGGCACCGGCGCGGCGCTGGACGGCGCGCTCGTGATGGCGCTCTTCTGGCTCGGTGGCCTCCCGGCGCTGGTCGCCGCCGGCGCCGGGCTCGGCGCGGGACTCCGCCGCCTCGGCGCGCACGCGCCCATCCTCGGCGCGGCGCTCGTTGCCGTGGTGGCGCTCGCCTCCGTGGCGGGCCGCGCCGCGATGCTGCGCAGCCACCACGCCGCACCCGCCGCCACGACCGCCGCCACCGACGCGCATGCGCGCCACTGAGCGCGCGGCCGCCCCCCCGGCGGCTCCGTGCAGCCACTGCGGCCTCCCCGCGCCGGGCGCCGTCGCCGAGCGCGGCGACCGCCGCTTCTGCTGCGCCGGCTGCCGCACGGCATGGGCGATCCTCCACGAGCACGGCCTCGAGGGGTACTACGCGCTCGGCGAGCACGGCGGCCGCGCCGTCGCGCCGTCGGGCCGGAGCTTCGAGGAGTTCGACCACGACACGTTCCGCCAGCTGTACGTGCGCCCCCTGCCGGGTGGCCTCGCGGAGGTCGAGCTGTACCTGGAGGGGGTGCACTGCGCCGCGTGTGTCTGGCTCGTGGAGCGCGTGCCGCTCGCCATCCCCGGCGTCCAGCGCGCGGAGCTGCAGGTGACGCGCTCGCTCGTGCACGTCGTCTGGGACCCCGGCACCGTGGCGCTCTCGGCGATCGCCCGCTTCGTGGACCGCCTCGGCTACCGGCCGCACCCGTTCCGCGGCGTGCAGCAGGAGCGGATGCGCCAGCGCGAGGACCGCGCGCTGCTCACGCAGATCGGCATCGCCGGCGCCATCGCGACGAACGTGATGCTGCTCGCCATCGCGCAGTACGCGGGATGGTTCAGCGGCATGGAGGCCGAGTTCGAGCAGTTCTTCCGCTGGTGGTCGCTGGGGCTCACGGTGCCGGCGCTCGCATGGCCGGGACGCGTCTTCTTCCGCGGCGCCTGGGCGTCGCTGCGCACGCGCACCCTGCACATGGATCTGCCGGTCGCGCTCGCGCTCGCCGCGGGCGCGCTGCGCGGCGCCTGGAACACCGCGCTGGGCACGGGGCCGATCTACTTCGACGGCGTGACGTTCCTCATCTTCCTGCTGCTGAGCGGGCGCTACCTCCAGCAGCGTGCGCAGCGCGGCGCGGCGGACGCCGCCGAGCTGCTCGGCGCGCTCGCGCCGGGCACGGCGCGCGTGGTCGAGGAGGGCGACGCCATCCGCGAGGTGCCGGTCGAGGCGCTCCTGCCGGGCGTCACGGTCGAGGTGCGGCCGGGCGACACGCTCCCGGCGGACGGCACCATCGCGACCGGTGCGTCGCAGCTCGACTGCTCGCTGCTCACCGGCGAGTCCCGGCCCGTCTCGGTGCGGCCGGGCGACCGCGTCTTCGCGGGCACGCTGAACCGGACGGCGCCGCTCCGCGTGCACGTCGAGCGCGCGGGCGAGGCGAGCCGGCTCGGCCGCCTGCTGCGGCAGGTGGAGGAGGGCGCGCGGCGGCGGGCGCCCGTCGTGCAGCTGGCCGACCGGATGGCCGGCTGGTTCACCGCGCTCGTGCTCGTGCTCGCCGCGGTCACCGCGTGGCGCTGGTGGGCGACCGACCCGACGCTCGCGATCGACCACGCGATGGCGCTGCTCGTCGTCACCTGCCCGTGCGCCCTCTCGCTCGCCACGCCGCTCTCGGTGCACGCCGCCATCGGCCAGGCCGCACGCGCCGGGATCCTGATCCGGAACGGCCGCGCGCTCGAGCTGCTCGCGCGCCCCGGCCTCCTGCTGCTCGACAAGACGGGCACGGTGACCGAGGGGCGCACGGCCCTCGTGGCGTGGGAGGCGCCGCGCGGGCTCCGGCCGCTCGTGCTCGCGCTCGAACGGCACGCCACGCACCCCGTCGCGCGCGCGTTCGCGGAGGCGTGGCCCGACGTCGCGGCGCCGGAGGCGGCGCAGGTGGAGGCGACGGCGGGCGGCGGGATCACGGGCGTGGTGGAGGGGCGGCGGGTGCACGTCGGCTCGCCGGCGTACGTCGTCGCGCGCGCCGGGACCAGCGCGTGCTGGGAGGCCGCGGCGGAGCGGCTCGCCAGCGAGGGGCTCTCGCCCGTGCTGGTGGCGGTCGACGGCGCCGTGGTGGCCGCGGCCGGCTTCGGCGACGCGCCGCGCCCGGAGGCCGCCGCCGCGATCGCGCGGCTCGCCGCGCTCGGCCACCGCCCCGCGCTCCTCTCGGGCGACCACCCGTCCATCGTCCTGCGCGTGGCCCGCGCGGTCGGCGTGCCCGCCGCCGACGCGCGCGGCGGCGCGAGCCCCGAGGAGAAGCTGCGCACCGTCACGCGCGCGGCGCGCGAGCAGACCGTGGTGATGGTCGGCGACGGCGTGAACGACGCGGCCGCGATCGCCGCGGCGTCGGTCGGCGTCGGGATGCACGGTGGCGCGGAGGCGTGCCTCGCGAGCGCCGACGTCTTCCTCGCCCGGCCCGGCCTCGAGCCGCTGGTGCAGCTGGTGGAGGGGTCGCGCCGCACGATGACGCTGATCCGCGCGCTGCTCGCGGTGTCGCTCGCGTACAACCTGGTCGGCACCTGGCTCGCGATGACCGGCCGCATCGATCCACTCATCGCGGCGGTGCTGATGCCCGGCACGTCGCTCATCAACATCGTCGCCGCGTGGCGCACGCGGACCTTCCCCGGGAGGCCTGCGTGAGCGTGCTCTACCTCGTGCTGCCGCTGGCGCTGGTGCTCGTCACCGCCGCGGTGCTCGGCTACGTGTGGGCGAGCCGCCAGGGGCAGTTCGACGACCTCACCACGCCCGCCATGCGCATGGTGCACGACGACCAGGTGACGGCGGCGCGCCCGGCGCCGCCCCCCGCACCCGACGCCTGATCCGTCGGCGGCATGCACGCGGGGCCCGGCAGCTGCCGGGCCCCGCGTCACCGCATCCACGCCAAGGCGCGCTCAGCCCGACTCGGGCCGACGCCAGACGAGCACCGGCACCTCCGCGCCACGGACCACCTTGTCGGTCACCGAGCCGAGCAGCAGGCGCGTGGCACCGCCCAGGCCGCGCGTGGCGATGGCGATCAGGTCGGCCTTCAGGTCATGCGCCACGCGGAGGATGGCGCCCGGCACGTCGACATCGATCGGCGCCTCCACGTGCACCACATGGCCGGACTTGCGCAGGCGCACCGCGAGCTCGTGCAGGTGGTGCATCGCGGCATGGCGCCGCTCCTCCAGCACCGCCTGCGGCTCGGGGGCCACGGGCATCGCCTCGGGCACCCACACGGGGATCACCGGCTCGATCACCTCGAGCAGCGTGAGCACCGAACCCGGCGGCAGTCCGAGCTCCTCCACCGGGCGCACCGCCTGGTCGGAGCGGCCCGAGCCGTCGAGCGGGATGAGCACGTGCAGGCCGTCGGCCGGCAGCTCGCGCCGCGTCTCGCCGGGCCGCACGAGCAGGATCGGCGGTTCGAGCGTGCGCAGGAGCCGGTCGGCCACCGAGCCGAGCCAGAAGCGGCTCACCGGGCCGCGGCCGTGCGTCGTCATCACGACGAGCGAGGCACCGGTGACGCGCGCGTGGTCGGCCAGCGCGGAGGCGACGGGCCCCTCCAGCAGCGAGGTCGTCACCGGCCCCGCCGCCCGCACCTCCGGCCGCTCCGACAGCCGCGCGAGGTACTGCCGCTCCTCCACGCGGAGCTGGTCCTCGACCTTCGGATCGAGGAACGCCGCCCCGTCGAACGGCGCCATCGCCGGGATCGGGCGGTGCACCAGCACCAGGTCGAGCGAGGCCCCCAGCCGCCGCGCCGCATCCAGCGCGGCCGGCAGCGCCTGCTCGGCGAACGGGGACCCGTCCAGCGGGACCATCACGGTGCGCGTCATGGGGCGCTCCTTGCGCTGATCTCCCACCTGCACCGTACCACCGGCGACATGAAAGGAGCGTTAATTGGGATAGACCGCGACCGCCTCGATCTCGATCAGCAGGTCGGGGTCCGCCAGCCACGCCACGCCGACGGTGGAGCGCGCGACCTTCACCGGGTTCTGCGGCGTGTTGAAGAACTCGCCGTACGCCTTGTTCCAGCCGTCGAAGTCGAAGGCGTTCCCCTTCAGCTTGTCGGCCACGAGATAGACGCGGAGGAAGATGACGTCCTTCATCGAGAGACCCTGGCCCTTCAGGTTCTCCTCGATGCGGCGCAGCGTGTTCACGCCCTGCGTGTAGGTGTCACCGAAGCGCTCGCGGGTGCCGCGCGCCGCCGTGGAGTCGACCATCGGGGGCGTGGTGCCGCTGGTGTGGTAGACGGCGCGGTTGGCCGGCACCGCGACGCCGCTCAGGATGCGCCCGCGCGGGTTCGGGTCGACCCGCTTCACATCCGTCGGCGCCTGCGCCGCGAGCGACCCCGCCGCCAGCATCCCGACCAGCGCCATGACCAACCCCGCCCCGCCCCGCCGCGCGACGCTCCGCATCCCTGCCTCCTCGACCGCTGTGGTGAAATGGACCCCGTCAGAACCGCGAAGTCTCGCCGTCCCCCTGCCCGTCCGCCAGTCCGCCCGTCCGCTCGTCCGCCCGCCCTACACCGGCGGCCGCGCCCGATGGAACGCAGTCGCCTGCTGGTAGGCGTGCGCCACCCGCAGCAGGTCGGCCTCGCCGTGGAGGCGACCGAGGAACGTCAGCGACACCGGCGTCGGCGTCGGGTCGGCATCGCTCGTGGGGGCGAGGCCGTTGGGCACGATGACGGCCGGGTGCCCGGTGAGGTTCGTCGCCACGAGCTGCGGGTTGCCCATCGCCCCGGTCGGCACGACGATGACGTCGACGTCGCGGAACAGCCGGTCCCACGCCTCCATCGCGAGCGTGCGCGCGCGCATCGCGTTGACGTAGTCGAGGCCGGGGATGAAGCGCGCGGCGCGCAGCGTGTTGGGCCAGTTGAAGGCCCCCTGCTGCGCCAGTCGCGCCGCGTCGCCGCCGCGGACCAGCTCGTCGAAGGCGGCCGCCGCCTCCACCATGAGCACGAGGCGCATCGCGGCGTAGGGGGCGTCCGGGAAGGTGACGTCCGTCAGGCGCGCGCCAAGGCGCCCCAGCACCTCGAGCGCCGCATCGTCGAACGGCTTCGTGGCGTGCACCGGCGCCGGCTTGCCGTCCCGCAGCTCGGTCGCCGGCAGGTCGAACACCGCGCGCGCGACCCCCACCCGCAGCTCCGCGAGCGGCCGCTCCGCGTCCCACACGAACGGGTACGAGACCGCCACGGGGTCGCGACCGTCGGCGCCGTGGATCGCCTCGAGGACGAGCGCGCAGTCCTCCACGCTGCGGGCGAGCGGCCCGAGCTTGTCCATCGTCCAGGAGAGCGCCATGGCGCCGGTGCGCGGCACGCGGCCGAACGTCGGCCGCAGCCCGGTGACGCCGCACCGCGTCGCGGGCGACGAGATCGAGCCGAGCGTCTCGCTGCCGATCGCGAACGGCACGCACCCCGCCGCCACCGCCGACGCCGAGCCCGCCGAGGAGCCCGAGGAGCCCTGCGCCGGGTTCCACGGGTTCCGCGTCTGCCCGCCGAACCAGGTGTCGCCCTGTGCCAGCTCGCCGAGCGAGAGCTTCGCGACGAGCACCGCCCCCGCCGCATCGAGCCGACGGACGACCTCGGCGTCCTCGTTGAAGCGCTGCTCGCGGTACGGCGCGGCGCCCCACGTCGTCGGCGCGCCGGCCACGGCGAGCAGGTCCTTCGCCCCCCACGGGATGCCGTGCAGCGGCCCGCGCCGGCGGCCCGCGCGCAGCTCGGCGTCGGCCGCGTCGGCGCGGGCGAGCGCGCGGTCCTCGAGCAGGGTGACGACGCAGTGCAGCGTCGGGTCGAGCCGGCGCAGTCGGTCGAGGGCGAGCTCGGTCAGCCCGCGCGAGGTGATCCGGCGCGCCACCAGCAGCGCCGAGAGCTCGGTCACCGGGCGCCAGGCGAGCGACGGGTCGCCGTCCCGCACGTCGGGCAGCGCCACGCGCGAGACGCGGCGCCGCCGCGCCGGCGCAGGCGGCGTCCACCCCGGCAGGCGCGGATCGAAGCGCACGGCCGGCAGCACCGCATTCGGGAGCGCCACCTTCCGCAGCGCCTCCACCTGCCCGCGCTGCTGCTTCAGCGTCTCCAGCATCAGGTCGCGCTCGGCGTCCCCGTACTGCACGCCGACGAGCTCCTCGGCGGCGCGGATGGTGTCGCGCGTGACGTCGAGCCCCGCCTCGGCGCGGGCCCAGAGGACGGTGGGGACGGCGCTCGCGCCAAGGCCGAGCTCGGCGCACCGCGCGAGGAACGCGCGGCGCGCAGCGGGGGTGGGCATGAGGACGCTCCGGGTCGGGCGGCGGATGGAAGGGACCGACCAACATGCGTGCGCACCGGCGTTGGGGGAAGGGACGCGAAAGGGCCCGGCCAGTTGGCCGGGCCCTCCATGAACCGCGTGCCGCCCGGGCGGCCGACGCGCTCAGGCCGCGCCGTCTCCCGCGAGCCGACGGAGCGCCGCCTTGACTGCCAGGCAGGAGAGGTGCGCCGTCGAGAGCTGGATGGCGACGAGATCGGCGCGGATCAGCGCGAGCTGGTCGCCGTCGATCCGGTCCTGCGCACCCACCAGGTCGAAGCGGCGGTTGGACGAGGCGCCGAGCGAGATCTCCTCGTTCACGCGGTCGGCGATCGCCTGGGCGCGCTTCGCGAGGGACTCCTTCGCCTGCTGCGCCTGCCAGCACTCGTACAGCGGATCGAGGCCGAGCCGCCAATCCCAGTGCCAGCGGAGCGTCACGGTCCCCTCGTAGACCTCGCGGTTGCTGCCGTAGTACACGACGCGGTACTGGCGGCCGGCGGACTCGTGGCTCATCGAAGCGCTCCAGCGCAGCTGGTTGAGAACGGGCGACGTTGCCCAGCGCGTCCCTGCGCTCCAGAGTGAATGGGAAGAATCGCGCCATCCCCTCATGTCGGGAAAGGGGGCGGCTCGAAGGGCAAAAGTGTAGGAACCGTACAACACATTGTGGGATGCAAGACACAATGCGTTGCGCCAGCGCCCGTCTGGCGGCCCGTCGCCCAGCGCCCTAAGTTGTCAAATGGCCCCACAGGATGTGGGCCTCAGTCTTCCCTGACATGATCATCGCTGCACCACGAGAGGCGTCCCATGTCCCTGCTCGTCCGCTCGCTGTCGCGCGCCGTGCTCACGGCAGCGTTCGCGACCCTTGGCGCCTCCGCGGCGTCCGCCCAGTTCGCCGCGAACGGGCGCGCGCCTGATCCGCTCCGTTCGGGCACCGGCGCCGGCGGCGACCTGGTGCAGTCGGCCGCCTGGTCCGGCGGGACCCATTCGACCACGCGCATGCAGACGGTGCTGGGCAACGGCTGGGCAGCCCAGCGCACCATCGTCTCGGCCGACCTGACCGTCGGACTGGTGAACAACTCCCTGATCCTGAACAACCCGGCGCAGGGCTGGAACAACGCGCGCTACCAGACCAACGCCCCGAAGTACAGCGGCGTGGCGCGCATGATCATGCAGTACAGCGCCACGAACCTGAATCCCGGTGACACCCGCACGATTCCGGCTGCCGGCTTCATCTGCTCGGGCTCGCTGCTCAAGGGCGGCTCGCTGCTCACCGCGGCGCACTGCGTCGTGAAGCAGGAGTTCGGGCAGTACACCTTCCCGGGCTGCACGCCGCAGCCCAACCTGCCGTGCACCGTGAACGTCCGCTACGACCTCGCGAACACGCAGGTGCAGCTCGGACCGCGCTGGAACGGCGTCCCGCAGGGTCAGGAGCCGACGGGCGCGAACCCGCCGTTCCCGGGCAGCCCTGCCAGCTACGACCAGGTCATCGACGTCCCGCCGTCGGCGACGTTCCTGCACCCGGACTACTCGGGTCAGGTGATCGATGGCAACGACGTCGCGGTGCTGAACCTCCCGGTCGCCGCTGCCCCGATGTTCCAGCAGTACCAGATCTCGAACGTCAGCGCCGTCGGCCAGGACGTGAACATCGCCGGCTGGGGCGGGCGCACGAACGGCGATCCGGCGACCTCGTTCGCATCCGTCGGCTTGAACCTTCCCAATGGCTTCTTCTGGGTCCCTGGCGGAGCCGGCGCCCGGCGCCGCCAAGGCATGAACACGTTCGACTTCCTCGCGAGCGATCCGGACATGTTCCCCCTGTTCGGGCCGTCTCCGGGCGTGCAGTCGTACGCGATCTACATGACGGACTTCGACAACGGCCGCGCCAGCCAGGACGCCAGCTGCGTCATGTACAAGGCGCTCGGCGGCACGGGCCGCGAGGCGCAGTTCTGCGACCTCGGCCTCGGCCTCGACGAGGTGAACACCGCCGGCGGCGACTCGGGCGGGCCCTCGTTCTACAACGGGCTGATCACCTCCGTGACGTCGTTCGGCATCACCTTCGGTGGTGCCTGCCTTGGTGGCCCGGACATCGACCAGCCGGCCGGCCCGGAGCCGCTGACCTGCCCGAACGACTTCTGGTTCGCCCTCAACTCGTCGTTCGGCGAGATGAGCGGCTACTCCG
Source organism: Gemmatimonadales bacterium (assembly GCA_033764615.1). Lineage (GTDB taxonomy): Bacteria > Gemmatimonadota > Gemmatimonadetes > Gemmatimonadales > GWC2-71-9 > JANRIU01. Next base: position 13,200 of record JANRIU010000085.1, on the reverse strand, counting down.
CGCTCTTTGCCAACACGAGCTGGCTCATCCAGACCGCGGGCCGCCAGGCGGTCGTCCCGGAGCCGGGCACGGTCATCCTGATGGGCTCGGGCCTCATCGCCCTGGTCGCGGCGCGTCGCCGGATGCGCTGACCGCTCCATTGAGACTCGCCTGACGACGAGGGGCCCGGCAGCGATGCCGGGCCCCTCGTGCATGCAGCCGTCCACGCCCGCGGTGCGCCCGCGCCTCAGCGCGCCGAGTCGCGCAGCGAATCGAGCGCCGCCTGCTCCGCCTGCCGGACCTGCGCCCGCCGCGCCTCCCGGTTGACCGAATCCTGCACCGTGCGCGCCAAGGCGAGAATGGCGCGCGCCGAGCCCGCGTCCTCGCGCACCGACAGGCGCGCCCGCAGCACCGTGCCGAGCGCGCCGGGCAGCGGCGTCCACGGCACCCGCTGCCGGTACACGGCGTCGAGCAGCGCGCGCGTGCGCGTGGCCACGTCCCCCTTCGGCGCACCGGCGAGGACGGCCTGCAGCGCCGCAAGCTCGGTGCGGTAGGCGCGGGCGAGGGAGTCCGCGGCGCCGGCGGAGTCCGCCGCCGTCCCGGCGCGCATGATGACAATCCGCTCCTGCGCGAGGAGCAGCAGCCACCGCTCGAGGCCCGCGTCACCCAGCCGGCGCAGTGCACCGCGCGCGGGCGCGTCGATGGCGCCGGTGACGCCGAGGAACGTCGCCTCGTCCATCGCCCCGCCCCGCCACGACGCGAGCGCGGGGGCGGTCGGCGTGGCACGGCGCCCCTCGCCGAGCAGTTGGCGCACGCGCTCCGCCGCACCGTCCGCGAGCCGCAGCGCCACCGCGGTACCGAGCGAGTCGCGGAGCACGCTATCGACCGCCGCGCGCTGCAGCACGGCGAGGCGCTCGGCGACGTACGGCCGCGCCTCCACCTTCGGCGGTCGCCGCACGATGACGACGCCCTGGGTCGTGCGCAGCGGACCCGCGAACTCCCCCGGCTGCAGGCGCCAGCCGATGGAGTCGAAGCCGGGCTCGTAGTAGCCGCGGGGGCGCGCGAGGAGGTAGCCGCCGCGGACGCGCGAGGTGTCGTCGGAGCGGCGCCGGACCAGCTCGGCGAAGGTGGGCGCCGCGCGGCCCGCGTTCCGGAGGCTCTCGTCGCGCACGGCCTCGCGGAAGAGCGCCCGCGCCCGCGCGACCGCCGCGCCGATCTCGGACCGGGTGGCGATCGGGTCGAGGCGCACCACGAGCTGCTGGAGCACGCGCAGGTCGCCGGCCGACCACGCGGAGTCGAGCACGTCGGGGTCGATCGGCGGGAGCGCGCGCGTGGCGACGAGGCGGCGCCAGGCCGCGGCGTACCGCGCCTGGTGCAGTGCGGGGGCGATGGCGCCGGCGACGACGTCCGGCGCGAGCAGGTCGACGCCGGCATCGCGCGCGGCGAACGCCACCGCGAGGTCGGTCCACGCGCCGAGCAGGATGTCGGCGTTGGCGTCCGTCGCGCCGCCGGGGGCGCGGAGCAGGAGCGGCGTCCACGCCTCGGCGGTGAGGCGCGCGTCGCCCACCGCAACGGCCGCGGGCGCCGGCCCCCGCCCGCATCCCGCGAGCAGCAGCACGACGCCCGTCGCCGACCGCGCCCACCTGCGCGCGGCGCCGCTCACTTCAGCAGGTCGCCGCCCGCCGCGTCCTTGCCCGTCATGCGGCGGGAGCCGGTGTCGACCACGGCCGGCAGCGCGCGCTCGCGCGCGATCGAGTCCTCGGCGGCCGAGGCCATCTTGCGGCGCTGCTCGGTGTCACGCTCGGCGCGCGCCACCTTCGCCTGCTCCACGATCACGCCGGCCAGCTCCTTCGCGACCGTCACCGGGTACTTCTCGCGCAGCAGCAGCGAGAGGCCGGACGGCACCGGGCGGAACGGACGGCCACCCGCGAAGAGCGTGTCGAACAGCGTGCGCATGCCGGCCGACAGGTCGCCGCCGGCGGGGGCGAGGGCGACCAGCTCCTGCGACGCCTGCACCGCGTCCGTGTAGGCCTTGCGGCGCGCGGCCAGCCCCTCCGGGGCGGCGGCGAGCCGGTTGCGCGTGGCCTCGGCGAGCACGAGCCGGTTGATCGCCACCTCGCGCAGCACGCGCTCGATCCGCGCGTCGGCGCCGGCGCGCAGCTCGCCGCGGAACTCGCCGGGGAACGCGCCGAGCCACTGGCGGAACTCGCCGGCGGTGAGCTGGCCTCCGGTCCACGTCGCCACGGGCGCCGCGGGGTCGGCCGGCGTGAACGGCTCGCTCGCGAGGTCGCGCGCGCGCTGGATCCCCTCGGGCGGCACCTTCAGCCCCTGGGCGCGTGCCAGCGAGTCGGCCCAGGTGGAGTCGGCGCGGAGGTTCCGCATCAGCGTCGCCGCGGCGAGGAGCGGCGCACGCACCTCGTCGAGCGGCGGGCGCCGGATGATGTGGACGCCGGCCTGCGTCTGGATCGGGCCCCGGATGTCGCCGGACGGCATGTCCCACAGCGCGTTGTCGAACGGCTTCGGGTACGACCCCCGGGCCCGGGCGAGGAGGATGCCGCCGTTGCCGCGGCTCTCCTCGTCCTCGGAGAGCGCCGTCGCCACCTTGGCGAACGGCTCCTTCTCGCGCAGGCGGCGCGCCGCCTCCTCGAGCTTGGCGCGCACCGAGTCGACCTGCGGCTTCTTCGCGTCCGGCGGGATGCGGAAGAGGATGTGCTGGCCGATGCGGAAGTCGGTCGCCTTGTAGACCGAGTCGAGGATCCGCTCCTCGAGCTTCGGGCGCGCGGCGGCGTTGCGGGCCCGCTGGGCATCGAGCACGAGCGCGATGCTGTCGGTCCACGTCGCCTTCGACACGTTCTCGGGCGCGAGCACGTCGAAGCCGTCCTGGCGCGCCTTGGCCAGCAGCGCGTAGTCGACCCAGGTCGAGATGAGGAAGTCGCCGAGGGCCGGCGTCGGCTGGGGCACGGCCTTCGAGAAGTCCCGCTCGAGGTCCTTGCCGGCGAGCTTCGCGCCGCCCGCCTCGGCGACGATGCCCGCGCGCGCCTCCTCGAGGCCGGGCTTGCCGCCGCAGGCGGCCAGGGCGAGCGCGACGATCGGCAGCAGCGGGGCGGCGGAGCGGAACGGCAGTGGGGACATGCGCGGGGCCGGTTCGAGGGACGCGGACTGCCAGAACAGCCGTCAAAGATAGCGACGCCGCGCCCGGACACGGGGATGGGGGCGACCCCGGACCCCCGGGACCGCCCCCGCCGTGCCGGGCCCGCCGACGGGCCCGGTGCCCCTCAGTGCGCGGCCGCCAGCTGGCCCTGCCGGGCCTCCTGGTTCTCCTTCGCCACCTTCGCCGCCACCTCGGGCGGCGCCTCGGCGTACGCATGGAACTGCTCGTGATGGCGCCCCCGGCCGCGCGTGAGCGCGTGGAGCACCGTCGCATAGCGGTAGAGCTCCGCCTGCGGCACGAACGCCCGGACGCGCGTCGCGCGGCCGTCGGGCTCGGTGCCGACGATGTGCCCGCGGCGCCCCGAGAGGTCGCCGAGGACGTCCCCCAGCAGCTCGTCCGGGGCCCACACGTCGACCGCCATCACCGGCTCGAGCAGCACCGGCCGCGCGTTGGGCGCCACGGTCCGGAACGCCAGCGCCCCGGCGGCCCGGAACGCCATCTCGCTCGAATCGACGTCATGGTAGCTGCCGTCGTAGCAGGTCACCTCGAAGTCTGTCACCGGGTGGCCCGAGAGCACGCCGCGCTCCGCCGCCTCGACGATGCCACGCTCCACCGCCGGCAGGTACTTGCCCGGGATGACGCCGCCCGTGATCGCGTCCACGAAGCGGATGCCGCTCCCGCGCGGCAGCGGCGCGATGCGGATCCGGCAGTCGCCGTACTGCCCGCGGCCGCCGGTCTGCTTCTTGTGCTTCCCCTGCCCCTCGGCGCGCCCCTTGAACGTCTCGCGGTACGCCACGCGCGGCCGCGCCAGCTCGGCCTTCACGCCGTAGCGCGAGGCCAGCCGGCCAAGGAGGATGTCGAAGTGCCGCTCGCCCATGCCGTGCAGCAGCGTCTGCCCGATCTCCGAGTGGTACTCGAAGTGGAACGACGGGTCCTCCTCGTGCAGGCGGTGCAGCGCGGCCGCGAGCTTGTCCTCCTCGCCGCGCGCCGTCACGATCGCCGCCGTGGCCGTGGCCTCCGGGAACGCGATCTCCGGGAGCCGCACCGGCGCCTCGCGGCGGCAGAAGGTGTCGCCCGTGTGCGTGTCCTTCAGCTTCGCGACGCAGCCGATGTCGCCGGCGACGAGGCGGTCCACCTCCTGCCGCTCGCGGCCGAGCGGGATGGAGAGGTGCGCCAGCTTCTCGGCGACGCCATGCTCCGCGTTCCACACCTCCGTGCCGCTCTGCAGTTCGCCGCGGTAGAGGCGGAAGAACGTCACCTCGCCGACGTGCGGCTCGGACTGCGTCTTGAAGACGCGGCCGAGGAGCGGCACGTCGGCCGGCGCCGGGATGTCGAGCGGCGACGGCAGCAGCTCCACCATCTCCTTCAGCAGCGTCCGCACGCCGTGGCCGTCGGTCCCGCTCACCGCGAAGAGCGGCACGATCGCACCGTCGATCACCGCCTGGCGGAGCGCGCGGGTGACGTCCTCGCGCGGGATCGGCTCGCCGTTCAGGTACCGCTCGATCAGCCCGTCGTCCGTGGCGGCGACCGCCTCGAGGAGCTGGTCGGTGTACGCCTGCACCTGCGGACGGAGCGCGTCGGGGATCTCCACGCGCTCGTAGCGCCCCTTCGCGCCCGGCACGAACTCGTGGCAGTGTCCGGAGAAGAGGTTCACGAGGCCGTGGAAGCCGTGCGCATCACGGATCGGCACCTCCACCGGCAGCGCCTTCGGCGTCAGGTGCGTGCGGATGTCGTCGTAGACGCGGGCGAAGTCGGCCTGCTCCTTGTCCATCTGCGTCACCACGATCATCCGGGGCAGCTGGTACCGGTCGCACAGCTCCCACGCCTTCTCGCTGCCCACCTGCACCCCGTCGGTGGCGGAGAGGACGAGCAGCGCCGCGTCGGCGACGGCGAGCGCGCAGACGTCCTCCCCCACGAACTCGGGGGCGCCGGGCGTGTCGAGCAGGTTGAGCTTGGTGCCGTACCACTCGACGTAGGCGACGCCGAGGGAGATGGAGTGGTGCTTCTGGACTTCGTCGGGGGCGGAATCGGTGAGGGCGGTGCCGTCGTCCACGGAGCCGTGGCGGTGCGTCGTCCCGCTCGCCCACGCCAGGCAGTCGACCAGGGTGGTCTTGCCACTCCCGCCGTGGCCGACGAGGGCGACATTGCGCAGGGCATCAGGGCTGTAGGCCTGCATGGCCGTCACCTCCTGTTGGTTGAGGTGATTCCATTGTGACACAGGCCGTATGATGGGACCATGAAGGCGGACGCCCCCTTGCCGGCTGGTTCGAAATCATGCACCTTGCGCTATTGGCACAGAACTCGCAGAATGAAAGCGTCATGATTCGCGTCGTCCGCGCTGCCCTGTTGGGCACCCTGGTCCCCGCCGCCCTCGCCGCCCAGTCGGTGCAGTTCGGGCAGGTGCTGGAGCACACCTCGGCCAACAACAACTGCTACCCGCTGAACTGCGGCTTCAGCCTGGGTCACCCGTTCTACCAGCAGGCGTACCTCGGCTCGGTCTTCGGCGCGGGCCCGGTGCTCATTACTGGCATCACGTTCTTCGGGCCGCCGCTGGTGGAGGACATCTCCAACACCGTGCACCGCGGGCCGATCGGCCCGGGCCCGGTCACGGTGCGCATCGGCACCACCACGCGGACGCCATGGCGGCTCAGCACCGACCTCGCCAGCAACATCCAGGGCAGCCTCACGGACTACGGCGTCTTCTCGTTCACCAACGCCATCCCGGCGCCGTCCGACGCGATCACGCTGAACGGCGGCACCAACGCGTTCGTCTCGAGCTCGACCGGCTTCACGCCGTTCCTCTTCGACCCGCGCGGCGGCCGGAACCTGCTGCTCGACATCACGGTGACGTCGAGCGCGTGGGGCTTCCTCGCCAGCCACTTCGACTCGGGCGTGATGGGCCGGGCGATGAACGGGCCGGGGCCGTTCGTGTGGCCGACGCAGCCGTGGTGGGACAACGGCGGACTGGTGACGCGCTTCGACTACACGCCGATGCGGGTGGTGCCGGAGCCGGGGACGATCGCGCTGCTGGCCTCCGGCCTCGTGCTGCTGGGCGCCGCAGTCCGGCGCCGCTCGGCCTAGGCGCAAGGCGCCGGTCTCCGCGGGGCCCGAGGGGGCGGTGCGACGGCGCACCGCCCCCTCAGCGTTGCCAGTCTCCCGCCATCGCGGCGCGCGCCGCCGTGCCCCCCGCCAGCACCTCGGGCAGCGCGCGCAGGCGTCGCGCCGCCTCGTCGAGCACCTCGTCGGTCTTGCAGAACACGAAGCGGATGAACCGGTGCCCGTCGCGGGCGTCGGCGAAGAAGCTCGAGCCCGGCACCGGCGTCACGCCGACCTCGCGCGTGAGCCAGAGCGCGAACGCGGTGTCGTCCGCGAAGCCGCGTGCGGCGACCCCGGGCACCGCCGTGTAGTCGCAGAGCAGGTAGTACGCCCCCTCGGGCGCGGTGACGCGCATGCCCGCCGCGGTGACGGCGGCGTGCAGCCGGTCGCGGCGGCCGAGGTAGCCGGCCGTGAGCCCCGCGTAGAAGTCGTCCTGCAGCGTGTCCAGCGCGTCCGCGACGGCCTCCTGCAGCGGCGCGGGCGCGCCGACGGTCAGGAAGTCGTGCACCTTGCGGATCGCGTCGGTGTACGCGGCCGGCGCCACGATCCAGCCGATGCGCCACCCCGTCACCGAGTACGTCTTCGACGCGCCGCTGATCGTGACCGTGCGCTCGCGCATGCCGTCGAGCGTGGCGAGCGGCACGTGCGCCCCCGCATACACCATGTGCTCGTAGATCTCGTCGGTGATGGCGAGCAGGTCGTGGCGGCGGCAGAGCGCGGCGATCCCCTCCAGCTCCGCGCGCCCGAGCACGCGGCCCGACGGGTTGGACGGCGTGTTGACGATGATGGCGCGGGTGCGCGGAGTGACCGCCGCGGCGAGCCGGTCCAGGTCGAGCGGCTGCCCGGGCAGGAGCGGCACGAAGCGCGGCGTCGCCTGGGAGAGGATCGTGTCGGGGCCGTAGTTCTCGTAGAACGGCTCGAAGACGATCACCTCCTCTCCCGGGTCGACGAGCGCGAGCATCGTCGCCATCATCGCCTCGGTGGCGCCGCAGGTGACCGTGAGCTCGCGCTCCGCATCCACCGTCATGCCGTACCAGCGCGCATACTTGCGCGCGAGCGCATCGCGGAGGCGCTGCGCACCCCACGTGATGGCGTACTGGTTCACGTCGCGGCCGAGCGCGCGGACGGCCGCGTCCTTGAGCGCCTGGGGCGCGGGGAAGTTCGGGAAGCCCTGCGCGAGGTTCAGCGCGCCGTGCTCCTTCGCGACGCGGCTCATGCCGCGGATGACGGACTCGCGGAAGCCGTGCGTGCGCGCGGCCGTGCGGGGGGTGGGGGTGGCCATGGAGGGAAGGTAGGGGGTCGCGACGCGCACCCCTATCTTGCCCCCGATGGCCTCCCCGAGCCCCCTCGACGACGCGCTCGCCCGCCTCGGCCACGCCGCGTTCCGGCCCGGCCAGCGCGAGGCGATCACGACGCTCCTCGACGCGGGGCGGCTGCTGCTCGTGGCGCCGACGGGCGGGGGCAAGTCCCTGGTCTACCAGCTTCCCGCGCTCGTGCTCGGTGGCACCACGGTGGTGGTGTCGCCGCTGGTGGCGCTGATGCAGGACCAGGTCGCGGCGCTCGAGGCGCGCGGCATCGCCGCGACGTACCTGGCCGCCACGCTCGACGGCGAGGAGGTGAGGCGTCGCATGCGCGCGCTCGCGCAGGGCGCGTTCACGCTCGCCTACCTCGCGCCCGAGCGCCTCGCCTTCCCCGGCATCCGCGCGCTGCTGCGCGACCTCGCCTGCCCGCTCCTCGCCATCGACGAGGCGCACTGCATCAGCGAGTGGGGCCACGACTTCCGCCCCGACTACCTCGCGCTCGGCGAGCTCGTCGCCGAGCTGCCGGGTGCCCGCGTGCTCGCCTGCACGGCGACGGCGACGCCGGTGGTGCGCGACGAGATCCTCGCCCGCCTCGGCCTCCCCGCCGGCACGCCGCAGGCCGTGCACGGCTTCGCCCGCCCGAACCTCGCGCTCCGCGTGCACGACGCGGCGAGCGGCGCCGACGTGCAGCGCGCCGTCGACGCGGCGCTCGCCGAGGCGCTCGGCGCGCCGGGGGCGGGGCGCGGCGCGGCGATCGTCTACGCGCCGACGAGGCGGCAGAGCGAGGAGGAGGGGGAGCGCCTCGCGCGGAAGGGGTGGCGCGCCGTCGTGTACCACGCCGGCATGCCGGGCGACGCGCGCGACGAGGCGGCCACGCGCTTCCGCGACGGCCGCGCCGAGGTGGCCGTCGCCACGAACGCGTTCGGCATGGGGATCGACCGCGCCGACGTGCGCGCGGTGCTGCACCTCGCCCCGCCCTCCTCGCTGGAGGCGTACTACCAGGAGGTGGGGCGCGCCGGGCGCGACGGCGCCGACGCGATCGGCGTGCTCTGCATCCGCCCCGCCGACATCCCGCTCCGTCGCTCGCTGATCGAGCGCGGCGCCGAGGGCGTCGCGGCCGACCCGGCACGCGTGCAGCACCGCTGGTCGCTCTTCCTCGAACTGCTGCGGTGGGCCGAGGGCGGGAGCTGCCGGCATGACGCGATCCTCCGCTACTTCGGCGACGACGCGGAGACGCTCGCCGGCTGCGGCCGCTGCGACGTCTGCACCGCGCTCGGCGACGAGCCGGACGGCGTCGACGAGGCGGAGAAGGCGACGATCGTGCGGAAGGCGCTCAGCGCCGTCGCCCGGCTGCACGGGCGGTTCGGCCTGCAGATGGTGGTGAAGCTGCTGGCGGGACAGCCGGACGAGCGGCTGGAGCGCGGCGGCTTCGCCGCGACGAAGACGTTCGGCGCGCTGCGCGGCCGGGGCGAGCCGTGGCTCCTCGCGCTGCTCCGCCGCTGCGTGACGGCGGGATGGGTCGACTTCACGCCGGATGAGCGCCCCGTGGTGCTGCTCACGCGCGCGGGCCGCGCGGTGCTCTTCGCGGAGGGGCCGGTGCGCCTGCTGCTGCCGCGGGCGACGGCGGCGGCGCGCGCGAGCGGTGCGCGCCAGGCACCCGGCGCCCGCCGCGACGCCGGCCCGCCAGTCCGCGCGGAGGATGCGGGCCTGTTCGAGCGGCTCCGCGCGCGGCGCCTGGAGCTCGCGCGCGAGGAGCGGGTGCCGCCCTACGTCGTGGCGAGCGACCGCACGCTGCGCGAGATCGCCGAGCTCAGGCCGCGGACGGCCGCGGCGCTGGAGGCCGTGTTCGGGATGGGGCCGAAGAAGGTGGAGCGGTACGGCGCGGCGCTGCTCGAGGCGGTGCGCGGCGACGGCTAGCGGGGCGCGGGACGCTCCAGCTCGGCGAGGCCGCACGCGCGGTCGGCGCGCAGCCACGCCTGCGGGCCGAACGCCTCGAGGCCCGCGGTGCGGAACAGGCGCCGCCACGCCGCCGGCGAGCGCGGGTGCCACCCCTCGAGGTCCCCCTCCACGTCGTCGCCCGTCGTGTACCCCTCCAGCCAGGCGACGCCGCCGAGCAGGCCGGCGATCGCGGCGAGCCCGCGCCGGAGCACGGGCGTGGGGAGGTAGTACAGCACGTCGGCGGCGATGATCAGGTCGTACGGGCCGTCGAGGCCGAGCGTGTCGAGCTCCTCGATGGTGCCGCGCACGAGGTTCCGCCGCGCGCCCCAGCGCCGGACCGCCCACTCGCTCGGCTCGATGCCGAGGTAGCGCACGCCCGGCCGCAGCCGCGTGAGGTGCGGCTGCCACGCCCCCTCCCCCGCACCGATGTCGAGCACGCGCCGCACGGGCCGTTCCAGCACGAACTCGGCAAGCGCCACGGCGAGCCGGACCTTGCGGGCGATGGACGCGGCGGTGTGCACCCGGTGGCGCGGGTGGCGGTAGAACTTGTCGAAGTAGGCGCGGTCGTAGCGCGCGAGCGCGTCCGCGCGTCGGGAGGGGGACAAGTGGAGCGGATGGGGATCGAACCCACGACCTCACGCTTGCAAAGCGCGTGCTCTCCCAGCTGAGCTACCGCCCCGTGGCCGGAAGCTAGCGCCGGCCGGCGCGTCCGTCAGCGCGACGGCGGTTGACCCGGGGCCGGGGAGCGCCCTACCCTCCGCGCCATGCCGCCCCGCCCCGCCGTCGTCGCGCTCGCCCTGCTCGCTGCCTGCGCCGACCCGCCGCCTCGCGCCGACGGGACGCCGGTGCCACCCGAACACGCGACGGCCGCGGCGTACTTCGGCGAGCGCTGCACGCAGTGCCACGGCGAGCGGGGCGAGGGGAACGCCTATGGCCCGGCGCTCGCGCCCTGGCTCGCCCTCGACTCGCTGCCGCGCGACGCGCGCCTGCGCGAGGCCACGGAACGCGGCCTGGTGCTCCCCGCCGGGGCGACGCCGCAGTACCTCTCCCCGGCGATGCCGCCGACCGGCCCGCTGCAGGCGGTCGAGCGGACCAGGCTCATCGCGTACCTGCAGTGGCAGCGCGCCACCCCGCCGCCGGCCGCCGCGCCGCCGGCCCCCTGACCCGCACCCCCTCCGCCATGCGCCCGTTCCACTTCGCCTTCTTCGTCACCGACCTCGCCTCCACGCGCCGCTTCTACGGCGAGGTGCTCGGCTGCCGCGAGGGCCGCAGCACCGAGACCTGGGTCGACTTCGACTTCTTCGGCCACCAGATCTCCTGCCACAACACGGGGACGCCGTCGCCGACGTTCGACACCGGCCTGGTCGACGGCATCCACGTCGCGATGCCGCACTTCGGCGCCGTGCTCGAGTGGGACGAGTTCGAGGCGGTCGCCGCGCGCATCCGCGCCGCCGGCATCGCGTTCGTGATCGAGCCGCGCCTCCGCTACGCCGGCCAGCCCGGGGAGCAGCGCACGATGTTCCTCCGCGACCTCTCGGGCAACGCGCTCGAGTTCAAGGCGTTCCGGCACCCCGAGCACATGTTCACCGCGTGAGCGCGGCGCCGGTGCGCGCCTCGGCGCTCGTGGTCGGCGCCGGCGTCGCCGGCGCCGCCGTGGCCTGGCACCTCGTGCAGCGCGGCTGGCGGGACGTGCACGTGGTGGACGAGCGCGGCCGGCCCGGCGAGGGCACCACGGGCCGGGCCACTGGCGGCTACCGCGCCCAGTATGCGAGCGCCATCAACGTGCGGCTCTCGCTGCTCACGCGCGCGAAGCTCGCCACCTTCGCCGAGGAGACGGGGGGCGACGCCGGCTACCGCCCGTGCGGCTACCTCTGGCTCGCGACCGACCCGGACGACCTGGCCGAGCTCGAGGCCGGCCGCCAGGTGCAGCTCGCGGCCGGCCTCACGGAGGCGGTGGCGCTCACGCCCGACGAGGCGCGGCGCCTCAATCCGGCCATCGACGACGACGCGATCGTGGGCGCGACGTACTGCCCGACCGACGGCTTCGTGCGCCCGCTCGGCCTGCTCGGCGGCTACCTCGACGCCGCGACGCGCGCGGGCGCGCGCGTGCACTGGGGCGAGCGCGTGCAGGAGGTGACGCGCGGCGCGGACCGCCTCGTGCTCGGCGTGGAGACGACGACGCTCCGCTTCGCGCCGGAGCAGGTGGTGCTGTGCGGCGGGTGCTGGAGCGGGCCGCTCGCGGGCCGCTTCGGGCACTGGCTGCCGGTGCGCCCGCTGCGCCGGCAGGTGGCGGCGACGGTGCCGCAGGCTGCGCTCCCGGAGGCGATGCCGATGACGATCTGGGCGGGCGACGGCTTCCACCTGCGCGTGCGCGACGGGCGCGTGCTGCTGCTCCGCCCGACGCCCGGCGACCCGCTCGACGAGTGGGCCGACCAGGTGGAGCCCGCGTGGCTCGACGCGATCCGCGCCAGCATGGATGCACGCCTCCCGGCGCTCCGCGCCGTGCCGATCGATCCCGCCGCGAGCTGGGCCGGCCTCTACGAGATGACGCCGGACCGCCACGCCATCGTCGGCCGGCTCCCCGGTGCGCCGAACGTGTTCGTGCAGACCGGCTCCTCGGGCCACGGCGTGATGCATGCCCCGGCGCTCGGGCAGCTGCTGGCGGAGCTGATGACGGACGGGCGGTACGTGACGCTGGATGCGACGGTGCTGCGGGCGGAGCGGTTCGCGGCGGGGGAGAGCCTGCCGGGGAGCGGGCTGCTCTAGCGCGGCTACTCGATGTCCTGCGCGCCCATGTCCTGCGTGTCGCCCAGCACGAGCAGCAGCACCCCCGGCGCGCCGAAGAACAGGAGCACGCGCAGCGCGAAGTCGATGAAGGCGGGGATGTCCACCAGCAGCGCGAGCAGGAGCACGCCGAGTGCCGCGGCGCAGAAGGCGAGGCCGGCACGCGTCCGGCCCCCCCAGCGCGAGCCATCATGGGGCAGAAGCCGCACCGCCCCCGCGAGGAGGGCGGCGGCGGCGGCGAGGTCCAGCGTGGTGCGCGAGATCGGATCCAGCAGGTCGCTGACCGCGGTGGTGAGCAGGAAGCCCACCCAGCCACCGCCCGCGAGGATGGCGGCGCTGTTGCGCGCCGCCGCCGCGACTTCCTCGGGCGACCGCTCCACGTCAGACCCGTCCGGGCTCACGCCGATGCGCATCGGTGGACAATCGCACCGGCGCGTCCGCCGCGCAAGCGGATCGTGACGGAGCGCTCTCCGCCCCGTGACCCGCTAGGGACGCGGCGGACCACCGGGGCCTCCCGGCCCGCCGAAGCGCGGCGGCGGCGGGCTCCGCACCTCCTCCGGCAGCTGCGCCCACTGCTCGGGCGTGAGCACCGCCTTCGCCTCCTCCAGCGCCTTGCGGGAGCGTTCGCGCCCCTTCTGGATGCGCGGGACGATCTGGCTCACGATCACCGCCGGGTCGGGATTGCGGCCGGCCTTCTGGACGATCTCCGCGAGCTCCTGCCCGAGCTTGTCCCGGTCGGCGCGGAAGCGGAGCTGCACCGAGTCGAGCTTCGCCACCTGTTCATCGGTGAGCCGGAGCTGGATGTTCCGGTCCTGGATCGGCTTCACGTAGTCGGGCACGATCCGCTCGATGTTCGCGGCGAAGCCCGCTGCCGGCCCGCCTGCACCGGGCGCGCCCGGCTGCCCCTGCGGCGCCGCCCCCGCGGCGCCCGGCGCCCCGGCCGCGCCGTCG
>JANRIU010000058.1:0-21795 GCA_033764615.1 Gemmatimonadales bacterium | reverse complement strand
CGTTGTCCCTTCGTTCTCCAGACAATTCCCGGAGCTCGTTCATGTCGATCAGGTCTCGCGCCGCCGTTGCCGTGCTCGCCCTCACCCTTTCCGCCGCGCCGCTCAGCGCGCAGATCACGTTCGAGGGCCTGACCAGTTTCGATGCCGTGCCGAACGGTTACGCCGGCCTGAACTGGGACAACCTCCGGTCGCTCGACGCACCGGCCTTCCCCTCCTCGTCCGGCTACAAGACGGTCGGAACCGCGACTGCCAGCAGCATGGTCGGGTACAACGCATTCGGCAGCCCGGCCGAGATCACGTCGACGTCGGCCTTCAACTTTACCTCGGCAATCGTCGCGGCGGCGTGGAACAACGGCCTGACCCTGCGTCTGTCGGCCTTCGATGCGTCGAACGTGCTCGTCGGTAACGCCTCGTACACGCTGGACGTCTTCACCGCGCAGACGATCACGCCCAACTTCGTCGGCATCTACCGCCTTCGCTTCGTGACGTCCGGTGGCACCAACGCCGGGCTTGGCGGGAGCGGCACCCACTTCGCCATCGACAACATCAACGCCCCGACGCAGGTCGTGCCGGAGCCCGGCACCGTGGCGCTCTTCGCGACCGGCCTCGTCGGCCTCGTGGCTGCCCGCCGCCGCGCGGCGCGCGCGTAGTCCGTCCGCGCCGGCGAGTCGGCCGGCGCGACGCGACGGCCCCGTCCCCTCCGGGACGGGGCCGTTCCCGTTTCCACCGTCGACGGTGGCGCGAGCACCACGACCTGTGGCGCCGGCGCCGCGAAACGGCTGGCCGGACACTGCACAAGCCGTTGCGCGGCAACGGTTTGTGTCGTACGATGAGCGGCATACGGCTTGCGCCGTTGCTGGCCGATACTTGGTCGCATGTCCGCGCCGGAGCCCCCGGGGCGATGTCCACGTTTGCCGCTGGAGTGCCGCATGACCGCCCTTGACCTGCCCAACGCCGTCACGTCCTACGCCGAGCAGCTCGACCGCGACGGCATCGTCGTCGTCCCGCGCTTCGTGCAGGGCGCGATGCTCGCCGGCATGCAGCGAGCCTTCGCCCGCGCGCTCGAGCGGCCGCGCTGGAACAACTTCGACGGCTACTCCAAGACCGAGCTGTACCGCCACATGGTCGAGGACGTCCTGATGCTCGACCAGGGCTTCGTCGACTTCGCGCTGCACCCGGTCATCGTCCAGACGGTGCGCGAGTACGTCGGCGACAACGTGCAGCTGCGCGAGGCGAAGGGGTGGCTCTCCAAGCCCACCACGCGCGACTTCCACGGCTGGCACGGCGACGCCTGGTATGACCAGACACAGGTGACCGACCGCATCCCGCGCGAGGTGAAGGCGGCGCTCTACCTGACCGACGTCCGCTCCGGCGCCTTCGAGTACCTGAAGGGGACCCACCGCAAGGAGGCGCCGCGCCCGGTGCGCAACAGCGACATCGGCACCAAGTGGCACGGCGAGATGGCGCAGGCGCTCGGCCCGGCCGGGACGCTGATCCTCTTCGACACGAGCGGCATCCACCGCCAGGGCGTGCCGATGCTCGAGCGCCGCCACGCCATCTTCTACAACTACCACCAGCCCGACGTGCCGCTCCAGCGCGAGGACGTGGTGGCGTACCGGTACCACCCGCTCCTGCTCAACGCCGCGTTCCTCGGCGGCCTCTCCGAGGACGACATGCGCCTCCTCGGCTTCGGCGACCAGACGCACTACCAGCCGGACTTCCGGCGCCCGCCGAAGCACGAGGGGTTCCAGGCGGCGATCCGCACCGCCTACGACGTGAAGCTCACGCTCGCCGACCTCCCGCGCCGCGTGAAGGACGTGCTGCGGCCGATCCTCAAGCGCTGACCGTGCCGCCGGCGCGCCGGCCGCTCCGCATCGGCCTCTGCATGGGGCTGATGCCGAAGAAGGTCGGGTCCATGGAGGAGATGATCGTGGCGCTCGCGCGCGCGCTCCGGGTGCGCGGCCACCCGGTGCGCGTCTTCGTGCTTCCGCCCGTGGGCGACTGGTTCGCGGCGCGGCTCGACGAACTCGCCGTCCCGATCACGCTGCTCGACCTCCAGAGCGAGGGGTTCGCCGACGGCGGTGCGCTCGCGCGCGCCGAGTGCGACCTGCTCCTGATCTCGCTCGTGGGCCCGCGCGGCCACCTCGTCCGGCAGGCGGCGAGGCGGCCCTCCCTGCGGCTGCTCTTCCTCGATGGCGCGTCGGACGACGGCCCGGGGCCCGCGCCCTCCCTCGTGCGGCGGCTCTTCGAACGCACCTTCATGCGGCGCTTCGCCGGCGTCGCGGGGGTCAGCGACTACTGCACGCGGCGCGACGCGTCGCGCTGGGCGCTGCCGGCGCGCCGCGTCCGCACGATCCACAACGGCGTGAACCTCGAGCGGTTCCGCGTCGGGCCCGTCCGGACTTCCGGCGGCCCCCTGCGCCTGCTCGCCGTCTCGCAGCTCATCCGCGCCAAGGGACTCGACGTCGCCCTCGCCGCGCTCGCGCAGATGCGCACCACCGACGCGCGCCTCGCACTCGTCGGCGACGGCCCCGAGCGCGCCGCCCTCGAGCAGCGCGCCGACGCGCTCGGCGTCCGAGCGCGCGTCGACTTCCTCGGCGTCCGCAACGACGTGGAGCGCCTCCTCGTCGAGGCTGACGCACTCGTCCATCCCGCGCGCTGGCAGGAGGCGTTCGGCTACGTGCTCGCCGAGGCGATGGCGTGCGGGCGACCGGTGGTCGCGTCCGCGACCGGCGGCGTACCGGAGATCGTCGTCGACGGCGAGACCGGCTTCCTCGTGCCGCCGGAAGACCCCGCGGCGCTGGCCTCGGCACTCGACCGGCTGACGGACGCGGCGCTCCGGGCTCGTCTGGGGGAGGCGGGTCGCGCCCGCGCCGAGGCGCTCTTCGGGCTGGAGGCGAGCACCGCGAAGCTGGTGGCGTGGTGCGAGGAGGTTGGCGCATCGGGCTGAGCGAGCGCGCCGGCCAGCGCCGTGGCTAACGGCGAGCCGCGGCTGGCGGTCGGTGTCATCACGGTGGGACGTCCGGAGGGCCGCCACCGCCGATGATGCGCCATCACTTCTGGCCCCAACCGCTGGCAGGACAACGACTTGTGCCGGCGCAAGCCCCCTGGGCACGACCCGTGCGTATCTTGGAGCCCATGCGCTCGTCTCTCCTCCGCCTCGCCATCGCCGCGGCCCTTGTGCTGGCGGCACGCCCCCTCGTCGCCCAGCAGCCTGAGCTCACCGGCACCTGGCGCGTCGACGCCAACCGCAAGACCAAGGACGGCCCGCGCGAGGTCGTCATCCGGGCCGACTCCAGTGCCTCGTGGGGCAAGGAGACGGTGCGCTGGCGGCTCCCGAAGCCGGGCGAGATCCGCATCGTCGTCGGTGGTGAGTGGGAGACGTACAGGCTGAAGCTGAAGAAGGACCAGCTCACGCTCTCCGGTGGCGACCTCACGGAGGCGATCACGCTGCGGCGCATCGGCGTCGCGACCCCGCGGCCGGACTCGGTGAAGATCCCCGACGATCCGGACGCCTCGGGGAATTGAGCTAGAACGTCAGTGCCAGTTGCGCCGCCGGGGGCGGCGCGACGACGAGCGGGCCGAGCGACGCCTCCTGCCGCGCCACGTGCAGCGCTCCACGGAACCGGGCCCGCCGCAAGGCGGGCTCGATCGTTGTCCGGGCCGCCGCCTCGCTGTTGCAGCGCTCGCTCAGGTGTGCGAGCACGACGTGGGCGAGCCCGTCGTGCACCAACTCCCCGAGGAGCGACGCGGCGTCGTGGTTGGAGAGGTGCCCGCCCGCGCCCGCGATCCGCTGCTGCACCACCGGCGGGTACGCGCTCTCGCGCAGCAGCACCTCATCATGGTTCGCCTCCAGCACCAGCGCCGCGTGCCCGCGCAGCAGCCACTTCACCGCCGTCGTCGGCCGACCAAGGTCGGTGGCGAAGCCGACCGACGTGCCGTCGGCACCCGTCACCGCGACGGCGAGCGGCTCCGCGGCGTCGTGGCTGGTCGGGCAGGCACGGACGAGGAACGGCCCGCAGGCGGCGCTGCTCGCCGCCGAGAGCGCCGGGCCGGCGATCGCGTCGGCGCCGAGGGCGGCGAGAGTGCCGGGGGAGGCGAGCAGCGGCACGCGACGCGCGGTGGCGAGGCGGACGGCGCCGCTCGCGTGGTCGCCGTGCTCGTGCGTGAGGACGATGCCCACGAGCCGCTCGAGCGGCACGCCTGCCGCGGCGGCGCGGCGCTCCACTTCACGCGCGCTGAAGCCGGCCTCCACGAGCAGCACGCCGTCATCGGCCACGAGCGCCGCGCAGTTGCCGCGCGAGCCGGAGCCGAGGACGACGAGGCGCATCACGGCCGCGACGCCAGGCGGGCGTGGAGGGCGAGCAGCGCGGCGCGCCGCGCCGGCGTGACGGCGACGCCCCGCCGCGGCAGCACGCGCTCGGCGATCCGCACGAACCCCTCGGCGGTCATCAGGCTCCCCTCGTCCCACGTGAACGGCGCCGTCTGCTTCGGCGGCCGCCCGTCGCTCACCACGTTGGCGCCGCAGCCGACGAGCGAGCCGGTCGGGAGCATCGTGCCGATGGCGGTCTTCGCATGGTCGGCGAAGAGCGTGCCGAGGAACTGTCGCCCGGTCGGCAGCCGCTCGCCGGGCGCGACGTCGACGCGCACCTCGCCGTAGGTGTTCTTGAGGTTCGAGGTGGTGGTGCCCGCGCCGAGGTTCACCCATGCGCCGATGACGCTGTGGCCGACGAAGCCGTCGTGCGCCTTGTTGGCGAAGCCGAGGAACGTGCTGGTCGAGAGCTCGCCGCGGACGGTGCACTTCGGCCCGATCGCGGCGTGGCGGATCGGTCCGCCGACGATGCGGCAGTCGGCGCCGATCCAGCACGGCCCCTCGAGGCGCGTGCCGTGCCGCACTTCGGCCCCGGCCTCGACCACGATGTCGCCGCCGCGCACGTCGAGGACGATGCCCGGCTCGAGCCGGTCGCTCCGGACGAGCACGCGCGTGGCGTCGCCGATGACCAGCGTCTCGCGCGGGAGGGGGAGGCCGCCGCCGTCGTGCCGCAGCGCCTCCACGTCGGCGCCGAGCAGCCGCTCGAGCGCGGTGACGAGGTCCCACGCGCCGCGCAGGCGCACGCCGTCGACGGCCTCGGCGGGGCCGCCCGGCATCGCGTCGGGCCAGCGCTCGCCGGCGGCGAGGCGCCATGCCACCGCCTCGCCGTCGAGCGTGAGGCAGCGCGTGGCCGGCGCGGGCGCGGCACCGAGCGCCACCGCCACGTCGCTCCTTGCGACCCAGGCGGGACCGGCGAGCTCGGCGGCGCCGAGCAGCGCGAGGCCGTCGGGATCGGGCGGGCCGTCGAGGCCTGGCGCATGGACGCCGGCCGCCGGCGCGGTGCCGAGCCGCCGCGCCCAGCGTTCGTGCGGGGCGAGCGCGCCGGCGCGGAGCTCCGCGACCGGGCGCACCCGCGCGAACGGCGCCCAGGCGGGCGCGTCGTGCGGCGGGTCGAGCAGCAGCAGCGCGGGCGCGGCGGTCACGACACGTCGCGCACGTCGCGGGGCAGCGCGTCGAGCATCTTCTTGAGCGACGCGGCGCGCTCGCGCGTGGTGACGAGCACGCGCCCGTTCGCCTGCACCACCACCAGGTCCTGCACCCCGTCGAGCACCACCGCCACGTCCTCGCTCCAGACGATGCAGTCGCGCGACTCGAACGCGAGGGCGCGGCCGACGAGCACGTTGCCCGCCGGGTCGCGCGGACGGACGCGGCGCAGCGCCTCCCATGTGCCCACGTCGTCCCAGCCGAAGTCGCCGGCGATCACGGCGACGCGCGCGCTCCGCTCCAGCACGCCCTCGTCGATCGTCACCTCGCGCACCTCGCGGAAGAAGCCGGCGACGTCGCCCGCGTCGAGCGGCGCGAGCGCCCCCGCCACCTCGGGACAGTGCTGCTCCAGCTCGGCGCGCAGCCGGCGCGCGGTCCAGACGAAGAGCCCGCTGTTCCAGAGCGCGCCCATTTCGATGAGCCGGGTGGCGCGCCCCTGCGACGGCTTCTCGGTGAAGCGCGCCACCACGCGCGCCTCGTCGCCGAGCGCGTCGCCGGGGAGGATGTAGCCGTAGCCCGTCTCGGGGCGGTCCGGCCGCATGCCGACCAGCACCAGCCGGTCATGCCGCGCCGCGACGTCCGCGGCCTGGCGTGCCGTCGCCTGGAAGCGCCGCTCGTCGGCGACGGCCCAGTCGGCGTGGAGCGAGAGGATCATGGCGTCGGGGTCGCGGCGGCCGGCCTCGTGCGTCGCCCACGCGAGCGCGGGCGCGGTCGAGGCCGGGCGCGGCTCCACCAGCACGTTCGCCGCCTCGATGCCGAGCCGCTCCGCCAGCACGGGGGCGAGCGCGGCGTTGGTGACCAGCAGCGTCCGCTCCGGCGGCACGAGGCCGCGGAGCCGGCGTACCGACGCCTCGGCGGTGGAGATCTCCCCGACGAGCGGCAGCAGCTGCTTGGGACGGGAGGGGGTGCTGAGCGGCCAGAAGCGGGTGCCGCTGCCGCCGGCCAGGATCACGGCCCAGAGCACGGGATCACCTCGGGAGGGGAGGGCGGCGCGCCGGCGGGCGGCGCGCGGGACTACAGCAGCGCGGCGAGCGCCGGCCGCTGGTGGCGGAGATCGTACAGGAGCTCGCCGACGTCGGCGTCGGCCGGTGCCAGCACGAGCAGCACCGTCTCCTCGCTCGGCAGCGCGACGACGGCCAGGCCATCGTGGAACTCGAGCACCGCGGTGCGGAGCCCGCCACGCTCGGCGGCGAGGCCAAGCCGGTGCCCCTGCTGCGCGAAGGTGGCGCAGAGCGCCGCGAGCGTGTCGGGGTCGACCGGGTCACGGCCGGCCTGCGCGATCGGCAGTCCGTCGGCGGAGAGGAGCACGGCCGCGCGGACGCCCTCGCGGGCGGCGAGGGCCTGCAGCACCTCGGGGAGGGTCGTCGGCATCGGGGGAAAGCGTATGCCTCGCCCGGGGCGAAGTCAAGCAACGAGAACGGGTTGACCCGCCTTCCGGGGCGACGGTACCTTGCCGCGCCCATGCCTCGCCCCCCTCGCGCGCTCGCGCTCGCGCCGCTCGTCCTCCTCGCCGCCTGCAGCGGCAATCCGTTCGCCATCGCGCGGCCGACGATCGAGAACCGCGTCGACACGCTGCAGCTCTTCGCGCTCGTGGGCACGCCGATCTCCTCCCCGAGCGCGCTGCGCATGATCGGCAGCAACGTCGCCCGGCAGGAGCGCGTGCGCACCGACCAGACGTCGGACTTCGAGTTCGCGTTCGACATCCTGCCGGGCGGGCAGCCCGCGCTGATCCCGCTCGCGGCGCTCGGCGCGACCTCGGCACCGACGAACAACCCGGGCTTCATCCCGCGCAGCGAGGCGTTCGAGGCCATCACCGAGGCGCCGCTGAACGGCTGGGTCAGCCGGGACACGCAGCGCGTCAACGTCGGCGACCGGCTGCTCGTCCGCTCACGCATCGTCTGCTCCATTTTCCAGCAGCCGGTGTACGGCAAGCTGCAGGTGCTCGCCGTCGACCCGGCGGCGCGGACCGTCACCTTCCAGATCATGACCGGCGCCAACTGCGGCTATCGCCAGCTGCGGCCCGGCCTGCCGTCGTTCTAGGGGCGCATGCTCGACATCCGGCGGTTGCGGGACGATCCGGAGGGCTGCCGCGCGGCGCTCGCGCGGCGGCGGGACCCGGCGGTGGATGCCGCCGTCGACGAGGCGCTCGCGCTCGACCGTCGGCGGCGCGCCGCGCTGGTGCGCACCGAGGCGCTCCGCGCCGAGCGGAACGCCATGTCGGACGAGGTGGCGCGCCGCAAGAAGGCCAAGGAGCCCGCCGACGCGCTGCTCGCCGAGCTGAAGGCGTCGGGCGACGAGGTGAAGGCGCTCGACGTGGAGCTCCGCGACGTGGAGGCGGCACTCGAGGCGATCGTCCTCGGCCTCCCGAACCTGCCGCACCCCGACGCGCCCGAGGGCGACGCCTCGGCCAACCGCGTCGAGAAGACGTGGGGCGAGCCGCGCCCCGCCGGCAGCGTCCAGCCGCACTGGGACCTGGGCGTCGCCCTCGGCGTGCTCGACCTGCCGGCCGGCGCGAAGGTGAGCGGCTCCGGCTTCCCGGTGCTGCGCGGGCAGGGGAGCCGCCTCGTGCGCGGGCTCGCCAACTTCATGCTCGACCTGCACACGCGCGAGCATGGCTACACCGAGGTGAGCGTGCCGTACCTCGTGAGCCGCGCCACGATGACGGGCACGGGGCAGCTGCCGAAGTTCGCGGAGGAGCTGTACCACGTCGCCTCGGATGACCTGTTCCTCATCCCCACCGCCGAGGTGCCGGTCACCAACCTGCACCGCGACGAGCTCCTGGACGCGGAGCGGCTGCCGCTCGCGTACTGCGCGTGGACGCCCTGCTTCCGCCGCGAGGCCGGCGCGGGCGGGCGCGACACGCGCGGGCTGATCCGCCTCCACCAGTTCGACAAGGTGGAGCTCGTGCGGCTCGTGCGCCCCGAGGCGTCGGACGCGGAGCTCGAGGTGATCACCCGCCACGCCGAGGCGGTGCTCGAGCGGCTCGAGCTGCCGTACCGCCGCCTCGCGCTGGCCACGGGCGACACCGGCTTCTCGTCGGCACGGACGTTCGACCTCGAGGTCTGGGCGCCCGGCGTGGGCGGCTGGCTCGAGGTGTCGAGCAGCTCGGTGTTCACCGACTTCCAGTCACGGCGCGCGGGTCTCCGGTATCGGCCCGCTGCGGGGGCGAAGCCGGAGTTCGTGCACACGCTCAACGCGTCGGGGCTCGCGTTCCCGCGGACGATCATCGCGCTGCTGGAGCACCACCAGCAGCCCGACGGCACGGTGCGCGTGCCGGCGGCGCTGCAGCCGTACCTCGGCACGGACCGGCTGGTCGCCGGCGCCTAGGATGGCGCGGGCGGGAGGGCGCCGCGTCGCGCCGGCGCTGGTCGTCGTCCTCGTCGCCCTGCTCGTGCTGCTCAACGCGGGCAGCTTCCTGCTCATGGCGCGCCACCTGCGCCGCGATGCCACGCTGACGAGCCGCCTCTACTCCGGCGTCTTCGTCGGCCTCAACAACCCGCGCCCCGGTGCCGAGGTGGACGCGCTCGTCTCGCTCGGCGAACAGCTCCGCGAGCTCGGCATCCCGGTGGTCGTCACCGGTCCGGACGGCCGCGTCACTGCCGCGGCCAACATCCCCTTCAGCGCCGCGCTGGACGACCCGCGCCTCGCCGACTTCGCCCGGCGGCTCGACGTCGCGAACTCGCCGATCGCCGACTCGGCGGTGGGGACGGTGCACTACGGCCAGCTCCCCGCCGAGCGGCAGATCTCGGTGCTGGCGGCGCTGCAGGTGCTCACGCTGCTCGTCGTGGCCGCGGTGGCGGCGTTCGCGTACCGGAGCGCCGTCAGCGCGCGCCGCGACCGGCTGTGGGTCGCGATGGCGCGCGAGGCCGCCCACCAGCTCGGTACGCCGCTGATGAGCCTGCAGGGATGGATCGAGCACCTGAAGGGCCGCGTGACGCCCGTGCCCGAGCTGGCCGACCACCTGGAGGCCGATGCCGAGCGGCTGGAGCGCGTGGCGCGGCGCTTCGAGCGGATCGGCAACCCCGCGCGGCGCGAGCCGGTCGGGCTCGGCGCGCTCGCCGAGCGCGTCGGCGGCTACTTTCGCCCGCGGCTCCCGCGGCGCGCGAACCCGATCACGCTCGTGGTCGAGGCCGAGGGCCCGGGCCCGACCGTCACCGGCGATCCCGTGCTGCTCGAGTGGGCGCTGGAGGCGCTGGTGAAGAACGCGATCGACGCGCTGCAGGGGCGCGCGGGCACCATCACGCTCCGCGTCGGCACGGAGGCGGGGATGGCGGTGGTGCGCGTGCTGGACGACGGCCCCGGCGTGCCGCGCGAGCTCCGGCGCACGCTGTTCGAGCCCGGCATCTCGTCCAAGCCCGGCGGTTGGGGGATCGGCCTGGCGCTGGTGCAGCGCGTCGCGGTGGAGGCGCACCGCGGCGAGGTGGAGCTGGAACCGGTGGAGCGGGGGAGTTCGTTCCTGCTCCGCCTCCCGATGGCGGAGGGCGCATGACGGCGGACGGCGGCACCCCGGCGGACTGGCTCGCCGGCCTCAACCCGGCGCAGCGGCAGGCCGTGCAGCACGTGCACGGGCCCCTGCTCGTGCTCGCCGGGGCGGGGTCGGGGAAGACGCGCGTGCTCGTCACCCGCATCGCCGCGCTCATCGAGGAGCACGGCGTCCCGCCCGAGCGGATCTTCGCCGTCACCTTCACCAACAAGGCCGCCGGCGAGATGCGCGAGCGCATCGGCCGCCTGCTGCGGCGCGATCCCGCCGGCCTCTGGATCGGCACGTTCCACTCGCTCTCCGCGCGCCTCCTCCGGCGCGAGGCCGAGCTGCTCGGCTTCACCCGCCAGTACACCATCTACGACGAGGACGACAAGCTCGCCGTCGTGAAGGCGATCCTGGAGCGGAAGGGCCACCCGGTGAAGCTCTTCCCGCCGAAGGCCGTCGCGGGGCTCATCTCCTGGGCCAAGAACCGCCTCGAGGGCCCCGACGCGCTCGCCAACCGCGGGCCGTTCGACCGGCTCGGCCAGGTCGCGGCCGAGGTGTATCGCGTGCTGCCCGAGGAGTTCCGGCAGCGCAACGCCATGGACTTCGACGACCTGCTGCTCCACCCGCTTACGCTCTTCCGCCAGCATCCCGACCGCCTGGAGGCGTGGCGGGGGCGCTTCAGCTTCGTGCTCGTGGACGAGTTCCAGGACACGAACAAGGCGCAGTACGAGCTGGTCCGCGCGCTCGGCGCGCACGGCAACGTCTGCGCCGTCGGCGACGACGACCAGTCGATCTACGGCTGGCGTGGCGCCGACGTGCGCAACATGCGCGAGTTCCAGCAGGACTTCCCCGGCACCGCGCTCGTGCGCCTCGAGCTGAACTACCGCTCGACGCAGGTGGTGCTCGACGCCGCCAACGCCGTCATCGCCGAGAACACGGGCCGCCTCGGCAAGACGCTGCTCACGCGCCGAGCCGGCGGCGAGTCGATCACCGTGCTCGCCGCCGCCGATGACCGGGACGAGGCCGAGTGGGCGGCCGGCGAGCTGCGGCGCCGCGCCGGCGAGGGGACGCACCGCTTCCCCGACATGGCGGTGCTGTACCGCACCAACGCGCAGTCGCGCGCGTTCGAGGAGGCGTTCCGCCGCGCCGGCGTGCCGTACCGGCTCGTGGGCGCCGTCAGCTTCTACGATCGCCGCGAGGTGAAGGACCTGCTCGCGTACCTGCGCCTCGCGGTCAACCCGGCGGATGACGAGGCGTTCCTCCGGGCGGTGCAGGTGCCGAAGCGCGGCCTCGGCGAGAGCTCGCTCCAGCTCCTCGGCGACCAGGCGCGCGCGTGGGGGAAGCCGCTGCTCGAGACCGCGCGGATCGCCGACCGCGTGCCCGACCTCCGGCCGCAGGCGCGGGAGGCGTTCCGCGTCTTCGCCGGTGCGGTCGACCGGCTCGCCGCCGACGCCGCCACCGCGCAGCCGGCCGACGTGCTGGAGGCGCTCATCCGCGCGATCGACTTCGAGGGGCTGCTCGCCGCCGAGGGGCCGGAGGGGCTCGATCGGTGGGAGAACGTGCGCGAGCTGGTGGCCAGCGCGGCCAACTGGTCCGAGACCGAGGGCGGCGTCGACGAGGACGGGCCGCCGGTCGGCCGCTTCCTCGCGCAGGCGGCGCTCGTGAGCGCCGTCGACAAGGAGGCCGGCCGCGAGGAGGGCGTCACCATGATGACGCTGCACACCGCGAAGGGGCTCGAATGGCCCGTGGTGCTCCTGGCGGGCCTCGAGGACGGCCTGTTCCCCCTGGCGCGCGCCACGGAGCAGCCGGAGGGGGTCGAGGAGGAGCGGCGGCTGTGCTACGTCGGCGTCACGCGCGCGAAGGACAAGCTGTACATCAGCTGGGCGCGCAGCCGGCGGCGCGGCGGCGAGCTGCGACCGGGCATCCCGAGCCGGTTCCTGCGCGCACTGCCGCCGGGTATCGTGGAGGAGCGCACGACGAGCAGCGTGTTCGGCGGCGGCGGGGGCGGGCGCTCGGAGTGGCGCTCGGGCGGGCGCCCGTCGTGGAGCGGCGAGCGCCGCCCCGCCGCCGGCGCGGCGCCCCGTCCGCCCGCCCGGCCGGCCGCGACCCCGCCCCCCGAGGAGGCGTCGCAGGACGCGCCGCGCTACGTGAAGGGCGAGCGCGTGCGGCACCGCCGCTTCGGCGGCGGCACCATCCGCGGGCTTGCGGGCGCGGGACGGGAACTCAAGGTGGAAGTGCAGTTCGATGATGCCGAGGTCGGCATCAAGACGCTGCTCGTGGCCTACGCGGGCCTCGAGCGGGAATGGGAGAGCGCATGAGCATCGGCCGGGACGAGGTGCTGAAGGTCGCGGATCTCGCCGCCCTCCGGGTGGACGAGGCCGACGTGCCCAGGCTCGTCGAGCAGATCCAGTCCATCGTGGCCTTCGTCGACCAGCTCCGCGCCGTCGCCGACGCGGGCGCACCCGCCGCGTTCGTCGCGGGTCCCGCGCAGGCGGCGCTCCGCGCGGACGTCGTGGCCCCCGACCCGCTGCACGCGCCGCCCGCCGACTTCGCCCCCGGCTTCACGGCCGGCTTCTTCACCGTGCCGCGCCACGGCGCCATGGAGGACGCGTGACCGTCGCCGCCGACCGCGCGCACGCCACCGCCGACCGCCTGGCTGCCGCTGACCGGGACGGGCTCAATGCGGCGCTCCACTGGTCGCGCGAGCTGCTCGAGGCCGAGGCGGTCCGCGCGGCGCGCCACGCCGACGGCGCGCTCTACGCGATGCCCGTCGCCGTGAAGGACAACATCGTCACCGTCGAGCAGCCGACCACGTGCGCCTCGCGCATCCTGGAGGGGTACGTCTCGCCGTTCGACGCGACGGCGGTCCGCCGGCTGCGCGCCGCCGGCGCGATGGTCGCGGCGAAGGCGAACATGGACGAGTTCGCCATGGGCTCCTCCACGGAGCACTCGGCGTTCGGCCGCGTGAAGCACCCGCAGTTCCCCGATCGCGTCCCTGGCGGCTCGTCCGGCGGCTCGGCGGCGCTCGTCGCGGCCGGCGTCGTCCCCGCCGCGCTCGGCTCGGAGACGGGCGGCTCGGTGCGCCAGCCCGCGAGCTTCTGCGGCATCGTCGGCGTCAAGCCGACGTACGGCCGCGTGAGCCGCTACGGGCTCGTCGCCTTCGGCTCGTCGCTCGACTGCATCTCCGTCTTCGGCGACACGGTCGAGACCAGCGCGAAGGTGCTCGCCGCCATCAGCGGGCACGACCCGATGGACGCCACCTGCGCCGACCGGCCGCCGCTCGCCGTGCCCGACCGCCCGGCCGACCTGCGGGGCCTGCGCGTCGGCCTGCCGCGCGAGTTCTTCCCGGCCGACCTCCACGGCGGGGTGCGGGCGGGCGTGCGCCGGGTGGAGGAGGCGCTCCGCGCGCTCGGCGCCTCGCTCGTCGACGTGTCGCTGCCGTCGTCCGGCCTGGCGGTGCCGACGTACTACGTCGTCGCGCCCGCCGAGGCGGCGTCCAACCTCGCGCGCTACGACGGCGTGCGCTACGGCCGACGTCACGGCGACGAGGGCTCGGTCGAGGGGCTCTACCGCGACACGCGTGGCCACGGCTTCGGTCCCGAGGTGCGGCGCCGCATCCTGCTCGGCACCTACGTGCTCTCCGCCGGCTACTACGACGCGTACTACGCACGGGCCCAGCAGGTCCGCGCCCGGCTCGCCGCCGAGTTCGACGCCGCGTTCGACGCGGGCGTCGACCTCCTGCTCACCCCCACGACGCCCACGCCCGCCTTCCGCGCGGGCGAGAAGGTGGACGACCCCGTGCAGATGTACCTCGCCGACATCTTCGTCTGCGGCGTCTCGCTCGCCGGGCTTCCCGCGATGTCGCTGCCGTGCGGCCGGAGCGCCGGCCTCCCGGTCGGCGCGCAGCTGATCGCGCCCGCCTTCGGCGAGGAGCGGATGCTCGCGGTCGCGCGCGCGCTCGAGGCCGCGCTCGACCGGGATGCGGAGGTGGGCGCATGACCGACGCGACCGCGACCGCGGCGTGGGAGTGCGTGATCGGGCTGGAGGTGCACGTGCAGCTCGCCACGGCCACCAAGATGTTCTGCGCGCAGGGCTTCGCCTTCGGCGCCGACCCCAACGCCCTCATCGACCCGTACACCCTCGGCCTCCCCGGCGCGCTGCCGGTGCCGAACCGCGAGGCGATCCGCCTCGCCACGCGTGCCGCGCTCGCCATCGGCTGCACCGTGCACGAGACGTCGATCTTCGCGCGCAAGCACTACTTCTATCCCGACCTGCCGAAGGGGTACCAGATCTCGCAGTTCGACCGGCCGCTCGCCACCGGCGGCGCGGTGCGCATCGAGTCGCCCACGCGCGGGCGGGTCGTGGTCGGCGTCACGCGGCTGCACCTGGAGGAGGACGCGGGGAAGTCCCTGCACGACCGCCTGGCGGGCCGCACCGCCGTCGACCTGAACCGCGCCGGCGCGCCGCTCGTGGAGATCGTCTCCGAGCCCGACCTGCGGAGCCCCGCCGAGGCGCGTGCGTACCTCGTCGCGCTGAAGCAGCTGCTGCTCTACGCCGAGGTGAGCGAGTGCAGCATGGAGAAGGGGACGCTGCGCGTGGACGCGAACATCTCCATCCGCCGCCCCGGCGAGGCGCGCCTCGGCACGAAGACCGAGCTGAAGAACCTCAACTCCTTCGCCAACGTCGAGCGCGCGCTCGAGATCGAGCTCGCGCGGCAGGTCGCCGAGCGCGAGGCGGGGCGGGCGATCCGGCAGGTCACGCAGCTCTTCAACGCCGCCACCGGCGAGGTGAAGGTGCTCCGGTCGAAGGAGGACAGCGACGACTACCGCTACTTCCCCGACCCCGACCTCCCGCCGCTCGTGCTCGCCGCGGACTGGATCGCGGAGCAGCGTGCCGCGCTCCCCGAGCTGCCCGACGCCAAGCGCGAGCGGCTGATGGCCGCCGGCCTGCCGGCGTACCACGCCGGCGTCGTGGCGAGCGAACGTCCGATCGCGGCGTATTTCGACGCGTGCGTCGCCGCGGGCGCGGAGCCGAAGGCCGCCGCCGACTGGTTGCTCGAGACCGCGATGACCGACTGGAACGAGGGCGGCACGTTCCCGGTGCCGCCGGCGCGGCTCGCGGCGCTGCTCGGGCTCGTGAAGGACGGCACGATCGCGAAGGCGGGTGCCAAGCAGCTCTACGCCGAGCTCAAGGTGGCGGACGCGGAGCCGAAGGCCGTCGCCGAGCGGCTCGGCCTGGTGCAGGTGCGCGACGAGGGCGCGCTCGCCGGCTGGGTGGACGAGGTGCTGGCCGCGCATCCGGACGAGGTGGCGCGCTTTCGCGGCGGCGAGGCGAAGCTGATCGGCTTCTTCGTGGGGCAGGTGATGAAGCGCTCCGCCGGCAAGGCTGACGCGAAGGCGATCCAGCCGCTGCTGAAGGCGCGGCTCGGCTGAGCGGCGCGGCGCTCAGCGCGCCGCGTCCGGCAGCCCGAAGTGCTCCGCCGCCACCGCCTCGAGGCGGCCCTCGCGGTCCCCGCCCGCGGCGAGCGCGCGGCGGCGGAGTTGCTTCGCGCGCGCGAGCGGCATCGCGCCCGCGGGGTCGAGCGCCCGCGGCGCGGCGGGCGCGGCGCCGAGGGCGCCCAGCACGTGCCGCAGCGACCAGTCGAGGTGCCGCTCCACCACCCAGCCCGGCAGCGGCCAGCGCGTGCGCGCGCGCACGAGCCGCATCCCGTGCTGCCATCCCGCCCAGTCCGCCACCTGCACCATCCCGCGGAACAACCGCCGGTTCACCCGCACCGGGAAGAGCGTCGGCGCGATGAGCCGGTCCATGTAGGCGTCGGCCGCGGCGTGCCCCTCGCGCAGCAGCTCGCGCGCCTCGCGCGCGACGCGCGGCCCCAGCTCGGCCTCGACGCGGCTCTCCCAGTAGGCGTGCCCCGCGTTCGGCGTGACGGTGGTGAGCAGGAGCTGCCGGGGCACGTAGTAGTTGTGCGCGACCGTGTCCGCGGCGAGGTGCGCGAGCCAGCCCATGCCGAAGGCGCGGAGCGCGTCGCTCGGCGCCTGCTGCACCAGCTCGTCGCCGACGTGCCACGCGTGGGAGTGCCGGCCGCGCGGCGCGTACTTCTTCGCCAGCGAGCTGTCGGGCGCGATGCTGCCGTAGAGGAAGTCGAGCGGGAAGGCGCGGAGCAGGTCGGCGACGTCGGGCGGGAGCCGGTGCAGCTGCTGCAGGACCGACTCGCCGAGGTGGATGTGGGTGCCGGGCGTCCAGGCGAGGAGGTCGGGCGGCAGGGCGAGCCCGGCGAGCGCCAGCACGGCGAGGGCGAGCAGCGCGCGGCGCGCGGGCACGGCGGCTCAGCGGCGGGGGACGAGCAGGCGGCGAAGGCGGCCGATCATGCCGCGCCCCGTCCGCGCGTCGCGGAGCGTGGCCGCGGCGCCGAGCGCCGTCTCCTCCACCTCGCGGGCCACCACGTCGTACAGCGCCGCGAGGTCCCCCATGCGCTCCTCGGCGCCGAGCACCCCGCGGCGCACGCGGCGGCGGACGCCGCGCGAGAGCTTCACCAACTGCTCGGCCTCCGCGCGCAGCGTGGCCGCGAGGGCGCGCCCCTCGCGCGTGGCGTCGCGCAGCGCCGCGAGCGCGGCGAGCGCGAACGCGGCGATCGCCACGAACGCGAGCGCGATCACCACGAGGCTCACCGCGATCGTGGGCCCCACCCAGCCCGGCACCGGCGCGAGCGTCTCCATGCCCGGAATCAGCGCCGCCGACCCGCGCGCCGCAACCCCGCGCGCTTGACCGCGCGCGCGGCATGCGCGACCTTGTGCGCCCATGCCTCCCCGCTTCGTGGTCGAAGGCGGCGCGCCGCTCGCCGGCACCGTGCGCCCGACCGGCAACAAGAACGCCGCCCTCCCCATCCTCGCCGCCACCCTCCTCGCCGCCGAACCGTGCGAGATCGAGAACGTCCCGCGCATCCGGGACGTGGAGACGCTGCTGGCGCTGCTCGAGGACCTCGGCGTGCGCGTCGAGTGGGCGGGCCCCAACCTCGTCCGCGTCGACGCGCGCACCGTCCGCGTGAAGCCGCTCGACCCGCAGCTCTGCGCGCGGATCCGCGCGTCGATCCTGCTCATCGGGCCGCTGCTCGCGCGCTTCGGGCGCGTCACGCTCCCGCCGCCCGGCGGCGACGTCATCGGCCGCCGACGCGTGGACACGCACTTCCTCGCGCTGGAGGCGCTCGGCGCGCGCGTGGAGGTCGGCGACCAGTACACGGTGGAGGCGAAGGCGCTCCGCGGGACCGACATCTTCCTCGACGAGCCGTCGGTCACGGGCACCGAGAACGCGCTGATGGCGGCGGTGGCGGCGCAGGGGCGCACCGTGCTGCGCAACGCGGCGAGCGAGCCGCACGTGCAGGACCTCGCGCGCTTCCTCGTGGCGATGGGCGCCCGCATCGAGGGGATCGGGTCGAACACCTACGTCGTGGAGGGCGGGCACCCGCTCAAGGGCGCGCGGCACCGCCTCGGGCCCGACCACATCGAGATCGGCAGCTTCATCGGCCTCGCCGCCGCCACCAACTCGGCCCTCCGCATCGAGGACGTGCGGGTGGACGAGCTGCGCAGCACGCTCCTCGGCTTCGACCGGCTCGGCATCCGCCCGCGCGCCGAGGGGACGACGCTCGTGGTGGACGCGAACCAGGAGCGCCGCATCCGCACCGACCTCGGCGGGCACGTGCCGAAGCTGGAGGACGGGCCGTGGCCCGCCTTCCCGGCCGACACGATGTCCATCGCCATCGTCGCGGCGACGCAGTGCGAGGGGATGCTGCTCGTGTTCGAGAAGATGTTCGAGTCGCGGCTCTTCTTCGTCGACAAGCTCATCGGCATGGGCGCGCGCATCGTGCTGTGCGACCCGCATCGCGCCGTCATCTCGGGCCGCGCCCCCCTCAGGGGCGGCACCGTCGAGTCGCCGGACATCCGCGCCGGCATGGCGATGCTCGTGGCCGCGCTGGCGGCGGAGGGGACGAGCACCATCCACAACATCGGCCAGATCGAGCGCGGCTACGAGCGGATCGACGAGCGGCTGCGCGCCCTCGGCGCCCGCATCGAGCGCCGCGACGGGTGACGCGCGAGGCGTGGCGGGGCGGCGCCGTCCCGCGGTACGAGCTGGAGGCGTGGCGTGCGCGCTTCGGCGTGGTGGCCGGCGTCACGGCGCGGGCCACGGCGGAGGGCGACACCTTCTGCCTCGGGCTCTGGACCGGCGAGCCCGTCGGCGAGGTCATGCGCCGCTGGCGCGCGCTCCGCGGCCTCGAGGACGGCGCCTTCGGCCTGACCGTGCTCGGGCACCAGGTGCACGGCCCCGCCGTGCGCTGGGCCGAGCCGGGGGAGGGGTGGCGGCTGGTGGAAGGCGTCGACGGCCACGCGACGGCCGCCCCCGGCGTGCTGCTCACCGTCACCATCGCCGATTGCATCCCGGTCTACCTGGTCGATGCGCGCAGCGGCGCGCTCGCGCTCCTCCATGCGGGCTGGCGCGGCACGGCGGCCGGCATCCTGTCGCGCGGCCTCGCGCTCCTCGGGGAACGCGCGGGCACGCGCGCCGCGGACGTGCACGTGCACCTGGGCGTCGGCATCTCGGGGCCGTGCTACGAGGTCGGCCGCGAGGTGATGGACGGGTGCGGCGTGCCGGCGCCCGGCCCCGGCCCCTGGCAGCTCGACCTGCGCGCCGTGCTCGCGGACCAGGCGCGGGCCGCCGGGGTGGCGGAGGTGTCGACCAGCGACTGGTGCAGCGCCCGCGACCGCGACCGCTTCTTCTCGCACCGCGCCTCCGGCGGCACCGACGGGCGCATGGTGGCGTACCTCGGTCGCCCCGGGACGGGTGCCGCTTTCGGTTGACCGGATGGGGGCGGACCGCTAGGTTCTGAGGGCTACGGTGTTTCACCGGAACCAGCCGTGGCCCGCTACGTGGGGGAAAGGTTCCCCCACGTTTTTTGTTCCCGCTCGCGCCGCACCTCGCGCCACGATGGACGCCGCCACGCTCCTCCATCCGGTCCGCGCCCTGCTCGCCGAGCACGGCTTCGACCTCGTCGACCTGACGGTCGGCGGCGCGAAGTCGGCGCCGCTGATCCGCGTGCGCATCGACCGCCCCGGCGGCGGCGCGCCCGGGGCCGGGATCGGCCCCGAGGAGTGCGCCGCGGCGAGCCGGCTGCTCGAACCGTGGCTCGAGGAGCGGGGCCTGGCGGGTGCGCGGTACACGCTCGAGGTGAGTTCGCCGGGCCTCGAGCGGCCGCTCCGCTTCCCCGAGCACTGGCGCCGGTTCGTCGGCGAGCGGGTGCGGGTGCGGCTGGCCGGGGAACGCGGGCGGCCGGAGGCCGAGCTGGTGGCGGTGCCCGATGATGCACATGTGCAGCTGCGCCTCGGCGGCGTCGATCGGCTCGTGCCGCTCGCCGACGTGACCGAGGCGACACTGGTGGTGGACTGGGAGCGGTACCGGAAAGGGCGGGGGAGCTGACCATGAGCGGTTCGGCGGAGATGCTCGCGGCGTTCCGCGAGCTCACGACGGCCAAGCAGCTCGATCGGAACGAGCTGCTGGACCTGCTGCGCGACGGCATCCACGCGGCGCTGGTCAAGCGCTTCGGGCCGAACGTGAAGTTCGAGCTCGAGGTGGACGAGCTGAACGGCGGGCTGCGCATCAGCCGGCTCCGGCAGGTCGTGGAGCTGGTGGAGGATTCGAGCTGGCAGATCAGCCTCGAGGAGGCGCGCTTCGAGGATCCCGACTTCGCCGTCGGCGACATGCTCGAGGAGGAGGTCCCCTTCGAGCAGTTCGGCCGCCTCGCGGTGCAGGCCGCGAAGCAGCGGATCATCCAGCGCGTGCGCGAGGGCGAGCGCAACCGCATCCGGGACGAATTCGCGAGCCGGGTCGGCGAGCTGCTCTCGGGCGAGGTGCAGCAGATCGAGCGCGGCAAGCTCGTGATCATGCTGAACAAGTTCCGCGAGGCCGAGGCGATCATCCCCTACCGCGAGCAGAACCACCGCGAGCACTTCCACCAGGGCGACACGATGCGCGCCGTCCTGAAGAAGCTCGAGGAGACGCCGAAGGGGCCGCGCCTGATCCTCTCGCGGGGCGACCCGCTCTTCGTGAAGGCGCTGTTCAAGCTCGAGGTGCCCGAGATCCAGCAGCAGATCGTCGAGATCAAGGCGATCGCGCGCGAGGTCGGGAGCCGCACGAAGGTCGCCGTGATCTCGCGCGACGATGCGATCGATCCCGTGGGCGCGTGCGTCGGCCTCAAGGGCTCGCGCGTGCAGGCGGTGGTCAACGAGCTCGGCGGCGAGCGGATCGACATCGTGCCGTGGTCGCCGGACCCGGAGCGCTTCGCGCGGCTCGCCCTGGCGCCGGCCCGTGTGGCCCGCGTCTTCTCCGTCCCCGATGCCAAGACGATCCAGGCGGTCGTGGACGAGGACCAGCTTTCGCTGGCCATCGGCCGCAACGGGCAGAACGTGCGGCTCGCCTCCGAGCTGACGGGGTGGAAGATCGACCTCTACTCGAGCCGCGAGTGGCTGGAGAAGGGCGGCGAGGGCCCGCTGTTCGCGCCGCTGCCTCCCGAGGACGAGGCATCGGCCCAGGTGCCGCTCGCCGGCTTCAAGGAGCTGGACCCGGCGATCGTGCAGGCCCTGGCGAGCGCCGGCTTCACCATGCTCGATGACGTGCTCGACCTCGAGCGGGACGACCTGCTGCGCATCGAGGGGATCACCCCGAACGCCGCGGACGTGCTGCTGGCGTTCTTCGCGCAGGTGACGGACGAGGGCGGCGAGGAGCCGGCGCAGGGGTGAGCGGTGTCCTCGGCCTGCTGGGGCTCGGCGCGCGCGCCGGCGCCCTCGCGGTCGGGGTGGCGGCGGTGCGGGACGAGGTGCGGCGGGGCGGGTGCCACTGTGTCGTGGTGGCGGCGGATGCGAGCCCGCGCGCCGTGGAAAAGGTGATGCGCCTCGTCGTGGCGCGCGCGGTCCCGCAGGTCGCGGGGCCGGACGCGGCGACGCTCGGGGCGCGGCTCGGCCGGCCACCGGTCATGGTGGTCGGGGTCCGGGATCCGAAGCTCGCCAGCGGCATCCTGCGCGCGGCGACCGGGCCCGGCTGACGGAGGGTATGCGTGGTCAAGACCAGGGTGCACGATCTCGCGGCGGAATTCGGCGTCCCCCCGGAGCAGCTGCTGTCGCTGCTGCGGGACATGGGCATCACCGTACGCAGCCACATGTCGTCGCTGGAGGCCGACCAGGTCTCCGCGCTGCGCGTGCGCTGGGAGCGCGAGAAGCGCAAGGCGGCCGAGCCGGCCGCCGCCCCGAAGCGGAAGCGCGCGGCCAAGAAGGCCGAGGAGCCCGCGCCAGCCCCCGCCGCGGAGGCGCCCAAGCCGGCGAAGCGCCGGCGCACCGCCGCCGAGGTGGCGCAGCATGAGGCGCAGCTCGAGGCCGAGCGCGCGGTGGAGCGCGCCGCGGCGCTGGAGTTCGAGCGCGCCTCGCTGCTCGAGGCCGAGCGCGAGGAGCCGGAGCTGTCGCTCGAGGAGCGGGCCCGCCAGCTCTTCCGCGACCTGCCCCCCGCGCCCGAGCCCGAGACGGTCGCGACCGAGGCGCCGATCGCCGAGTCCGGCGAGGAGCCGCCCGCCGCGGGCCTGACGCTCGCCGCCGACTTCGTCCAGCCGCCGCGTGCGCCCGAGGCGCCCGTCGGCGAGGCCGGCGCCGCCGCCCCCTCCGCGCCGCCCGTCGGGCCGCGCCCCGGGCCGCGTCTGCAGCCGCCGCCGCCGCCGATG
>JANRIU010000004.1:0-23951 GCA_033764615.1 Gemmatimonadales bacterium | reverse complement strand
CTGCGTCGCGGCGGGAGCGGCGACGGGCGCGGGCGCCGGCTCGACGGCCGGCGCCGCGGCGGGCTCGGCCGCGCCCGAGGCCAGCTGCGTCAGGGTCGCGATGAGGTCGTCGTACTCGGTGGCGCCCTCGTCGCCCTGCGTCTCGATCGACGCGAGGATCGCGCGGACCGCGTCCACCAGCCGCAGCAGCGCCGTGGTGATCCCCGGCGTCAGCTGGAGCTTCCCGTCGCGCAGCAGCGCGAGCAGGTTCTCGCCCACGTGCGACACCGACTCCAGCTTGCCGAAGCCGAGGAAGCCGCAGGTGCCCTTGATCGTGTGGATGCAGCGGAAGATCGCCGCGAGCAGCTCCCGGTCGCGCGGGCGCTGCTCGAGGCTCACGAGGTCGCGGTCCAGCTGGTCGAGGCCCTCGTGGCTCTCGACCAGGAACTCGCGGATGATGTCGTCCATGTCGCTCATGCGGCTCTCCGGAGGGGCGGGGGCATGGGGCCCCCGCGTCGGCAGTCCCGACTATCGGCCCGCGGCGACCCGCGGTTGAGCCGCGTGCCGCCCGGCGCCCTCCGGGGCGAGGCGGAAGCGGCCCACCAGGGACGTGAGCTGACCCGAGAGACCCGCCAGCTCCTCGCTCGCGGCGCGGCACGTGGACGCGCCGGTGGACGTCTCGCCGGCGGCGGTGGCGACGGCGCCCATGCTCTGGGCGATCTCGGCGGTGCCCGTCGCCAGCTGCTGCAGGCCTCGGCCCATCTCGGCGGTGGTGGCGGTCTGCTCCTCCACCGCGCCGGCGACGCTCGTCTGCAGCTCGGCGATCCGCCCGATCACGCCGCGCATCTGCTCGATCGCGTCCATCGCGGCGGTCGCGTCGCCCCGGATCGCCTCGGTGCGCTCCGCGATGTCCTCGGTGGCGCGCGCCGTCTGCTTGGCGAGCTCCTTCACCTCGTTCGCCACCACCGCGAAGCCCTTCCCCGCCTCCCCCGCCCGCGCCGCCTCGATGGTGGCATTGAGCGCCAGCAGGTTCGTCTGCTCCGCGATCGAGGTGATGACGCGCAGCACCTCGCCGATCTCGCGCGACGAGACGCCGAGCCGCCCGATGGTGCCGGCGGCGGCCTCCGCCTCCCGCACCGCGCCCGCGGCGGTCTGCGCCGCGGTCGCCGTGCTGGCGCTGATCTCGCGGATCGACGCGCCCATCTCCTCGGTGCCGGCCGCGACCGTCTCCGTCGTGGACGACACCTGCTGGGCCGACGCCGAGACGACCGACGCCTGGGCCGCCGTCTCCTCCGCCGCGCTCCCGAGCTGCGCCGAGACCGCCGCCAGCTCCTCCGAGGAGCGCGCCAGGGTCCCCGCATGCTCGGCCACCGCGCGGAGCGTTCCCGCCGTCGCCTCGATCGCGGCGTTCACCGCCGTCGCGAGCCGGGCGTGGTCGCCGCGATGCTCCGACGAGACGCGCCCCGTGAGGTCCTGGGCCGCCATCCGCTCAAGCACGCCGAGCGCCTCCTGCACGGGTGCCAGCAGCGCGTCGAGCGTGCCGTTCATGCCGTGCACCACGTCGGCGTAGGCCCCCGCCGACGCGCCCGCATCGGCCCGGTAGCCGAGTTCGCCGCCCCGGGCATGCGCGGTGAGCTGGCGAGCCTCTTCGACGAGGCGGGCGACGGCGTCCTTCGCCGCGTTCGCGTCCCGTACGGTCTGCTCCGTCTCCCCGATGATGGCATCGACGGCATCGGCCAGCCGGCCAAGCTCGTCGCCGCGCCGCAGCCGCAGCGGTGCCGTCGTCGGCTCGATGCGCGCGGTGAGGTCGCCGCGGCTCAGGGCGCCCATCATCCCGCCCAGGCCCTGCACGCAGTCACGGCGGAGGCGGTCGAGACGCTCCGCGATGAGCCCCATCGTCCGCGCCAGGTCGCCCGCCACGAGCGTGGCGATGGCGAGGCCGGCCACCAGCGCCAGCCCCATGAAGGCCAGGCTGCCCCACAGCGCGGACCGGTACGCCGACGCCGACGTGGCGGAAGCGCGCTCGGCGCCGGCGCGGTTCAGCTGCTGGAGGGTGAGGACGCTCTCGAAGGAGGCGAGGTAGAGCCGGCGCGAGTCGCGCCGGCTGTAGGCGATCGCGCTGTCGCGGCGGCCGGCGTTGGAGAGCTGCAGCAGCGTGTCGTGCCGCGCGAGGAAGTCGGTCCACTGCACGCCGAACCGCTCGTAGGCGCGGCGCTCCTCGCCGTCGGTGACGAGCCGGGCGTAGCGGGCGCGGCGGGCAGCCAGGCTGTCGAGCGCCTCCGCCATCCGCTCCTCGTACATCGCACGCTCCTCGCGCGTGCTCGAGAGCAGGTGCTGCAGCTCGAAGGTGCGGAAGTCGGAGACCGGATGGGCCAGCGACCCCAGTTCGACGAGGCTCGGCACCCAGTTGTCGCGGAGCTCCGCAGTGGCACGGTCGACCTGGCGCAACCGCCAGAGTCCCGTGCCACCGACGAGCAGCGTGAGTCCGAGGACGGCCCCGAAGGCACCGAGCAGCTTCCCACGTAGCGAAAGATCCTTCCAGCTCTGCATCGCACGCCTCCGCCGGCACCGCCGGCCCGATGAATGACTTCCATGTATCGGTCGGCCGCCATGCACGGTTGAGGGTCGTGTCCGGGGTTGCGCGCGGCAACCCTCGACAACACGGGCTCAGGTCACGGACCAGGCGCCGGCCACGCGTGCGCCCTCCTGCCCCAGCTGGAACCGCCCCAGGGTGGCACGCAGCTGCTCGGCCATGCGCGCGCACTCCGCCGCGGTCTGGTCGATGGCGCCGGCGCCCTGCGAGGTGGCGTGGACGGCGTTGGCGACGTCGGCGATCGTGCGCGAGATCTGGCGCGACCCGTCCGCGGCCTCGTTGACGTTGCGCGCCATCTCGTTCGTGGTGGCGGTCTGCTCCTCGACGGCGGCCGCGATGGTCTGCTGCAGCTCGGCGATGGTGTGGATGACGCCGCCGATCTCGCGGATGGCGTCCACGGCCTCGCGCGTCTCGCCCTGGATGGCGCGGATCTTCCCGCCGATGACCTGCGTGGCGCTCGTCGTCTGCTTGGCGAGCTCCTTCACCTCGTTGGCCACGACCGCGAAGCCCTTCCCCGCCGCCCCCGCGCGCGCCGCCTCGATCGTGGCGTTGAGGGCGAGCAGGTTGGTCTGCTGGGCGATGGACGTGATCAGGCGGACGACCTGCTCAATCTCTCCGCTGGACTCGCCCAGCCGGGCGACGGTGCGGTCGGTCTGCTCCGCGACCGACACGGCATGCCGGGCGGTGCGCGCCGCCTCCGACGCGTTCTGCGCGATCTCGGTCACGGACGCGGTCATCTGTTCGGTGCCGGCCGCGACGCTCTGGTTGCTGACGCTCACCTGCTCCGCCGACGCCGCGAGCGCGTTGGCCTGGCCCGACGTCGCGTCGGCACCGGCCGTCAGTTCGCTCGCGACGCTCGCCAGCTCCGTCGACGCGGCGGCGAGGGCATCGGCGCTGCCCCCGATGTGGTGCAGCGTCTCGCGGAGCGCCTCGATCGTCTGGTTGAGGCGGCCGGCCATCGCGGCGAAGTCGCCGCGGTAGCGCCCGCGGACCTGGACCGTCAGGTCTCCCTCGGCGACGTGACCGAGCACCGCGCTCGTCTCCTGGAGCGGCTCGGCGACGGCGGCGAACATGGCGTTGGCGCTCTCCACCAGCCCGCGGTACGCGCCCGCGAAGCGACCCGCGTCGCCACGGCGGTCGAGGGCGCCGGCGCGCGCGGCCTCGATCAGCCCGTCCAGTTCGCGCGCCACGCCGCGCAGCACGTCGACGGTGCGCCCGAGCTGTGCCTGCAGCTCGGCGTACTCGCCGGGCCACGCGCCCGCCTGGGCGTGGTCGAGGTCCCCCTGCGCGACCCGCTCGAGCGACGCGCGCACGCCGCGCACCGGCGCCGCGAACGCCGCGAGGGCGCCGTTCATCTCCTCCACGACCTGCCGGAAGGCCCCGCCGAGCGCCGAGGCATCGGCGTGGTGCGCGAGCCGGCCGTCGCGCGCGGCCACCGCGACCTCCTGCGCCGCAGCCACCGTGTCCGCCACCGCGCGCTGCGCCTCGGCGAACGAGCCGACCGTGGCCTGCGTCGCGGTGATGATGCCGTCGAGCGTGCGTCCGAGGTCGCCGAGCTCGTCACGCGAGGTGGGCGCGAGCAGCGGCGTGGTGGCGTGGACGGTGGTCGACAGGTCGCCCGCGGCGAGGCCGCGGATCCCCTCGTTCAGCCCGGTGATGCAGTTGCCGCGCAGTGCCTCGGCGCGCGCGGCCACGAGGGCCAGACCCGACTGGAGCCGCCGCGCGATCGCGAGGCCGATGCCCGTCACGACGGCGAGGCCGAGGAGGCCGACGGCGAACGTCAGCCACTTCGCCCGGCGCGCCGCGGCGGCGACCGCCGCCGCCTCGTCGCGCCCGAGCCGCTCGACCTGCGCGACGTACGCCGCCAGCGTGGTGTTGAACGCCGCGAGCCGGGTGCGGTTCTCCTCGCCGAGCAGGAGCGCCCGCGCCTCGGCATTCCGGTCCCTCGCCGCGAGCGCGATGATGCGGCGCTGCGTGCTCCACAGCGCCTCCGACGCGGCACGCACGCGACCGAGCTCCTCCGCCGTGCCCGTGGCCTTCGCGATGCGCGTGACGCTGTCGAGGCTCGCGACGAGCGCCGCGCGCTGGTCGGCGACGCTGGCCTGCCACGCGGCGTTCGCCTCGCGGCCGGTCACCAGCAGTCCCTGCCGGACGTCGCGCTGGATCGTCCGCGCCGCCACCTGTGCCTGCTGCAGGTGCCGCACGCCGGGCACGACGAGGTCGCCGAGGCGCGCGCTCCCCTGCTCCGCGCGGGACAGCCCCCGCAGGGCGATGCCGCCAAGCAGGACGACGGCCGTGGCCGACGCCATCACGCCGACGAGGAGCTTGGAGCGGAGCTTGAGGTCATCGAACCAGGCCATGCGGAACGTCTCCACGGAGCAGGTCGGCGCACCACGCGCCGGCATCCACCACCGCGGCCGCGCGGTGGTGGCAGGACGGATGGTCGGCGCGGGCCGCTCATGCGGCGGCCAGCAGGCTCCCCGTGCCGGCGGCTTCCTGCGCCAGTCCGTGGAGCATGAGGACGAGCGGGTCGATCTGGTCGGGCGCGAAGCCGAGCGCCAGCAGCTCCTCCGTCGGGTCGCCGGACGGCGCCCCCTCGTGGTCGAGGCCGGCGCCGGCGCCCATGCACAGCAGCTCCGCCACCATCACGCAGCGCGCGGCGGCCTGCCGCTCGCGCGGCGCGCCGCTGGCACGGTGGTGGAAGGCCACGGGATCGACGATCGCCGACGGGAGGCCCCAGCGCCCGAGCAGCAGGCCGCCGACCTCGCCGTGGTCGATGCCGAGCAGCGCCTCCTCGGCGCCCATGATCGGCGCATGCTCCGCGCGGACGGCGGCCACGCGCGAGAGGTCGTCGGGGAAGAACTGGTCGAGGACGAGGAGCCCCGCATCGTGCAGCAGCCCCGCGACGTACAGCTCGTCCGGCGTGCCGTCCTCCGGCAGCGGCAGCTCGCGCCAGAGCGCGCGGGCGACCGTGCCGACCGCGGTCGAGTGCTGCCAGAACTTCTCGTGCTCGAAGGCGCCGCTCCCCTTGCGGAACGCATCGACCACCGAGGCCACCAGGCAGAGCCCCCAGACCGCGTTCAGGCCGAGCCGCTGG
Source organism: Gemmatimonadales bacterium (assembly GCA_033764615.1). Lineage (GTDB taxonomy): Bacteria > Gemmatimonadota > Gemmatimonadetes > Gemmatimonadales > GWC2-71-9 > JANRIU01. Next base: position 18,282 of record JANRIU010000004.1, on the reverse strand, counting down.
ATCGCCGGGGCGATCGACGTCACGGGGCCGCCGCGGCCCATCGCGGCGGCCGCGTTGGCGGCGCGCAGCAGGCGCGAGGCGAGCGCCGGGTCCCGCTCGAGCAGCTCCGCCACGGCATGGGTGGTGGCGCGGTCGCCCTCGAGGAGCGCCTGCACCTCGAAGACGACGGTGGGGAGCGTCGGGAGCTCCTCGCCGCTCTTGAGCAGCTGGTGCAGCCGGACGAGGAACGGTTCGGCGCGCGGCGCCGCGGGGTCGATGGTCATCACGAGGAGGTGTATCGGCACGACGGGCCTCAAGCTTCAATGCGCCGGGGCCGATACACCGGCTGTGATGCGACACCGCCGCCGTTCCCGCCCCGTCCGCCGCCCCGCCGGCCGGTCCGCCGCATGATCGCCATCGTCGGGATCGTGATCGTGATCGCGTCCGTGCTCGGCAGCTTCATGATGGCCGGCGGCAACCCGATCGTGCTCTTCCACCTCTCCGAGATCATCGCGATCGCGGGGACGGCGCTCGGCACGGTGTTCATCGGGACGCCGGGACCGGTGCTCAAGTCGCTCGGTCACCGGCTGCCGGGGCTGTTCAAGCCGAGCCCGTACTCGCAGGGGCTCTACCTGAACGCGCTCAAGATGCTGTTCGAGCTCTTCCAGGTGGCGCGCAAGGACGGCCTCGTCGCCATCGAGGCGCACATCGAGGCGCCGGACAAGAGCGCGCTCTTCAAGAAGTACCCCGACGTCGTCGCGCACCACCATCCGATGGAGTTCCTCTGCGACTCCCTCCGCCTCGTGCTGGTCGGCAGCGTGCCCCCGTTCGACCTCGAGTCGATGATGGAGGCCGAGATCGACGTGCACCACGAGGAGTCGGCGGCGTCGTCCGGCGCGCTGCAGAAGGTGGGCGATGCGCTCCCCGGCATCGGCATCGTCGCCGCCGTGCTCGGCATCGTGATCACCATGGGCGCCATCACGGGCACCGTGGAGGAGATCGGCGAGCACGTCGCCGCCGCGCTCACGGGCACGCTGCTCGGCATCCTCCTGTCGTACGGCTTCCTCGGCCCGATGGTGAGCGGCCTCGAGCACGCGGCGGCCGCCGAGTCGCGGTTCTACAACTTCCTGAAGGCGTCGGTCGTGGCCTTCGCGAAGGGCTACGCGCCGATCGTGGCGTGCGAGTTCGCGCGGCGCGCGGTGTCGGCCGAGGTGCGGCCGACGTTCGCCGACATGGAGAAGGCCGTGAAGGGGAAGTAGCGCATGAACAAGGACCGCGAGTCGGTCATCATCGTCCGGAAGAAGAAGGGCCACGGACACGGCCACCACGGTGGCGCGTGGAAGGTGGCCTTCGCCGACTTCATGACGGCGATGTTCGCGCTCTTCCTCGTGCTGTGGCTGGTGAACCAGTCGCCGTCGGTGAAGGAGTCGGTCGCCGGCTATTTCCAGAACCCGCTCGGCACCGCCGAGCACCTCGGCCAGTCGCCGATGCCGGGGATGAGCAATCCCGGGTCGCCGAAGCCGGTGAACCGCGCCGCCGCCACGGCCGCGCTGCGCCAGGACCTCAAGGCGCTCGAGGAGCGCATCAAGGCCGCCCTCGCCAGCGACGAGCGGTTCGAGGAGCTCCTCGGCCACGTGGAGCTCACGCTCACCGAGGAGGGGCTCCGCATCGAGCTGCTGGAGGACTCGACGGGCGTCTTCTTCGAGAGCGGCAGCGCGACGCCGAAGGGTTCGGTCGCCGAGTTCCTCGGCGTGCTCGGCGCGCAGCTCGCCTCGCTGCCCAATGCGGTCACCATCGACGGCCACACCGACGCCGTGCCGTACCAGCGCGCCGGCTACGGCAACTGGGAGCTCTCGTCCGACCGCGCCAACACGGCGCGCCGCATCATGGAGGCCGGCGGCCTGCCGGCGACGCAGGTCGCCGCCGTGCGCGGCCATGCCGACCGGAAGCTCCGCGTCACCGGCGACCCGCGCGCGGCGCAGAACCGGCGCATCGCGATCCTCGTGCAGATGCCGGACCAGGCCGCGCCGGCCCTGACGGCCGCCGCCGACAGCGCGACCGCGCTCGGCGTCGCGGCGCCGGCCGCGCCGGTCCCGACCCCGTGACGCCCGCCACCGCGGCACCGCCGCTGGCCACGGTGCTGGTCGCCGTGGACGACGTGGCGACGCGCGCCGGCATCCTGCGCACGCTCGGCGGCCTGGAGGATCTGCTCGTCCTCACCGCGGCCGACGGCGGCGAGGCGCTGGCCACGGCCGGCGACGTGCGCCCGGACGTGCTGGTCGTGCCGGTGGGCGGCGGGGTGGACGGTGCGGCGCTCTGCCGGCGGCTGCGACAGGACCCCGCGCTCGGTGCCACGATGATCGTCCTGCTGGCCGCACCGGGGGACGCGCGCGGCGCGCTGGCGGGGCTCGACGCGGGCGCGGACGACGTGCTCGCGCTCCCCGTGCAGGCGGAGGCGCTGCTCGCGCGCGTGCGGGCGATGCTCCGCCTCAAGCGGCGCCACGACCGCCTGCGCGAGGAGACGCTCGCCCTGCAGGAGCGCCACGCCGAGCTCGGCCGGGGGATGGAGCAGCTCGTCGGGCTGCTGGGCCACCTCGTCGACCTCGCGCGCCCCGGCGCGCGCGACCGCGCCGACCGGCTCGCGGCCCTGACCGCCGCGCTCGCCGACCGCTTCGAGGTCCCGGCGCACCTCCGCGCCGACCTGGAGACGGCCGCGCGGCTGCTCGAGGTCGGCGCCCTCGCGGGCGGTGCGCACGCCGCGACCGCGGCCGACCCCGCGCACCGGTTCGCGGCCTCGTCGCGTGCGGTGCTGATGGACGTCGACCGGCTCCGCGACGCCGCCGAGCTGATCGAGGCCGTGTCCGAGCACTGGGACGGGAGCGGCCTCCCCGGCCACCGCCAGCGCGGCCAGCTCCCGCTCCGGTCGCGCCTGCTGCGACTCGCGGCCGACTTCCTCGCCGCGCGCGACGAGGGGCTCGGCGAGGCCCAGGCGCTCGCGCGCGTCGAGGCGCGCGCCGGCACCTGGTACGACCCGGCGGCCGTGGCGCAGCTCGCGGCGATCGTCCACGGCAGCGTGGTGGAGACGGCGCCCGCCACGGCGCGCCGCTTCGTCCCCGTGCCCGACCTCCAGCCCGGCATGACGCTGGTGGACGACCTCCGCACCGCCTCGGGTGCCACGCTGCTCGTGCGTGGTGCGCGCATCACCGAGGGGACGCTCGCCGTGATCCGGCGCCGCCACGCGCACGACCCGGTGATCGAGGGGCCCTGGGTCGGGTGACCCCCGTGGTGGCCCGGGGCCGTGGCAGGGCGTAGGCTTCGGGGTCATGGCCGAACGCGACCTGCTGGTGGCCGCCAACCGCGCCGCGGTGGTCGCGCGGACCGTGCGCTGGCTCATCCACGAGATCCGGAACCCGATCCAGGTGCTGTCGCTCGCTCCCGAGCTCATCGACGAGCCCGAGGCGGTGCCGAGCGTGCGCCTGATGCTGCTGGAGGGGACGCAGCGCCTCATCGGCGCGTTCGACCTGCTGGAGCACCTCCTCCGCCTGCCGCCCACGGCGTCCGCGCCGGCGCCGCTCACGCTCCATGGCCCGCTGGACTTCATGGCGCGCGTCTACGCCTTCCACCGCTCGCCCACGCGGCTCGACGTGGACGAGGGGGAGGGGCTGCCGGCGGTGCGCGCGGTGGAGCAGCACCTCATCCACATCCTGCTCAACCTGGTGCACAACGCGCTCGCGGCGCAGGCGGACCGCGTGGACGGCTGGATCCGCCTCGAGCTGCGCGCGATGCCCGCCGGCGTCATGCTGCGCTGCCACGACGGCGGCCCGGGCGTGGCGCCGGGCGTCGCGGGGCGGCTGTTCGAGCCGTACGTCACGACGAAGGAGGCCGGGCCCCTCGCAGGACTCGGCCTCCACGTGGCGCGCACGCTGGCGCGGGAGATGGGCGGGGAGCTGGCGTGGGAGGGCGGATCCACCTTCGCCCTCCACCTCGCCGCCTGGCAGGCCTGAGGCGCCTCAGCGCACCTCCGGCCGCGCCGCCAGGCGTGCCGCCCACATCACCCCGGTCTGTGCCGCCCGCGCGCGGCGGTTCTCCGCCGCCACCTGCGACACGAGCTCCTCGCGCTGGATGCCGACCTCGGTCGGCGCCTCGATGCCGAGGCGCACGCCGCGCCGGTCGCTCTGGAGCACGACGACCCGGATGTTCCCCGCGATGATGATCGCCTCGCCCACCCGGCGGTTCAGGATCAGCATGATTGCTCACCGTACCATCTGCAGGACGGCATCCATCATCTCGTCTGCCGTCGTCACGATCCGCGCCGCGGCCGCGTAGGCCTGCTGGTAGCGCACGAGCGCGACCATCTCCTCGTCGATGGAGACGTCCTTCACGCTCGCCCTCTGGTTATCGACCTGTTCCACGAGGGTCTGAAATGCGCTGACGGACCGGTCGGCGGCCTGGGCCTGCACGCCGAGGTCGGTGACGAACGAGGCGTGGTACTCGCCGAAGGTGAGCGGCGCGCCGCCGCCGATCGCGAGGCGCGCGGTGCGGAGCCGGCTGATCGCCAGCGCGATGCCGGCGTCGCCCGCGGTGCCGGCGCCCGTGACGATGTCCCCGGGGTTCGCCTGCACGGCGCTGGAGAGCGCCAGGCCGCGGGCCGTGCGTCCCGCCGGGCTCGAGTCGAAGAAGAAGACGCCGGTCTCGCCCGGGGTCGTGCCGCCGGGGCCCGTCTGGCCGGCCGCGTGGCGCGTGTTCACCTCGTCCACCACCGCGGCGACCAGCGTGTCCAGCCGCGCCTCCAGGCCGGGCAGCGTCGCCTGCGTGAAGCGGCCGAGCGCTTCCAGCTCGCCGGCGCGGATCGGCAGCGTGCCGGTCTCCCCGACGAGGCCGACGCCGAACCCCGCGCCCTCGGTGCGGAGCGTGAACTGGCGCGCCACGACGGCATCGGCGACCATCACGCCGCCCAGGACCACGCCCACGGAGCCGTCCTGGTACCGGCTCACGCGCACGTTCGCGAGGCGGGAGAGCTCGTCGAGCGCGCGGTCGCGCGCGTCCTCGAGGTCGGGCGCGCTGCCGGTGCTGCTCACGAGCTGGATCTGGCGGTTGAGGTCGCGGATCTCGACGGTGAGCGTGTTCATGCGCCGGACCGCCGCGTCCATCCGCTCCTGCACGCTCCGGCCGGTCTCGGCGAGCGCGTCCGCGGCGTTCCGGAACCGGCGCGAGAGCTCGGCGGCCGCGCCGAGCACCTGGGTCCGCGCGGCGCCGCTGGTCGGCAGGTTGGCGAGGTCGCCCCAGGCGCTGAAGAACTGGTCGATGCCCTCGCCGATGCCCGCGTCGCCGAGCTCGTTGACCGCGCCCTCGATCTGCCGGAGCGCGTCCCGCGTCTGCGAGAAGCCGCCGAGCTGGCCCGACTGGGCGCGGAAGTTCTCGTCGAGGAAGAGGTCGCGCACGCGCTCGGGCGCGGGCGCGATGACGCCGCGGCCGAGGTAGCCGTCGGGCGTGCGGAGCGGCACCTCCGGCTTCATCACGACGCGCTGGCGGCTGAACCCCTCCGTGTTCGCGTTCGCGATGTTGTGCGCCGCGACGGTGACGCCCTTCTGCTGGGCGAGCAGCGCGCCGCGGGCGGTGCTGAGGATCGCCGCGAGGGAGACCGGCGGCATCGCTCAGGCCGTCCGGTCGACGAGCCGGGCGACCGGCTCGGTGCGCCGCGTGGCGGGCTGGTAGACCGGCGTCGGGTCGGCCGCGGTGAAGAGGTGCTGCAGGTACGCGTCGGCCGCGTCGAGCGCGCCGCGCAGCACCGCCTGGTTGACGCGCGCCTCGCTCGCGGCCGCCTCGGCCTCGCGGCGCACGGCGGCGCACGCCTCGCGCAGCGAGAGCGGCATCGGCCCGTCCCACGCGGCCTCCAGCTCCGCCAGCGACCCCACCTCGCGCCCGGAGGCGAGCGTCGCGATCGCCGCGCGGCGGCGGCGCGCCTCGTCGAGCACGAGCAGCGTCCGCCCGACCGCCTGCACCGAGAGCTCGACGCGCTCGATGTCGTCGGCGGCCACGGCGGCGCGCTGGGCGGCGAGCGCCGCGCGCACCTCGCCGATCAGCTCGGCCTCGCGGCGCAGGGCGCGGTCCAGGTCGGCGGCGGGGATCATGCGCCCTCCGGGAGGTGGCGGCTGAGCTGCCGGTAGAGCGCCGCGCCGAGGCCGTGCTCCAGCCGCTGCGCGGCCTGCGCGGCGAGCTGCTCGTCGAGGAGCGCCTGGAACATCGCATCGCCGGGGCCATGGCCCGCCCCGTCGGCCGGCACGGTCGCGCGCATCGCGGCGAAGAGCTGGCCGAGGAAGACGCCCTCGAGCGCGGCCGTCTCGGCGCGCAGCTTCCGGTGCAGCGGCCCCGGGTCGCCACCGGCCGCCGCGCGGGGGAGCGGCGCGCCCGCGCCGTCGGGGCTCACCGGACCACCACCTGCGCCAGCAGCGCGCCGACGTCCACGAGCGACGTGAAGATCGCCGCCATCTCCTGGCTCGTGGCGCCGGCCGCGTGCAGCCCCGCCGCCACCTGCTGCACCGTCGACTCGCCGCGCACCGCGACGAGCCCCTGCGGCGCCGCCGAGGAGTCGGCGGGGCCGCCGATGCGCAGCGTGATGCCGCGATGGCTGATCGCCGCGGGGCCGACGGTCACCTCGCCGCCGGCGACGACGGTGCCGTCGCGGGCGCTGATGATGACGCGCGCGGGCAGCGCGACGGCGACCGGCAGCGTGTCGATCGCGGCCAGGAGCAGCGGCAGCGCGGTGCTGTCGGCGCCCTTCGGCGCGAGGGCCACGGCGCCCGCGTCGAGGACGCGCGCGGTGCCGTCGCCCAGGGCGCCGTTGACCGCGCGGGCGATGGCGCTGGCCGTGCCGAGGTCGGGCCGGCGGAGCTGGAGGCGCGGCGCGCCCGCGGGCACCGGCGGCGGCTCCACCTCGAGGACGCCGCCCTCCGGCACGCGCGCCGAGTTGCCGCCGCGCGTCGTCGCCGCGCGGGCCGCGTCGCCGAGGCCGCCGACGATGAGCGGCCCCTGCGCCGTCGCGATGGGCGGCTCCAGCGGATCGGTGAGGAGCGGGGTCATCCACAGCACGCCGCCGCGGAGGCTCGTCGCGTCACCGAGCGACGAGACCTGCACCTCGAAGCGGCCCCCCGGCCGCAGGTACGGCGAGACCTCGGCGGTCACGAGCACGGCCGCCGCGTTGCGCGACTGCAGCGAGATCGGCGGCACCTGGATGTTGAAGCGGCGGAGCAGGTTGATGATGGCGCGGATCGTCGGCGTCTCGCCGATGAAGCCGCCCACCGCGCGGTCGCCCGTGCCGTCGAGCCCGACCACCAGCCCGTAGCCGACGATGCGGCGCGGCACGTCGCCCGCGCGCGACGTGAGGTCGCCGATGCGCGCGGCGCGCTGCGCCGCGGCGGGCGCCGCGCCGAGCGCGAGGCCGGCGAGCACGAGCGCGATGACGCGGCGGCGCGCGGTCACGGCCACAGGATGTTGAGGATCTTGCCCAGGATCCCCTGCCGCGGGCCGATCTTCGCGCCCTTGTAGGTGATCTCGGCGTCGAGCACGCGCTCGGACGAGACGAGGTTGTTCCACGCCACGTCCATCGGCCGGACGGTGCCGGTGAGCTGCACCTCCTGCTTCCGGCCATCCACGTTCACCGTCTTCTTCCCCTCCACCGTCGCGTTGCCGACCTCGTCGAAGCCGGTGACGCGCACGGTGATCACGGCGGTGAGGTCGCCGCCCCGGCCCGCGCGGCCGTCGTCGCGCGACTGCGCCGAGCTCGACGCACCGAAGTTCATCTGGGGCCCGAGCGGATTGCTGCCCGAGGGGTTGAGCCGGTTCGTCTGGCTCCGGTCGTTGGTGGCGACCTGGCTCACGTTCTCGTTGGCGCGCATCTGCTCGTCGATGACGACGGTCAGCACCGTGCCGAGCTGCAGCGGCTGCTGGTCGTCGAGCCAGTTCGCGCGGCGCACGTTGGTGCGGCGCACGGGCGCCGCGGGGGCCTCGTCGGCGGGGGCGGCGGCCTGCGCGCTGTCCTGCTGCGCGGCGAGCGGCGCCGCGGCGAGCGCGAGCAGCGCGAGGAGGGGGGCGGCGCGCGTCACGGCAGAAGCTCCGCGGTGCCGGGACCGGTCACGCGCCCGGCGCGCGGCTGGGGGCGCCCGTCCACGCGCAGGCGCACGACCTCGCCGAGCGACGCGGCGATGAGCGCCGTCCCCTCCAGCTGCACCTCCACGCCGCCCGCCGCCCAGCGCGCGCGCACGCGGTCGCCCGCGCGGATGAGCGCCGGCGGGCGCGCGGCACCGAGCGTGAGCGGCTCCCCCGCCGCCACGGCGCGCATCGTCTGCCAGCCCGGCTCGGCGGCGGGCGCCGCGCCCTCGCGGGCGCCGCCCCAGTGCACCACCTCGCCCGGCACCAGGTCGGCCGCGGCCAGCGTCGCGCGCGCCGGGAGCGGGCGCGCCGCCACGGGCACGGAGTCGGCCGCACCGATGCGCAGCATGTGCGCGCTCGGCGCGCCCGGCGCCTCCTCCACCACGACGGCGCACCAGCCGTCCGGCGCACAGCCCGCCAGGCGCGCGGGCGCGCCGGCCGGCACCGCGGGGGCGACGCCGCGCCACTGCACGCGCACCCGCGCCGCCGGCACGGCAAGCCGCTCGGCGGCGAGCTCGGCGACGCGCCGGTCGAGCGGCGGCGGCGGCGGCGCGGACGGCGCGCCGAGGAGCGCCGCGAGCGCGACGCTAGCGGATGAGGCCATTGGTCGCCTGCGCCATGTCGCTGGCCGCCTGGATCGCCTTCGCGTTGATCTCGTAGGCGCGCTGCGCCGCGATCATGTCCGTCATCTCGGTGACGATCTCGACGTTGCTCGACTCGAGCATCCCCTGCAGCACCCGCCCGAAACCTCCCTCCTGCGGCAGCCCCGTGAGCGGCTGGCCCGAGGCGGCGGTCTGGCGGAACTGGTTCTCGCCGATCGCCTCGAGGCCGGCCGGGTTCACGAAGCGCGCGAGCTCGAGGCGCCCGATCTCCACCGGCGTGCTCGACCCCGGCACCACCGCGCTCACCACGCCGGCGGAGGAGATCGACGCTTCCGTCGCGTCGGCGGGGATCGTGATGCCGGGCCACACCGGGTGGCCGCCCTGCGTCACGATGGTGCCGTTCTCGGCGCGGTTGAAGTTGCCGTCGCGCGTGAACGAGACGCTGCCGTCGGGGCGCTGGACCTGGAAGAAGCCGTCGCCCTCGATGGCGAGGTCGAAGCCGCGGCCGGTCTGCTCGACGGCGCCCTGGTTGTGCAGGCGCGTGATGGCGTTGGTGCGGACGCCCTTGCCGATCTGGATCAGCGCCACCTCCTGCTGGCCCTGGCCGGCAGCGCCGCGGGCGCCCTGCAGCGTCTCGTAGATCAGGTCCTCGAAGCTGGCGCGCGAGCGCTTGAAGCCCGTGGTGTTCACGTTCGCGAGGTTGTTCGCGATCACGTCCACCATCATCTGCTGGGCCTTCATGCCCGTGGCGGAGGTGCGGAGTCCGGCGTCCATGGCTGGTCCTCGGGGTGGGGGCGGTCGGGGCGGGCGTCGGCGGGGCGGGCGGGCGGCGCGCGGCGCCGCCGGGCGGTCAGCCGAGGCGGCCGACGTCGCCGGCGACGGTGGCGAGCACGCCGTCCATCGCCTTGAGCGCGTCGACGTTCGCGGTGTAGGCACGCTGGATGGTGACGAGGTCGACCATGCCGCCGAGCACGTCGCCGTTCGCGCGCTCGAGCTGGCCCTGGCGCACCACGAGCCCCTCCGCGCGCACGGTGGCGCCCGCCGCGACGAAGCGGCCCGCGCCCTCCTTCCGCAGCGTGGCGGGATCCGCCACCGTCTCGAGGCGCAGCGTGTCCACGAACTCGCCGCCGACGAAGACCGACCCGTCGGCCTCGACGCGCAGCGTGCCGGCCGGCGCCAGGATCGGGCCGCGAGTGCCGAGCACCGGCGCGCCGTCCTGCTCCACGAGCTGCCCGCCGGCGTCGAGCCGCAGGCTCCCCCCGCGGGAGAGCCGCTCGCCCGCGGGCGTGCGGACGACGAGGAACCCGGCGCCCGCGAGGGCGACGTCGAAGTCGCTCCCCGTGACCTGCATCGGCCCCTGGGCGAGGTCGGTGACGTGCACCGCCTCGGGCCCCGGCCCCTCCGCGTCGAGGCGTCCGGTGAGCCGGTCCAGCTTGAAGCCCGCGGTGTTGGCGTTGGCGAGGTTGTTCGCCGTCGTCTCCTGCATCTTCTGCAGAAAGGCGAGCGCCTTCGCGGTGTGGTTGATGCCGAGGATCGTCATGGCGTCAGCGCGCGTGCGCGACCGCGTGGCGCTCGAGGGCGCGGCGGAAGCGGAGGTCGTCCACGCTCGCGGCCTTCCCGACCGGGCGCGGCGTCGCGGCCGCGGGGGCCGGCGCCGGGGCCTCGGCGCCGAGGAGGTCGCGCACGGCGTCCTGCGCGAGCCCCGTGCGGCGGGCGATCGCGGCGGTCGCCTGCCCGCGCTTCGCGAGGCGGCGGACGCGGCTGGTGGCGTGGTCGTAGTCGGCGTACCAGGCGGCGTAGCGGTGCGCGGCGGCGATGGTGACGCCGAGCGCGGAGAGCCACATCCCCCAGGTGAGGCCGAGGAGCGGCGAGGCGAGCAGCTCGAGGAGCGGCCCCGTGAGCACCGGGCGCAGGCGCGGATCGCCGAGCACCACGATGGCGAGGCAGGCGAGCGCGACGAGGGTCCACAGGCGCTGGCGCGGCATCGGCTACTCCTCGTCCTTCGCGGTGAGCCGCTCGCGCAGGCGGCGGAGCGCCTGGGTGCGGATCTGCGACACGCGCGACTCGGTCACGTGGAGCACCTCGGCGATCTGCCGCAGGTTCATCTCCTCGTAGTAGTAGAGCGCGAGCACCGTGCGCTCCTTCTCCGGCAGCAGCCCGATCGCGTCGCGCAGCGCCGCGAACTCCTCGCGCTGCTGCAGCGCCTCGCCCGGGATCGGCGCGTCCGGGTCGGCGAGCGTCTCCTCCACGGCGAGCGGGTTCCGCCCGTCCGGGTCGCCCGTCCCCTCGAAGGAGACCAGGATCCCGCCCTCCACCTGCTGCTTCCACTGGAAGTACGTCTCCAGCTCGAGCCCGAGCGCCGTGGCGACCTCGCGCGGGTCGGGCTGGCGGCCGAGGCGCGTCTCCAGCTCGTGCATGGCGGCCGCGAGCTTCCGGCCCTTCATGCGCACCGAGCGGGGGATCCAGTCCCGGCTGCGGAGGTCGTCGAGGATGGCGCCGCGGATGCGGCGGACCGCGTAGGTGCTGAAGGCCAGGCCGCGCGAGCGGTCGAAGCTCTCCAGCGCCTTCACGAGGCCGATCGTGCCGGCGCTCACCAGGTCGTCCACCTCCATCTGCGGCGCGCGCTGGGCCACCTCGCGCGCGACGTGGTGGACGAGGCCGAGGTAGCGATCCAGCAGGGCGGCGCGGGCCTCCATGTCGCCGTGGTCGCGGTAGCGATCCCACAGCGCCTCGGTGAGGTTGGCGCCAGCCTGGTGTTCCATGCGAGTCGATGTCATGCGACGCTCCGTGCGACGAGCGGCAAATCCAGCCGGGACAGTATCTCCAAGCGCACGAGCCGTGCCGTCTCGCTCGCCGCGAGCTCCGCGAGCAGCCGGCGGGGGTCGCGGACCGCCCCCCGGATCGCCGTATCCTCAGGCAGGGAGCCAAGATGGCGCACGCCGCGCCGCAGGAACCGCTCGGTCGCGAGCGCCAGTTTCTCGAACGCGACCCGGCCATCCTCGGCATCGTCCGCCCGGTTGACGAGGATGTCGATCGGCAGCTCCGGCAACTGCTGACTCACCGTCTTCACGAGCGCGTAGGCGTCCGTGAGCGCGGCGGGCTCGGGCGTGATGACGACGATCAGCCGGTCGGCGCCCAGCGCCGAGACGCGCACCGCCCCCTCGAGGCCCGGCGGCGAGTCCGCCACCACCACGTCGTACGCCTCCCACCCTGCGGTGAGGCGCGCGTGCAGCCGCGCCCGCTCCGCCTCGCCGAGCGCGTACAGCGCCTCCGCGCCCGAATCGCCGGGCAGCAGCCAGAGCCGCTCGGCGACGGGCTGCACCAGGTCCTCCGCGCGGCAGAGGCCGCGCAGCAGCTGCTCCTGCCGGCCGCGCGGCCGGACGCCGAGGAGCACGTGCAGGTTGGCCAGGTTCTGGTCCGCATCGACGAGGAGCGCGCGCCAGCCGGCCGCCGCCCACGCGGAGGCGAGCAGCACGCTCACCACCGACTTGCCGACGCCCCCCTTCCCGCTCGCCACGACGAGGCGCGTCATGCGACCGCCTCGCGCGCGCCGGGCGTGCGCTGCGACTGCCGCGCCGACTGCAGCCGTCCCTCGGCGGCGCGCACGTCGTGCGGCACGCGCTGCCCGTCGGCGAGCCAGCGCATCGGCAGGTTCGCCTCGACGGCCGCGTCGAACACCGACCAGTCCTGCGGCGCCTCGTCCACCTTGGTGGCGAGCAGGTGCGTCACGCCGAGGGGGCGGTGCGCCGCGATGGTGCGGGCGACGAGGTCCGCGCGGAGGCCGACCGGGATGGCGAGGTGCGTCTCCTGCGGCTGCAGCGCCTGCAGCATCACGCGGACGAGCTCCGCGTCGCGCTGCATCTTCGGGCCGCGGCCCGGGCAGTCGACGAGGATCACGTCGCACCCCTTGAGCTCGGCGAGCGCGCGCGGCAGGTCGGCCGGCTCGTACGCGACCGCCATCGGCCGCGCGAAGAGCTCGGCGTACTGCGCGAGCTGGTCGAGCGCGCCGACGCGGAACGTGTCGAGCGAGAGGAGCCCGATCGCGCGGCCACCGAAGATGCGGGCGTGCCCCGCGAGCTTCGCCACCGTCGTCGTCTTCCCCGCGCCCGTCGGCCCCACGATGGCGAGCACGTCCACCGCCCCGCGGCGCGCGAGCGCCTGCGGCGGCGGGTCCTGCCGGCCCGCGAGGCGCGGGTCCTCGCGCTCGGCGCTGCGCGACACGAGCGGCGGCGCGGGTGCGGCGGCCGGCGCCGCGGTGCCGGCCATCGTGCTCGGCCGCCGCCCGTCCCGCACCGCGGCCGCGATCGACTCGGGGTCGCCCGCCGTCACGAGCAGGATCGTCCGCCCGCCCGGCGCGCGCCGCTGCTCGACGTTCAGCACCTCGGCATCCGGCCCCAGCTCCTCCTGGATGCGGTCGAGGATCGGCCCGATGACGGGCCCGGTGTACTGCTTAAGCGGCACGGGGGAGCTCCCAGGTGGCGAGGCTCTGGACAGGGGTCTGCGTGGGCAGTTCGCCCATGCTCACGACGGGCACCGACGGCAGGACCGGCTCGAGGAGCCGGCGCACGCCGGCGCGCAGCGCCGGCGGCGTGATCACGGGGCGCGCCACGCCGTCGCGCTTGACGCGCTCGGCCAGCGTGTCGAGCTCGCGCATCACCCCCGCGAGCTGGTCGGGGTCGAGCGGCGGCGCGCCGGGCGCGGGGCGGCCGCTGAACAGCTGCATGAGCGCCGCCTCGAGGCGGGGCCCGAGCGTGATGCCGCGCACGGTGCCGTCGCCCTCCACGTGCAACTGCGCGATGGTGGAGCCGAGCGCGCGCCGGACCCACTCCGTCAGCTGCTCGGGATCCTTGGTCGTGTCGGCCGCGTCGGAGAGCGACTCGAGGATCCGCACCAGGTCGCGCACGGGCACCCCCTCGCGCAGCAGCCGCTGCAGCACCCGGTGCACCGCCCCGAGCGAGAGCTTGCCCGGCGTGACGTCCTCCACGAGCGCGGGATGCGTCTCCTTGAGCGCATCCAGCATCTCGCGCACCGCCTGGCGCGACAGCAGCTCCGCCGCCTGGCGGCGGATCGTCTCCATCACGTGCGTCGCCAGCACCGTCGGCGGCTCCACCACGCTGAAGCCGGCGGCCTCCGCCTCGAGGCGCCGCTCGGGCGCGATCCAGAACGCGGGGATCCCGAAGCTCGGGTCGGTCGTCGGCACGCCGTCCAGCCGGAGGCCGCTGCCCGAGACGTCCAGCGCCAGCACGAAGCGCGGCATCACCTCGCCGCCGGCGACGCGGACCCCGCGCATGCGGATGAGGTACTCGGTGCCGGCCAGCTGGATGTTGTCCCGGATGCGCGCCGCGGGCACGACGATGCCGAGCTCCATGCCGACCTGCTTGCGCATGATGCCGATGCGCTGGAGGAGGTCGCCGCCCTGCGCGCCGTCGACCAGCGGCACGAGCGCATACCCGACCTCGAGCTCGAGCGGCTCGACATGCAGCAGCTCCTTCATGTGGGCCTGCGGGTCGGTGGTCGCCGGCCGGGCGGGCTCCGCCTCGGCCGCGCGCTGCGCCGCCTCCGCGGCCGCCGCGGCGACCTTGATCGGCCCGCCCTCGCGGAGCGCATACGCCACCGCGCCCGTCGCCACGCCGAGCGCGGCGAACGGCACGAAGGGCATGCCCGGCACGATGCCGAGGACGACGAGGATCCCCGCCGCCATCGCCATCGCGTTCGGGTTGCGCGTCAGCTGCGAGGCGATCGCCGAGCCGACCGCCGGCCCCTTGGCGCCGTAGGTGACGATGATGCCGGCCGCGGTCGAGACGATCAGCGCCGGCACCTGGCTCACCAGGCCGTCGCCCACCGAGAGGTTGGTGTACCGCTTCGCCGCCTCGGCGAGCGGCATCCCCTGCTGCGCCACGCCGACGATGAAGCCGCCGATCAGGTTCACCGCGGTGATCAGCAGGCCGGCCACGGCGTCGCCGCGGACGAACTTCGCCGCGCCGTCCATCGCGCCGTAGAAGTCGGCGTAGCGGGTGATCTCCTCGCGCCGCCGCTTCGCCTCGCGCTCGTCGATGAGGCCGGCGCCGAGGTCGGCGTCGATCGACATCTGGCGGCCGGGCATGGCGTCGAGGGTGAAGCGCGCCGCCACCTCGGCGATGCGCCCGGCGCCCTTCGTGATCACCACGAAGTTGATGGTGATCAGGATCAGGAAGAGCACCAGGCCGACGACGTAGTTGCCGCCGATCACCGCGTTGCCGAACGCCTCGATGACGTGCCCCGCCTCGCCCTTCGCCAGGATCAGCCGCGTCGTCCCGACGTTCAGGCCGAGGCGGAAGAGCGTGAGCGGCAGCAGCATCGTCGGGAAGATGCTGAACTCGAGCGGGTCCCTCGTCGAGAGCGTGACCAGCAGCACCACCAGCGAGAGGCCGATGTTCAGCACGAGCAGCCCGTCCAGCAGCACCGGCGGCAGCGGGATGACGAGCAGGCCGACGGTGAACACGACGCCGAGGGCGAGCGCCGTCTCGGCGTTCAGCCAGCGGCGCGACGCGGACGGCTCGAGGGCGAGCGCGGGCGCGGTCATGCGGGCCGCCAGCCGCGGCGGCGGTACACGAAGGCGAGCACCTCGGCGACGGCCTCGAACAGCTCGACCGGGATGACGCGGCCGACCTTGGCCGTGGCGAGGAGCGCGCGGGCGAGCGGCTTGTTCTCCACCGTCTCGACGCCCGCGGCCCTCGCGATCGCCTTGATGCGCTCGGCGAGCTTCCGCTCGCCCATGGCGATGACGACGGGGGCGGCGTCCTTGCCGGCGCGGTAGCGCAGCGCGATGGCGATGTGCGTCGGGTTGGTGACGACGACGTCGGCGGTCTTGACCGCCGTCAGCATCCGCTTGCGCGCCATCGCCTCGCGCAGCGAGCGGAGGCGCGCCTTCACCTGCGGGTTGCCCTCGAGGTCCTTCCCCTCCTGCTGGACCTCCTGCTTCGTCATCTTGAGGCCCTGCTCGTAGCGCCAGACCTGGAAGCCGTAGTCGACCAGCGCGACCGCGAGGAAGGTCAGCCCCCCCGTCAGCAGCAGCCGCCCGCTGAGCCCCTGCATGACGCGGGCGACCTCGGGCACGTCGGCCGCGGCCAGGCGCATGAGCGCGGGCCACGCGCCCGCGATGACCGACCACGCCACGGCGCCGATCAGGAGGAACTTCGCGACCGCCTTGAGCGCCGCGAAGAGCCCCTCGACGCCGAGGAGCCGCTTGAGCCCCTGGCTGATGGAGAGGCGATCGAGCTTCGGCTGGAGCGCATCGACCGCGATGACGCCGCGCGCCTGGGCCAGCCCGACGGCCGCCGTCCCGACCGCGATGAGGCCGAGCACCGGCAGCGCCGCGAGGGCGGCGGCGCCGAGCACCTCGATGGCGAGCCGCTGGGTCGCTTCGATGCTGAGCGGCGGCCCCGCGAGGCCGCCCCAGGCCTGCACGAGGATGCGGCGCAGCGCCTCGCCGAGGGCCGCGCCCGTCTGCGAGAGCAGCACGCCGCACGCCACGATCAGCCCGGCCGCCGCGGTGAGCTCCGTGCTGCGCGGGACGTTCCCCTCGCGCAGCGCCTCGGCGCGGCGGCGTGGGGTCGGGTCCTCGGTCCGTTCGGCGTCCTGCTCGGCCACGCGTCAGCGCCCCCCGGCGAACGCGGCGACGACGCCGGCGAGCCGTCCCTCGAGCCCGCCGGCCCAGCTGCCGGCGAGCCCCACGAGGAACGGCGCGGTGGCGCCCACCACGAGGAAGCCCGTGGCGATGGTGAACGGGAAGGAGAAGATCATCGCGTTGAGCTGCGGCACCGCACGGTTCAGCACCGCGAGCGCCACGTTCAGCAGCAGCATCGTGACCATCACGGGCGCGGCGGCACGGACGCCGACCTCGAAGACGACGCGCGCCAGCTGCACCACGTGCCGGCTGCCGGCCGGCAGGTCGAGCGCCGTGCCGGGCGGAAGCTCGCGCAGGCTGCCGTGCAGCGCCGCGAGGAGCGTCAGGTGCCCGCCGAGCGCCACGAACACCGTCAGCGCCGCGCGCGACTGCAGCTGGCCGACGCCGACGGTCTCGCCGGGGATGGTGACGCCGAGCGCGGGGCCGAGATTGAGGCCCATCTGCACGCCCATCACCTCGCCCGCCAGCGCGAGGCCGTCGAGCACGAGCGCCGCGGCGAGCCCGAGCGCCAGGCCGAGCAGCAGCTCGCCGCCCATCACGACGGCGAGGCCGGGGTAGTCGGGCGGGAGCACGGCGGGCGGGATGGCGCCCGCGAGCAGGGTGCTGAGCACCACCACCACCGCGCCCTTGACGGCGCCGGGCGCCGCCGAGATCGACCACAGCGGCCCGACCGCCACCATCCCGGTCACGCGGGCCGAGACGAGCGTCCACGTCGGCCAGTGGCCGGGCGAGAGCAGGTCGGCCAGGGACGCCGCGCTCACGCGACGAGCCTCGGCAGCAGGCGGAACGACTCGACGAGGAACGACACCATCAGCCGCAGCATCCACGGCAGCAGCAGCAGGAAGACCGCGCCGACCGCGAACAGCTTCGGCACGAAGACCAGCGTCTGCTCCTGCAGGCTCGTGATCGTCTGGAGGATCGTCACGACGATGCCGACGAGCAGCGCCACCGCCAGCAGCGGCGCGCCGACCATCAGCGCCACCTCCATCGTGCGCCGCAGCAGCTCCTGCGCGAGGACGGGCGTCACCGGCTCAGACCCGGAACGAGGCGACGAGGTTGCGGATCACGAGCGTCCACCCGTCGGCCAGCACGAAGAGGAGCAGCTTGAACGGCAGCGAGACGAGCGCCGGCGGGAGCATCATCATGCCCATGCTCGTCAGCACCGAGGCGACGACGAGGTCGACCACGAGGAACGGCAGGAAGACGACGAAGCCCATCTGGAACGCGGTGCGCAGCTCCCCGGTGATGAACGCCGACATCACGGTGACCGTCGGCAGGTCCTCCACCTTCGCGACGTCGTCGCGGCCGCTCATCTCGGCGAACGCGGCGAGGTCCTGGTCGCGCGTGTTGTTGAGCATGAACGCGCGGAACGGCACCAGCGCGGCCTGGTACGCCTCCACCTGCGGCATCCGCCCCTCGAGGAACGGGGTGAGCGCGGTGCGGTTCGCCTGGTCGAGCACCGGGTGCATGACCATGCCGGTGAGCAGGATGCTGATGGCGACGAGCAGCTGCGTGGGCGGCGCGCTCTGCGTGCCGAGCGCGGTGCGCAGGAACGAGAGCACGATGACGATGCGAGTGAAGCTCGTCATGAGCAGGAAGAGCGCCGGCAGCAGCGTCATCGCGCCCAAGAAGACGACGAGGCCCACCGTGCCGGTGAGCTTGAAGGCGCCGTCGCCGTTGCCGACCGAGAGCTGCACCTCGGGGACCGGCGCCACCCGCGGCGTCGGCACGAGCGCGGCGCCCGGCGCCGTGACGCGGGGCGGCGGCGTCGGTCGCGGGCTCGCGGTGATGACGGGCTTCGCGCCCTTCGCCTTCAGCACGGGTGCCGGCAGCCCCGGCTTCGCCGCGGGCGCCGCCGCGGCGCCGGCGGGCGGCGCGGGGGCGCGC
>JANRIU010000046.1:0-11596 GCA_033764615.1 Gemmatimonadales bacterium | reverse complement strand
GCCCGCGCCCCCCGCGCCCCCCGCGCCGGCACCGCCCGGCGTGCTCGGCGGGCAGGGGCCCCCGGGACGCGGGCGGCCCTGAGCGCCCGCGGCTCAGGCCGCCGGCGCCTCGATCCGGTCGAAGACGAGGATCGCCGCGAGCGGGCGGCCGGGGATCCGGTCCTCCCGGGCGAAGTAGTTGAGCAGCGCGAGCGCGGGCTCGAACGGCAGCAGCAGCAGGCGCAGCGGCCGCCACAGCACCGGCTGCGCGATCCACGGGTCGATCGGCAGCCCCTCGCCGAGCAGCAGCCGGCGCCGCAGGCGCAGCGTCGGCGCGTGCAGGCGCCGCTCCAGCGCCGCCGTGTCGTAGTACCGCTCGTAGAACGACACCGCGCCCGGCGCGCCCTTGCTGTCCGTGCTCGCGCCGCGCTCGGCGTACACGTGCCGCAGCGGCACCTCGACGACGACCACGCCGCCCGGCCGCACCACGCGCGCCATCTCCGCCAGCGCCTCCGTGTCGCCGTCGCCCGGGATGTGCTCGATGACGCTGATGGAGTACGCCGCGTCGAACGCGCCCGACGCGTGCGTGAGCGCCCGGCCGTCGGCGTACGCCCACGTGATGCGCGAGAGGCCCAGCAGGTCGCCGCACGGCTTCCAGCGGCGCAGCAGCCACGGGTCGTCGAGGTCGGTCGCCTCCACGGGCCAGCGCTCGCCCACGAGCAGCGTGAGCGGCTTGGGGCTCGAGAGGTCGAGCACGCGCGCCGGACCGAGCCGCTCGAGCTCCTCCCAGACGACAGCGTTCGGGAGCACGCGCCAGTAGCCGACGGGGGCGATCAACAGCTTCAGCCCGTCCACCAGGCGGCCGCGCAGGATGATCGTCACGGCCATGCGCAGCAGGCGCAGGTACAGCAGGTACGCGGTGGTCTTCACGACGATGGGGGTCCGGGATGGTGACGGGGGCGAATAGTACGTCGGGCAGGGGCCTGCGGCGATTGTCGGCTGATTGGCTCTTCCCCATGAACGGGCCGCCCATCCGTGATGGCGCGCTGCTCCTCGACGACGCCGGGACGATCCTCGCCGCCGGTCCGTCGGCCCTGGTGCCCCTCCCGCCGGGCGCGGCCGCAGTGCATCGCGCGGGCGAGGCGCTCCTGCCCGGGCTGGTCAACGCACATACGCACCTCGAGCTGACGGGCCTCGGCGCCCTCGACGCGCCCGAGCGCTTCGCCGAGTGGATCCTCGAGCTGCGGCGCCGGAAGGCCGCGCGCGACACCACCGCCTTCCTCGCCGCCGCGCGGGAGGGGGTCCGGCAGTGCCTGCGCGCCGGCGTCACCTGCGTCGCCGACACCGGCGACAGCGGTGCCGCCGCGCTCGCGCTCGCCGAGGCCGGCATGGCGGGCGTCGCGTACCAGGAGGCGTTCGGCCCCGACCCCGCACAGCGCGACGAGGGGCTCGCCTTCCTGCGTGAGCGCCTCGCCGCCACGGCCGCCGCGGTCGCGGCCGCGCGTGGACGCGTGCGGCTCGGCGTCTCGCCCCACGCGCCGTACTCGGTGAGCGGCGCGCTCTATCGCGCGATGGCCGCCGAGGGGCGCGTTCGCGGCCTGCCGCTCGCCTGCCACATCGCCGAGTCGGCCGCGGAGAGTGCCCTGCTGCGCGACGGCACGGGCCCGTTCGCGGAGGGCTGGGCGCGCCGCGGCATCGCGCCCCCGCCCGCCGGTCGCTCACCGGTCGGCTGGCTCGACGAACTCGGCGTGCTCGGGCCGGACCTGCTGTGCATCCACGTCGTCCGCGCCGACGCGACGGACCTCGACCGGCTCGCGGCGGCGGGCGCGGCGGTGGCGCATTGCCCGCTTTCCAACCGGCGCCATGGCCATGGCGACGCGCCGCTCGCGGCGATGCTGGCGCGCGGCCTCCGCGTCGGCGTCGGCACCGACTCCGAGGCGAGCCTCGGCGCGCTCGACCTCCTCGCCGAGGCGCGCGCGGCCAGCGCGCTCGCGGGGCTCGATGCGCTCGGCGCGCTCGCGCTCGCGACCCGCGAGGCGGCGCGTGCCATCGGGCTCGGCGAGGTGGCCGGGGTGCTCGCGCCCGGTCGCGCGGGTGACGTCGCGGCGTTCCCCTGCGCGGCCGGCGACGAGACGGCGGCGGCGGAGGCGGTGCTCGCGGCCGAGGGGCCGGCGCGCGCCACGTGGCTCCGCGGGGTTGAACTCTCGTGGGCGGGTGCTTAGCCTCAGCAAACGGCTCATCAGGACTTCCGGAGACCCATGATGCGCTGCCTTGCCCTCAATGCCTCGTTCGAACCGCTCACCATGGTCCCGGTGCGGCGGGCGCTCCGGCTCGTCATCGAGGGGAAGGCCGAGATCGTCGAGGCGGACCGGGGGAGTACCGTGCGGAGCGCGCACCTCGCGCTCCCGAGGCCAGCGATCATCCGCCTCGTCAAGTTCGTGCACGTCCCCCGCCGGTTCCGCCGCCAGGTCACCAACACCTTCCTCTTCGCCCGCGACGGCTACCGCTGCACGTATTGCCATCGCTCGCAGGTGGAGCTGAAGCCGCGGGAGTGCCTCACGCGCGACCACCTGATCCCGCTGTCGCGCGGCGGGGCGAACACCTGGGACAACGTCGTGACCGCCTGCAGTCCGTGCAACACGCGCAAGGGGAACCACCTGCCGCACGAGATCGGCATGCATCCGCTGGTCGCCCCCACCGAGCCGCACTTCGTGCATCTCGCGTGGGCGGTCCGCCGGCTGACGCCCATCCAGTCGAAGTACATCCGCCTCTTCTACGGCGACGAGGCCCTGTCGGCGCTGGGCGGCGCGTGAGGCGCCGCCGGCGCGCGAACGCGGCCGCCCGGCCGCGCTGAGTCATGCGCAATACCTTGCTCCGCGGCTACGTGGCGCTGGAGAAGTCGCTCGCGCCCGGGCTGCAGCACGCCCAGGACCACTACGCCGACGTCCTCGAGTCGGTCGTCGCGCCCGGCATCCGATGGCTCGACGTCGGCTGCGGCCACCAGCTCATGCCGGCGTGGCTGCTCAAGCGCGAGCGGGCGCTCGTCGCCAAGGCCTCCGTCGTCGTCGGCATGGACCCGCTGGTGGAGCCGATGCGCATCCACCACTCGCTCCACACCTTCGCCGCCGGCGACATGAGCGCGCTCCCCTTCGCGGACGCGTCGTTCGACCTCGTCACGTGCAACATGGTGGTCGAGCACCTGAAGGAGCCCGAGGTGCAGTTCCGCGAGGTGCGCCGCGTGCTCCGCCCCGGCGGCCGCTTCGCGTTCCACACGCCGAACGCCACCGGCTACTTCGTGCGCGCCGTGAAGCTCGTGCCCGAGCCGCTGCGGATGCCGCTCGCGTGGCTGCTCGACGGCCGGCCGAAGGAGGACATCTTCCCCACCTTCTACCGCGCGAACGACCGCGACGGCCTCGCGGCGCTCGCGGCGCGCTCGGGCTTCCGCGTGCAGGCGGTGCACCTCGTGGAGAGCGTGGCGGTGACGCAGGTGCTGCTGCCGGTGGCCGCGCTCGAGTTGCTGCTCATCCGGGCGCTGATGCGGCCCGGCCGGGAGCGGTGGCGCTCCAACCTGATCGGCGTCCTGGAGGCCTCGTGAAGGCATTGCTGCATCGCATCCTGCCGTTCGGCGCCCGCCTGGCGGTCCACCAGTGGCGGCGCGACGCCGTCTTCCGGCGCGCGTGGGGGCACTTCGCGTCGGGCGCCCCCATGTCCCCCGCGCTCTGGGAGGAGATGGTGTGGGGATGGGGCAACGACGGTTGGTCCGCCCGGCACGAGTACCTCGAGGGGGTCGTGGCCGCGGCGAGGGCGGCGCGCGGGTCGATCCTCGAATGTGGTTCCGGGCTCTCCACGCTGGTGCTCGCCCGGATCGCCGCGGACCGCGGGCTGCGGCTGCGGTCGCTCGAGCACTTCCCCGAGTGGCGGAAGCGCGTGCGCTCGGCGCTCCGCCACGCCGGTCTCGATGACGGCGTGGTCGTCGACGCGCCGCTTGGCGACGTGGCGGCCGGGATCCGCTGGTATGCGCCGGCGGCGCTCGCGGGACTCGATCCGGTGCACCTGGTGATCTGCGACGGGCCGCCCCACGACGTGCCGGGCGGCCGGTACGGCCTCCTGCCCGTGGCGAGGTCCGTGCTCGCCCCCGGCGCGGTGATCATGCTGGATGACGCGGCGCGGCCCGAGGAGACGGCGATCCGGGCACGCTGGCAGGCCGAGGCGGGCTGGATGGGGACGCTGATCGGCCAGGACAAGCCGTACGCGCGGCTGGTGGTGCCGGCCGCCAGACCTACGCGGCGGTGAACGCGCTCCAGGTGCGGCGGATCCCCTCGCCGACGTCGACGCTGGGGGCGTAACCCAGCCGCTCGCGCGCGCGCTCCAGCGACGCCAGCGAGTCCCGTACGTCCCCGGCCCGCGACGGCGCATGCTCGCGGCGCACCGGGCGCCCCGCCGCCGCCTCGATCGACGCCAGCAGCTCCAGCAGGCTCGTCCGGGCACCGGCGCCGCAGTTCATCACCCAGCCGCTCACCGCGTCCGCCGGACGCGTCGCCGCGAGCACGTTGGCCTCCACCGCGTTGTCCACGTACGTGAAGTCGCGCGTCTGGCCGCCGTCGCCCAGCACGGTGGCGACGCCGCCGTCGCGCGCCGCCTGCATCCAGCGCGGGATCACCGCGGCGTACGGCCCGGCCGGGTCCTGGCGCGGGCCGAAGATGTTGAAGTAGCGCAGCGCCACCCCCTCCAGCAGTCCGCCGCGCGCCCAGGCGAGCACGTACTGCTCCGCCGACAGCTTCGACGCCGCATACGGCGAGCGGGGCAGCGGCTCCATCGTCTCCACCTTGGGCAGCGTCGGCGTGTCGCCGTACGCGGAGCTCGAACTCGCGAACACCACCCGGCGTGCCCCCGCCGCGCGCGCGGCCTCGAGCAGCGTGACCGTGCCGTTCACGTTCACGTCGTGCGTGCCGAGCGGGTCCGCGAGCGAACGCGGCACCGAGCCGCGCGCGGCGAGGTGGAACACCAGCTCGCAGCCGGCGAGCGCATCCCGGCAGGCGGCGGCATCCCGCAAGTCGCCGACCACGAGCCGCACGTCGGCCGCCACCTCCGCGAGGTTCTCGCGCTTGCCGGTGGAGAGGTCGTCGAGGACGGCGACGCGGTGGCCGTCGGCCAGGAGGCGGCGGACCAGGTGCGAACCGATGAAGCCGGCTCCACCGGTGACGAGGCACGACGTGGGCACGAAGGGGCTCCTCCGCGGCCCGCGGACGGGGCCGCAGGCCGGGAACGGGGACAGGGACGGACAGGCGGCCGGGCGAGCGCCCGGGGCGGCTCGGCCTGCAGCACTCAAGTATAGATTCGGTCCGGCCGTAACCATCCTTGAAACGCGGCGCCCGCCGCTGCCGTCCCCCCACCCCCGGAGCCGCTGATCCGTGACCGTTGCCGTCGCCCGCCGCCGCGTGCTGCTCCTCACGGAGCGCTTTCCGCCGTCGGACGCGGTCGGCGCCCAGCGCCCCGCGCGACTGGCGCGGGCCCTGGCGGCACGCGGGCATGCGGTGCGGGTGCTCTGCATCAGCGAGGGCGCGGCCGACCGGAAGCCGGTCGACATCGACGCCGACGTGCGCCGCATCCCCGTCTGGCAGAGCCCGTCCGGCCTGACGGCGGGGGTCCGCCGGGCCTTCGCGTGGGTGAGGCATCGCGGCCGCGGCTTCGAGGCGCTGCCGCCGCTCCCCGTCGGCCGGTACGACTTCTGGGCGGCGATGGCCGCGCATGCGCTGCCGTCGCTCGGGTGGGCCGACGTGCTGTACTCCACGTCGCCCAGCGAGGGGACGCACGCCGCGGCGCTGCTGCTGCACCGGCTCGCGCGCACGCCGTGGGTCGCCGAGTTCCGCGATCCCTGGGTCGGCAACCTCGGCATCCGGGGCGTCTTCGAGCCGCTCGAACGCTGGCTGCAGGACGGCACGGTCCGGCGCGCGGCGCGGCTGGTGACGGTGACCGAGGCGCTCGCCACCCACCTGCGGCGCGTCGTCCCGGGCGCCGACCCCGCGCGCATCGTGGCCGTGCCGAGCGGCATCGACGTCGTCCAGCAGGGGCGCTCGGCCCCGGCCGACGGGCCGCTGCAGCTCGTGTTCGCCGGGGTGCTCTACCCGCCGCGCGACCTGCGCCCGATCTTCGATTCACTCGGCCGCCTCCGCGGTCGCGCCCCGGCGTTCCACCTGCACCTCGTCGGCAACTGCGACCGGTACGGGAGCGTCGACATGCGGGCGCACCTGCAGGCGATCGGCCTCGCCGACGTGACCACCTTCCACGGCTGGCTCGCGCGTGACCGCACGCGCGCCCTGCTCGAGGGGGCGCACCTCAACCTGCTCGCGCAGCAGGGGATCCCGCTGCAGGTGGCGCAGAAGACGTACGACTACCTCGGCGCGCGCGTCCCGATGCTGGCACTCGCCGACCGCGAGGGGGACACCGCGCGCCTCCTCGCACGCGTCGGCGGCCACCACCTGCTGCCGCCCGACGTCACCGACCCCGCGGCGATCGACGCCGTCGTCGCGGCCGCCCTCGAGGCCGCGCGCGATCCGCGCCCGGTCGGCGACCTCGACGCGCTGCGCGCGCTGGAGGCGACCGGGCTCATGGCCGGCCTCGCGCGCGTGGTGGAGCAGGCCGCCGAGGGCGTGCCCGCGCTCGCCGCCCCGACCCCCGCCCCCGGAGGAGATGTCGCATGAGCGTGCTCGTGGTCGCCGGTGCCCGCCCGAACTTCATGAAGGTGGCGCCGATCATCCGCGCGCTCGATGCCGCCGGCGTGGCCCGCTCCCTCGTGCACACCGGCCAGCACTACGACGCGGCGATGTCCGACGCGTTCTTCACCGACCTCGGCCTCCCGAAGCCCGACGCCCACCTCGGCGTCGGCTCCGGCACGCACGCCCAGCAGACGGCGCGCGTGATGGAGGGGTTCGAGCCGGTGCTGCTGTCGCTGCGGCCCCGCTGGGTCCTCGTCGTGGGCGACGTGAACTCCACGCTCGCCTGCGCGCTCGTCGCGGCGAAGCTGCGCCAGCAGCTCGGCTGCGGCATCGTGCACGTCGAGGCCGGCCTGCGCAGCGGCGACTGGACGATGCCCGAGGAGGTCAACCGCGTCCTCACCGACCGCCTCGCCGACGTGCTCCACACGCCCTCGCGCGACGCGCACCCGAACCTCGAGCGCGAGGGGATCGAGGCCGACCGGGTGACGTTCGTCGGCAACGTGATGATCGACACGCTGGTCGCATCGCTCCCCCGCGCCCGCGCGACGGGCACGCTCGCGCGCCTCGGCGTGACGAGCGGCGGCTACATCGTCACCACGCTGCACCGGCCCGCCAACGTCGACCAGCGCGACGTGCTCGCCGGCATCCTCGAGGGGCTCGACGCGGTCGCGCGCGACCGGCCGGTCGTCTTCCCGATCCACCCGCGCACGCGCGCGCGCATCGGCGAGTTCGGCCTCGACCGCTTCCTCGCACGGCTCACGCTCGCCGAGCCGCTCGGCTACCTCGACATGCTCGCCGTGACCGACGGCGCCGCCGCCTGCCTCACCGACTCGGGCGGCCTGCAGGAGGAGACGACCGCGCTCGGCGTGCCGTGCGTCACGCTCCGACAGGAGACCGAGCGGCCGGTCACCGTGACCCACGGCACGAACGTGCTGGCGCCGTGGCCGCCCTCACCGGCGGGGGTGCGCGAGGCCGCGGCCGGTGCGCTCGCCCGCGGGCGCGTCGGCGTGGGCGAACGCGCCCCCGAAGGCTGGGACGGGAAGGCCGCGGAGCGCGTCGTGGCCGATCTCGTCCGACGCCAGGGCGCGTGAACGCCGTCGCCGATGCGGCGGCCGCCACGCCGCCCGCCGGCGACACGCCGCAGCTCGGTCGCGCCCTCACGCGCGGCCTCGGCTGGGTGGCCCTGCTGCGCTGGGGCGCGCAGGGCGTCTCGTGGCTCGGCACGCTGGCCGTCATCCGCGCGCTCAGCCCCGCCGACTACGGCGCCGCGGGCATGGCGCTCGCCTACCTCAACCTCGTCCGCATGGTGGCCGACGTCGGCTTCGGCGGGGCGCTCGTGGCGCTCCCCGCGCTCGACGAGCGCGAGGCCCGCGGCGCGCAGTCCCTCAGCACCCTCATCGGTGTCACCGCGTCGCTCCTCAGCCTCGGCCTCGCCGGACCGATCGCCGCCTTCTTCGGCGACCCCGGCGTCGTGCGGCTCATCCGCATCATCGCGCTCGTCCCGCTGGTGGAGTCGCTCACGCTCGTGCCCGCCGCGCTCCTCTCGCGGCAGCTGCGGTACCGCGCGGGCGCGGTCGCCGAGGCGGTGCGCACCATCGTCGGCATCGGGCTCTCCGTGGCCCTCGCGCTCGCCGGCATGGGTGCGCTCTGCATCATCCTCGGCCACCTCGCCGGCGCGGCGGCGTTCGCGCTCGTGGTGGCCTCCGTCCAGCGGCCCGCCTTCGGGCCGATCGGCGGCGTCGGGCGGCGCATCGTCGGCTTCGGCGGCGACCTCCTCGTCTCGCGCTTCGCCTACATGACGTACGTCACCGCGCCCAGCGTGGTCGCCGGCCGGATGGGAGGCAGCGCCGTCCTCGGCGTGTACAACGTGGCGCTCACCTTCGCCGCGCTTCCCGCGGAGAAGCTCACGCAGGTGCTCGCCGTCGTCGCGCCGCCGATCTTCGCACGCGCCGCGCAGCAGGGCGGCGCCGAGCTCGGCAAGTTCTACCTCGGCCTCACCCGCGCGCTCTCGCTCGTGCTCGTGCCCCTGCTGTGGGGCCTCGCGGCCACCGCCGTCGACGCGGTGCCGGTGCTCGCCGGCCCGCGCTGGCACGAGGCAATCCCCGTCGTCGTCATCCTGGCGCTGCACCAGTCCGTCTCCTCCGCCATGTTCCTCGCGGCGCACGCCGTGGTCGCGAGCGGCGACGCGCGTTCCGCACGGAACCAGAGCCTGCTCGCCGTCGGCGTGCTGGTGCCCCTGTTCGTGCTCGGCGCATCGCGCTGGGGGGCGATCGGCCTGGCGGCCGCCTGGCTCGTCGCGCAACCGCTGCTGCAGCTGCGGCTCGTCGGCATGGCGCTGCGCCACGCCGGCCGCACGGCCGGCGACTACCTCCGCGCCGTCGCCCCCGCATACGTCGGCAGCCTGGTGATGGTGGGCGCCGTGCTCGGCCTGCGCCTCCTGCCATGGGGGACGGGGGCCGCCGTGCCGGCCCTGCGCCTCGCCGCCGATGTCGTCATCGGCGCGGCGACATACGCCAGCGTGCTCCGGTTCGGTTTCGGCGTCCGGCCCAAGGACGTGCTCGCCGCCCTGCACTGAGTCGGGTGCTTCAGCACGACGCCCGTCCTGACGACAATCCCCCGTAAGTCACCCGGGCCGTCGCGCGGCTTGCGACTGGCCTGCGCCCACCGTCCTGCATCTCGCACCCGGAAGGGCGGGAGGTGTGCAGTCGGGATTGGTACTCGGAAGTGCTTTCCGGACAGGGGTTTGCGTCCTGTCACCCGAAGTAATACGTTAGGTGAGGGGGGCGGGCCGTCAGGTTCGGCATCCTTCTTGTTCCTCTCGGGCAGTGACGCCCAAAGGTGGACGGCAGGTTATGGAGCGACTGCGGAAGTGCTCAGGGACGAGCGTGGCGGCACTGTGGACCGTGCTGCTGGCGGGCTGTGGCGGAGGCACGGCGCTGCCGGTGGAGCCGGTCCAGCCGGGGCCGCCGGCGCCGTCGCCGGTGCGGACGGAACTGGTCGTCTACCCCGCCACGGCCTCGCTTTCCACCGGCTCCTCGATCCAGCTGACGGCGTTCCTGAAGACGGGCCGCGACAGCGCCCCTGCAGCGAACGTCGTGTGGTCGGCGACCGGAGGCAACGACGTGACGAACGGCCTGTTCCGCGCTGGCGCGACGCCAGGGCTCTTCCTCGTGGTCGCGTCGGTGAGCGTGCCGCCGTCGCAGCTGGCGGACACGGCGCGCATCACGATCACGGCGGGGCCGGGCCAGAACGACGTGCCGCTCGCGCCGCTCACGCAGGTCGTCGCCGGCATCACCGCGCCGGCCCTGCCGCGGGCGCAGGTGACCACCCGCTTCGTGGCGCCTGCCGGGCCCGTGCTCAGCGTGGGCAGCGCCACGGAGCTGGCCTCGGCGCTCAGCGGCGCCACCTGCGGCAGCACGATCCAGCTGGCCGCGGGCGCGGTCTACGCCGGCAACTTCCGCTTCATCACCAAGTGCCCGGGCACCAACCCGATCGTGCTGACCACCGCGGGCACCATCCCGCGGGAGGGCGTGCGGGTGGCGCCCGAGCGGGCGACGGGCTTCGGCAAGTTGCAGGGCGTCAACGGGACCCCCGTGCTCTCGATCCTGCCCGGCTCCGGCGGCCTCCGGGTCATGGGCGTCGAGTTCACGTACCCGAACAACATCACCACGGCGTTCTCGATCGTCTCGGTCGGCGACGGGCCGCGGGGCCAGCCGACCGTCGAGTCGGCGCCGACCGACATCATCCTCGACCGCGTGTACGTCCACGGGCACCCGCTGCTCAACTTCCAGCGCTGCGTGTTCCTCAACGGCGCGCGCGCGGCCATCGTCGATTCGTACCTCTCGGAGTGCCACGGCCGCGGCTTCGACAGCCAGGGCGTCCTCGCCACGAACACCCCCGGCCCCATCCGCATCGAGAACAACTACATCGCGGGCGCCGGCATGGGCATCATGTTCGGCGGCGCCGATGCGGCGCGCGCGGAGATGATCCCGCAGGACATCGTGGTGCGGCGCAACTACATCACCAAGCCCCCCGAGTGGCGCGGCCGCTGGTCGGTGAAGAACGTCTTCGAGCTCAAGGCCGCGGTCCGCATCCTCGTCGAGGCCAACATCATGGAGAACTCCTGGGTCGACGGGCAGACCGGCAGCGCCGTGCTGATGACGTCGAGCAACCAGGACGGGAACGCGCCCTTCACGGCCGTCGCGGACGTGGTGTTCCGCTACAACCTGGTCCGCAACGCCGTGAACGGCATCGCGATCTTCTCCAACGTGCGCTTCAACCCCACGCTGAACACGCAGCGGGTCCTCGTCCAGCACAACCTGCTCTCGCGGATCGGCAGCTTCAACAGCACGACGATCAACGCCAACTTCGGCTTCCAGACCGCGGCCGCGGTGGACGAGATCGTCATCGCGAACAACACGGTCACCGGCACGGACAGCCTCGCGATCGGCTTCTTCCTGGTCCCGCCGCCCGCGGGCCCGTCCGTGATCCGCCTGCAGCTCCAGGACAACCTCATCCAGCGGGGCCGGCTCGGTGGGGTGCTCGGCGATGGCGGGGCGGAGGGGAACGCCTCGCTGGCCAGCCGGTTCGTGACGACGCTGACGTCGCGCGGGAACGTGTACTTCGGCGGGCCGACGCCGCCGCGCGCCATCCCGTACCCGGCCGGAGACGTGGTCATCCCCACCTCGGGCGAGATCGGCTTCGTCAACTTCCCGCAGGCCGACTTCCGCCTCGCGGCCGACAGCCGCTTCCGCGCGCTCGGCCAGGGCAACGGGATCGTGGGCGCGGACGTCGAGACGCTGGCGCGAGCGATCTCGGGCGTGCCGACCGGCAACTGGGGACCCTGAGCGGGCGCTGGCGGGCGGCACCGGCGCGGGGCGCGAGGCGAGGGCCTCGCGCCA
>JANRIU010000041.1:0-53183 GCA_033764615.1 Gemmatimonadales bacterium | reverse complement strand
GGCGGGGCGCCGGTCGACAGCGTGCTGGCCGCTGCGACGGCGTTCAGCCGCGCCGCGTCGCGGCTCGACGCGGCGCGCGTCGAGGCCGCCTTCGCCCGCTCGGCGACCGACGGCATGCGCACCGCGCTCATGGGCGCCGATTCGGTCACGGCCAGCGAGGCGACGTGGCTGCCCGCGCTCCGCACTGCGGTCGCGCTCGGCGATGCCGGCGGCGCGCGACGCGCGCTGGGCGCGCTGGCCGACGTGCTCCGGAGCCAGGCGCGCCCCGAGGCGGCGACCGCCGCGGTGGCGGCTCCGCGGTCGCGTGCGGGCATCGCGAGGAGGCGGCCGTGAGCGGGTGGCGTCGGCTCGTGGCCGCCGCGGCGGCGCTGCTCGCGGCGTGCGGCGCGCCCGCGCCGCCGGTGCAGGAGGCGGACGTCACGCTCCCCGACGGCGCGCGCCTCCACTACCGGGTCGTGGGCGCCGGACCGGACACGGTGCTCGTGCTGCCCGGAGGCCCGGCGTTCGGTGGCGCGTACCTCGAGCCGCTGGTGGCCCCACTCGCCGACCGGCACGCCTTCGTCATCCCCGACCTCCGCGGCCGCGGCGCGTCGGACACGATGCCGACGGCGCCGTGGAGCATCACGACCGTCACGGACGCGGCGGACGCGCTCGCGCTCACCCGCGCGCTCCGGCTCGGCCGGCACGCGATCGTGTCGCACCATTACGGCAGCACGATCGCCACCGCGCTCGCGCGCGCCGACAGCAGTGTCACGCGCGTGGCGATGCTCGCGCCGTACCCGCTGCGCGACCTGTACGTCTACGACCTCGCGTCGGAGGGGATCGACAGCGCGCTGCGCCTGCGGAACGCCGGCGACGCGCGGGCCGGCCTCGCCCAGCGCGATCCGGTGGCGTACTGCCGCCGCTACTGGACGCTCCACCTCCGACCGCTGGAGGACCCGCGGCCCCGGACGATCGCGGCGCTCGCCGAGCCGCTGTGCGCTGCGTCAGCGGTGCACCTGGCCGGCTGGAGCCGCATGAAGCAGTACGTGCATCCGGTGCAGTGGGACTTCCGGGACAGTGTGCGGGCCGTGCGGCAGCCGGTGCTGGTGCTGCAGGGGCGCGGCGATGGGTCGCGGCCCGCGGAGGGGATAGCCGGCTTCTGGGCCCGCGTGGTGTCGGCACTGCCGCCGGAGGGGCGTTACCTCGAGCTGCCCGGCTCGCCGCTCTTCCCGTGGGTGGAGGAGCGCCGCGCGGCGACTGCTGCCTTGGGCGCCTTCCTCGCCGGGGGATGGCCGGCGGACGCGGCGCGGCTGCCGCTCGCCGAGTCGCGCGACTCGGTGGTGCCGGGCGGCAGGTAACGGCGGCATGACGACTTCGCGCCCGTTTCCTTCACCAACCCGATACCTGCTCTCCGCATCGGACGGACAGATGCTGGTGATGCTTCCGCCCGCGTGACGGCGGAGCCCTCACGTGTTCAGGGACGAACCAGCGATCACGGCGGCCAGCGGGCCGCCCGGCCAACGGAGCCGGATGGCGGACAAGTGGCTGCGGGCCCTCACGGGGGCCTGCCTGTCGGTTTATGTGCTCGCGGGCGCGTCCCGCGCCGAGGCGCAGGCGGCCCCGGTGCCGGCGGTGCCCGCGGCGCCGGTGCAGGCGCCCGCCGAGGGCGGGCGTATCGCCGGCCTCGTAGTGGACGCCCAGAGCGGGCGCCCCGTGGGCGACGTGGACGTCTCGGTGGCCGGCACGGCGGTCCGCGCCAAGACCGACCTGGCCGGCCGGTACCGTCTCGGGCCGCTGGCCGACGGGCGCTATTCGGTCACCTTCCGGCTGCTCGGCTTCACGCCGCTCCGGAAGGACTCCGTGGCAGTTTCGGCGAGCAAGGTCACGACGCTCAACGCGACGCTCACCGCCGCGGCCGTCGAGCTGCAGGAGGTCGTGGTGACCTCCGCCGCCGGGCTTGAGCGCACCAACTCGGCGGCCGGGCTCCTCGCCATGCAGCAGGCCTCCGCCGCCGCGGCCGACGGCGTGTCGGAGGAGCAGATCCAGCGCACCCCGGATGGCGATGCGGGGCAGGCGGTCGCGCGCATCAGCGGTGTCAGCACCACGGGCGGGAAGTTCATCGTGGTGCGCGGGCTCGACGAGCGGTACACGAGCACGCTGCTCAACGGCACCGAGGTGGCGAGCGCGGAGCCGCTCAAGCGCGTGGTGCCTCTCGACGTTTTCCAGGCGAACCTCCTCGAGTCGATCGTCACGACGAAGTCGGCGCTGCCGGACCGGCCTGGCGACTTCGCGGGCGCCTCGCTCGACGTCAAGACGAAGGACTTCCCGGACGCGTTCACGGCGTCGGTGAAGCTCTCGCAGGAGTGGAACTCCCAGACGACGTTCCTGCCGACGATGGTGGGGCCGCGCAACGCCACCGACTTCCTCGGCTTCGACGGGCAGGCGCGCGGTGTCCCGGGCACGTTCCCCCTGACGTTCGCCCCGCAGCCGGGCGGCGTCCTGACGGACGCGCAGGTGCAGCGGCAGGCCGCCTACGCCAGCCAGATCCGCAACGTCTGGACGCCGACGCCGTCGTCCGCGGCGCCGAACACCGGCTTCTCGGCGAGCCTGGGCAACGCCAGCGACGTCGGCGAGGCGTCGCGCTTCGGCTGGATCGCGTCGCTCAACTACAGCAACCAGACGCAGGCGCTGCGCGACCGGATCTTCCGCATCGTGGACGGCTCGGACTCGGCGACGCCGTACCCGCTGGCCAACCGGATCCAGCAGGGGACGGTCACCGTCGACTGGGGCGGGATCCTGAACCTTTCGTACCAGGCGGGCGGCGCCAACCGCTTCGGGCTCCGGAACTTCCTCTCGCGAAACGCCGAGGAGACGTTCGCCGAGACGACGAGCTTCTTCAACGAGCTGAACAGCCAGACGCAGACGGAGGTGTTCAACTCCGCCCGCTTCATCACGCGGCAGACGTGGCAGAGCCAGCTGTGGGGCGAGCACCGGCTCATCGGCCAGCTGCGCTTCGACTGGAAGGCGAGCTACTCGGAGGCGCGGCGCGACGAGCCGGAGAACCGGACCATCATTCGGTCGATCGAGGGCGACGGCCGCGCGGCCCTCGGCTCCAGCGGCGGCCAGTTCCTCTGCTGCAACTTCACGCACCGCTTCCTGACGGACCGCACGACGGTGGGCCAGGCGGACCTCAGCCTGCCGTTCACCTTCTGGACGCCCGGCGACGGCCTCATCAAGGTGGGCGTGCTGCGCCGGGACCGGATCCGCGACTTCGTCGGGGCCCGCGTGTTCGGCGGCCTCTTCTCCGCGTCCGGCGGCATCCCCGTCGGCGTGGCGCGCGACCTGCCGATTGAGCGGTTCTGGTCTCCGGAGCTGTTCGCCGGGCCGATCTCGCTGACGAACCAGCCCTCGTCCGACAACTCGTACGGCGCGGACGACCGCGTCCGCGCCGCGTACGGGATGCTGGACTTCGTGCTCGTGCCGCGCGTGCGCCTCGCCGGGGGCCTGCGGTATGAGCAGTGGTCGCTCGATGTCTTCGCGCCGTCACGCCCGGGGCAGCCGCTGCCGGGCCTCGGCACCGCCGACTCCAACAGCATCCGGGCGCTCGAGGAGTCGCGCTACGAGGTCCGGCGCGCCAACACGGACATGCTGCCGTCGGCCAACCTCACGTTCATGCTCAGCGACCGGATGAACGTCCGCCTCGCGGCGTTCCAGTCGCTGGCCCGCCCGGACGCGCGCGAGCTCTCGCGCGAGGTGTACCAGGAGATCGGCGGCGATTGCTCGCTCGAGGGGAACGAGACGCTGCAGCGCACCCTGATCACCAACTACGACGCCAAGTGGGAGCTCTTCACGCGCCCCGGCGAGATCTTCTCCCTCAGCGGCTTCTACAAGCGCTTCCAGCGCCCCACCGTCCAGGTGATCGGCAACGCGGGGCAGGGGCGCTGCCAGTTCCGGTTCGCCCAGGCGTCGGAGGCCGAGACGTACGGCGGCGAGGTCGAGATGCGCCAGCAGCTCACGTGGCTGCCCGGCGCGCTCTCCCACCTCTCGCTCGGGGGCAACGTCTCGCTCATCCGCTCCAAGGCGATCCTCGACTCGGTGACGTTCGGCCCGACCGAGCGGTCGATCTCCCGCCCGTTCCAGGGGCAGTCCGACTGGCTCGCGAACGTGAACCTCGGTTACGACGCGCCCGGTGGCTTCCAGTTCACGGTGCTGTACAACTGGTTCGGCGATCGCGTCCTCCGCTACGACGAGGATCCGCGCCGCTCGGACCAGATCGAGCGCGGGCGCGGCACGCTCGACGCCCGGCTCCGCTTCCGGCTCGGCGACGTCGGCGTGAGCGTGGCGGGCCGGAACCTGACCGACAACGAGGTGATCGTCCAGCAGCAGGGCACGGACGGCGTGGTGCGCCTCGCCGGCTACCAGCGCTTCGGGCGCGCCATCCAGCTCCAGCTGGGCTATGCGTTCTAGCGTCGCCCGCCGGCTCGGGGCCGCGTGCGCGGTGGTGGCCGCGGCACTCGCGTGCTCGGGATCGCCCACGGAGCCGCTCGAGGCGCCACCGCCGGTCGGCGTGCTGCGCGCCGAGGTGCTCGGCCCGACCAGCGTGCGGCTCGAGTGGCAGCGCAGCGGCGGCACGGGGACGCGCTACCGCATCGAGCGGCGCACCGGGCTCGCGGGCGCGTTCGAGCCGATCGACTCGGTCGCCGCGACGGGCGACGTGCAGCGCTACGTCGACAGCCGCGCCGAGCCCGAGGCGATTCACGGCTATCGCGTCACCGCAGTGCCGATCCCCGGCTCGCCGACGCAGCAGACCACGGAGAGTCGCTCGATCGTGGCGGGCGTGATCATGCCGCCCGTGCAGGGGATCGTGCTCATCGTGCGCGGCGGCGGCGGCCGCTTCGGCGACAGCGACGGCTTCACGGCCACGCTGGTCGGCCCGGACTCGACGGGCGGCGCCCTCACGGGCGGCAGCGACAGCACGAGCCGCGTCTTCGCGCCGCTCCGTCCCGGGGTGTATGCGGTGCGCCTCGCGGGCCTGGCGCCGAACTGCCGCTACGGCGGCGCGCAGGTGCGCGGCGTCGCGCAGCCGGTCGACACGGTGCGCGCCGAGGTGACGGACCAGGGCCGCGAGACGCGGACGCCGGTCATCTTCGGCATCCGCTGCTTCGACCCGTCGCTGGGTGCCGCCGGCATCCGCGTGAGCGTCGGCGGCGAGACGTCGAATCCCGTCCCGTTCGAGTTCCGCCTGACCGGCACCGCCGGCAACCAGCCGACGCTGCGCACCGTGGCGATCCCGGCGACGGGCGGGACCTCGCTCTTCGAGGAGCTCGCGCCGGGCACCTACCTGGCGGAGCTGCGCAGCGTCGGTGCCGGGTGCACCGTCGCGGGCGGCCCGAGCCAGCAGGTCACCATCCGCCGCGCCGCGCTCGATTCGGTGCGCTTCAGCGTCACGTGCCAGCAGGCGGCGCCCGAGTCGCCCGACCTCGCCTCCGACGACGCGTCCCGGCCCGTGAAGCTGCGGCTGGCGTGGGACCGTGAGCGCCCCGCACCCGGGGACACGGTGCGCCTGCTTGTCTCGCTCGACGTCCCCGAGTCGTTCCGCTTCAACACCGAGCCGATCGTCGGCGTCCAGGGCCGCATCGAGCTCGACCGCACGGTGCTCGAACCGCTCGCGGTGGAGCCGCAGTCGCTGTTCGGCGCGACGGTCGACCTCGCCTCCGGCAACTTCGTCGTCAACACCACCGACCTCTCGTTCACCTCGGGGCCTCGGCCGGTGATGCGGATCCTGTGGCGGGTGCGGGCGGGCTCCACGGGCCGCAGCACGGCCACCCGGACCATCATCACCGAGGTGGTCGACCAGGACGGGAGCAGCAGCGCCCGCGTCGGCTCGCAGGTGGTCGTGCTCGCGTCGCGCGTGCAGGCGCTGGCGTCCGGCTTCGTGCGCGTCACCGCCGCCGCCGGCGGCGGCGGGGGTGGCGGCGTGACGCCGCCGCCGGGCGGCGGCGGCGGGGGCGGTGGAGGAGGGGGCGGGGGCGTGACCCCGCCGCCCGCCACGCAGCCGGCCGTCGCCAGCATCGGTGGCTCCGCCACCATCACGGTCGACGCGGGATCGAGCTTCACCTTCTCGTCGTTCGGCTCCTCGGACGGCGGTGCCCCGCCGCTCACGTACGACTGGGCGTTCGGCGGCGGCTCGCCCGGCACGTCCACGCAGGCGAACCCGACGGTGCTGTTCAACACGCCGGGCGAGTACGTCGTCCGTCTCACGGTCCGGAATGCGGCCGGCTCCACCGGCACGGCGACGAAGGCCGTGGTCGTGCGCGTGCCGCCGCCGAACCAGCTCCCGACGGCGCGCATCGCCGGGCCGGACGAGCTGGTCACGACGGTCGGCACGCCGCTGCAGCTCTCGGGCGCGGGCTCGAGCGACCCGGACGGCACGATCGTGCTTTACACCTGGTCGATGAACTTCGGTACGCCGCCGACCGGCACCGGTGCCAACGTCTCGGTGCTGTACAACCAGACCGGCTTCTTCCCGATCCAGCTCACCGTCACCGACAACCGGGGCGCCGAGCACACGACCACGAAGTTCGTCCGCGTCAACGCGGGCGATGGGCCCCGGCCGCTGTCGCTGACCCCGGAGTGGCGGCAGCTCTCCACGGCGGAGCAGGAGCTGACCTGGTTCCTCGACCTCAGCGCCGGCATCCCCGGCCGCGCCGGACCGGAGCAGCTGAACGGGATCCGCATCGACTCGGTGACGTGGAACCCGGCGGTCCTGCAGCTCGAGCAGCACCAGGTGACCGCCTCCGGCATGAACGTCAGCCCGACGACGCTCGACCCCGCGGATGTCGCGCTCGGGCGCCTGCGCAACATCGACAACCGCTTCGTGGGCAACGGCGCGCGCGGCGGCCGCTTCGACGTGCTGCGCCTCCGCTTCCGCGTGCTCAACCCCGCGGGCAGCTCGGCGGTGCGCCTCCGCGGCAACGTGGTGCTCCGGCCCGGCATCAACGTGGTCGGCATCTCCGACTACGCCGCGAGCACGCGCATCACCGACGCCGCGTTCCCGCCTGGCGCCGACCCGCCGGCGAACCCGCCGCCGGCGAGCACCGGCACCGTCACGGGCACCGTGACGCGCGCGGGCGGTGGGACGCAGTCGCTCGCTGGCGTCACGTGGACCGCGACGCCCGCCGGGGCCACCGCCGCGACCGGGACGCTGGCCAACCTCGCCTTCTCGGCGACGGTCGGCGTGGGAAGCGGCAGCGGCACGGCGACGCTGGGCAACCTGCCGCAGGGC
Organism: Gemmatimonadales bacterium; assembly: GCA_033764615.1. Lineage (GTDB taxonomy): Bacteria > Gemmatimonadota > Gemmatimonadetes > Gemmatimonadales > GWC2-71-9 > JANRIU01. The sequence goes on along the minus strand of JANRIU010000041.1, from coordinate 45,916 downwards.
TGCACCGTGACGGCACCGGCCGGTGGCACCGCCAGCTGGAGCGGGCTCGCCGCGGGCGGCACGCGCTCCGTGGCGTTCACGGTCACCTGCGAGAGCACGGCGCTGCCGCCAGCCGCCCGGTACGTCATGGAGTCGCAGTGGGGTGCGCCGACCGGTGGCACCGTCGACCTGGTGATCGCGTTCGATCCGACGGGGTGCGTGCCCGCGCAGAACGCTGGCTGCCGCGCGCAGCCGCGGACGGCGGGGGTGCAGGGGAACACCGCTCTCTCGGGCACGGCCACGGGCCGGATCACCGGGCGCACGGCGCAGTCCACGCCCGCGTTCGGCACCGCCACGCTCGGCGGGACGCCGCTGTCCACCAACTGGGTGGCGAACAGCGTGACGGCGGGCGGGCACAACACGCGGCAGACCGTCGTCGTCGTGCGCTATGCGTACGGCGCCGGCGCGTCGGGCACGCTGGGCACGACGACGCGCGTGGACGAGATCGTGGACTTCGACGGTGACGTGATCCCGGCCAGCACGCAGGGCCCGAACCCCACGCTCGGCATCCGGGAGGCGGGGACGGTCACGCTCCCCTGATGTCGCGTTGTGCGACAACGGCCACTGTCGAACGACGCGACACTTTTCCTGACACGACCTTTACCGAGCGGACATTTCGAAGACTCCGGGCGAGGTGACTTTTGCGGCGCGCGTGCAGGATGCCGCGCAGACCCTCATCCCCCTCGGGAGTTCGACCACATGATTCGTTCCATCCTCCGTAACCGGCTCATGGCCGGCGCGGCGGTGGTTGCGGCGGCCGGCATGGTTGCCTGCGGCCAGACCACCGAGACCGCCGAGGCGCCGCGGCCCACGCTGCCCGCCAACCCGGTCCAGACGCCGCAGCTCCGTCAGTCGGCGTTCATCTTCGACGTCAACATGCGCAGCGGCACCGTGCGCGTGACGGCGCCGACGGCCACCCTCCGCACGGGCCTCGTGGACGGCAACGCCGCCGCGAAGGAGTCCGCGTCGCCGAACTTCTCGATCCTCGGCAACGACGTGATCGAGGTGTCGGTCGCCAACTTCCAGGCGTCCGCGGTGGGCGCCCGCGCGCCGGGCCGCCGCTCGGTCGCGTTCGACGTGACGATCACCAACAAGCTGCCGTCGGTGCGCCTCATCACGCCGACGTTCCCCACGCCGCCGGCCAGCCAGGCGGGCGCGCTCCTCTTCCCGTTCGCGGTCAACGTGACCACGACGTCGGGCGGCATCAGCGCGAACGGCAACGAGGTGATCGTCGAGCTGCCGAGCAACGGCGAGGCCGTGGCGAACGCCGACTGGAACGGCAACGGCGCGCCGGACACGCCGGCCTTCCCGGCACTGCCGGGCGCGGGCGGCGAGTTCCACAACTTCTTCAACGACGCCTCCTGCACGGCCACTCCGGCCGCCGGGACGCTCTCCGACTGCTTCCGCTACGAGACGTTCGGTGACGTCGAGGGCGGCGCGCAGTCGATCACGCGCCGCGTCGGCTTCGACCTCGACCCGACGGTCGGCCAGTTCCGCGCGCGCCTCATCGTCGCGGCCGACCTGCAGGCGGTCGGTCCGGGCGCGAACGGCACCATCCAGGGCACCGTGAGCTCGCCGCAGCGCGGGCCGCTCTCGGGCGTCTCGGTGAACGTGGTGGGCGTCGCGTCGCCGACCCCGACGGGTGCCGCGGGTGACTACTCGGTCGTGGCGCCGGTGGGCGTCCGCCAGGTCTCCCTGTCGGGCCTCCCGGCCGGCTGCTCGCCGGTGTCGCCGGTCTCGGCGACCGTCACGAACGGCGGCACGACGACGGTGAACTTCACCGTCACCTGCACGGTGCTGACCGGCACGATCAACGGCACGCTGACCCGCACGGGCGGCGGCACGCAGTCGCTCGCCGGCATCACGTACACGATCACCCCGGCGGCCGCGGGCGTCTCGCCGATCAACGGCACCGTCACTGGTGGTCCGGAGACGGCGAACTTCTCCGAGATCGTGCCGATCGGCTTCGGCGCGGGCCAGGGGAACGGCGCCATCACGCTCGGCAACCTCCCGGTCGACTGCTCGGCCCCGGCGTCCACGCCGTACACCGGCCTGACGGCGGGCGGCACGCTGCCGATCGGCATCACGGTCACCTGCACGCCGCCGCCGCCGCCGCCGGCCCGCTACGTCTTCGCGCACCAGTGGGGCGCGCCGGCGGGTGGCACGGTGGACCTGACGCTCACCTTCGACCCGTCGAACTGCGTCTTCGCGCTGAACGCGACCTGCCGCGTCCCGCTGAACTACGCGGGCCTGCAGGGCACCACGTCGCTGACCGGCTCGGCGACCGGCCGCATCTCGGGCCGCACCTCGCTCTCGACGCCGAACTTCGGCACGCCGACGATCGGTGGCACCACGCTGGCCACGAACTTCGTGACCAACACGGTCTCGCCGGGCGGCTTCACGAACCTGCAGACGGTCGGGATCCTGCGCTACACGTTCGGCGCCGGTGCCTCCGGCACCGTGACGACCTCGACGACCATCGCCGAGATCGTCGACTTCGACGGCAATTCGTTCGTGCTCGTGCCCGCCGGCCCGGGCCAGAACCTCCAGATCAACAACGCGACGGTGACGCTGCCGTAAGGCGTCCGCGCCGCCGTGCCGGGCCTCGTGCCCGGCACGGCCGGCGTGCCGCCGCGTCCCTCCACACGATCCCACGGAGCTGCATCCCCATGTTCCTGCGCAATCTCGGTCTGCCGACGCTGCTCGTCGCCGGCGTCGCCCTCGGGGCGACGGCGTGCTCGGGTGGCCTCGACCAGGCCACCGCCCCCGCCGGCGGCGCCCCCGAGGCGTCCTCGCCGCGCGGCCAGGCGGCCCGCTTCCGCGCCGGCCTCGAAGTCGGCACCGCGCCCGTCGGCGCGATCGTCCCCGTGCACCTGGTGCTCGAGGGCGACGTCCCGGCGAAGCTCAACGGCATCCAGGGCTACGTCCGCTTCGATGCCCGCACGCTCGAGTTCGTCGGCGTCGACGACGACCGTGGCACGCTCGTCATCGCGAACGACCGCGTCCCCGGCGAGGTCCGCTTCGTCGCCCTCAAGCTGCCGAAGCTCGACGCCCACGCCGCCGTCCTCGCCTTCCGCGTGAAGGCCGACGGCTACGCCCGCGGCGTCCGCTTCGACCTCGAGGAGGCCGCCACGGCCGACGACCAGGTCTTCGGTTCCGCCGCGACGTTCGTCCGCGAGGCCGCGCTCGCCGCGGTCGAGCCCGCCACCCCCTCGAAGGCCGAGTGGGAGCAGAAGCTCATCGGCCTCGGCTACAAGGCCGACGGTCAGGGCGGCGCCCGCGCGCTCGCCTTCTCCGGCGACGGCTTCGTCTACGGCGACGTGAACCTCTCCAACAGCATCTCGGTCGCCGACGTCGTGCCGGTCGCCAACACGTCGGTCGGCCTCGGCAACGTGCCCGACTCGACCGCCAACCGTGACGTCGTCCTCGCGGGCAATGTCCGCCCGGTCAACGGCGCGGACGGGACCACGGTCGGCTTCAACGATCCGTGCCCCCCGGGCGTCGAGTGCACCTCGGTCGCGCCGTTCCGCGAGACCGGCAAGGGGAGCATCACGGTCGCCGACCTCTCCCAGATCGCCATCGAGGCGGCCGGCGGTGACGCCTCCGTCGTCGGCGAGGCGATCGCCAAGGTCCGCACCTTCAACGACACGACGGTCATCGCGGCCGGCACGTACACCGCGGCCACCTGCCCGCTCAGCTGCGACTGGAACCGGTCGACCGGCGGCCGCCTGATCATCCTCGACGGCATCGTCCGCATCGCGGGCGGGGCCGTGCTGAACATCCGCCCGGGTGTCCGCATCGAGGGGCGCTCGCCGAGCGTCGGCGCCACCACCCGGACCTCCGCGCTCTTCATCGATCGCGACGCGCAGATCTTCGCGCAGGGTGATTACACCGCCCCGATCGTGATGAGCTGCACCGCGCCCGCCGCCGGTGACCCGGCGCCGAATGGCGTGGGCCAGCGGTACAAGGGCTGTTGGGGCGGCCTGGCGATCGTCGGCAGCGCGCCGATCAACTACGGCGGCGTCGGCCTCGCGGCCGCGCCGGACATCGCCGGCCGGAACCCGGGCGGCGGCGGCCTGCAGCGCCTGCTCGAGGGCACCGGTGGCACGCCGGTGGGCGGCGGCGCGTTCATCGACACGCTGCTCTTCGGCGGCAACAACGCCGACGACAACAGCGGCACCCTGCGCTACCTCCGCATCGAGTACGCCGGTCGCGTGCTCACCGCGCTCGGCTCCAACAACGAGCTGAACGGCATCACCCTCGGCGGCGTCGGCCGCGGCACCACGATCGAGTACATCCAGATCCACGCCGGCCTCGATGACGGGTACGAGCTCTTCGGCGGCAACGTCAACGCCCGCTACCTGTACCTGACCGCCAACTCGGACGACGACTTCGACTGGTCGTTCGGCTGGACCGGCTCGACCCAGTTCGTCATCGTGCAGAAGGATTCGCTCGACGGCGACAAGGGCTTCGAGGGCGACAACTCCGAGGGCAGCGGCACGGCGACCCCGGGTGGCGCCGCGCTCACGAACGACTTCAACGTGACGCCGCGCACGAACGGCCCGCTGTACAACTTCACCATGATCGGCAAGCCGAACCCGAGCGTCAGCGAGGGTGCGGCACCTGCCAACTCGGTGAACGACCTGGCGCACATCCGCCGCGGCAACCGTTCGCAGATCGCGAACGTGATCGCCATCGGCTGGCGCACCATGGCCGACTTCGACGACGCGGCGACCTGCGCGAATACCGCGGACGATCCGGAGTTCCGGAACTCGGCGTTCGGCGGCTGGGGCACGGCGGCGAACCTTGGCAACTCCGACGGCAGCGACCCGGTCTGCTTCCGCGGGTCGACCGAGGGTGCGCTGCTGACGAACGCGGCGGTGGCGAACGACACCGCGTTCACGCTGGCCACCTACCGCAACCAGCTGCGCAAGCCGTTCGACAAGCTGGCGCCGGACTTCCGTCCGATCGCCAGCGGCAACACCGCGGCGGACTCGGTGCTCATCAAGAAGGCGCCGGCGGCCCCGCCGTCGGGCAACACCTTCATCACCCCCACCACGTTCGTCGGCGCGGTCGCCCCGGCGGGCAACCCGGCCAACAACCTGGCGTGGTACATGGGCTGGACGCGCGGGTGGACCACCGCGACGCAGCCCTGATGCTCCACCGGTCGGCGGGTCGGCGCTCCGGCGCCGGCCCGTCACCGTTCCGGCGGCGGGCGTGGCTCCTCCTCGGGGCCGCGCTCGCCGTCGGCTGTCTGCCCGACGGCCAGAGCACCGCGCCGCTGGTGCCGGGGCCGCCGTGGCTCGCGATCGTCACCCGGCTCGACGCGCCCGCTGGCGTCTCCGCCGGCGAGCGCCTCGCGTTCCGGGTACGCGGCAACATCGTCTCGGGCTCCGTCTTCGACTCGACGGTGACGGCGCGCCCGCTCGACACGCTCATCGTCTCCGTCCCCCCCGCCGAGTACGCCGTGCAGCTGCAGGGCGGGCTCGCCAGCGGGTGCGGCGTGTGGGGTGGCACCACCCAGACCGTGAACATCCCCGAAGGATCCAACACCGGTGTCGTCCGCTACACGCTCATCTGCCGTCCCGCGCTCCAGCTCCGCGTCATCACCGAGGGCACCAACCCCGACGACGCGTACGTCGCCCGCGTGCGCGGCCCGGGCGGCGAGCGCCTGCTCCGCCTCCGCGCCACCGACTCGCTCTTCGTCGAGGGGGTCTCCTCCGGCAGCTACGACGTGGAGTGGCTCGACATCGCGCCGCAGTGCGCGCTCATGGAGCCGACCACGCCGCTCGTCACCGTGCAGGTGCCGCCCGGCGGCGGCGCCCGCGCCGACCTGCTGGTCCGCTGCGGTGATCCTGCGCGCGCCCCGGCCCTCGTGGCCGTGCACCCGCGCGCCACGGGCTCCGTGCTCGCCCTGTCGCTCCGCCTCGCCGACGCGCAGCGGGACATCGCGCGCCTGGTCTGGGACGTGACCGACTGCCGCGGCCGCTCGCTCACGAGCCAGCGCCCGCGCGTCCGCGCCGCGCTCCGCGGCACGCGCCTCGCCCAGGCCGACACGAGCTGGCTCATGAGCGTCAGCGAGACGGACTCCGCCGAGAGCACGCTCCTGCGGTCGTGCGTGCTCGTGCGCGCCGAGGACGCGGCCGGCAACGTGAGCCGCTCCAGCGAGGTGCCGATCACGCGGAGCACGGAGGGCGCCCCCGTCGCGACGCTCTTCGACGCCGCCATCTCGGGGGAACGGCTCGCGACGCTCACCCGCTTCGCGGTGAGCGACCGCGAGGGCGACTACCTCGGCGCCGTTCCCGCGCTGCGCATCCGCGACGGCCTGGTCGGCCTCGCGGACGGCCGGCCGGAACTCGTGCTGCTCGACCAGGTCGGCCTCCTCGGCACGGCCATTCCCGCGTTCGACCTCGCCGCGCTCCAGCGCGTCGGCCCCGCCGACGTGCAGGCGTACGAACTCTGGCTGTTCGACACCGAAGGCAATGTGCGGAGGTACACCGATGCGATGCTGCGCTAGGATGGCGCGCGCCGCGCTGCTCGTCCTCACCGGCGCCCTGGGCGCTTGCGCGGGCGGCACCGCGCCGGAGCCGGCGCCGCCGCCGGCCGCCCCCGCGGGGGTGCCCGCCCTCGGCCTCGTGCTCGACGCGCGCGCCGCGCGCCCGGGCGACACCGTCGCCATCGGCCTCGCCGCCGACGCGCCGGTCCCCGGCGTGCAGGCGTGGCTCCGCTTCGACCCGCGCCGCCTGCGCTGGCTCGGGCAGGCGGCGACCCCGCACCTCGTGATGGTGAACGCCGGCGGCGCGGGCGAGGGGCGGCTGCGCCTCGCGGCGGTCGCCCACGGCGGCCTGCCGAGTCCCGCCGCCGACCTCCGCTTCCAGGTGCTCGCCGACGACTGGACCGCCGGCCTGCGGCTCGAGCCCGAGGAGGTCGTGACGCGCGACTTCCTCGCGCACCGCACCGTCGCCGTGCGCGAGGCGACGCGCGCGGCCTTCGCGCCCGCCGAGCCGCTCCGGCTCGATGCCGCCGCGTGGCTCGCGCGCCTGGAGGCGCCGAGCGGCCCGGCCCGCGCGCTCGCGCTGCCGGGTGATGGCCAGGTCTTCGGTGATGCGAACCTCAATGGCCTCGTGACCGTCGGCGACGTCGTGATCGTCACCAACACCGCCGTCGGGAACGCCGAGCTGCTCACCGTCGCCTCGCGCGACCTGCCGGTCGCCGGTGACGTCGCGCCGCTCAACCTCCCCGGCCTCGGCGAGGCGGGCGACCCGCTGCCGCCGGGGCAGGAGCTCGATGGCACCCGCCGCATCACCGTCGCCGATGCCACGCTCATCTCCGCCGAGGCGGCGGGGGATGACCGCGCCGTCGTCGGCGAGGTCATCCCGGGCCGCCGGCTCGGCGTGCTGCCGCGCGTGGTGCTGCAGCCGGCCGACTCCATCGTCGCCAGCCGCGTCTTCCGCCGCGACACCATTTACGAGATCGTCGGCACGCTGGTCGTCACCAGCGCGCTCGCGCCGAACGTGACGCTCACCATCGAGGCCGGCACGCGCCTCGAGTTCGACCCGCCGAGCAACGGGCGGCTGGTGGTGCGCCGCGCCGCGAACCTCGTCGCGAACGGCACGAGGCTGCAGCCCGTCGTGTTCACCTGCAAGGCCGCGCTGCCGTTCCCCGGCTGCTGGGGCGGCGTGCATCTCAACGGCTTCGGCCTGCTGAACAACGGCTCCACGGGCGACGGCTTCGTCGGCGCGCCGGAGAAGGACGGCATCGGCGGCACCGGCCGCTACGGCGGCGTCGTCGACGAGGACGACAGCGGCACGCTGCGCTTCGTGCGCATCGAGTGGGCCGGCCGCCCGACCGCCGCGGGCGACACGGCCGCCGCGCTCCAGCTGCTCGGCGTCGGCAGCGGCACGACGCTGGAGTTCATCCAGGTCGCCCGCTCGCTGCACGATGGCGTCTTCGCCTCCGGCGGGCGCGCGCGCGTCCGCAACCTCGTCGTGAGCGATCCCGGCCGCGACGCGCTCGGCTGGTCCGATGGCTGGCGCGGCGCCGTGCAGCAGCTGCTCGTGCGGATGGGCGCCACCACGCCGCGCGGCGGCCGCAGCGTGCTGCGCGGTGCGAGCTACGACGTGCTGCCCAACGCCATCCCGCGGTCGGCGCCCGAGCTGTCGCACGTCACGGCGTGGATCGGGAGCGCCCCGGCCGGGCCGCTCATCCGCCTCGCCGACGGCACGGGGGTGTGGGGCAACGGGTTCGCGGTGCAGGGGAGCGCGCCCGGCGCGTTCGGCGTCGTGGTCGACGGAGCGGCCACCTGCGCCAACGCCACGATGAACGGCCTGCTGCGACTCACCGGCTCCGTGCTCGCTGTCGGCACGCCGTTCGATGCGACGGCCGACTGCCTGGACGAACAGGCCTGGTTCCTGACGCCCGGCCGCGCGAATCGCCTCGAGGCGGTGGGGGCGTCGCTCCTCGCGACGCCCGCCGCGCCCGCGTTCCCCGATCTTCGCGTGGTGGCCGGCAGCCCGCTCGATGGCGCGGCCGCCTCGCCGCCGTCCGATCCGTTCTTCGTGGCGTTCCCCTGGGTCGGCGCGGTGGAGGTGCTCAACCCCTTCCGCGCGAACACGCCGTGGTACGCCGGCTGGACCACCGGATGGTGACGACGCACCCGCCGGCGCGCGACGGGCTGCGGCTCGACTTCGAGGCGAGGCTCCTCCTGGTGCCGCCCGCCACCCGGCTGCGCACGAGCATGGGGCCGGGCACGGTGCGCATCGAGGGCCATCTCAGCACCGGCAGTCGCGGCTGGCGGCTCGAGGGCGCCGTCGCGCGCCACCGCAACCGGCTCGACCTCTTCGTGCGTGCGCGCCGCGCCGACCCCGGTGCGGGGGAGGGGATCGAGGATCACGCGTACGCGGCCGTGCTCGGGCCGCTGCGCGCCGGACGCTGGCGGCTCCGCGTCCGGCACCTCTTCGGCCCGGCCGATGGCGACGGGGTCGCCGAGCCGCTGACGGTGCTGGAGGAGACGATCGTCGTCGAGTGAGGGGCCGGAGGACGCCAGCAGCGCCATATATACGAAAAACGCCGCAGCGGAGCGCTGGCGGTTGCCCCCAAGGTCGCGCCGCGCATACTCTTGAGGCTTGCGCCCGGTGAGGGCGCGCTCCCTCCGCCACGAGGTGTTCGTGCCGCTCCGCCGTCCGCCGCTCGCCGCGGCGCTCCTCTCGCTCTGCCTCGCCCACGTCGCCACCGCCCAGACGATCCCCGGCTTCACGCCGGTGCAGGCGGCGCGCCTCCGCAAGCTGGAGGGGACGCTCCTCGGCGTGCCCGACACGGCGCGCCTGCAGCGGCACGTGCGCACCCTCGCGGCGGAGCCGCACGTCGCCGGCACGCCCGCGCAGACGCGCACCGCCGACTACGTCCTCCGCGAGATGGCCGCGATGGGGCTCGACACCTCGCGCACGCTGTTCCGCGTCTGGCTGCCGTACCCCGACTCGACGCGCGTCGAGCGCGTGCGCCCCACGCCGCTCCGGCTCGCGCTCGATGAGCCCGCCCTCCCCGACGATCCGACCACGCAGTCGCCCCCGTGGCGCGCCATGAACGGCTACAGCGGCGCGGGCGACGTCACCGCGCCGCTCGTGTACGTGAACTACGGCCTCGCCGATGACTACGCCGAGCTCGAGCGCCTGGGGGTGAGCGTGCGCGGCAAGGTCGCCATCGCGCGCTACGGGCGCTCGTTCCGCGGCACCAAGTCCCGCCTCGCCGAGGCGAATGGGGCGGTGGGCCTCCTCATCTACTCCGATCCGCAGGACGATGGCTACTTCCGCGGCGACACCTATCCCGCGGGGCCGATGCGCCATCCCGACGCGCTCCAGCGCGGCTCCATCTTCAACGGCGCGGGCGACCCGTCCACGCCCGGCTGGCCCTCCACCGCCGACGCGCGCCGCCTGCCGCTCGCCGAGATGGCGGTGCCGACGATCCCCGTCGTCCCCATCGCGTACCGCAATGCGCAGGCGCTCATCGAGGGGCTTCGCGGCCCGTCGGTGCCGCAGCCGTGGCAGGGCGCGCTGCCGTTCCGCTACCACGTGGGCGGCGACGACGCCGTCACCGTGCGCGTCGCGGTCTGGCCGGAGCAGGGCGAGCGCGGCTACAAGACCGTCATGAACACGTTCGGCGTGCTGCGCGGCGCCGACTGGCCCGACGAGCAGGTGATCACCGGTGGCCACCGCGACGGTTGGGGCCCCGGCGCCACCGACAACGTGAGCGGCATCGCCACCATCCTCGAATCGGCCCGCGCGTGGGCCGCGGCGGCGAAGCAGGGGCTCCGCCCCCGGCGCACGCTCGTCTTCGCGACGTGGGACGCGGAGGAGTGGGGGATGGTCGGCTCCAGCGAGCAGGTGGAGCTCGACGAGGAGCGCCTCCTCGCGCAGGCCGTCGCCTACCTCAACCAGGACGTGACGGCCAGCGGCCGCAGCTTCGGCGCGAGCGCCACCGCGTCGCTCCACGCGCTCGTCCGCGACGTCGCCGCCAGCGTGCGGCAGCCGGGGGACACGGCGTCCGTCCTCGCCGCGTGGCGCCGCCGCACCGGGGAGGCCGAGCCGCGCCTCGGCGACCTCGGCGGCGGCTCCGACTACGTCGGCTTCTACAACCACCTCGGCATCCCGTCCTTCGGCTTCGGCTTCGGCGGCGCCGGCGGCGTCTACCACTCGGCGTACGACACGTACACCTTCGTCGAGCGCTTCGCCGACCCCGGCTACCTCAGCCACCGCGCCGCGGCCCAGGTGAACGCGCTGCTGCTCGCGCGGCTCGCACAGGCGGACGTGACGCCGTTCGACTACGACGGGTTCGGCAGGCATCTCGGGACCTTGCTCGACCGGCTGCGCCGGGAGGCGCGGGAGCGGGGCGTGCCGGTGGCGCTCGCCGAGCTCGAGCGGGCCGCTCGCGAGCTGGGCGAGGCCGGCAGGCGGCTCGCCGCCACGCGAGACAGCGCACTCGCCCGCCGCGTGCAACAGGTGCAGCTCACGCAGGCCAACCGGGCGCTGCGCGGGGTGGAACGGGCGCTCACGCGCCCGGAGGGCCTCGCCGGGCGCCCGTGGATCCGCAACGTCGTCATGGCCGTCGACCGGGAGGACAGCTACGCCGATGCCGCGTTCCCCGGAGTGCTGGAAGCGCTGCGCGATCGCGACGCCGCGCGCGCGGCGCGCGAGGTCGATGACCTCGTGGCGCGCGTGCGCGCGGCCGCCGCGGCCGTGGACGCCGCGCGGACGGCGCTCGGCGGGTGAACCGTGGGAGGCGTGGCCCGTTGCGCAAGCGGGAACGCTGGACTCGGCCTTTGCGGCCCAGCTCTGGGCGACGCTTGCTCCGCGGTGCGGCGCCCGACCATGTTTGCTGAACTGACATGACTCCATCGACCTCCCTGCACGTGCCTCGCCCGAGGCCGTGGTGATGCACGTGCGCGTGCCGCGTCGCGGCGGCTGGATGTCGGCCGTCGCCGGCATCGTCGTCGGCGCCGCCGCGCTCGTGCATGCGTGCGGGTCGCCGGTGGAGCCCGACCTGGGCGCGGCAGGCCGCCGACCGGCGGCCGTGGCGCTCCGCCTCGCGGTGAGCGCCGCCGCGGACGCGCAGGACCTCAACGTCCGCCTCGTCGCGTTCTACCGCCGTGCCGACGACTCGCGCGTCGATGGCAGCACGGTGGTGCTCCCGCTGCAGGAGGTCGCCACGCAGCAGGTGCGCTTCCCGGTCGACCTGTCCGGCTGCCTCAGCGACCCGGACCGGCGCCCCGCCGGTCCGGACTGCCCCCTCTTCATCGAGATCGAGCTGCGCCGCGGCGAGACCGTGGTGGACCGGCAGTTCGTCGGGCCGCTGGCGCTGCGGCCCGGCCAGGTGTTCACCAGCACGCCGCCGCCGCTCTTCGAGGTCACCTCCGTCACCGTCACGCCGCCGGGCGCCGAGCTGCTCGTGGCGCAGACGGTGCAGCTCGCCGCGGCGCTGCGCGATGCGCAGCAGCGGCCGATCGAGCGCCAGGTGCTCTGGACGAGCACGAACCCCGCCGTGGCGACGGTGAGCCAGGCGGGCCTCGTCACGGCCGTGGCGGCCGGCACGGCGCAGATCCGCGCGGTGGCCGGCGTCGCCACGGGCACGGCGACGGTGACGGTCGCCAACCCGCCGTCGATCGTCGTCGCGCCCGCCGCGGTGACGTTCAACGCGGTCCGCAACCAGTCGCCGGTGCCGCCGCAGCAGGTGGTGAACGTCACGAACGGCGGTGGCGGGCAGGTGACGGGGCTCACGATCCTGGGCGTGCAGTTCCGCGAGCAGGTGGCGCCGTGGTTCACGGCGACCCTCGGGGGCACGACCGCGCCCACGACGCTCACGCTCGCCGTCACGCGGACCGACCTGGCACCGGGCACGTACCAGGCGCGTGTCGGCATCAGCGCGCCGGGCATCGCCAACAGCCCGCAGACGGTGCTCGTCGACTATGTCGTGGCCGGCCCGACGATCGTGTTCGGCGCCGCGAGCGTCAGCTTCTCGGGGGCGCAGGGCGGGCCGGTGCCGGCCAGCCAGGTGATCACGATCGTGAACGGGGGCGGGGGCGGCGCCGCCGCGCTGCAGGGCCTCGCGGTGGCCGGCGTCGATTACGCGCAGGGGCAGCCGAGCGGCTGGCTCGCGGCGCCCACGCTCGCCGCGGCGACGTCGCCGACGACCATCACCGTGGTGCCGAGCCGCACCGACCTGGCGCCGGGCACGTACAACGCGACGGTGCGCTTGACGAGCGGCACCGCCGTCAACAGCCCCGCCTCGCTGCCGGTGACGTTCACCATCGCGCAGGGGCCGCTGCTGCAGCTGAGCCCCGCGACCGTCGACGTGTCGGCGCAGCTCGGCAACTCGCCGGCGCCGGTGCAGGTGAGCGTCTCCAACGTGGGCGACGGCGGGCCCGCCGCCATTACCGGCCTGGCCAGCCTCGTCCAGTTCGACCCGGGCCAGCCGACCGGCTGGCTCAGCGCCTCGCCCGCGGCGACGACGACGCCCACGACGCTCGGCCTCACCTTCAGCACCGCCTCCCTGCCGGCGGGGAGCTACGGCGCCACGGTCGGCGTCACGACGCCGAGCGCGACGAATTCGCCGCAGTCGGTGCGCGTGACGCTCACCATCTCCGGCACGCCGCAGCTCGCGACGCAGTCCACCGGGCTCACCTTCACGGCGCAGGTCGGCGGGGCGATCGCGGGCCCGGCGACCGGCGACCTGACCAACGGCGGCGCCGGCGGCGCGAACGCGATCACGCAGCTCGCGGGCACGGTCACGTACGGCCAGGGCCAGCCGACCGGCTGGGCGCTGGTGACGATCACACCGACCACCACGCCGACCACCTTCTCCGTCCGCGCCGACCCCGCGGGGCTGCTGGCGGGCACCTACAACGCGACGCTCGCCGTCTCGGGCACGGGCGCGCCGAACACGGTGACGGTGCCGCTCACCCTCACGGTGACGCCGCCGCCGCCGGTGATCGGCCTCTCGAGCTCGACGGAGACGTTCACCGCCGTCGCCAACCTCGGCGACCCGGGCAGCCGCGGCATCCAGGTCACCAACGTCGGGCAGGGCCAGCTCACGGGCCTCTCGCGGAGCATCAGCTACGCGCAGGGCCAGCCCACGGGGTGGCTGGAGGCGACGCTCTCGGCGACCGACGCGCCCGCCACGCTCACGCTGCAGCCGCGTACGGGCCAGCTCGCCGTCGGCACGTACACGGCGACGGTCAACGTCGCCTCGGCGGTGCAGGGGGTCGTGCCGGCCGGCGTGACGGTGGTGTTCCAGGTGCTCGCGCAGCCGACGCTCACGCTCCAGCTCGACCGCCTCGGCGACGTGTCGGTGACCCGCACCAACACCCTCTTCGTGCGCTCGGCGGTCGCGGCGCCTGCCGGCGGGCTGAACGTCGCGCTGGCGAACGGCGGGCCGTCGTTCGTGAGCCTCCCGTCGAGCGTGACGATCGCCGAGGGCCAGACCGAGGCGACGGTGACCGTCACCGGCCTCGCGGCGGGCTCGGCGCTCGTCACCGCGTCGGCGCCGAGCTACGTGAGCGGTACGCTCACGGTGAACAGCCTGGTGCGGACGCTCGGCCTGCCGGTCTCCCTGCGCGTGCCGTACACGCAGACCGTGCAGCTGCCGGCCAACGTGACGCCCGCGGTCCCGGCGGGCCGCAGCGCGCCGCTCACGCTCTCGAACGAGAACGCGCAGTTCGTCGGCGTCGTGCAACCGCCCGGCGCGAGCATCACCCTGACCGGCGGCCAGAACACGGCCAACTTCACCCTGGCCGGAGTGCTGCCGGGCAACTCGCGCGTGATCGTCAGCAACCCCGACTACGGCGCCGACACGCTCATCGCCGAGACGCGCGCGATCGTCGACTTCCTCCCGACGTCGCTCTCGCTGCCGCGCACCTTCACGACGACGGCCCGCGTGGACTTCCGCGTGGCGCCGGGCGGCGCCATCATCGCGGCCCCCACCGGCGGCATCCCCGTCACCTTCGTCAGCCGCAACCCGCAGTGCGTGGCGGCACCCGCGGCGGCGTCGATCCCGGCCGGGCAGGTCTCGCTCAACCCCGATCCGGTCATCGAGTACGGCGGCGTCGCGGCGACACCGTGCTCGGCGTACCTCGTGGCGACCGCGCCGAACATCGACCCGGACAGCGTGCTGGTGAACGTGACCAACGCGCCGACGCTGACATCCTCGACGATCACCTCGCTCGGGCGCGGCCTGCAGGAGGGGTTGAGCGGCTTCCTGAGCGTCGCGGCACCGGTGGGCGGCGTCACGATCCGCATCGCCAGCGCCGAACCCGGGCGTGTGCTCGTGTCCCCGAATGCGACGACGCCCGGCAGCGCGTCGATCGACATTCCGATCAGCGTCGGCAACTCCAGCTTCTCGTACTACGTGCAGGCGCTGGATACGGTGGCGACGCCCAACCCCGCGTCGCCCACCACGCCGCAGGTGACGCTCACCGAGCTGTCCAGCCGGTACACGTCCCCGACGCCGCTCTCGGTGCCGATCCGCAATTATGCGGTGACCCTGTGGAACTTCCCGTCGGCCCAGGCGACGATCCAGGCCTCGGACAATGCGGTGTCGGCGCGGCTCGGCGTGGTCACCTCGGCCGGCAACGCCATCAGCGCGTACCAGCAGGTTCGTGCGGGCGGGACCGCGATTCCCATCACGTTCACCGCGACGGCGCCGGGCGTGAGCACCCTCGTCGCTCCACCGTCGCCGGGCACCGAGGTCGCGACATGGGACCTGGCGTTCCAGCCCGGCGGCTCGGACCTCACGCCGAGCAGCCTGGGCGGTGGCGGCGTGGTGATGCGGCCCAAGTCGGCCGGGTCGGCCGGGGTCTCCATCAGCACGCCCGGCGGCGCCACCATCCCGTCGGTGAATGCGCAATCCACGACGTGGACGGTCTCCCAGCCCTCGCTGACCCTGAGCAGCGTGAACCTCGTCGGACGCGGGCTGCAGGAACAGTCGTCCTTCTCGCTCAGCCAGGCGGCGCCGGCCGGCGGCATCACCGTTCGGCTCACCAGCAGCGATGCCGGGCGCCTCCTCCTGTCGCCCAACGCGACCACCGTTGGCAGCGGCACGCTGGACGTGACGGTGCCGCAGGGCCAGTCGTCGGCCACGTTCTTCCTGCAGGCGCCCGACTCCGTCTCGGTGGTCCGGCCGGAGACGCCGTCGATCACGGCGGATCCGACGGCGCAGGTGTCGGCCGTCGAGCTGTCGAGCCGCTACACCGCACCCTCACCGATCACGGTGACGGTGCGGAACCGCACCGTCGTCATCTGGTCGGCGCCGCAGACGCAGAACACGCTCCAGACGTTCGACAACTCCTTCTCGGCCCGGCTCGGCGTGGTGAACTCGGCCCGGAACGCCCTGTTCGCCTACCAGCAGGTGCGCGCCGGGGGCGACCCGGTGCCCGTGACCTTCACGACCAGCGATGTCACGGTCACGACCGTCGTCGCGCCGCCCACGCCGGGCACGGAGGTCGCCTCGGCGCAGCTCTCCTTCCTGCCGGCCGGCAGCGACCTCACGCCGTCGGGCCTCGCCAGCGGCGGCGTCGTGCTGCGTCCGAAGGGGACAGGGATCGCGACGGTCTCGGTCAGCATTCCGGGCGGCACGGAGCTCCCCGCCAGCCAGTCACAGGGGGTGAACGTGCAGCAGCCGACCCTCACGCTGCCGAACCTCCAGACCGTCGGCCGCGGCCTGCAGGAGAGCGGGTCGGTGAGCCTCTCGCAGGCGGCACCGGCGGGTGGCGCGGTCATCCGCGTGACGAGCGCCGACCCGGCGCGACTGCTCGTCTCGTCCTCGCAGACCGTGGCAGGCGCCGCATCGGTGGACCTGACGATCCCGCAGGGCCAGTCGAGCGCGACGCTGTGGGTGCAGGCGCTCGACAGCGTCGCCACACCCGACCCGGCGAATCCCACCTCGGTGCAGGTCAGTGCCGTGGAAACGCTCAGTCGGTATGCGGCGGCGACGCCGCGCACCATCGCGATCCGCAACCGTGCGGTCGTGTTCTGGAGCGTGCCGTCCAGCATGCAGACGCTCCAGCAGAGCACGCCCAGCGTGACGGGGCGGCTTGGCGTGATCAACTCGAACGGCCAGTCCGTCTTCGCGTACCAGGGTGTGCGCGCCGGCGGCGCGGCGGTCCGCATGACCATCGCCAGCTCGGCGCCCGCGCAGGCCACCCTGGTGGCGCCCCCGTCGCCGGGCGTCGAGGTCTCCTCGTGGGATTACGACTTCCTGCCGGGCGGCACCGACCTCTCCCCGAGCGGCCTGGCCAGCGGGGGCGCAGTCCTCCGCGCCAAGGCGGCCGGCAACACCACGCTCACCGTGGCGACACCGGGTGGCGCGACTTCGATCACGAGCGGCCAGTCGCAGGTGGTGAGCATCACCCAGCCGACCATCTCGCTCTCGGCCCTCAGCAGCGGCCTCGGCGCGGGGTTGATGGAGTCGCGAAGCGTCAGCCTCTCCATCGCGGTGCCCGTGGCGTCCACGCTCACGCTGCAGTCGAGCGACCCGAACGTGCTGCTGCTCAGCACCAACGCCACCACGGCGGGGGCCGCGCAGATCACGATCCCGTTCGCGCTCAACCAGAGCAGCGCGACCTTCTGGGTGCACGGCGTGGACAACCAGCGCGGCAACATCGCGGTCTTCGCGAACGTCAGCGGCTACACGGAAGGGTCGCAGGCGTACAACGTGGTGCAGCCGGCCGCCGAGCTCGTCGTGACGTCGTCGGTCGCCTCCACCGCGCAGAACCAGGCCATGCGCGTGGTGCTCGGCGTGACGAACCCGTCGCAGCTGAATGTCACCGACGAGCAGGTGCGGCGCGCCGGCGCGGCCGCCATCCAGGTGACGGTGACGAACTCCAACACCACGGCGGCCGACCTCCTGACCAATGGCGTCGCCGGGGCGAGCGGTTCGCTCACCATCGCGCCGAACACAAGCCGCACCCCGGCGAGCGCCGCCGGCTTCCAGCTCGACCCGAAGACGGCGGGGACGATCAACTGGTCGTTCACCATCGACAACAGCGGTGACTTCCAGCGGGTGCCGTTCCCGAACGGCGGCCGGACGACCACGGTGACATCGCCGTAGGACGTCACGGGTCTCGGGTCCGGGGCCGGATGCACGACGGGCCGTCGCAACCGCGACGGCCCGTTCCTTTCCCCCCCGGCCCCCGGCCCCCTCAGCCCAACCGTGGCAACGGCACCCCCACCTGCTTCTGGTACTTCCCCTTCTTGTCCGCGTAGCTCGTCTCGCACACGTCGTCCGCGTCCGCCTCGAAGAACAGCACCTGGCAGATCCCCTCCTCGGCGTAGATGCGGGCGGGCAGGGGGGTGGTGTTCGAGATCTCGAGCGTGACGTACCCCTCCCACTCCGGCTCGAACGGCGTGACGTTGGTGATGATGCCGCAGCGCGCGTACGTGCTCTTGCCGACGCAGATGGTGAGCACGTTCCGCGGGATGCGGAAGTACTCCACCGAGCGCGCCAGCGCGAAGCTGTTGGGCGGCACGATGCAGACGTCCCCCTCGAACTCCACGAAGCTCTTCGGGTCGAACGCCTTCGGGTCCACCATCGCCGACATCGCGTTGGTGAAGATCTTGAACTCCCGCGCCACCCGCATGTCGTAGCCGTAGGAGGAGACGCCGTAGCTGATCGCCCCCGCGCGGACCTGCCCGTCCACGAACGGGTCGATCATGCCATGATCGCGGGCCATGCGGCGGATCCAGCGGTCGGACTTGATGGACATGGGGGCCGGGGGCTCGGGGCTGGGGGCCGGGAGCGGCGCGCTGCCGGCATTGGGTCGCGTGATGGGCGCAATGTACCGGGGCCGGACGGCGGTTCCAGTCCCCGGAGGCGCGCGCGGCGGCGAGCCCCGGTCCGCCCGTCCGCCCGTCCGCCCGTCCGCTCGTCCGCCTGCTCTCACCCTTTCTTCACCCCTCATTGTCAGCTATACTTGACACTTCCATTCCCCACCTCGTGAAGCCGTTCACGAAGGCGTAACTGCATGCTGCAGAACTACATCCCGATCCTGCTGCTCCTCGCTTTCGCGGTTGCGAACGCGGTCCTGCTGCTCGGGGTGTCGCACCTGCTGTCCAGCTACCGGAACACCGCGGTCAAGAGCCAGCCGTACGAGTCGGGGATGCCCGTCCTGGGCGACGCGCGGGAGCGCTTCTCCGTCAAGTTCTACCTCGTCGCGATGCTCTTCATCATCTTCGACATCGAGACCGTCTTCATGATCCCGTGGGCCGTCGCCTATTCCGCGCTGGACGGCATGGCGGGGCTGCTGCTCGTGGAGATGGCCGTCTTCATGCTGATCCTCGCGGTCGGCTACGTCTACATCTGGAAGCGGGGAGCGCTCGAATGGACCTGACGGGCCCCGGCGCGTCGCACGGGACGCAGCTCTCGATGGCGTCCGACTCGTGGGTGACGACGCGCCTCGACTTCCTCGCCAACTGGGCGCGCTCCAACTCGCTCTGGCCGATGCCGTTCGGCACCGCCTGCTGCGCCATCGAGTTCATGGCGACGGCGGCCAGCCGCTTCGACCTCTCGCGCTTCGGCATGGAGCGGATGAGCTTCTCGCCGCGCCAGGCCGACGTGCTCATCTGCGCGGGGCGGCTGCCGTTCAAGCTGGCGCCGGTGATCCGCCGCATCTGGGACCAGATGCCGCAGCCGAAGTGGTCGATCTCGATGGGCGCCTGCGCGTCGTCGGGGGGGATCTTCGACAACTACGCGATGGTGCAGGGGATCGACACGGTGATCCCGGTGGACGTCTACGTCCCCGGCTGCCCGCCGCGCCCCGAGGGGCTGATGTACGCCATCATGCTCCTGCAGAAGAAGATCCGCGGCGAGTCGCTGCGCGACGAGGGGCTCCGCGACGAGCGCCTCCTGCGGCCCGATGGCCTCTTCCTCCCCGCCGAGCGGGTGAACGAGCTGTCGGAGCCGTTCGGCAACAGCGTGCACCAGACCCGTTCCGCATGACGCTCGCGGCGTCCGTCGCCCACCTGCGCGAGCGCTTCGGCCCCGCCGTGGGCCGGGCGCTCGTGCAGCACGGCGCCACGATCGTGCACGTGGCCCGCGAGGAGGCGCACGACATCCTCGCGTGGCTGCACCGCGCCCCCGACCAGCGGTACGACTACCTCGTCGACATCACGGCCGTGGAGTACCGTGACGCCGAGCGGCCGCTCGAGGTGGTGTACCAGCTCCGCTCGCTCCCGCTCCATGCGGACCTCCGCGTGAAGGTGGACCTCGACCGGCACGGCCCGCTGGAGGTCGCGTCCGTCTGCGACCTGTGGGCGGGCGCCGAGTGGCTGGAGCGCGAGGTCTACGACATGTTCGGCATCCGCTTCACCGGCCACCCGGACCTCCGGCGCATCCTGATGTGGGAGACGTACCGCGAGGGGCACCCGCTGCGGAAGGAGTTCCCGCTGCGCGGGCACTACAGCCGCGCCGAGCAGGTGCGCCAGGCGCTCGCGGCCAACCCGGAGGCGCACTATTCGCTCGAGGAGCTCTCGATGGCCGACGCCTCGGGGGACCTCCCGGCCGACATGCGCGCCCGGCTGCGCCGGGGCGAGCGGGGGAGCGTCGCGTGACGGAGCGGCGCACGCTCGAGGTGGCCCTCTCGACGCCGATGCTCGACCAGCGCGGCGGCGTGCAGCAGGCGCCCCTCGGCCTCGACCTCTCCGAGACCGGCTTCCACGCGGTCCGCGGCCACTACGACGAGGACTTCGGCGCCGAGCGGATGCTGGTGAACATCGGCCCGCAGCACCCGGCGACGCACGGCGTGCTCCGCCTCGTGCTGGAGCTCGAGGGCGAGGTGGTGCGGCGCTGCATCCCGCACGTCGGCTACCTGCACTCGGGCTTCGAGAAGCTCGGCGAGTACCGGCACTACAACCAGATCGTGCCGCTCACCGACCGCACCGACTACCTGTCGCCGATGGCGAACAACGTCTGCCTGGCGCTCGCGGTCGAGCGGCTGATGGGCATCGAGATCACCGAGCGGTGCCGCGTGCTCCGGGTGATCGCGTGCGAGATGAGCCGCATCATCTCCCACCTCGTCTGGCTCGGCACCACCGGCATCGACCTCGGCGCGTTCACGCCGTTCCTGTGGAGCTTCCAGGAGCGCGAGCGGATCTACGACCTGCAGGAGGCGTGGACCGGCGCGCGGCTCACCACGAGCCTCACGCGCATCGGCGGGATGATGGCGGACGTGCCCGAGGGGTGGGCCGCGGGGCTGCGCGACTTCTGCCGCACCTTCCCGACCACGCTGCGCGAGGTGGACAGCATGTTCTCGCGCAACGCCGTGTGGGTGGGGCGCACGCAGGGCGTCGGGAGCCTGAGCGCCGAGGACGCGATCAACGCCTCGCTGAGCGGCCCGATGCTGCGGGCGAGCGGCGTCCCGTTCGACGTGCGGAAGGATCGGCCGTACCTGGGGTATGAGCGCTACAGCTTCGACGTGCCGGTGGGCGAGCACGGCGACGTGTACGACCGGTACATGGTGCGCCTCGAGGAGATGTGGCAGTCGGTGCGCATCCTCGAGCAGGCGCTCGACGAGCTGGACGGGCTCACGGGCGCGCCGCTCAACGTGAGCGACCCGCGCGTGATCCTGCCGCCCAAGTCGCGCGCGATGTCCGACATGGAGGCGATGATCTTCCACTTCAAGCAGGTCATGGAAGGCGTCAAGCCGCCGCCGGGCGAGGCGTTCGTCACGGTCGAGAACCCGAAGGGCGAGCTGGGCTACTACTTCGTCTCGGACGGCACGGCGAAGCCGGTGCGCTGGCGCATCCGGCCGCCGTCGTTCATCAACCTGTCGGTGCTGCCGCGCCTCTGCGAGGGGGCGCTGCTCTCCGACGTCATCGCCATCAACGCGAGCATCGACATCGTCATGGGCGAGGTGGACCGGTGAGCGGCGCGCACGGCAACGGACACGGGGCCGGCGTCCCGCACGAGCCCGTCTTCACGGGCGAGCCGCTGCGGCGCCTCGAGGCGCTGTTCCCGAAGTACCCGACGAAGCAGGCGTGCCTGCTCCCCGCGCTCTGGATCGTGCAGGAGGAGCGCGGCTGGATCAGCGAGCCCGCCATGGCCGAGGTGGCGCAGGTGCTCGGGCTCACGCCTGCGTACGTGAAGGGCGTCGTCACCTTCTACACCATGTACCACCGGCACCCGACCGGCCGCCACGTGATCCAGGTCTGCACCACGTCGCCGTGCGGGCTGTGCGGCGCGGAGGACACGCTGCGCGCGCTGCTGCGCGAGTCGGGCTGCGGCGAGCTCGGCGCCACCTCGCCCGACGGCCGCTTCACCATCGTCGAGGTCGAGTGCCTCGGCGCCTGCGGCTTCCCCACGCCCGTCATCGTGGACGAGGACTTCGTCGAGTCGGTCTCGCCGGCGACGGTCCCCGCACTCCTCGCGAGGTACGCCTGATGGGCTGGCCGCATCCGTCGCACCCGATCGAGGAGCCCGTCCTCTCCCGCCACTTCGGCGACCCCGCCGCCCGCACGTGGGACGGCTGGGTGGCGCGCGGCGGCTACGAGGGGCTGAAGCGCGCGCTCGGCATGACGCGCGAGGAGATCGTCGAGGTCGTGAAGGCGTCGGGCCTCCGCGGCCGCGGTGGCGCCGGCTTCCCGACCGGCCTCAAGTGGTCGTTCATGCCGAAGCCGTCGGGGAAGCCGCACTACCTCGTCTGCAACGCCGACGAGTCCGAGCCCGGCACCTTCAAGGACCGGGAGATCATGCGGTGGACCCCGCACGGCCTCCTGGAGGGCGTCGCGATCGGCTGCCTCGGCATCGGCGCGGAGCGCGCCTACGTCTACATCCGCGGCGAGTTCACCGAGCCGTGGCGCGTGATGAACGCCGCCCTCGCCGAGGCGTACGCGAAGGGCGCGCTCGGCGCCGACGCCATGGGCTCGGGCCGGCGCATCGACATCGTCCTCCACCGCGGCGCGGGCGCGTACATCTGCGGCGAGGAGACGGCCCTGATGAACTCCCTCGAGGGGAAGCGCGGCAACCCGCGCATCAAGCCGCCGTTCCCCGCGCAGGCCGGCCTCTTCGCCATGCCGACGACGATCAACAACGTCGAGACGCTCACGGCGGTGCCCCACATCATCACCCGCGGCGCCGACTGGTACCGCGGCCTGTGCAAGGCCAGCCCGAAGAGCACCGGCACGAAGCTCTTCTCGGTCTGCGGCCACGTGCAGCGCCCCGGGAACTACGAGCTCGTCATGGGCACCTCCCTCGGCGAGCTGCTGTGGGACGCGTGCGGCGGCGCCCCCGAGGGGCGCGAGATCAAGGCGGTGATCCCCGGCGGGTCGTCCGTGCCGATCCTCACCGCCGAGGAGGCGCGCGCCACCGTGCTCGACTACGAGGGCGTGGCCGCGCAGGGCTCGATGCTCGGCTCGGGCGGCGTGATCGTCATGGACGACACGACCGACATGGTGTACCAGATCTGGCGGCTGACCCGCTTCTACGCGCACGAGAGCTGCGCCCAGTGCACGCAGTGCCGCGAGGGGACCGCGTGGACCGCGAAGATCCTCGAGCGGATCCTCGCGGGGCAGGGGAAGCCCGCCGACCTCGACCTGCTGCTCGACCTCGCCGACAACATGACCGGCAAGACGATCTGCGTGCTCTCGGATTCGTGCGCGGCCCCCGTCGTGAGCGGGATCCGGAAGTTCCGCCACGAGTTCGACGCCTACATCGCGGGCACGCGCGAGCCCGTCATGGCGGGCGTCTGAGCCGATGACCGCCCCCGCCGCCCCCGCCGCGCCGCCCGGCCCCCCGGCGCCCCCGCCGCTGGTGAACGTCACCATCGACGGCGTGACCGTGCAGGTGCCGCCCGGCACGTCGATCATCGAGGCCGCCAAGCGCGCGGGCGTCCTCGTGCCGCACTACTGCTACCACCCGTCGCTCCCCTCCCCGGCCGTCTGCCGCATGTGCCTGGTCGAGGTGGAGAAGATGCCGAAGCTCGTCCCGGCCTGCGTGACCACCGTCGCCGAGGGGCAGGTGGTGCACGTCGCCAGCCCGAGCGCGAAGAAGGCGCGGCAGGGGGTGCTGGAGTTCCTGCTGATCAACCATCCGCTCGACTGCCCGATCTGCGACCAGGCCGGCGAGTGCGAGCTGCAGGACTTCGTGTTCCAGGAGGGGCGGTCCGGGAGCCGCTACGACGAGTACGCCAAGCGGTACAACCCCGTCGAGGAGTTCGGCCCCGACGTGCTCTACGTCGCCAACCGGTGCATCCTCTGCACCCGCTGCGTCCGCTTCATGGACAGCGTGGCGCAGGAGCCGGTGCTGAACGTCTCCGAGCGCGGCGACCGCGCGTTCATCGGCATCGCCGAGGCGCAGCGGCTCGACCACGCGTGGGCGGGGAACGTCGTGGACCTCTGCCCCGTCGGCTCGCTCATCTCGCGCGACTTCCTGCACAAGGCGCGCGCCTGGGACCTGGACAAGGCGGCGTCCGTCTGCGGCGGCTGCTCGCAGGGGTGCAACGTGATGCTCGACACGCGCGACGACGTCGTCGTGCGCGTGCGGCCGCGCCCCAACCTCGACGTGAACCGCCACTTCATCTGCGACCACGGCCGCCTCGACTACCGCTGGATGAACCGCGGCGACCGCGTGGAGGTGCCGCGCGTGCTGCGCGATGGGCGCCTCGTCGACGCCGGGTGGGAGGTGGCGCTGCCGCGCCTCGCCGCGCTCGCGGGTGAGGGGGGCGGGCCGGTGGTGCTGCTCGCCTCCGGCCGCGCGTCGGTCGAGTCGCTCGGCCTGCTGCGCCGCCTCGTGGGCGACCGGCCCGTGACCGCCGCCGTGCAGGTGCCGCTCGGCGAAGAGGCGCCGCTCGCCGGCGTGCCGAACCTCGCGCTCCGCGCCGAGCGCGTGCCGAACGCCGAGGGCGCGCGCCGCCTCGGCTACGTCGCGCCGTGGGACGCCGCGGTGGACGCGGCCGCGGGTGCGGCGCTGGTGATCCTGCTCGACGTGGCGGTGGACGCCGCGCTCGGGGCGCGCCTGAGCGGCCTGCCGGGCGCGCTCGTGGTGCTCGCCACGGCCGAGCCCGAGGCGCTCCGCGACGCGGCCCTGGTGCTGCCGGTGACGAACCTCGCGGAGGAGACCGGCGTCTTCGTGAACCGGGACGGCCGCGCCCAGCGGTACAGCCAGGCGAAGGCGGCGCCGGGGATGGCGCGACCGGCATGGTGGGTGGCCGCCGAGGCGCTCGCGCTCCGCGGCGCCGACGCCCCGGGGACCGCGGCCCAGGCGTTCGCCGACGTGGCGACGGCGTGGCCCGCGTTCGGCGGCCTCACGCACGCCGACCTCGGCCACACGGGCCGCGTGCTGCCGGCCGTGGCGGGGGCCGCATGACGCCGGAGATGAAGGGGTTCCTGCTCCTCAGCGTGGTGAAGATGCTCGTCGTCTTCACCGTGGTGCTCGTGACCGTGGCGCTCCTCACGCTCGCCGAGCGGAAGGTCTCGGCGTGGATGCAGAACCGCCTCGGGCCGAACCGCGTGGGGCCCGGCGGCCTCCTCCAGCCCGCGGCCGACGGCGTCAAGAACATCCTGAAGGAGGAGACGCGCCCGGCCCACGCCGAGGGCGCGCTGTTCCGGCTGGCGCCGGCGCTCGCCTTCGTGCCGGCGGTGCTGCTCTCCAGCGTCATCCCGTTCGCGGCCCCGCTGCCGCTCGACTTCGACGTGGAGCTGCCGCTGCTCGGCCGCGTCGCGCACCATGGCCCGCTGCCGATGTCGGTGACGGAGCTGCCGGTCGGCTTCCTGTTCGTCCTCGCCATCAGCTCGCTCGGCGTCTACGGCATCGCGCTGGCGGGCTGGTCCAGCAACAGCAAGTACAGCCTCCTCGGCGGGCTGCGCGCGAGCGCGCAGATGATCTCGTACGAGGTGTCGATGGGGCTCTCGCTGATCCCGGTGATCCTGCTCAGCGGCCAGGTGGCGCTGCCGGCGATCGTCCGCGCGCAGCAGCAGGGGCTCTGGTACGCCGGGCCGCTGTTCGTCTCCTTCTTCATGTTCCTCATCTCGGGCTTCGCCGAGACGAACCGCCTGCCGTTCGACCTGCCCGAGGCCGAGTCGGAGCTCGTGGCCGGCTACCACAGCGAGTACTCCGCGATGAAGTTCAGCATGTTCTTCATCGCCGAGTACGCGAACGTGATGACCGTGGCGTTCATGGTCACGACGCTCTTCTTCGGCGGCTGGGACGTCCCGTTCACGCACTGGGACGAGCAGGGCGGGCTGCTGCAGACGCTGGTGACGCTCGTCGCCTTCACGCTGAAGGCCGGCTTCTGGATCTTCTTCGTGATGTGGATCCGCTGGACGCTGCCGCGCTTCCGCTACGACCAGCTGATGTCGCTCGGCTGGAAGTTCCTGATGCCGCTGGGCCTCGCGTACATCATGGTGGTGGCCGTCGCCGCGTGGGTGGCCGACCACGTGCTCGGCATCCAGTCGCCCCTCGTGCGGGCGGCGCTCCTGTGCGTGCCGAGCCTCGGGCTCGGGGCGTACGTGTTCCTGGTCCTCGACCGCGGGCTGGTGTTCCGCGGCGCGCGCGCGGCGGCCCCCCTCCGCCCGGCGGCGCCGCCCCGGCCGCTCATGGTGGGCTGAGATGGCGATCGGCGTGAAGGTGCTGAGGCGGCCCGAGCGCGAGGTGAGCTACCTCCGGGCGACGCTGAAGGGGCTGGCGCTCACGTTCAAGCACATGCTGCAGCCGACGGTGACGATGCAGTACCCCGAGGAGAAGTCGACCGACGGGTGGCGCATCGCCCCGCGCTGGCGCGGCACGCACCGGATGCTGACGGACGAGCAGGGGCGGGCCAAGTGCGTCGCCTGCGGGCTCTGCCCCCAGGTCTGCCCGGCCAACTGCATCAAGCTCGTCCCGGGCGAGGACGAGGCGGGGCACCGGTACCCGCTCATCTACGAGATCGACGAGTTCCGCTGCGTCTTCTGTGGCTACTGCCAGGAGGTCTGCCCGGAGGAGGCGATCCACGTGGGCGTGCACTTCGAGAACGCCGAGTACGGGCGCGACCGCTTCGTGTACGACCTCGAGCGCCTCTGCTCGCAGACGCACCAGGTCTCCACCCTGTGGGACCCGGCGGACCCGGCGGGACAGTAGGGTGGCCGAGACCGCCTTCTGGATCTTCGCCGCCGCCGCCGTGGCCTCGGCCACCTGCTGCGTGCTCTCGCGGAACCCCGTCGTCTCGGCGCTGTGGCTCGTCTCGACGATGTTCTCGCTCGCCGGCATCTACGTGCTGCTGCAGGCGCCGTTCATCGCGGCGATCCAGGTGCTCGTCTACGCCGGCGCCGTCATGGTGCTCTTCCTCTTCGTGATCATGCTGCTCAACCTCCAGCGGTCGGACGGCGAGTTCCGCGGCCCCGCCTCGGTGGGCACGACCGTGACGCTGGTCGGCCTGCTGCTCGCCGAGCTCGGCGCGCTGTGGGTGTACTCGCCGTCGCGGCTGCTCGCCGAGGTGACGGGCCAGCCCGCCGGCACCGCGGCGGCGGTGGCGTTCCCGCGCGCGCTGCCGGGCGGCCCCCGCGCGAACGTGGTGGCCGACGTGGCGGCGCCGCTGTTCGGGGAGTTCCTCGTGCCGTTCGAGGTGACGAGCGTGCTGCTGCTCGCGGCGATCGTGGGCGCGGTCGTGCTCGCCAAGCGGAAGCTCTGATGGCGGGGCCGCTCATCGGGCCGGCGCTCGCGCTGTCGGGGATCCTCTTCAGCCTCGGCGTCGCCGGGGTGCTGCTCCGCCGCAACGCCATCATCCTGTTCATGTGCGTGGAACTGATGCTCAACGCCGTGAACCTCGCCTTCGTCGCGCTGGCCCAGCTGCACGGGCCGACGGGGCACGTGATCGTCTTCTTCGTCATGACCGTCGCCGCCGCCGAGGCGGCCGTCGGCCTCGCCATCATCCTGGCCGTGTTCCGGCACGCCCAGTCGGTGGACCTCCAGGACATCAACCTCCTCCACGGGTGAGCGCGCTCGACCTCCTCTGGCTCTGCGTGGCGCTGCCGTTCGCCGGCTTCGCCATCAACGGCCTCGTGGCGCTGGTGCGCCCCGGCCTCCGCGCGGTGCCGGCGGTCGTCGGCCCCGGTGCGGTGCTGGCCGCCTTCGGCGTCGCCGCGGCGGCGGTGCGCGAGCTCGCCGCGCGCGGCGACGCCCTGCCGCCCGTGCAGGTGCTCTGGCCCTGGATCCACGCCGACCGGCTGCGCGTCGACTTCGCGCTCCAGCTCGACCAGCTCTCCGCCGTGATGCTGCTCGTCGTGACGGGCGTCGGCAGCCTGATCCACCTGTTCAGCCTCGGCTACATGCGGGACGACGAGGGGTTCGCACGGTACTTCGCGTACCTGAACCTCTTCGTCGCGTGCATGCTGCTGCTCGTCCTCGGCGCCAACTACCCCGTGCTCTTCGTCGGGTGGGAGGGCGTGGGGCTCTGCTCGTACCTGCTGATCGGCTTCTGGTACGGCGAGCGGAAGAATGCGGACGCGGGGAAGAAGGCGTTCATCACCAACCGCATCGGCGACTTCGGCGTGCTGCTGGCGATGTTCCTGCTCTGGCACGCGCTCGGCACGCTCGACGTGCGCGACGTGGCGGCGGGCGCGGCGCAGGCGCTGGGGCAGGGGAGCGCCCTCGCCACGGCGATCGCGCTCTGCCTCTTCCTCGGCTGCGTCGGCAAGTCGGCGCAGGTGCCGCTGCACGTCTGGCTGCCGGACGCGATGGCGGGCCCGACCCCCGTCTCGGCGCTCATCCACGCCGCGACGATGGTGACCGCGGGCGTCTACCTCGTGGCGCGCGCCGCGCCCGTCTTCGCGCTCGCGCCCACGGCGCAGGCGGTCGTCGCCGCGACCGGCGCCGCGACGGCGCTCTTCGCCGCCACGATCGCCGTCCGCCAGCATGACATCAAGAAGGTGCTCGCCTTCTCCACGGTGTCGCAGCTCGGCTACATGTTCGTCGGCGTCGCCACCGGGGCCTATGCGGCGGGCGTCTTCCACCTCGTCACGCACGCCTTCTTCAAGGCGCTGCTCTTCCTCGGCGCCGGCTCGGTGATCCACGCGCTGCACCACGCGCAGCATGCGGGCCACGTCCACGGCGACGCGCAGGACCTCCGACGGATGGGCGGCCTCCGCGCCGCGATGCCGTGGACGGCCGCGCTCATGCTCCTGGCGGCGCTCGCCATCGCGGGCGTGCCGCCGCTGGCCGGCTTCTGGTCGAAGGACGAGATCCTCGCGGCGGCGTTCGCGCGCGGGGCGGCCGGCGAGCCCGTGTTCTACCTCGCCTACGGCGCCTGCGTGCTCGCGGCGCTCCTCACGGCCGCCTACATGGCGCGGCTCGTGGCACTCGCCTTCTTCGGGACGAGCCGGGTGGACGCCGCGGCGGCGCCGCACCTGCACGAGGCGCCGTGGGTGATGACGGGACCGCTCGTCGTGCTCGGCGGGCTCACGGTGGCCGGGGGGCTGCTCAACCTGCCCGCGTGGGCGGGCGGGCACCATGCGCTCGCGGCGTGGCTGGAGCCGGTCTTCGCGCCGGCGCGGCAGGTGGCCGCCGAGCCGGCGCTGGCGCACCACCTCGAGGCGCCGCTCGTCGCGGTCGCCGTCGGCGTCGGCCTCCTCGGCTTCGTCCTCGGCTGGCGCGGCGCGATCGCGCGCCCGCTCGGCGGGGGCATCCCCGAGTCGCTCGGCATCGACGGCCTCATGGAGCGGAAGTTCCTCGTCGACGAGGCGTACGACGCGCTGCTCATCCGCCCCCTCCGCACGTTCAGCCGCGAGGTGCTCTGGCGCACGATCGACCGGAAGGTGCTGGACGGCTTCGGCGTCCACGGCCTCGCCAAGCTCGCGCAGGGCGCGGGGTGGGCCGGGAGCCGCCTCCAGACGGGCCAGGTCGGCATGTACGTGATCATGTTCCTGCTCGGGGCGGTGCTCGTGCTCCGCACCGTGCTGGGCTGACCGCCATGGCGACCTTCCTCGCGGCGATCGGCTACGGCTCGTGGATCCTCCACTTCCTCCTGTGGCTCCCGCTCCTCGGCGTGCCGCTCGTCATGTTCGCGCCCAAGGCGTGGGCACGGTGGGTGGCGCTCGTCATCGCCATCACGGAGTTCGTCGTCTCGCTCGGGCTCTGGTGGGCGTTCGACCCCGCGAACGGCGGGCTCCAGTTCCGCACCACCGCCGACTGGCTGCCGCAGCTCGGCGTCCGGTACGAGATCGGCATCGACGGCATCTCGCTGTTCATGGTGCTCCTCTCCACCGCGCTCATGCCGCTCCTCGTGGCGGGGTCGTGGCGCGTGGTCGAGATGAAGCAGCGCGGCTTCTACGCGCTGCTGCTGGCGCTCAAGACCGGCATGCTCGGCGTCTTCATGGCGCTCGACCTGTTCCTCTTCTACTGCTTCTGGGAGCTGCTCCTCATCCCGATGTACTTCCTCATCGGCATCTGGGGCAGCGAGAACCGCCTCTACGCCGCGACGAAGTTCGTCATCTACACCTTCGCGGGCTCGCTGCTGATGCTGGTGGCGATCGTCTCGATGGTGTGGACCGTGGGCGAGGCGACGGGCACGTGGTCGTTCTCCTACGACCACCTCCTCCGCCACCGCGACATCCTGGCCGGCAACGGGCCGTGGCTCTTCACCGCGTTCGCCCTCGCGTTCGCCGTGAAGGTGCCGCTGTTCCCGTTCCACACCTGGCTGCCCGACGCCCACGGCGAGGCGCCCACCGCCGGCTCGGTCGACCTCGCCGTCATCCTGCTCAAGATGGGCACGTACGGCTTCCTCCGGTTCGCCGTGCCGCTCTTCCCGTCGTTCGCGCTCTCGACGCCGGTGAGCGCGCTCTTCGTCACCCTGGCGGTGACGGGCATCCTCTACGCGGCGCTCGTCGCCTCGGCGCAGGACGACCTGAAGAAGATCGTGGCGTACTCGTCGGTCTCGCACCTCGGCTTCGTGATCCTCGGCACGTGGGCGGGGACGGTCGAGTCGGTGCAGGGCGGCATGATGGTGATGATCGCGCACGGCATCGCCACGGGGGGGCTCTTCTTCCTCGTCGGCATGCTCTACGAGCGGACGCACACGCGCCAGCTCGCCGAGTACGGCGGCCTCGCGAAGGTGGCGCCGATGCTGGCATGCGCCTTCGCCATCACGGCGTTCGCGTCGATCGGCGTGCCCGGCCTGTCGGGCTTCGTGGGCGAGTTCCTCGTGCTGATCGGCACCTTCGGGCGCTACCCCGTCGCCTCGACGATCGCGGCGCTCGTGGTCATCGCCTCCGCGCTGTACCTGCTGCGGCCGGTGCAGGGGATCTTCTTCAATCCGCTGGCGAAGGACGCGTACCGCGACATGCCGGACCTCTCCGCGCGCGAGCTGGTCGTGCTCGTGCCGCTGCTGGCCGTGATGCTCTGGGTCGGCCTGTACCCGAAGCCGATCCTCGACCGCACGCAGGCCGCCAGCGCGCGCTACGTCGAGCTGGTGAAGCCGTACCTCCCGGGCGAGCGGATGTCGGTCGAGGGGCGGCTCGCCGGGCCGGCGCCCGCACCCGTCGCGCCCGCCGCCGCGTCCGGGGGCCAGCCGTGACGCCCGACCTCCACACCCCCGGCGGCGTGCTGCTCGCGCTCGCGCCGGAGACGGTGCTCGTGGCGTGGGCGATGGTGGTGCTGCTCGTGCTCGCGTGGCGCCATGGCGACGAGGCCGACCAGGCCTTCGTCGGCAGGCTCGCCTCGCTCGGGCCGCTCCTCACCGGCGCCGTCCTCGCGTGGCTCTGGGCCACCGTGCCGGAGCCGGTCGCCGGGTCGCACATGGTCGCGCTCGACGGCTTCCGCTTCGCCGCGGGCGCCATCGTGCTCGTCACCGCGTTCGGCACCATCGTGCTCGCCGTGCGCTTCCTCGAGCGCCAGCGGCTCATCGCGCCCGAGTTCTTCGTGCTCGTCCTCTTCGCCACCTGCGGCATGATGCTGCTCGCCGGCGCGAGCGACCTGGTGATGCTGTTCCTCGGCCTCGAGCTGATGTCGGTGCCGGTGTACGTGCTCGCGGCGTTCGACCGGTACCGCCGCTCGTCGGCCGAGGCGGGGGTGAAGTACTTCCTGATGGGGGCGTTCTCGTCCGGCTTCCTGC
Organism: Gemmatimonadales bacterium; assembly: GCA_033764615.1. Lineage (GTDB taxonomy): Bacteria > Gemmatimonadota > Gemmatimonadetes > Gemmatimonadales > GWC2-71-9 > JANRIU01. Next base: position 14,319 of record JANRIU010000041.1, on the reverse strand, counting down.
TGTACGGCATCGCGCTCGTCTTCGGCGCCACGGGCGAGACGAACCTCGTCGCGATCGGGCGCCAGCTCGCCGCGCACGGCATGAACACGATGGCGGGCATCGGCCTCGGGATGCTGCTCATCGCGTTCTTCTTCAAGGTGGCGGCGGTGCCGTTCAACATGTGGGCGCCCGACGTGTACGACGGCGCGCCCACGCCGGTCACCGGCTTCATGGCCACCGGCATCAAGGCGGCCGCCTTCGTCGCGCTCGTGCGCGTGCTCCAGCAGGCGTTCCCGACGGCGACCGACCTCTGGCAGCCGATCGTGGCGCTGCTCGCCATCGGCACGATCCTCGTCGGCAACACGGTCGCCCTGGCGCAGCGCTCGCTCAAGCGGATGCTCGCCTACAGCTCGATGTCGCACGCGGGCTACCTGCTCGTGGCGGTGTGGGCCAACACGACGCTCGGCGCCACGGCGGTGCTCGTGTACCTGCTCGCCTACGCGATCACCACGCTCGCGGCGTTCGCGGTCTTCGTCTCCATCGAGCGCGTCGGCTCGCGCACGGTGCTGATCGACGACCTGGAGGGGCTGTTCTCGGTGCGGCCGTGGGTGGCGACGTCGATGGGCGTGCTGATGCTCTCGCTCCTCGGCTTCCCCGGCACCTTCGGCTTCATCGGCAAGTGGTACCTCATCCAGGCGTGCCTCGCGGACGGGCAGGTGGTGCTGCCGATCGCCGTCGTGGTCGGGAGCGCGATCTCGGCCGGCTACTACCTTCCCGTCATCATGGAGATGACGATGAAGCCGACCCGCTCGGAGCAGTCGCACCGGCAGGTGGCGTTCTCGCGCGCGGCGAAGGCGATCGTCGGCGTCGCCGTCGTCGCCAACCTCGTCTTCGGCCTCTGGCCCACCAAGCCCATCGAGCTGGCGGAGGCGGGCGCGCGCGCGCTCGTGCGCCAGGTGCAGCCGCTCGCCGGGCGCTGACCCACGGTCCCCCCAATGAACGTCCCGAAGTCGGTGTTCCGGCAGTACGACGTCCGCGGCATCGTCGAGCGCGACCTCACCCCCGCCTTCGCCGAGGCGCTGGGGCGCGCAGTCGCGACGCTCGCCGCCGAGCGGATCGGGCGCGACCCCGTCATCGCCTGCGGGCGCGACAACCGCCCCTCGGGCGCGGCGCTCTCGGCCGGCCTCCGCCGCGGCATCGCCGCCGCGGGCGGCACCGCCATCGACGTCGGCGAGGTGCCGACGCCGGCGCTCTACTTCGCCGTGCACGCGCTGCGCACCGACGCGGGCGTGCAGGTGACGGGCTCGCACAACCCGCCGGAGTTCAACGGCTTCAAGATGGTCGTCGCCGGCGAGGCGATCCACGGCGACACGATCCTCGGCCTCTGGGAGACGATCGTCACCGAGCGGTGGCGCACAGGTGCCGGCGCGGAGTCGGCGGACGGCTCCGTGCTCCGCCGCTACAAGGACGCCATCGTCGAGCGGCACGCGCTCCGTCGCCCGGTGAAGGTCGTCGTCGACTGCGGCAACGGCGTCGGCGCGGTCATCGCGGTGCCGGTCCTCGAGGCGCTCGGCTGCGAGGTGATCCCGCTCTTCTGCGAGTCGGACGGCACGTTCCCGAACCACCATCCCGACCCGTCGGAGCCGCACAACCTCGTCGACCTGCAGGCCGAGGTGCGCCGCAGCGGCGCCGAGCTCGGCATCGCCTTCGATGGCGATGCCGACCGGATCGGCGCGGTGGACGAGCACGGCACCATCGTCTTCGGCGACCAGCTGCTCGTGCTCTACGGGCGCGATGCCGTGCGCCGCTTCGGCGGCCGCCCGCCCGTGATCTTCGACGTGAAGTGCAGCGAGGTGCTGCCGCGCGCGCTCTCGGCGGCGGGCGCGGAGCCGGTGATGTGGAAGACCGGCCACTCGCTCATCAAGGCGAAGATGAAGGAGACGAAGGCGCCGCTCGCGGGGGAGATGAGCGGCCACATGTTCTTCGGCGGCGACTGGTTCGGCTTCGACGACGCGATCTTCGCGGCCGCGCGCCTGCTGGAGCTCGTCGCCGCCGGTCCCGGCGGCCTGCACGCCCTGCTCGCCGACCTGCCGGCGACGGTGAGCACGCCCGAGATCCGCGTCGAGTGCCCGGACGACCGCGTGAAGTTCGAGATCGCCGAGCGCGCCGTGGCGCACTTCGGCGCGCGCTACCCCGTGAACACGATCGATGGCGTGCGGATGACGTTCCCCGACGGCTGGGGCCTCATCCGCGCCTCGAACACGCAGCCGGTGCTGGTGATGCGCTTCGAGGCGGGGTCCGAGGCGGCGCTCGCCGCCTACCGCGCCGAGGTGGGCGACTGGCTGCGGAGCCAGGGGCTCCAGGGCTGACGGTGGGGCGGCGCGGCCGGCTCGCGCTGGCGGCGGCCGTCGTCGTCGCCGCGCTCTTCTTCGGCCGCTGGGCCGCCGGCGTCGCCGCCGACCGGTGGTGGGCCGAGCAGTTCGGCCCCGCGCAGGCGGCGCTCATCACCGAGCTGCACCTGCTGCGGCTCGTGCTCGACGCGGGCGGCATCCTGGTCGCCTCCACCTGGTTCATCGGCCACCTCCTGCTCGTCGTCCGCGGCATCGCCTCGGTGCAGGTGGCCCGCTCGGTCGCCAACCTCGAGATCCGCGAGGCGCTCCCCGCGCGCACGCTGCTGCTCGCCGCCGTGGCCGGCGGGGCGGTGCTCGGCGCCGTCGCGGGGGCGGACGCCTCGCGCGCCTGGCCCGACGTCGCGCTCGCGTGGGAGGGGGTGCGCTTCGGCGTGCGCGAGCCGCTGCTGGGCGAGGATGCCGGCACCTACGTCGCGCAGCTTCCGGTCTGGCGCCTCGTGCACGCGTTCGTCCTCGCGCTCGCGGTGCTCGCGCTCGTGGCCGTGGCGACGCTGTACGCCGTGATCGGCGCGCTGCGCTGGCGCGACGGGCGCATCGCCGTCAACGACCATGCGCGCGCGCACCTCGGCTGGCTGCTTGCCGCGGTGGCGCTCGGCCTCGCGTGGGGCGCGCTGCTCGCGCCGTACGAATGGGTCGGCGGCCTGCTGCGCGGCCCGACGGCGGGGGGCTTCCGCGCCGTCGCCGTCGTGGCGCCGGCGCTCGGCGGGCTCGCGGTCGCCGCCGCCGTCGCGTCGCTCCTCTGGGGGCTCACCGGGCGCCGGCTCGTGCTGCTCGCGGCCTGGTCGCTCCTCGCCGTCGGCTGGTTCGCGGGGCGCGTCATCGTGCCGGTCGCGGCGCCGGCCGCGGCCTCCCCGCTCGCGACCGCCGAGCGGGAGCGGCTCGTCGCGCTCGCCTACGCGCTCGAGGGTCTGCACGATGCGACGGTGCCCGGCGCCCCGGCCGCCACCGCCCGCCCCGCCGTGCCGACGCTGTGGAGCGCCGCCGCCGCCGCGCAGGCGTGGCGCGGGGGCGCGGAGGTGGTCGGCGTCGACCCCGCGGTGCTCGACGTGCCCGGCCGCGGCCGGCGCCCCGCGTGGCTCGGCGTCGCCATCGACTCGGCGGGGCGCGCAACGCTCGGCGCCCTCGCCGACGACCGCGTCGGACGCGGCGGCGGCGCCCTGTTCTGGGCGCCGGGCGACACGGCACCGGGCGCGTTCGCGCCGCTCGCCTCGCTCCCCGCCGCAGGCATCCGCCCGGGCAGCACCGAGGTGGTGCTCCTCTCGGGCGCCACGGACGGCGTGCCCGTGGGTGGCTGGTTCCGCCGCATCCCGCTCGCCTGGGCGCTCCAGGCGCCGCGCGTGCTCGGCACGCTCCCGCCGGATGCGCGCCTCGCCTGGCACCTCGCGCCGCTGCGCCGGCTCGCGCGGCTCGCGCCGTTCGCGGAGTGGGGCGCGCCCGTCGCGCGCGTCATCGACGGCGACCTCGCGTGGGTCGCCACCGGCTACCTGAGCAGCGACGCCTTCCCGCTCTCGGAGCGCGTGGCCTGGCGCGGGCGCGACGTGGGGGCGGTGCGTCCCGCGTTCACGGGCGTCGTGCGCGCCGCGACGGGGCAGGTGCGCCTCTTCCTGCGGCCCGATGCGGGGCCCCTCGGCGCGGCGTGGGCGCGCGTGGCGCGAGGCGTGGTCGAGCCCGCGGCCGCGCTGCCGCCGGCGGTCGCGCGGCAGCTGCCGTATCCGCTGGAGCAGTTCCGCCTGCAGGCGACCGTCGTCGGCCCGCTGCGCGGCCTCGGGCGCGCGACCGGCGTCGGCGACTCGCTCGTGGGCGGCCAGGCGCGCGTCGAGTTCGCCTGGGCGCGCGACACCAGCGGCCCCGTCTGGCTCGCGCCGTTCGAGCGCGAGAGCGACCGCCACCTCGCCGCGGTCCTCGTGGGCAGCGCGCGCGACGGCCGGGAGGACCTCGCGCTGGTGCGCACCGAGTCGCCGGGCGCCGTCCCCGGCGCCGCGCTCCTCGCGGAGCGCTGGAGCCGCTTCCCCAGCTTCACGCAGCTGCGCGACTCCGTGGCCGACGCGCAGGGCACGCTCGAGGCCGGGCCGCTCCGCCTCTGGTTGCACGATGGCGCCGTCGGCGCCTACCAGGTGCAGCTCGGCCGCCGCGACGGCGCGCCCGTCGTCGCGTGGGTGGCGATCGCCGCGGGCGAGCGCCTCGGCGCCGGCCGCACCCTCGAGGAGGCGTGGGACAACCTCCGCGGCACCGCCGCGCCGCTCGGCCCCGCGCGCCCCGCACGCCCGCTGCTCGACGAGCTGCGCCGCCTCGCGCGCGCCGCCGACTCCGCGCTCCGCGCCGGCGACCTCGGCGGCTTCGGGCGCCAGTGGGAGCAGCTCCGCCTGCTGCTCGATCGCGCGCGCTGAGCTTGCCCCCCTCTCGGGCGGGGCCTAACTTCACCCCGCCTTTTTCCGCGGGAAGCGCAGGCCAGACGTGAACATCCACGAGTACCAGGCGCGCACGCTCCTGCAGGCGCAGGGCGTGCCGATGCTGGAGGGCGACGTCGCCACGTCGCCGCCGATCGCCGAGGCGATCGCGCGCAGGGTCGGCTGTCCGGTGGTGGTGAAGGCACAGGTGCATGCGGGCGGGCGCGGCAAGGCGGGCGGCGTCAAGCTCGCGCAGAGCCCGGGCGAGGCCGCGGAGCACGCGGGCCGCATCCTCGGGATGACGATCAAGGGCCTGCCGGTGCAGAAGGTGCTCGTCGTGCCCGCCGCCGAGATCGCGTCCGAGGCGTACGTCGGCCTGATCCTCGACCGCGAGACGCAGCGCCCCGTGTTCATGGTGAGCCCCGCCGGCGGCATCGACATCGAGGAGGTCGCGGCGACCACCCCCGAGCAGATCCTCCGCCTCCCTGTCGACCCCGCCTACGGCCTCCTCCCGCACCAGGCGCTCCAGCTCGCCCTCTTCCTCTATCCGTTCGACATGGCGCACGCGAAGGCCGCGGTGCCCGTGCTCGAGCAGCTGTACGCGGCGTTCGTCGCCAACGGCTGCACGCTGGCGGAGATCAACCCGCTGGTGATCACGAAGGCCGGGAAGCTGCTCGCGCTCGACGCCAAGATGGCGATCGACGACAACGAGCTGTTCTGGCGCACCGACCTCGCGCTTCTGCGCGACGAGACGGCCGAGGACCCCGCCGAGGTCGCGGCGCGCCGCGCCAACCTGAGCTACGTCCAGCTCGACGGCACGATCGGCTGCGTGGTGAACGGCGCGGGGCTCGCGATGGCGACGATGGACCTGGTGAAGTACTACGGCGGCGAGCCGGCGAACTTCCTCGACATCGGCGGCAGCTCGAACCCCGAGAAGGTGGTGAACGCGCTGAAGATCATCACCGCCGACCCCAAGGTGAAGGCGATCCTCTTCAACATCTTCGGCGGCATCACGCGCACAGACGACGTCGCCAACGGCATCGTGCAGGCGACGAAGGCGTTCCCGGTGCCGGTGCCGATCGTCATCCGGCTCACGGGCACCAACGAGCAGGAGGCGTTCCGCATCCTCCGCGAGGTGGGGATGACGGCGCTCTCCGACATGGACGAGGCGGTGCAGCGGGCGGTCCAGCTCGCGGGAGCGTCGGCGTGAGCATCTTCGCGGACGGGGGCACGAAGCTGGTGATCCAGGGGATCACCGGGCGCGAGGGCTCGTTCCACGCGAAGCAGATGCTCGCGTACGGGACGCAGGTGGTGGCGGGCGTCACGCCCGGCAAGGGCGGCCAGTCGTTCGAGGGCACGGTGCCGGTGTTCAACACCGTCGCGGAGGCCGTCGCGAGGACCGGCGCCAACTGCGCGGTGATCTACGTGCCGCCGATGGTGGCGACCGGCGCCATCTACGAGGCGGCGGACGCGGGCATCCCGCTGATCATCTGCATCACCGAGGGGATGCCGGTGCTGCCGATGGCGAAGGTGGTGCCGTACGTGCGCGCGCGCGGCGCGCGCCTGATCGGCCCGAACTGCCCCGGGCTCATCACCCCCGGCGCGTGCAAGGCCGGCATCATCCCGGGGAACATCTGCCTGCCGGGCCGCATCGGCGTCGTGTCGCGCAGCGGCACGCTGACGTACGAGGTGGTGAACCACCTCACGAAGGCCGGCATCGGCCAGAGCACCTGCGTCGGCATCGGCGGCGACCCGATCATCGGCACGAACTTCATCGACTGCCTCGCCGCGTTCCAGGCCGACCCCGGCACGGACGCGATCGTCATGATCGGCGAGATCGGCGGGACCGACGAGCAGCACGCCGCCGCCTACGTGAAGGCACACGTGACGAAGCCGGTCGTCGGCTTCATCGCGGGCCAGACCGCGCCGCCGGGCCGCCGGATGGGCCACGCCGGCGCCATCATCTCCGGCTCGAGCGGCACGGCGGCCGAGAAGCTCGCCGCCTTCGCCGACGCCGGCATCCATGTCATGAAGCGCCCCAGCGAGGTGGTCGGCCTGCTCCGCGCCGCCCTCGCCTGATCCCAGCCCCGAGTCCCATGCCCGGCATCCACACGCTCTGCATCCTGAAGCCCGACGCCATCGCCAGCGGCAAGGCGGGCCTCATCATCGCCAACCTCCAGGAGCGCGGCTTCGTGCTCCGCGCGGCGAAGCTCGTGAAGCTCACGCCCGCGCAGGCCGCGAAGTTCTACGAGGTGCACAAGGAGCGCGGCTTCTTCGGCGAGCTGGTCGAGTTCATGACGAGCGGGCCGTGCATGCCGATCGCGCTGGAGAAGGCGAACGCGGTGGCCGACTACCGGGCCGCGATCGGCGCCACCGATCCGAAGGAGGCGGCGCCGGGGACGATCCGCGCGCTGTACGCCGAGTCGAAGGGGAAGAACGCCGTGCACGGGTCGGACTCGGACGAGAACGCCGCGCGCGAGATCGCCTTCTTCTTCACCGAGGGCGAGCTGGCGCAGCTCTGGGGCTGAGGCCCCCGCGGCAGGCAGGGTGGTGGACGGCGGCACCCGGCATGCTTGACCGGGTGCCGTTTCCGTCGGTAGCTTTGATGGCTATGCTGCTCGTGGACGTCCGGGAAGTGCTGCAGGGCCCCGTCGAGGTGGCCGCGGCGCTCCCGCCGGACGATGGCGTGTTCGAGGGGCTGGACCTCCAGCTCGTCGGGCCGCTCGCGGTGGACGGCCGGCTCCAGGCGACCGGGGACGGCGAGTTCTTCTGGCGGGGCAACCTTCGGGGTGTGGTGCGCGGCGAGTGCCGGCGCTGCCTCGCCGAGGTGACGGCCCCGGTCGAGGCCGAGGTGGAGGCGCTGTTCAGCGCCGATCCCGAGGCACTCGACGATCCCAGCGTCTATCCGCTCGCTCCCCACGCCGCCCGGATCGATGTCGGGCAGGCGGTCCGCGAGGAGCTGGTACTCGCCGCTCCGGCCTGGATGCTCTGCCGGGACGACTGCGCGGGCCTCTGTCCGCGATGCGGGTCCGATCTCAACGCCGGTCCGTGCGGATGCACGCCGGCCCAGCAGCCCTGAGGGCCCAGAGGGTCAGATGGCCGTTCCGAAGCGGAAGCTCTCGAAGTCGAAGAAGCGCCTGCGCCGCGGGCACCATGTCGCGGCGTCGATCCGGACGCAGGCGTGCTCGCGCTGCGGCTCGCCGAAGCTCCCGCACCGCGTGTGCGGCTCGTGCGGCTACTACGCCGGCCGGAAGGCGATCGAGGTCGAGGACAACTAGTGATCCGCGTCGCGGTGGACGCGATGGGGGGCGACCATGCCCCCCAGGCGGAGGTCGCCGGCGTCCTCGCGGCCCTCGCGGAGTGGCCCGGCCGCTTCCGCGTCGCCCTCGTCGGCCAGCCGGACGTCATCGCGGCCGAGCTCGCGAAGCACCCCGCCGCCGCCGGCGCCCCCATCGATATCGTCCCCGCCAGCGAGGTGATCGGCATGGCCGAGTCGCCGCTGCAGGCGATCCGGTCGAAGCGCGATTCCTCCATCATGGTCGGCCTCGGCCTGCACCGGAAGCAGGGGGCCGACGCGTTCGTCTCCTGCGGCAACACCGGCGCCATCCTGGCCGCGTCGACCGTCGTCCTCGGGCTGTACGAGGGCGTCGAGCGCGCCACGGTGGCCCCCGAGTTCCCCGCGCTCGGCGGCCCCGTGATCGTGCTGGACGCCGGCGCCAACGTCGACTGCTCGGCCCGCGAGCTGGTCGGCTTCGCGCTGCTCGGCACCGTCTACGCGCGCGACGTCCTCGGGCGCGAGTCGCCCCGCGTCGGCCTGCTCAACGTCGGCGAGGAGGAGGGGAAGGGGACGGCGGTGGCCAAGGAGACGTACCGGCTGCTGAAGGAGACGGCCGGGATCAACTTCGTCGGCAACATCGAGGGGCGCGACATCGTCTCCGGGCGCGCGGGCGTCGGGCGGCTCGACGTGGTGGTGTGCGACGGCTTCGTCGGCAACATCGTCCTCAAGTTCTACGAGTCGATCGGCCGCCTCATCCTCGACCAGCTGGTGCGCCTCGCCCCGGACGTGGTGAAGCGGCCGGAGCTGGGCGAGCTGTTCCGCTTCTTCGACTACGCCACCGTGGGTGGCGCGCCGCTGCTCGGCGTCAAGGGCGTCTCCGTCATCTGCCACGGCTCCTCGAACGCCAAGGCGATCGCGAACGCGATCGGCCGCGCGGTGCGCGCCGCGGAGACGGACCTGCATGCGCACATCGGCGCGCAGATGGCCGCCCGGCCCGCGGTCGCGGGCGCGTGAACGACCGACCCCGGGCCCGCATCGCGGGGATCGGCGCGGCCGTGCCCGCGCGCGTCGTCACCAACGACGACCTCTCCAAGGTCCTCGACACCAGCGACGAGTGGATCACCAGCCGCACCGGCATCCGCGAGCGGCGCTACGCCTCCGACGAGGAGACCCTCACCGTCCTCGCCGACCGCGCGAGCCGCGAAGCGATGGCGCGGGCGGGCATCGGCCCCGAGGCGATCGACGCGATCCTCGTCGGCACCGTCTCCGCCGACTACCGCATGCCGTCCCAGGCGTGCTACCTCCAGGCCGTCCTCGGCGCGACGAACGCGTCGGCCGTCGACCTCTCGGCCGCGTGCTCCGGCTTCGTGTACGCCATGGCGATGGGCGAGGCGATGATCGCCGCGGGACAGGCGCGCACCGTCCTCGTGGTGGGCGGCGAGCGCCTGACGCGCATCACCGACATGGAGGACCGCAACACCGCCGTCCTCTTCGGCGACGGCTGCGGCGCCGCGGTCCTCGTGCCCGCCACCGACGGACGCGGCATCCTCTCGACCTTCCTGCGCGCCGATGGTTCGCTCACCGAGCTGCTCTGCATCCCGGGCGGCGGCGGCGTGCGCCCGCCGAGCGCCGAGATGCTGGCCGACCGGAGCGGCTTCATGAAGATGGCCGGCCGCGAGGTGTTCAAGGCGGCGGTCACCTGCATGGCGCAGGCGTGCGACGAGGCGCTGCGGCGCGCCGGCACCACCGCCGACGCGATCGACCTGCTCGTGCCGCACCAGGCCAACGTGCGCATCATCGAGGCGCTGGCGAAGCACGCGGGGATGCCGCTCGAGAAGGTGATGGTCAACGTCGACCGCTACGGCAACACGAGCGCGGCGTCGATCCCGCTCGCGCTGCACCAGGCGGAGGCGGAGGGTCGGCTGCGGCCGGGGACGCTGGCGCTGCTCGTCGCGTTCGGCGGCGGCTTCACGTGGGGGAGCGCGGTGGTGCGCTGGTGATCGTCGTCTGTCCCGGACAGGGCGCGCAGAAGGTCGGCATGGGGAAGGACCTCGCCGAGCGCTTCCCCGAGGCGCGGGACACGTTCGCCGCGATCGACGAGGCGCTCGGCGCGCGGCTCTCGCACCTGATGTTCGAGGGGCCGGAGGAGGAACTGGTCCGCACCCACAACACGCAGCCGGCGATCCTCGCGCACACGGCGGCGGTGCTGGCGGTGGTGGGGCCGCGCCTCGAGATCCACGCGGCGGCCGGGCACAGCCTGGGCGAGTACAGCGCCTACCTCGCCGCGGGCGCGCTCGACGTCACGGCCGCGGCGCGCCTGGTGCGCCAGCGCGGCACGCTGATGCTGGAGGCCGGCGCCGCGCGCCCGGGGGCGATGGCCGCGGTGCTCGGCCTCGCGCCCGCCGACGTGGAGGCCGCGTGCGCCGAGGCGAGCGCGGCCGGCGAGGTGGCGGTCGCCGCCAACCTGAACGAGCCGGCCCAGACCGTCATCTCGGGCGACCCCGCCGCCGTCGCGCGCGCGGGCGAGGCGTGCAAGGCGCGCGGCGCCAAGCGGGTGCTGCCGCTCAAGGTGAGCGGCGCGTTCCACTCGCCGCTCATGGAGCCGGCGGTGCCCGGGCTCGTCGCCGCGCTCGCGGCGGTGGAGTTCCGCGCGCCGGGGTGCCCGGTGGTCGCGAACGCCACCGCCGAGGCCGTGACCGACGCGCCGACCGCGCTGCGGCTGCTGGCGGAGCAGCTCACGGCGCCCGTGCGCTGGATCGCGTGCGCGCAGCGCCTCGCCGAGCTCGCCCCGGGTCAGCCGTTCGTGGAGGTCGGGCCGGGGGCGGTGCTGGGCGGGCTGGTGAAGCGCATCGTCCCCGGCGCGCAGACGATGACCCTCGGCACCGCCGCCGAGGTCGAGCAGTTCCTCACCCGCTGACGGCGCCCGGCCCCATGCTCACCCTCGACCTCTCCGCCACCCGCGCCCTCGTCACCGGCGGCACGCGCGGCATCGGCCTCGCGATCGCCGAGCGGCTCGTGGCCGCGGGCGCGCGCGTGGCGCTCACCGGGCGCGACCGCGTGCAGGCGGAGGCGGTCGCGGCGACGCTCGGCGAGGCCGCGTTCGGCCTCGGCTGCGACGTGAGCGACGGTGCGCAGGTGGAGGCGGCCGTCGCCGAGGCGGAGCAGCGGCTGGGCGGCATCACGCTGGTGGTGAACAATGCCGGGCTCACCCGCGACAACCTGCTCGTCCGCCTCGCCGAGGACGACTGGGACGCCGTGCTGGACGCCAACCTGAAGGGGGCGTTCCACGTGACGCGCGCGGTCGTGAAGGGGATGATGAAGCGGCGCGCCGGGCGCGTGGTGAACGTCACGTCGGTGGTCGGGCTCATGGGCAACAAGGGCCAGGCCAACTACGCGGCGAGCAAGGCGGGCCTCATCGGCTTCACCAAGTCGGTCGCGAAGGAGTACGCGGGGCGGGGGATCCTCGCGAACTGCATCGCGCCGGGCTTCATCGAGACGGACATGACCCGGGCCTTGCCGGCGGAGGCGCGCGCCGCTTTGTTGGAGCGCGTCGCACTGGGCCGCCTCGGCACGCCGGGGGACGTGGCCGGCGCCGTCCTCTTCCTCGCATCCCCCCTCGCCGACTACGTCACGGGCCAGGTGCTCGTCGTCGATGGCGGCATGGTCTTCTAGCCACCCAACCACCCACCCGCACGAGGCAGGCATGAGCGACATCGAGGAGAAGGTCAAGGACATCATCGTCGAGGAGCTGGGCGTGGAGCGCGAGAAGGTCGTCGAGGCCGCCTCGTTCATGGACGACCTCGGCGCCGACAGCCTCGACACGGTCGAGCTCGTGATGGCGTTCGAGGAAGAATTCGGCTGCGAGATTCCGGACGATGCGGCCGAGCACATCCTGACCGTCGGGGATGCGGTCAAGTTTCTGGAGAAGAACGCGACCGCGGCCTGACGGCCGGCGCTTGTCCGCAGCTTCGATTTTGCTACGGGATGCAGCGGAGCGCACGCTGCGCGTCCACGATATCACGGTGACGGACCGCTCCGCCGGTCCGCGCCGCGCAACAGGCAACTGGGGTCAGTCGCGCTACCTGCATTCGGGTGGCAGCTCAGGGGAAGCGAGGCCCTCGTCCAACGTCAAGATCCCCGCTGAAGGGCCGAGGAATGCGTCGCGTCGTCGTTACAGGGTTGGGTCTGGTCACTCCGGTCGGTTGCGGAGTCGAGGAAGCCTGGTCGAACCTGATCGCCGGCGGCAACGGCGCGCGCCGTGTCAGCGAATTTGAAGTCTCCGACATCACCTGCCAGATCGCCTGCTTCATCCCGAAGGGCGACGGCACCAACGGCACCTACAATGCCGACCAGTGGATGGAACCCAAGGAGCAGCGCAAGGTCGACGACTTCATCGTCTACGCGATGGCGGCGGCCGAGCAGGCAGTAAAGCACTCCGGCGTCGAGCTGAAATCCAACGCGCAGCAGGAGCGCGCGGGCGTGCTGATCGGCTCCGGCATCGGCGGCCTCGCAGGCATCGCCGAAACGTCGCTATTGCTGGCCGAGAAGGGCCCGCGGCGTGTCAGCCCGTTCTTCATTCCGGGCCGCATCATCAATCTCGCGAGCGGCTACGTCTCGATCCGTCATAAGCTCCGCGGCCCAAATCATGCGGTCGTCACCGCCTGCTCAACGGGCACGCATGCGATCGGCGACGCGGCGCGGCTCATCGCAATGGACGACGCCGACGTGATGGTTGCGGGCGGCTCCGAATCCCCGATCTGCCGCATCGCGCTCGCGGGCTTCGCCGCATGTCGCGCGCTATCGACCAACTTCAACGACGCTCCGACCAAGGCGTCGCGCCCCTACGACAAGGACCGCGACGGGTTCGTGATGGGCGAGGGCGCCGGCATCGTCGTGCTGGAGGAATACGAGCACGCCAAGGCGCGCGGCGCGAAGATCTACGCCGAGGTGATCGGCTACGGCATGTCGGGCGACGCCTACCACATCACGGCTCCTGCCGAGGGCGGCGACGGCGCCTATCGCTGCATGCAGGCGGCGGTGAAGCGCGCGGGCATCGACCCGAGCGACATCGACTACGTCAACGCGCACGGCACCTCGACGCCGATGGGCGACGAGATCGAGCTCGGCGCTGTCGAGCGCCTGTTCGGCAACGCGGCGGGAAAGCTCGCCATGTCCTCGACCAAGTCCGCGATCGGTCATCTGCTCGGCGCGGCAGGCGCGGTGGAGGCCGTGTTTTCGATCCTCGCGATGCGCGACAACATCGCGCCGCCGACCTTGAATCTCGACAACCCTTCGGTCGAAACCGCTATCGATCTCGTGCCACACGCGTCCAAGCCGCGCGAGATCAACACGGTGCTGTCGAACTCGTTCGGCTTCGGCGGCACTAACGCCTCAATCATCATGCGCAAGGTCGCCTGACACGTGGCCGGGCCCGCGTCGTTGCGGGCCACCCACCTCAAGGTCAGGCTTTCGCCATAATTTCTGCTACCGTCGTCCGCCGGGGGATGCGAAGTGCGCCGTTGGCCGATAATGGTCGGGGGGCGCTTCTGGCTGTGGCAGTCGATCGCCGCTAATGAAGCGGCATCCTGCTTGTGTGGGATGGCAGCATGAGCAATCGCAAGACGGCCGGGGCTCCATTGCAGCGACACGATATCGGCACGCGGCCGAGGAGCCCGGCGGAGGCGCTCGAGCCGGGCCGTGCTCCGGCGCGGCCGCGTGGCGTGCGCCAGCGCAGCGAAAGCAGGGCGATCAGCGGTTTCGTTCGGCTGTTGAGCGGGCTGTTCACGTTGATGCTGATCGTGATGGTCGCGGTCGGCGGCGCGAGCCTGATGCTCTATTTCATGTTCGAGCGGCCGGGGCCGCTCGAGGTCTCTCGCACCGTCGTAATTCCGAAGGGCGAGGGCCGCATCGAGATCGCGGAGCGGCTGGAGCGCGAGGGCGTCATCTCGAACCGCTGGGCGTTCGTTGCGAGCCATCTCCTGCAGGGCTGGCTCGGTACGGCGCGCAAGAACGTGGAGCTCAAAGCCGGCGAGTACGAGATCAAGAAGGGCGCCAGCATGCGCCAAGTGCTCGACACGCTTTCCGAGGGCAAGTCGGTCCTCTACAAGGTGACGATACCTGAAGGCCTTACGAGCCAGCAGATCGTCGAGCGGCTGAAGGGCGAGGAGACGCTGAGCGGCGATATCACGACGATCCCAGCGGAAGGGTCGCTGCTGCCCGATACCTACCGGTACTCGAAAGGCATGTCGCGCCAGGAGCTGCTGGA
>JANRIU010000028.1:0-10609 GCA_033764615.1 Gemmatimonadales bacterium | reverse complement strand
CGCGAGGCCGGCCAGGCGCGCTGCCGCCCAGAGCGCCAGCAGCGCGGCAGCGCCGAGCGCCGCGATGCGCGGAAGGCCGGCGCTCGCGCCGGCGAGGTCGAGCGAGGCGCCGCCCGCGCCGGCCAGCGCGCCAAGCGCCGCGTACGCGAGGAGGCGGGCCGCGTGGTACGCGGCACCGCCCGCCCGCCCACCCCCCGGCCCCCGCGCCGCGCACGCGAACGCGCCGCACATCACGGCGCAGTGCACGCTGCCGGCGAGGCTCGCGAGCAGCACGGCCACCACGAGCGCCGTCATGCGCGCCCGGCGTCGATCCTGGACTCGGCGGTGAACGCGTCGTGCGCGCGGCGCGCCTCGAACTGCAGGTGCCACTCGCCGCCGAAGCGGAGCGGCAGCGCGCCGCGGTACGAGCCGTCCGGCTGCTCCGCAAGCGTCGCCGCGACCCCGGCGTCCCGGTGCGCGTTGTGGCGTGCGGTGACCCTGAGCGCGGCGCCGCGGACGGGCTGGCCGGCGGGGTCGGCGAGGCGCACCACCAGCTCGGCGGGGCCGCCGGCGGTCGCCGCGTGGAGCACCGGCTCGAGGGACCAGCCGAGCCGCGCGTTGCGGGCGCGCTGCGCCTGCGTGTCGTCCCAGCGGACGGCCTTGCGGTAGTAGTCCGGCTCGATCGCGAAGGTCGGGTCGTTCGTCGCGAGGCGGATCACCCAGATGTTGGCGCCGACGGTGAGCGCGAGCACGGCGACGATGGCGGTCGGCCACCCGAGGCCGCGGGACGGGCGGGCAGGAGCGGTCATTCGGGCCCCAGAAGCGCGAAGGGAGTGGTCTGGTCGAACCCCGCGCCATCGGTGACGCGGAGCGTGATCGGGCGACGGCCGCCGGCGAACGTCGTGGCCGGCGCGAGGACGAAGATCGTGGACGTGGCATGGCCGCGCGGCTCGACGACGACCGGGTTCACCGGCGCGATGAGCTGGACCCCGCCCGGCTCGGCCAGCGCGATGGTGAAGCGGCGCGCGACGGCGGCCCGGTTCTCGAGCTTGATGCGCAGCTGGTTGGAGACGAGCCCGCCCGCCTGCTCGATGAAGGGCGCGGCGCCGGCGCCACGCAGCACGGTCACCTGCGCGTCGACGCGGCGGTCGAGGTTGTAGAGGAACAGCCCGAAGGCGATCGTGAAGGCGAGCGGGTAGAGCACGGTGCGCGGCCGCACGAGCCGCGCCGGCTTGCCCGCCAGCCCGTCGAGTGACGCGTAGCGCACCAGGCCGCGCGGCTGCCCGAGCCGGTCCATCACCGCGTCGCAGGCGTCGATGCACTGGGTGCAGTGCACGCACTCGAGCTGCAGGCCGTCCCGGATGTCGATGCCGGTCGGGCAGACCTGGGTGCACGCCGAGCAGTCGACGCAGGCGCCGAGGCCCTCGCGCGCCCTCCCGCGGCCGCGCGGCTCGCCGCGCGCCGCATCGTACGCCACGATCAGCGACGAGCGGTCGAGCAGCGCCGACTGGATGCGGCCGTAGGGGCACGCGACGAGGCACGTCTGCTCGCGGAAGTAGGTGAAGTCGAAGAAGACGAGCGCCGACGTGATCGCCATGACCGCGAACGGCATGCCGTGCTCGCGCGGCGACTGGCCCATCCAGCGGAAGATGTCGTCGGCGCCGAAGAAGTACATCAGGAACGTGTTGCCGAGCACGACGGCGAAGAGCGCGTAGACGGCGTACTTGGCGAGCCGGCGCGGCTGCAGGTGGCCGCGGGAGCCCAGGGCGTCGAGCTTCCGCGCGCCGGCGGGACCGCCCTCGAGCAGCCGCTCCACCGGACGGAAGAGGAACTCCATCCACACGGTCTGCGGGCAGCCCCAGCCGCACCAGACTCGGCCGAAGAGCGCCGTGAACAGGAAGATGCCGATGAAGACCGAGAGCACGAGCAGCAGCAGCAGCAGCGTCTCCGTCGGCAGGAACGTCGCGCCGAAGAGCGTCGCCTGGCGGCTCCGCGGGTCGAGCAGCATCCACGGCTTGCCGTTCCACCGCAGGTGCGGGATCGCGAGGAAGAGCGCGATCAGCACGTACGCCACGACGCGGCGCGCCGAGGCGAGGCGCCCCGGCTGCCAGCGCGGGCGCAGCCACCGGCGCGACCCGTCGACGTTCAGCGTCGCCAGGACGCGCTCGGTGGCCTGGGCGGGGGCCGCCGCGGGGAGTGTCACGGCGTCACGCCCGCGGGCGGCGTGGCGCCCGCGTCGGAGAACCGCATCCCCTCGGGTGCCTTGCCGTCCTTCGCCGGCGTCGCCTGCATGGCGGTGACGTACGCCGTGACGCCGAGGACCTCCTCCGGCTTCAGCATCTTGCCCCACGCGGGCATCCCCTTCTGGAGCACGCCGGCGTCGATGGTGCGGTAGATCGCCGCCGGCGTGCCGCCGTGGAGCCAGAACGCGTCGGTGAGGTTCGGGCCGATCAGGCCCCCGCCATCGGCGCGGTGGCAGGCGGCGCAGTTCTTCGCGAACACCTCGCCGCCGGCCTGGACCGCCTTCGCGTCCTGCGCGGCGGCGAGGATCGCCGCCTCGTCGGCGCCGCCACCCGCCGGCGCCGGCGGATGCGCGGCGAGGTACGCGCGCATCTCGGCGTCGTACTCGGCCACGCGCCCCTCGCCGGCGAACGTCTGCCGCGGGTCGGCGAAGTAGATGACCGAGAAGATGATCGTCGCGTAGAAGCCCCACAGCCACCAGCGCGGCATCGGGTTGTCGTACTCCTGGATGCCGTCGTAGGCGTGCCCCAGCAGCCGGTCGTCGCCGGGCTCGGGGTGCTGCTGCGGGTCGTGGTGCTCGGACATGCGGCCGCTCCTCAGGGCTGGCGGGGAAGGGTGGGGCGCTCGTCGTCCAGGGGCATGCGCGCATCCTGCGCCCACCGCTCGGCCTGCGCCGGGTGGAAGATGCGCCAGACCACGGCCACGAAGACGGCGAGGAAGATCAGCATCGCCACGACCGCGTAGCCGGAGAGCTGGGCGTGGCCCATGATGTCGCTCAGCTTCATCTCAGTGCGTCCCGCTCGGCGCCGCCGGCCGCGCGGCCTGCGCGTCGCCCGGCAGGCGCGTGATGTCGGTGCCGAGGCGCTGCAGGTACGCCGTCAGCGCGACGACCTCCTTCGTCTCGAGGCCCGCCGGGCCGCCGGCGCGCACGATCTCGTCCGCGATCGCCTTCGCCTGCTCGCGCGCCTGCGCGGGGGCGTCGGTGACCGAGGCGCCGTACGGCACGCCCAGCATCGCCATCGCGTCCACCCGCGACTGGATGCCGTCGAAGTCGACGTCGTTGCGCAGCATGTGCGCGTACGGCGGCATGATCGAGTTCGGGTTGATCGACTGCGGGTTCTCCATGTGCCGCACGTGCCACAGGTTCGGGTACTTGCCGCCCACGCGGTGCAGGTCCGGCCCGATGCGGCGCGAGCCCCACAGGAACGGGTGGTCGTAGACGAACTCGCCCGGCTTGCTGTACTCGCCGTACCGCTCCGTCTCGTGGCGGAACGGGCGCACCATCTGGGAGTGGCAGTTGAAGCAGCCCTCCTTGATGTAGATGTCGCGCCCCGCCAGCTCGAGCGGCGTGTACGGCTTCACCGACGCGATCGTCGGCACGTTGCTGCGGATGAGGAACGTCGGGAGGATCTCGAAGAGCGACGCCACCGCGACCGCCACCGCGACGAGCACGGTGAACGTCACCGGCAGCCCTTCCCACGTGCGGTGCCAGCGCGCCGCCGTGAACCGGGCCCACGCGCCGCCCGCCGGCTCCAGCACGATCGCCGGGGCCGGGGCCGCCGCCGCCCGGAGCGCCGGGGCGCTCGCCGCCGCCGCCGCGTACGTCGCGGGCCGCGCCTGCCACGTGCGGACCAGGTTGTACGCCATCACCACCAGGCCGCCGATGTACAGGCTGCCGCCGATCACGCGCGTCCAGTACATCGGCATCAGCTTCATCACGGTCTCGACGAAGTCGGGGTACTGCAGCCGGCCCGACGCGTCGAACGCGCGCCACATCAGCCCCTGCGTCACGCCGGCGGCGTAGATCGCCACCACGTACAGCAGCATGCCGAACGTCGCCACCCAGAAGTGCGTCTCCGCCAGCTTCCGCGAGTGCAGCGGCGCCTGGAAGACGCGCGGCGCCAGCCAGTACAGCATGCCGAAGGTCAGGAAGCCGTTCCAGCCGAGCGCGCCCGTGTGCACGTGCGCGATCACCCAGTCGGTGTAGTGCGCCAGGCTGTTCACCGTCTTCACCGAGAGCATCGGGCCCTCGAAGGTGGACATGCCGTACGCCGTGACGCCCACCACGAAGAACTTGAGCACCGGGTCGTCCGTGACCTTGTGCCACGCGCCGCGCAGCGTCAGCAGGCCGTTCACCATCCCGCCCCACGACGGCATCCACAGCATCACGCTGAAGAGCATGCCGAGCGTCGACGCCCACTCCGGCAGCGACGTGTAGTGCAGGTGGTGCGGCCCCGCCCAGATGTACATGAACACGATGGTCCAGAAGTGCAGGATCGACAGCTTGTAGCTGAAGACCGGCCGCTCCGCCGCCTTCGGCATGTAGTAGTACATCAGGCCCAGGAACGGCGTCGTGAGGAAGAACGCCACCGCGTTGTGCCCGTACCACCACTGCATGAAGGCGTCCTGGACGCCCGCGTACAGCGAGTAGCTCTTCAGCATCCCAGCGGGGACGCTCAGGTTGTTGAAGATGTGCAGGATCGCGACCGTGACGATGCTCGCGATGTAGAACCAGATGGCGACGTAGAGGTGCTGCTCCCGCCGCTTCGCGATCGTGCCGAAGAAGTTCACCGCGAAGCCGACCCACACCACCGCGATCGCGATGTCGATCGGCCACTCGAGCTCGGCGTATTCCTTCGCCTGCGTGAAGCCGAACGGCAGGGTGAGCGCCGCGCTCACGATGATCGCCTGCCAGCCCCAGAAGTGGAACCGGCTGAGCGCGTCCGAGAACATCCGCGCCTTCAGGAGGCGCTGCGTGCTGTAGTAGGCGCCGCAGAAGAAGGCGTTCCCCGCGAACGCGAAGATGACCGCGTTCGTGTGCAGCGGGCGCAGGCGGCCGAAGGTGGTGTACTCGAACCCGAGGTTGAAGGCCGGGTTGGCCAGGTCGAGCGCGATCAGCAGCCCGACCAGCATCCCCACCAGCCCCCAGACCACGGTGGCCCAGAGGAACTTCCGGACGATGTCCTCGTCGTACTCGAAATGCTCCAACTGGGCGGCGGTTGCAGCGACGCTCACGGCTCCTCCCGAAGCTGGCGGACCAGGGTGCACCAGACGCTGCCCCGGCGGGGCGGCGGCGGACGTGCCGAAGAATCGCCCGCGGCCGATGAAGGGATCCCGAATCGCTCCGTGAAGTGGTCTTCATGTTCCCCGCGCCGCCCGGAGGGCGTTGGTGATGGCGAGCACGTCGATCACCTCCTGCAGCACCGCCCCCCCCGTCGGCGCGATGTAGCCGAGCGCCGCGACCGCCATCGCCGCCGAGCTGGCGCCGAGGCCGAGCCAGAGGCTCTGGCGGGCGACCCGCATCGTCTCCCGGGCGAGCGTGACCGCTTCCGGCACGCGTCCGAGGTCGTCCGCCAGGATGACGATGTCGGCGGCCTCGGCGGTGATGCCGCCGCCGTGCGCGGCGAGGGCCACGCCGGCGGAGGCCGCGGCGAGCGCCGGGGCGTCATTCGTGCCGTCGCCCACCATGAGCACCCGGCGCCCGTCCCGCTCGAGGGCCCGGACGCCCGTGACCTTGTCCTCGGGGTGCAGGTCGCCCCGCGCCTCGTCGACGCCGATGGTGGCGCCGACCGCATGCACGTGCGCGGCCTGGTCGCCGCTGAGGAGCACGATCGGCGCGAGGCCGAGGCCGCGGAGCGCGTCCACGACCTCGCGCGCCTGCGGGCGCAGGCGGTCGGCGAAGCGCACCACGCCGGCGGCTGCGCCGTCCACCACGACGCACGCCACCGCGCCCGGCCCGCCGGCGCGGAGCACGGGCGCCAGCAGCGCCGCCGCGCGCGGCGCCCGCTCCTCGGCGAGGCCGAGCGACCCGACCAGCACCTCGCGCCCGTCGACGACGCCGACGACGCCGCGCCCGGCGCTCTCCGTCACCGCGGCCGGCACCGGCAGCGGCCCCGCCCGCGCGGCCTCCGCCGCGAGCGCCCGCGCGAGCACATGCGTGGATCCCTGCTCGACGCCGCCGGCGAGGCGCAGCAGCGCGTCGCGGTCGAACGGCGGGACCGCCGTGACCTCCGCGACGGTCGGTTGGCCCTCGGTGAGCGTGCCGGTCTTGTCGAGGACGGCGGCGGTGACGCCGGCGACGCGCTCCATGGCGCCGCCGCTGCGGACGATGATCCGGCGGCGCGCCGCGCGGCTGATGCCGCCGACGAAGGCGACGGGCGCGGCGAGGATCATGGGGCAGGGGGTGGCGACGACGAGCACGGCGAGGGCGCGGCGCGCGTCGCCGCTCGCGGCCCACGCGCCCGCGGCCACCGCCACCGTGAGCGGCGTGAACCAGCCGGCCATCCGGTCGGCGAGGCGCTGGAGCGGCGCCTTGCTCGCCTGCGCGGAGCGGACGAGCTGCACGATGCGCGCGTAGCGGCTCTCGCCGGCGATGGCGGTCGCCTCGAGCTCGAGCGCGCCGTCCTGATTCACGGCGCCGCTCGGGAGCGCCGTGCCGGGCCCCGCGGAGACGGGGAGCGGCTCGCCGGTCAGGCGCGAGGTGTCGACGTGGGAGCGGCCGCTCGCGACGATGCCGTCGACCGGCACGAAGTCGCCCGGGCGCACGAGCAGGCGGTCGCCCACCGCGATGGCGGCCACGGGGATCGTCTCGAGCCGACCGTCGCGCAGGCGGCGCGCCTCGCGCGGGGCGGCGGCCTCGAGCTCCTCCACGGCCCTCGAGGCGCGACCGGCGGCCCAGCGCTCGAGCGCCTCGCCGCCGGCCTGCATGAGCACCACCACGAGGCCGGGCCATGGCTCCCGGAGCGCCAGCGCGGTGAGGATGGAGAGCGTCGCGACGACATCGGTGGCCCAGTTCCCCTGGGCCACCTGGCGGAGCGTGCGGAGGACCAGCGGGGCGCCGCTGACGGCCAAGGCCGCCAGCGCCCACCCCGTCACGCTCACGGCGTGCGGGGCGGGAACGGCACGGCGCTGAGCGCCGCGGAGCCGGAGTGCTGCGGGTTGTGGAGCGGCGGCGGGCCGCTGCTCGCCTGGCCATTCGGGTTGACGAGCATGAAGCCGACGCCGCGCACGGTCTGGATGAGCTGCTCGCCGTTGGCGAGCCGCGCCAGCTTGCGGCGCAGGTTGCCCACGTGCACGTCCACCACGTTGCTCTCGGGGTCGAAGTGCATGTCCCACACCTTCTCCAGCAGCATCGTGCGCCGGACCACCTCGCCCGGGTGGAGCATGAAGTGCTCGAGGAGCTGGAACTCCTTCGGGGTCAGGTCGAGCTTGGTGGTCGCGACCCATGCCTCGTGCCGCAGCCGGTCGAGCGTCACCTCGCCGTACCGGAGCACGTCGAGGCGCTCGGCGCCGCCGCGCCGGACCAGCGCCCGGATGCGGGCCAGCAGCTCCTCGAACCGGAACGGCTTGGCGAGGTAGTCGTCCGCGCCCGCGTCCAGGCCGCGCACGATGTCCTCCACCGCGTCACGGCTCGTGAGCATCAGGATCGGGACGTTGCGCCCCTCGCGCCGCAACTCCATGCAGAGCTGGAGGCCGTTCTTCTTCGGCAGCACCACGTCGAGCAGGATCACGTCGTACTGGTACACATGCGCGAGCATGGAGCCCTCGTCACCATCGGGCGCCACATCCACGACGTATCCCTCTTCCTTCAGGCCCTGCTCGATGAAGCCGGCGACCTTGCGGTCGTCTTCCACGACGAGGACTCTCATGGAACTCACGGTACCAAAGGTTGTGTGAATCCGTGACGAATGGTTTGTGAGGGATCATTCATCTTTGGGGTAGGGCAGTTCCAGAAGGAAACATCCCCCCATCATCGGACGGTGCACGGCGCGCAGCTGGCCGCCGAGCAGCCGCGCCAGCCGGCGAGAGAGCGGCAGGCCGAGGCCGACGCCCTTCCCCTCCTCGCCCGGCTTCGTCTCGTAGATGTCGAAGATCCGCTCCAGGTCGTCGACCGCGACGCCCGCGCCCTCGTCCTCGACGGTGAAGGTGAGCACGCCCGCCTCCAGCTCGGCGACGCTCACGCGCACGCGGGTGCTCGCCGGGGTGTGGCGGATCGCGTTGGTCAGCAGGTTGATGAGGATCTGCTCCACGCGCGTCGAGTCGGTCGGGATGGTGTGGAGCCGCCGCGCCGCCGTGACGGTGAGCTCGACGCCCTTCGCCTGCGCCGCCGGCGTGACGCGCGTCACCGCGCGCCGTGCGAGGACGAGCGGGTCGACCCGCGAGATCTGCGGCCGCATCCGCTCCTCGTCGAGGCGGCTGAGGTCGAGCAGGTCGTTGATCAGCGCCACGGCCCCCTCGGCGGAGTCCAGCACCTCGAACGCGGCCCGCGGCACGGTGGTGGGGTCCTTGCGCCGCACGAGCATCTCCGCCCAGCCGTACACGCCGGCCAGCGCGTTGCGCAGCTCGTGGTTCACCATCGCGAAGAACCGCTCGCGCCGGCGCTGCAGGATCTGCACCTCGTTGAGCAGCCGTTCACGCTCCTCGTGCAGGCGCGCGTTCTCGACGGCCGCGGCCGCCTGCGCGGCGAGCAGCAGCACGAGCGACTCGTCCTCGTCGGTGAAGAGCCCGCCGCCGAGCTTCTCCGTCAGGTACAGGTTGCCGAACACGCCCTGGCGGCCGACGATGGGCGCGCCGAGGAACGAGTGCATGTGCGGATGGTGGGGCGGGAAGCCGAACGAGTCGGGGTGGCGCATCAGGTCGGGCAGCCGGATCGCGCGGGACTCGCGGATCACGAGGCCGAGGATGCCGTGCCCCTCGGGTGGGTGCCCGATGAGGTGGCGCAGCTCCTCCGAGATGCCCGACGTCGTGAAGCTCTGCAGCCGTGCGCCGTCCGGGGCGATGACGCCGATCGCCGCGTAGCGCGCGCCGATCAGCTCGGCCGCCACGTCGGTGACGCGCTGGAGCAGGTGCCCCAGCTCCGTGTCGGACGTGAAGAGACGACTCGCCTCGAGCAGCGCCTCGAGGCGCCGCTCCTGGAAGGACGGTTCCAGCCTGGCCTCCGCGGGGCCGGCGCGCGAACTTCGCCGGCAGTTCACGATTCCTTCAGGACACGCCGGGCAGACTCCCCGTGTGCGTCGGCACTGGTTGCAGGTCAATCATATCGTGGTCGGGGCCAACGTCGCGAACGCCAGCCGGCATCCGGTGGCGGTGGCGCTGGGCCTGGCGCGCCGCACCGGGGCCCGCTGCACCATCGTCTCGGTGGCGCCTGCGCCATCCGCCATGGCCGGCTCCGACAGGGACATGCTCGCATGGGCCCAGCCGGGCCTCGACCGCCTGCGCGCCTGGCTCGGGCCGCTGGCCGAGGCGGTCCGCGCGCAGGAGGCCGAGCTGGCCGTGGCCTTCGGTGCCGTCGGCGTCGAGCTCGCGCGCTACGCCGAGCGACATCACGCGGACCTGATCGTGCTCGGCCGGCGCGTCGGCCCCGGGGACGCGGAACGGCCCCGCTTCACCACCGACCAGGTGGTGCGGCGCGCGCGCGTGCCGTGCCTCTGCCTGCCCGACGGGTGGGAGCGGCTCGATCCGCTCCTCGTCGCGCTCGACGGCACCGAACGCGGGCTCTCCGTCTTCGCGAATGCGCGCGACTTCGCGCGGCACGTGCGGAGCGAGGTGCGCTGCGTGACGGTCGAGTCGGTGTGGTCCGGGGAGCCCGATGCGCTGGCGGCCGGCCTTCCGAGCAGCCGCTCGTCCCGGCTCATCCACGCGCTCGCGCAACTGCCGCTCATCGAGCTCCGCGCCACCGGCGCACTCGCCGCCGCCGAGGTGGCGCCGCCGCCGGTGCATGTGCGCCGTGGCGACGTGGTGGGCGAGGTGCTGGCGGAAGCGGCCGCGCAGGATGCGGGCGTGCTCGCCATCGGCTACCGGCTGAACGGTCCCGGCGGCGAGATCGCGCCGGCCTCCATCGCGCGCCGCCTCGTGCACGGGACGGAGCGCGCGGTCCTCACGATCCCGCTCTGACGCGCCCGCGCCGGGCGCCCCGCTGCCGCTGACCCTCGTCCATCTCCTGCTCGCGCTCGCCCTCGGCGGCGCGCTCGCGGCCCCGCGCCGGCGCCCGCTCGTGGCGATCGGCTGGTGGACCGCGGCGGCGGGCGCCGCTCCGCTGCTCGCGCGCCTGCCGGACGTGGCGGTCGCCGAGCTGGTCGCGCGTGCCGAGACGGCCGGCGTGCCGCCGCTCGACCTGCGCATCGACGCTGGGCTGCTGGCGTTCGCGCTGCTCGCCATCGGCGGCGCCGGACTCCTCGACCTGCGCCAGGCGCTCGGCCGCGCGCGCCATCCCGTGCTCCCGTTCGGGCCGATCGGCGTCGCCGCCCTCGGCGGCTGGCACCTCCAGCCGCTCCTCACCCTGGACGGCCGCGCGACGGCGGGCGTGGCCGCGGCCGCCGGCGCGGTCGCGTCCCTCGGCGCGGCGCTGGGCACGCTCCTGCCGCTGCGCCGGGTGGCGCGCGCCGCGCTC
>JANRIU010000020.1:0-20301 GCA_033764615.1 Gemmatimonadales bacterium | reverse complement strand
GCTCGCCCTGCTCGCCGCGCGCCCGGCCGCCGCGCCCCGCGCCATCAGGGCGGCAGCGGCGTCGGCGCCGGCCGGCGTCACCGATATCCGCCTCCCCGCCGCGCTCACGCTCGGCGACACGCTGCGCGTGCAGGGCACCGTCACCGGCCTCGCGCGCGGCGCGTGGCTCCGTCTCGACGGTCCGGGCGGCGCCGCCGACTCGCTCCGCCTCCCGGACGACGGTGCGTTCACGCTCCGCGACGTGCCGCGCGCGGCCGGCGGCCTCCGCTACGCGCTCCGCCTCGGCACCGACACGCTGCCGTTCGGCGTCCACGTGCGCGATCCCGTGCTGCCGCGCGTGCTCGTGGTCGAGGGCGCGCCCGACTTCACCACGCAGGCGCTGCGCGCCTGGCTCGCCCGGCGCGGCGGCGCAGTCGCCGCGCGCACGGTGGTGTCGAGGGGGAAGGTGCGCGAGTCGGTGGTGAACTCGGCGGTGCCGTCGGTGCGCGCGCTCGAGGCGCGCACGCTCGACGCGTTCGACGTCGTCGTCACCGACTCGGCCACGTTCGCGGCTCTGCCGGCCGCCGAGCGCACGGCGCTCGAGCGCGCGGTGCGCGACCGCGGGCTCGGCCTCGTCGGCGCGGCGCCGGGCGACGCGCCGCGCCAGCCGCTGCCGCCGCTCGACAGCGTGCCCGTCGGCACCGTCGCCACGCTTGGGGCCGGACGCGTGGTGCTCCCGGCCGACATCGACCCCGGCACCTGGCTCCGCGCCGGCGAGGAGGCGCGCTACGCCGCATGGTGGAGCACGGTGCTGCGCGCGGCGGCGCGACCCGCCGTGCGGAGCGGACGCTGGCAGGCGCGCGACGCCGCCCCGCGCCTGCCCGACCTGCCGGTCGCGCTCGCCGCCGACTCGCTCGACGCCGCCGGCGTCGCACTCGTGCGCGGCCCCGGCGGCTCCGACACGCTGGTGCCCTCGGCGCGCCGCGCGGAGGACGACGCGCACCAGGCGACGTGGTGGCCGCGGGCGGCGGGGTGGCACGAGGTGGGCGAGGGGGATCGCATGTTGCGGGTATGGGTGGCGCCGGCCGGCACCTGGGCGGCGTGGGCGGCTGCGGAGCGCACGCGCGACGCGGCGCGGCGCGCGCTCGCCGGCCTGCCCCCGCGCGACGGGCCCGCGCCGCGCCCGGGACGCCCGGCCACGCGCTGGTGGGCGTGGCTCCTCGTCCTCGGCGGCGCCGGCTACCTCTGGGCGACGACCCGCAGCTCGGCGAGCGCCGAGAGCATCATCGACAGCTCCACCGGCGTGATGTCCCCCATGTGGCCGACGCGCACCACCGCGTCCGCCAGCTCGCCCAGCCCGCCCGTCAGCGTGTAGCCGCGCGCCGCCATCAGTCGCAGCACCTCGCGCGTCGGCAGCCCGCGCGGCGGCCGCAGCGCCGAGACCGTCATCGACCGCGCGCCGCTCGGCGCGAGGAAGCTCCAGCCGGGATTCTCGTTCACCCAGCGGTACAGCACGGCCTGCAGCGCGCGGTGGTGCGCCCAGCGCCCCTCCACGCCGCCGAGCCGCGCGATGCGGTCGAGCTGGTGATCGAGCGCGTAGACCAGCGGGAGCGCCGGCGTCTGGGTCGGCTCATGGCGCTCGGCCGCCTCGAGGTGCTTCACCACGTCCAGGTACCAGCCGCGCGCCGGCAGCGCCCGCGCGCGCGCCACCAGCCGCTCGCTCGCCACGCCGAGCGCCAGCCCCGGCGGGAGGCCGAGCGCCTTCTGCGAGCCGGTGAACACGAAGTCGAGGCCCCACGCGTCCGTCTCCACCGCGGAGCCGCCGACCGACGTCACGGCGTCCACCAGCACCAGCGCGTCCGAGTGCTCGCGCACAGTGCGGGCGAGCGCGCCGAGGTCGCACAGCGCGCCGGTCGCCGTCTCGGAGTGGACGAACGACACCGCATCCGGGAAGTGCGCGTCGAGGGCATCCTGCAGGAGGTCGGGCGTCACCACCTCGCCTGGCGGCACCATCAGGCGCACCACCTCCACGCCGCACGACTCGGCCACCGCGCCGAAGCGCCAGCCGAAGTAGCCGCCGTCCACGGCGAGCAGCTTCGCGCCCGCCGAGCGCGCGGCGAGCTCCATGTAGCCGGTGGCGGAGCAGGTGCCGAGGAGGACGGGCCGGGTGGTGCGGAACAGCGGGCGGAGCCGGTCCTGCAGGCGCCGCATGATGTGGTGCATCTCGGGGGAGCGGTGCGAGATCATCGGGCGCGCCATCGCCGCCAGCACCTCCGGGTGCACGGCGACCGGCCCCGGCAGGAAGGAGCCGCCCGCGATCATGCCCGGCGGCGCGCCCCGCTCATGCCTCGGCGAGCGCCTGCTCGGTGGTGATCAGCTCCACCGCCTGCCGGCGCCACCCCTCCAGCAGCCCGGGCGCCCGCGCCGCGTCGATCGGCCGCGTGGCGTCGGTCACGACGCTGATCCGCGCCGTCGACCAGTACTGCAGCAGCCCGTCGATCGCGAAGCGGCAGCAGACATCGAGCGCCACGCCGAAGACGATCACGTGCTCCGGGCCGATGGCCAGCAGGGCCGTGGCGGTGTTCGGGTTCGTGAACACGTCGAACTGCCGCTTGCGGATGAGCAGGTCCCCGCCGTGCAGGCGGATCCGCTTCGTGAGCTGCGTGTGCTCGATCCGCTCCACGTCCAGCACGAGCGGATCGACGAGCGCCGTCTCGGGCAGCTTCTCCGCGCCCGGCGTCCCGGCGAGGCAGTGCGGCGGGAAGGTCGTCTTCCAGTCGGGCGAGGTGGAGAGCTCCGGGTCGGTCGGCTGGTGCCAGTCGGCGCTCGCGACGACGGGGATCCGGCGCGCGGTGGCGTGCTGCCGGAGCCGAGCGAGGTTCGGGATGATCGCCTCGGCGTCGGGGACGTACAGCGCCCCGTCCGCGCGCATGAAGTCGTGCTGCGTGTCGACGTCCCAGAACAGCGTGCTCATCGCTCCCCCTCCGGCGCCACGCGCTCGAGGCGCGGGTTCGGCCGCCACTCGCGCCCGGCCTTGGCGCACGGCTGGCCGTCGCGCAGCACCACGTCGGCGGTGAAGTCGTACCGTCCCTGGAAGAGCGAGCTGCCGACGCCGTACGCGTCGACCGGGACGCCCAGCCGCTCGAACTCCTCGATCTTCTCGACGGTGAAGCCGCCCGACGCGACGATCTTCACCGCCGGGTGCCCCGCCGCGTCCAGCGCCCGCCGCACGTGCCAGACGAGCTGCGGGTTCACGCCGGTCGGCTTGAAGCGGCCCATCTCCCCCCAGAGCGAGCGGTCCACCATCGACTCGCTCGTGTCCAGCCGCACGCCGTAGAGCCGCGGCCCCAGCGCGTCGGCCACGCGGAGCGCCGTGCCGACGCAGTCGTTCTCGAAGTCCACGAGCGTGATGATCTGCACCCGCGGGTCGATGTGCTCGGCGAACTTCCGCGTGGCGAGCACGGTGTCGCCACCGTAGGCGGCGATGAGCGCGTGCGGCACGGTGCCGACGCCCTCGGAGCCCCACCAGCTCGCCTGCGCGTCGGTGCTGACGCCGATCGCCCCCGCGATGTGCGCGGCGTAGCCGTCGCCGGTCTGCACGAGCCAGTGGTCGTGCCGCGCCGGGAAGAAGATCACGTCCTTTGGCCGCGCCGCGTCCACCACGCGCTTGGTGTTCGTGCCCACGCGCGTGCGCCGGGCCAGCACGCCGAGGTACAGCGTCTCGAGGTGCGCGAACGCGTCGTACGGGCCCTCGATGGTGAGCACCGTCTCCCACGGCGCGATCTCGTCGCCGTCGTGCAGCGCGTGCACCTCGAGCTCCGGCCACTCGAAGCTGCACAGCCGCAGGATCGCGATCGCCTCGTCGATCCCGCCGAGCCACGCGTGCGACTTGCCGAACACCTGCATCGTGACGCGCGGACGGTAGCCGTCCTTGAGCAGGATCTCGCGGGCGCGGACGAAGTACTTGTCGGAGTAGTAGCCGGCACGCATGCGCTCGACCGGCAGGTGGAACACCGCGGGGTCGAGGCGGGGGCGTCTCGTCATGGACCGGGGAAGCTACGGGCGCACGGAAGCGGCCGGCAAGGCCGCCGCTACATTGCGCGGATGCCCCCCCGCTGCACGCGACGCGGCTTCCTCGCCGCGGGCGGCGCCTCGCTCGCCGCCGCCCTGCCGCGCCCGGCCGCGCCGCCGGTCGCGTGGCCGCTGCTCCGCGCGGCACCCCCCGCGCGCCCCGTCGCGATCAGCTCCGACAACGGCGTCCGCGCCGCCGAGCGCGCGGGCCAGCTCGTGCTCCGCGGCGCCGACACGCTCGACGCCGCCGTCGAGGGGGTGAAGCTCCAGGAACTCGACCCCGAGGACACCTCCGTCGGCTGGGGCGGCCTGCCCAACGAGGAGGGGGTCGTGCAGCTCGACGCGAGCTGCATGCACGGCCCCTCGCGCCGTGCCGGCGCCGTCGCCGCCCTCGAGGGGATCCGCACGCCGAGCGAGGTGGCCCGCCTCGTCCTCCGGTACACCGACCACATCCTCCTCGTCGGCGACGGCGCGAAGCGCTTCGCCCTCTCGTACGGCTTCCGCGAGGAGGAGCTGCTCACGCCGAAGTCGCGCGAGGCGTGGCTCCGCTGGCGCGCCAACCGCAGCCCCACCGACCACTGGACCGACATCCCCGGCGACGCCCCGATCCCCGGACCGTACCGCACCACCGGGACGATCAACCTCAACGTCATCAACCCGGCGGGCGACATCTCGTCGGTCACCACCACCAGCGGCCTCGCCTGGAAGCTCCCGGGCCGCGCGGGCGACTCGCCGATCATCGGCGCGGGCCAGTACACCGACAACGACGTCGGCGCCGCCGGCAGCACCGGCCGCGGCGAGAGCAACATCATGGCGTGCGGCGCCTTCCTCACGGTGGAGTTCATGCGCCAGGGGATGGCGCCGACCGACGCCGCGCTCGCCACGCTCCGGCGCGTGATCGCGCTGACGCCGCCGTCCCT
Organism: Gemmatimonadales bacterium; assembly: GCA_033764615.1. Classification (GTDB taxonomy): domain Bacteria; phylum Gemmatimonadota; class Gemmatimonadetes; order Gemmatimonadales; family GWC2-71-9; genus JANRIU01. The sequence goes on along the minus strand of JANRIU010000020.1, from coordinate 15,331 downwards.
CATGGGGCCGGACGGCCGGCCGCGCTTCTCGCTCCAGCTCTATGCGCTCAACAAGCGCGGCGAGGCGGGCGCGGCGTCGATCTTCCCCGCGCGCTACGCGCTGTTCGACGGGCGGGAGGCGCGGCTCAGGGACTGCGCGGTGCTGTTCGCGTGACGCGAGGCGGACGGGCGGGCGGGCGGACGGGCGGACGGGGGCGCGAAGCCGCAGGGTGGCTCGCTGGCGTCGTGCTGGCCGCGTTGGCCACCGTACCGGCCGCCGCGCAGCTGCCGGACACGTCGGGCGTCATCGCCGAGCGCGCGCGCGACGAGGACCTGCCGCCCTGGCGCACCAGCTGGTTCCCGCGCCTGACCGCCGGCAGCAACGACGGCCCCGTGCTCGCCGTGCGGCTGCGCCACTTCCAGCAGGCGCTCTACGACGACCGCGTCCGCCACACCGGCGAACTCACCGCCGAGGCGGGCGCCTCGCTGCACGGCAGCCGCTACCTGGCGCTCGGATGGCACGCGCCGCGCCTCGCGCGCGGCTGGCGCGCGGGCGCGCAGCTCGCCGCCACGCGCGAGAACCGCTACGGCTGGTTCGGCCTCGGCGCCGAGGCCGCACCGGGCTTCCCCCCGGCCGCGCCGCCGCCGGCCGGCGCCGACGTCACGTTCGCGAACCGCGTGCGGCGCACCCGCTACGTCGCGCGCGCCGAGGTCACGCGGCGCGTCGCCGCGCCGTGGCTGCGCGTGGCGGTCTCCGCCGAGGCCGTCGCCGCGCGCTGGAGCGCGCTCCCCGGCGCCGCGCGCTTCGCCGCCGAGCAGGGCGCGGCCCTCGCGCAGGACGACCTCGCCGCGCGCGCCGCGATCGTCGTCGACACGCGGGACACCGAGTTCAACCCGGCGAGCGGCGTGCTGCTGGAGGCCGGCGCGCAGCGCGGCACCGGCGGCAGCGGCTACACGCGCGTCTACGGCATCGCCCGCGGCTGGCTCCGCCTCGGCGAGGGGATGACGCTCGCGGCGCGCGCGGCGGGCAGCCGGCTGACGGGCGGCCCCACGCTCGACGCGCGCTTCACCCTTCCCGGCTGGGACCGCCCGCTGGAGGTGCTCGGCAACGAGGGCTCGCACCGCGCGCTCGCCGCCGGGCGCTTCGGCGGCACGGGACTGGTGCTCGCGAACGCCGAGCTGCGCTGGGAGCCGCTCTTCCTGGGTGACCTGGGCGGACTGGTGGTGGCGCCGTTCCTCGACGCCGGACGCACCTTCGAGGGGAGCTGGTCGCTGACCACCGACCGCCTGGTGGTGGGCGGCGGCGTGGCCGTCGGCGCCCGCCTCCTGCGCGACGCCGTGACGCTGGTGAACGTCGCGACCGGCCCCGACGGCGCCCGGGTGACCGTGTCCTACGGATGGATGTTCTAGCGGCCGACGCCCGCGACCTCGCGCACGGTGGTCGCCCCGCGGTCGCGCGCGTACCACGTCCGCTTCTCGCGCTGGAACGTCGCCTTGTCGAGCACGAGCCGGTTCGCCCGCACCCACGCCTGCAGCACCGACGGCCGCGGCCCCCAGTGGCCGAGCTCGCGCCACGCCTCGTCCAGCACGATCACGATCGGGATCGCGCGCGCGCCGTTGGTGAGGTAGCGGTCCATCACCGCGGGGTGGCTGTCGCGGTCGAGCAGGCGCAGCGACCACCCCGGCACCCGGTCGACCAGCGCCGCGAGCACCGGGATCGTGCTCGCCGCGTCCGAGCACCAGTCGGCGTTGAGCACGAGCAGCCGCCGCTCCGCGCCGGGCGGCAGCGCGAGCGGCACGTCGTCCGGCAGCGTCGCCGTCTTCCGCAGCGTCTGCCAGAGCGCGACGTGCTCCTTCGCCGTGGCGAGGAACGCCTCGTACGTCAGCGCCTCGTCCCAGAGCGCCGGGAAGTCGGGGGCGGACGCCCCGTCCGCCCGCGCGCCCGTCCGCCCGTCCGCCACGGTCACGCCGCTTCCTCGATCACGACGCCGCGCCGCCCGAGCTCCGCGATGTAGGCGCCGGCCGGCATCGCCTCGTCGGGCGTGTGCACGCCGCGCGCCGTCACGCGGCCGTCCGCCTGCATCAGCGCGGTGATCGCGAGCGAGTAGCCGGTCGTCTGCATCATCGCGCTCACGCCCAGCGCCTCGTCGTAGCGGGCGATGCACTGGAACGCCACGCGCGCGGGCGCGCCGTCACGCTCGCCCGCCGCCTCCACGCGCAGCGCCACCAGGTCGCGCCCCTCGGGCTTGCGGAGCAGCGGGCTCACCGCCGCGATGAACGCGTCGCGCGGCCGCACCGCCTGCCCGCGCACGTCGATCGGCTCGTTGCCGAGCAGGCCGAGGCTCCGGATGTCGCGCATGAGCGCCGCGTGCCCCGGGTAGCGCAGCGTCTTGTACTCCATCACGTCCACCTTCCCCTCCCACGTGAACGGCAGCGTGCTGATGCCGCCGCCGGTGTGGAACGCCTCGAGCGTGCCGAGCGGCGCGGGGAAGGTGACGGGCACCACCTCCGAGAGCGCGTCCACCTGCACCGCGTGGCCGTGCCGGAGCACCCACGAGGGCGTGGTGTAGTAATCGAGCGCGCCCTCGAGCGAGTAGACGATCTGGTAGTTGAGCGGCGGCTCCGGCTGCTGCGGCAGCCCGCCGACGTAGATGCGCACCTCGCGCGCGTGGCCCAGGCGGCGCATCGCCTCGACCGCCAGGATGTTCACCATCCCCGGCGCGAGCCCGCAGTCCGGGATCACCGAGACCCCCGCCGCCTCCGCGGCGGCGTGGTGCCGCTTCTGCGCCATCACGATCTCGGTGTTGCCGCCGAGGTCGCAGAAGTGCGCGCCCCCCGCGATCGCCGCCGCGGTCATCGGCTCGTTGAAGTAGTACGGCAGGGCGCACAGCACCGCCTGATGGCCGCGCACCGCCTCGATCGCGGCCGCCCTGTCGGTCACGTCGAGCGTGCGGCGCACGAGCCGCGCATCGGCGGCACGCGCCAGGAACGGCGGCAGCGGCACCTCCCGGTGGTCGGCGAGCGTCACCACCGTGGTGGAGGGGTGTCGCAGGAGGTCGAACGCCGCCGCGCAGCCCTGCAGGCCAGCACCGAGCACGAGATACCGCATCACGAACCGCCAGGGGAGGAGTGGACGCCGTCATGCATAGCCCACTAAAATACTTCGCTTTCCCCTCACCCTCATGACCGTGACGAATCCAGCTCCGACGACGAACGGCAACGGCAACGGGACCGGCCGCCGCGATGGCGAGGCCACCCGGCAGAAGTTGCTGCGCGCCGCCCTCGAGCTCTACACCTCCGATGGCTTCAAGGAGACCACGACGCCGGCGATCGCCGAGCGCGCGGGGGTCGCCGAGGGGACCATCTACCGGCACTTCACCAGCAAGGAGCACCTGCTGAACGAGGCGTACCGCGCCACGTTCCGCTGGGCGCTCGGCGTCATCAAGGAGGTCGAGGAGGCCGATCGCACGGTGCGGACGCCCGAGCGGCTCCAGCGCATCGGCCGCCGCCTCGTGGAGGTGGCGGACCGGGACGCTGCCGCCGTACGGATGCTCCTGTTCTCGCGGGAGGACCGGTACCTCGACAACCAGAGCCGCGAGGTCGCGCGCCAGTTCCGCGATGGGCTGCAGCAGGTCATCGCCTCCGGGAAGTCGGACGGCCTGGTCCGCCCCGGCCCCGCCGAGCTCTGGGCGGGCGCGTGGCTGGCGCTGGTCGCCTACGCGGTCGAGAAGGTGCTCACCAAGGAGTGGAACGCCGAGCACCCGTCGGTGCAGCAGGTGCTCGACGCCGCCTGGGACGCCATCGGAAGCCGCAACTAGGCGATAGGTCGCGCCACTCACCTTCGCACGAGGCCGGGCACCTGCCCGGCCTCGCTGCGTTCGCGGCATCCGGTGCGACATGCGGCCCGGCTCCTGCACCCCTTCCCTCGAGCGGGCCGTCACGACGCCGGTCCGACCACGAAGGAGGACATCGATGTCCGTCGTCCGCCGCACGCTGTTCCCGATCGCCGTCATCGCGCTCACTGCGCCGCTCGTCGCGCCCGCTGCGGCGCAGGAGCAGGCGCCCCGTCCGATCCGCCTCGAGCTCAACGACAACGGCCGCTTCGAGGTCGGCGACCGCGCGAAGGTTGCGGTGACGCCGGTCGACGACGGCTACCTGCTCGTCGTCGTGGCGCATCCGGATGGCCGCGTGCGCGTGCTCTTCCCGCGGGACCCCGGTGACGACGCCTTCGTGCGCGGGGGGCGCGAGCTGCGCATCGCCCCGCGCGACGGCAAGTACGCGTTCGACCTGGTGGGCGAGACGGGCGGCGGCGCCGTGCTGGCGGCGATCGCCGCGCAGCCGCTCCGCACCGAGGCGTTCACCGTGAACGGGCGATGGGACCTCGCGGAGCTCGGGCGCGCCGATAGCACGGGCGGCGGCGCCGACGCGCGCCTGCTCGCCCTCGCCGACCGGCTCGTGGGCGACCGTTTCGGCTACGACCTGCGCGAGTTCTCGGTGGGGGAGCGCGCCGTGTCCGCCGGGCCGTACGTCGGGCTCGGCATGGGACCGGCGTGGGGCTGGGGGCCGGGCTGGGGAGGGTGGGGCGGAGGCTGGGGCGGGTGGGGCTGGGCGTGGGGACCGCGTGTGGTGGTGACGCCCAGGGTCGGCGTGATCCGCGGCGGGCGGCGCGGGCGCTGGTAGCAGGCCGCGCCTCGCGCGCCACGTCACGCACGACGGGCGGGTCCTCACGGGCTCGCCCGTCGTCGTTGGTGCCCCGCACCTATCGTCGCCGCTCCGCCTCGCGCGCGCGCAGGTGGGCCAGCACCTGTGCCGTCTGGTCGAGCGCCGGGTCGAACGCGGACAGCTCGCCGGCCTCCGCGCGCTCGACCAGCAGCGCGAGCCGGCGCGCCGCGCGCACCTCGCGCGCGGCGTCGAGCACGCGGATGCGCAACGGGTCGAGGAGGGCGCGGCGGCGCTGCTCCGCCAGCACGTTCAGCTGCTGCACCATGTCCTCGAACGCGACTTCCCGCGCGCGCAGCACCAGCAGCGCGACCTCGCGCTGCCGCGCCGTCAGCTCCCCCTGCCCGCGCCCGAACGCATCCACCGCCTGCTTGAGCGTGTCGGCCGCCGCCGCCACCAGCGCGCGCGCCCGGCCCAGCTCCTCCTGGTACATCCCCTCAGCCTCGCGACGGCCCGGCATCGAGTCGAGCACCGCCTGCGCATCGAACCAGCCGACGGTGGCCGCCGGCGCGGCACGCTGCGCGACGGCGGGGCCGGGCACCAGCGCCACCAGCGCGAGCGCCGCGAACGCGGCCCTCACGACACCGCCGCCAGCAGCCGCCGCTTGCTCGCCTCGAAGTCGCGGCCGGTGATCTCGCCGCGGTCGCGCAGGTCGAGCAGCCGGCGCAGCAGCGCGAGCGTGAGCGACGGCCGGCGCACGCGTCCCTGCTCCGCGAGCCGCGTGAGGTGGAGCACGTCCCCCGCATGCTGGCGCGCCTGGCGCCCGACGCCCTCGGCGAAGCGCTCGGCGGACGCGCGGTCATCGGTCACGAGCTCGTGGCGGCGCCCGCCGGCGAAGAGCCGCACCATGAGGCGGCCACGCTGCGGCCACTGCTGCACCGCCTCCACGAGCGTGTAGGGGATCTCGCGCACCCCCTCGGACAGCTCCCCGTCCCGCACAAGCAGGACGCGCTCGGGCGTCGCCAGCCAGAGCATCATCCATCCCTCGTCCTGCCCGCGCAGGACCAGCTCGACCTGCTCGTCGGGGAGCAGCACCGGCTGCAGCGCACGCAGCTCCGACGGGAGCAGCCGCGCAACGGGCATCACACTCGGCATCGTGGTGGGGAAGGCGGTGGGCGGCGGTGCAGCGGCCGGCGCCAGGACCGGCACGGGCTGGGACTGCGACATGGATCCCTCCTGCGGACCGGCCGGGCCGGTCGCGTCATCAGTACGGTGACGAGTCACCGGACCGCGGCGGGGGGATCCCGTCCGGCGGAGGGCTCCTGGACGGGTGCGCGGAAACGGACGCGCGAGACCGACAGGAGCCACGAAGGTGGCTCGAGTCGGTCTCGCGCACGGCCTCGCCAGAGGCCTCCGGTGCACCGGGGCATGCAGCCCGTCCTGACGATGCACCAGCCCGCCGAGGTTGGCGGCGGGCGGCTACTCCCCAACTGACGCACAAGTTGAATCCCGGTACCGGAACCGTCAATTCCGTACTCTCACGGACGGGCGCGGCCTTGGCTCAGCCTCGGCCTGACCGAACAACCGTGACACCAACGATCAGCGGCAGCACCGGCAAAGCGAGCGGGGCGGACCGAGTGGTCCGCCCCGCGTCCGTCCGACTGCGTCGCGGCGGCTACTTGCGCCGGCGCGCGGCCACCACGAGGCCGACGAGGCCGGTGCCGAGCAGCGCGATCGTGCCGGGCTCCGGCACCACCGTCTGGCCCGGGCCGAACGTCGTGACGAGGCCGTAGCGGAGGGTGTACTGGCCCCCGGTGTTGCCGGTGCCCAGCAGACGCTCAATGTCGGGACCCACATAGGCATCGAAGTAGCTGTTCACGACACTCGGCGCCGCAGTCCACGTGATGTCCAGGATCAGGTTGCCCAGCGCGGGATCGTAGTTGAACGCCGCCCCGTTGATGGTGAAGGACGTCGGGACGTTGCCGCTCAGGGTGCCCGTCCAGAAGAGCTGCGCATCGCCGCCGAGGTTCGAGTCCATGCTCGAGGAGCTGAGACCACCCATCGCCCTGGTGCTCGTGGCGAGGCGGAGCGTGAACGTGCTCGACGCGAAGGGCACGTTCGCCGGGCAGTCGCCGAGCGGCCCAGAGCAGGAGAAGCCGATGCTCCCGATGGTCAGCGCACCCGGGAAGGCCCCGGCCCGGTACTGCAGCTGCTGGCGGTTGACTGCGGCGACGTTGACGCACGAGAACGGCAGGCAGTTGCCGCCGGCGTTGTTGTTCCCGATCGTGACCTGCGCCTGGGCGGGCGCGGACACGGAGACGAACGCCGCCACCACGGCGGCGGCGAAAAGCGAATGACGCATCACAAGTCCCTGAGTTGGGGTTCGAGTACAGCAGTTGCAGAAAGCATGCCACAAACGCAAAAGGCCAAAGCATTGCACGACAACGACTTGTGGTGATCCGCGGCCGTTCGTAGCCGATGGACGTTCACCACACCTGTCGCGGACACGCAACGACCTCGTGCCCGTCAGTCGGGCTCCAGCGCATTCGGACGGCGCCGCAGCGTGCCCGGGAAGAACGAGAGCGACGTGGGTTCGCGCGGCGCCCGGTCCAGCTTGAGCTCCCGTGGCCGGCTCGGACCCACCGCGCGCACCACGATGCGATCGTCCACGAAGAAGGCGATCGAGTCGCGCCCCCAGCGCGCCGGGTCGTGGCCGGTGGGGTGCAGCACCTGCGGTGCGCCTGACACGCCCACCGCACAGATCCCGCCGCCCGCACACGGTTCCACCCGCGCGAACGAGGGCGTGCCCACCGCGAGCAGGAACGCCGAGTCGGCGCGCACGCGCTCGGACCCGTCGAGCCGCGTCCACGACGGCGCCTCCGGCGGCACGCTCGCACGCCACGTGAACCCCTCCGCGCGCACGAGCAGCGCCCGCGTGCCCTCCCACGCGAGGCGCGACGGTGCCTGCATCCCCTTCGGCAGCGGCACCTCGCGCTCGCGCCCGTTGAGCAGGTTGAGCAGGCGGAGCTGCCGGCCGAGCGAATCCGCGGCGTCCCGCTGGCGGAAGAAGGCGATCACGAGCCCGTCCGGCGAGAGCACCGGGCCGGACTCCATGGGCAGCGAGAAGGTGAGCTGGATCACCGCGCCGCCGCCGGCACCGGTGGCGTACAGGTCGCCGGGGGATTCGGGCGACCGGGCGGCGAACACCGCGTAGCCGTCGATGCCCGGCTCCATGCGGTTCCGCAGCGGCGGCAGCGCGCACGCGAGCGCGGCCGCCCCGAGCAGCGCCGCGACCATCCGCGGCACGCGCGTCACGGCACCTCGACGTCGATGGCGAGCCGCGCCTCGCGGATCGGCGCCACGATGTCGGTCACCACGCGCACATGCTCGGGGTCGACCGCATAGGCGTTGACCGCCTCCATGTCGTCGAACAGCACGTGCAGCACGTGGCTCCACTCCCCCGCGCTCGGCGCGAGGTTGGGCCCGAACGCGATGCCGCGGATCGACGGGATGCGCGCCGGCATCGCCAGCAGCGCCGCGCCCGCCTCCGCCACCTGCGCCGCCGTCACGCCCGCCTTGAAGCGGAAGCACACCACATGGTGGATCACGAGCCGATCGCCTCCTTCAGGAACGCGAACGCCTTCGCCCACGCGCGGTCGGGCTGCGGGCCGTCGGCCCCCTTGCGGCCGGGCTTCAGGAAGCCGTGCCCCGTCTCGGGATAGATGTCGTACGCGAAGCTCTTCTTCAGCGCCGAGAGCCGCGCCGCCACGTCGGGCAGCACGGCATTGATGCGCGCGTCGTTCTCGCCGTAGATGCCGAGCAGCTTCGCGTTGATCCTCGGCAGCGCGGTGGAGTCGGGCGCGGGACCGTAGCAGATGATCGCGGCCTTGAGCTTCGGGTTGTTCGTCGCGTACCGGAACGACTGCCCGCCGCCCCAGCAGAAGCCGATCGTCGCCACCTGCTCCTTCCGCACGGCCGGCAGCCCGTTCACGTACGCGTACACCGCATCGAGGTCGGCCGTGACGCGGTCGGCCTCGAGCGCCGCCATCAGCTTGCGACCCGAGTCGGGCGTGGCCGGCGAGCGGCCATGCTTGCTGGAGAGCAGGTCGGGCACGATCGCGACGTAGCCGTTCTGCGCGAACCGATCACCGACCGTCGGCTCCCACTCGGTCAGGCCGAAGATCTCGTGGATCACGATCACGGCCGGCGCCCTGTCCTTCCGCTCCGGATACGCGACGTACGCGCGGATGGAGTCGCCGCCGCGGGCGATCATCACCCATTCGCCATGGTGCGTGGGGTCGGGGCGGCGCGGCGCGGCCGCCGTGACGGCGGCGACGGCGACGGCGAGCGTGGCAAGGACGGCAGGGCGGCGCATGATCGGCTCCGGCAGGGGTCGGCGAACGCTAAGGGAGGGTGCGATGGCTCAGGCACCCGGCCCCTCGGCGTCGCGCGCGAACGCGGCGAGCGCCTCCGGGCTGATGCCATGGCTGACGCGGAGGCCGTGGGCGCGCTCGAAGTACAGCTCGAGCGGCACCCACTCGCCATCGTGCTTCACGCGCTTGGTCCACGCGCAGAGGTGCAGCAGCCCCTCGGGCGCGGGCTGGCTCGGCGCGCGCGGCGTCGCCGCACCCGCCTCGCCGAGGAACGAGACGTGCACGCCCGGCGCGACATGCGCCCGCGCGACGAAGTGCACCGTGCGCGGCGTGCCGTCCGGCAGCGCGACGGTGAAGACCCCGCTCTGCATGCCGTCACGCAGGAACGCGCGCCACTGCACGTCGACCTCGGCGGCGCGCCCCGGTGCCACGAGGTCGCTCACGTGCCGGCCGATGAGCTCGGCCGGCTCGCGCCCGAGCAGCGCGCACGCCGCCCGGTTCACATCGGTGTAGCGGCAGGCGTCGTCCGCGAGGAGGACGCCCGTCGGCAGGTGGTCGAGGATCGCGCGCAGCACGTCCATGCCGTCACCTCACCAGATGGCGACCCGCTCGGCGGGGGCGAGCCACATGCGGTCGCCCTCCTTCACGCCGAACGCCTCGGCGAACTCGGGCATGTTCCGGAGCACCTGGTTGACGCGGTACTGGTTCGGCGCGTGCGGGTCGGTCAGCACCTGCTGGCGCACCGCCTCGTCGCGCGCCACCTGGCGCCACCCCTGCGCCCACCCCATGAAGAAGCGCTGCGGCCCCGTGAACCCGTCGATCACCTCGGGCGCTCGGCCGCCCAGCGAGCGCTGCCACGCGCGGTAGGCGACGGTGAGGCCGCTCAGGTCGCCGATGTTCTCGCCGAGCGTGAGCTTCCCGTTCACCTTCTGGCCCGCGGCCTCCAGCGCGTCGTACTGCGCCACCAGCTTCGACGTGCGCGCCTCGAACGCCTTCCGGTCGTCGTCGGTCCACCAGTTGCGCAGGTTGCCGTCGCCGTCGTACTGCGAGCCCTGGTCGTCGAAGCCGTGGCTGATCTCGTGCCCGATCACGCCGCCGATGGCGCCGTAGTTCGTCGCGTCGTCGGCGGCCGGGTCGAAGAAGGTCGGCTGCAGGATCGCCGCCGGGAAGACGATCTCGTTCATCGACGGGTTGTAGTACGCGTTGATCGTCTGCGGCGTCATGCCCCACTCCAGACGGTCGACGGGCCCGCCAAGCTTGCGGGCGTTGCGCTGCCAGTCGGCGACGCGCGAGCGGAGCATGTTGCCCGCATGGTCGCCACGCACGACCTTGAGCGCCGAGTAGTCCTCCCACTTGTCCGGGTAGCCGATCTTCACCGTGAACTTCGCGAGCTTGGCCTTCGCCGCCTTCCGCGTCTCGGGGCCCATCCACGCGAGCTGGCCGATCCCGTCATCGAAGGTCGCGAGCAGGTTCTGCACGAGGCCGAGCATGCGCGCCCGGTCGGCCGGCGTGAACGTCTGCGCCACGAACTGCTCGCCGAGCGCCTCGCCCATCGCGCCCTCGGCCCACTGCACGCCGCGCTTCCACCGGTCGCGGTTCACCTGCTGGCCGCGGAGCGCCGTGCCGCGGAAGGCGAACTGTGCGTCGACGTACTCGTGCGACAGGTGCGGCGCCATCGCGTCCAGCACCTTCACGGTGAACCACCGCCGCAACACCGGGATCGGCGTCGCCATGACGAGCGCGTGCTGCGCCTGCAGCACGTCCACCTGCGCCACGACGACGATCGGCGTCCTGCGGACCCCCGCCGCGTCCAGGTACCGCCCCCACGAGAAGCCGGGCGTGAGCGAGTCGAGCTGCGCGACCGACCGCGCGTTGTACGTCGCGACGGGGTCGCGGTTGCGCGCCGGCTCCCAGTGCTTCTCGGCGAGCGCCTTCTCGAGCGCGAACAGCTCGGCCGCGCCGGCGGCGGGGTCCGCCTCGCCCATGAGGCGGAGGAGGGTCGTGAGGTAGGTGACGTACGCCGTCCGGAGCTTCTCGAACCGCTCGCCGTCGCGCAGGTACGCGTCGCGGCTCCCCATGCCGAGGCCGGACTGGCCGACGTTCACCACGTAGCGCGTCGCGTCGCGGTCGTCCTGGCCGACGAAGGTCGAGAACGGCCGGCCGATCGCGTGGCGCGCGAGCTCGCCGTAGAGCGCGGGCAGCTCGCGGTGGCCCCGCAGCTTCGCGATGCGGTCGAGCAGCGGCTGCACCGCCTTGCGGCCCGCCCGCTCGATGGCGACGGAGTCCATCCACGACGCGTACAGGTCACCGAGCTTGCGGCGGTTGGAACCCGACGGGGCCGCGCGGTCGGCGGCGGCCCCCTCGAGGATCGCGCGGAGCCGCGTCTCGCTGCGGTCAGCGAGCTCCACGAACGTGCCGACGGACGAGCGATCGCCCGGGATCGTGGTGCGGCCGGCCCAGCCGCCGTTGGCGAAGGCGAAGAAGTCGTCCTGCGGGCGGACGGCGCGGTCGAGGTTGGCCGGGTCGAAGCCGAGGCCGCGCGCCTGCGCGCTGGCGAGGGCGGGGACGAGGGCGAGCGTGCCGACGAGGCGGGCGAGGCGCATGCGATCCTTCCGGGGACGTCGGGGTGGGCGGGCGGCGGCGCTCAGGGCGTCGCCGCCTCGCGCGCGAGGGCGTGGGCGAGCGGCGTCTCGATGGCACGCAGGACGCCGCGGACGAAGGCGAGGTCGGCCTCCTCGAGCGCCGCCTCGCTGGTGGTGCGCAGGAACACGAGCCCGAACGGCCGGCCCTGCACCGCATGGGGGAAGCACGCCGCCGAGCGCACCTCGACGGCGAGCCCGCGCTCCGCCCAGCGGCGGCGCGCGACGTCGTACAGCGGGTCGGTGGCCACGTCGGCGACGAGCACCGCCTCGCCGCGCTCGTGCGCGCGGCGGATCTCGGGGTAGTCGTCCAGCATCACGACGAGCCGCGCGAGGCCGGGGTCGTCCGAGGCCGCGATCACCACCGCGTGCGCGCCATCCTCCTGCACCTGGAGGATCGAGCAGCGGGCGATGCGGAGCGCGCGCGCGAGCCGGTGCACGAGGACGCGGAGGATCTCCTCGCTCGTCCCCTGCCGCGCCACCGAGCGGAAGATGTCCACCACCTCCGCCTGCTGGCGCGCGTCGGCCGCGGCACGGTCGGCGCGGCGCGCCTCGCGCAGCACCGCGCGGACGCGCTCGAGCAGCGGCCGCACCGCGACCGGCTTGGGCAGCCACTGGAGCGGCCCCAGCTGGAAGCGCTGCGCGACCTCCGGCGTGGGCGCACTGGCGGAGAGCACGAGCACCGTCGGCAGCGTCCCCGCCTCCTGGAGCGGCGCGAGCGCGCGCCACGCGTCGCCGCCGGGCAGCGCGGGATCGAGCACGAGCAGGTCCGCGCCCTCGGCGGCGAGGTGGTCGGGGAGCAGGTCGCCGCTGGTGACGGGGACGGCGTGGTAGTCGTGGCTCGCGAGCAGCCGCGCGACCGTGCGCACGAACAGCGGGTCGGCGTCGGCGACGAGCACGCGCGCGAGGACGACGCTCACGTCACGCCACCAGCCGGTCGAACAGCCGGTCGTCGACGTTGCCGCCGCTCGCGATCACGACCGTCGGCCCGGGCGGCCGGATGCGGCCCGTCAGCACGGCGGCGAGCGCGCACGCGCCGGACGGCTCCACGCGGAGCCCCGCCTCGCGCCAGAGCCAGCGCACCGCCATGCCGAGGTCGTCCTCGCTCACCGTCACCACGGTGCCGACCACCTGCCGGATGATCGGCCAGGTTAGCGCGCCGACCGCGGGCGTGAGCAGCCCGTCGGCGATGCTGCTCGCGCTCGCGAGCCGCGTGGGCGCGCCGGCGCGCATGGCGGCGGAGAGCTTCGCCGCGCCCTCGGGCTCCACCGCCACCACCTCCGCGGGGTGGCCGAGCGCGAGCTTCGCGGCGCAGGTGCCGGCGAGCAGCCCGCCGCCGCTCACGGGCGAGATGATGAGCGCCGTGTCCGGCGCGTCCTCGAGGATCTCGAGGCCGCACGTCGCCTGGCCCAGGATCACGTCGGGATGGTCGTACGGCGGGATGAACGCGAGTCCCTCCGCGGCCGCCAGGCGCTCGGCCTCGGCCTGCTGCTCGGGGGAGCGCGCGGCGCCGGCGAACACCACCTCGCCGCCGAAGCGGCGGACGCCGTCCACCTTCACCTGCGGCGTGTTCCCCGGCATCACCACCACGCAGCGCACGCCGAAGTGCCGCGCGGCGAGCGCGAGCCCCTGGCCATGGTTCCCCGAGGACGAGGTCACCACGCCGCGCGCGCGCGCCCCGGGCGCGAGCCGGTGGAGCGCGGTGTAGGCACCGCGGACCTTGAACGCGCCCATCGGCTGGCGGTACTCCGCCTTGAGCGCCACCGGCGCCCCCGCGCACTCCGTGAGCGAGGGCAGCGGCACGAGCGGCGTGCGCTCGGCGACGCCGTGCAGCGCGGCGTGCGCCGCGCGCAGCCGGTCGAGCGGGATCGGCGGCGCGCCCATGTCAGGCGTCGTCGCCCTCGTCGGCCGCCTCCCCGAACTCCAGCTGCCCCTCGCCCGCGGCCGCGTCGGCGGCCTCGACGCCCGGCACGTCCTCGGGCGCCACCCGCGCCACGGAGACGACCAGGTCGTCGAGCGCGAGGTTCATCACCCGCACGCCCTGCGTGTTCCGCCCGATCACGCGCAGCTCCTCCACCGACTGGCGGATCACGATCCCCTGACGCGTGATCATCATCAGCTCCTCCTTCGGCTGCATCTCGAGGAGCGACACGATCCCGCCCGTCTTGTCGGTCTTCTTCAGCGTGATGAGCCCCTTGCCGCCGCGCTTCTGGACGCGGTAATCCTCCAGCTCGCTCCGCTTGCCGAAGCCGCGCTCGCTCACCACGAGCAGCGTGCACGGGCGCCGCACCACCACCATGCCGATCACCTCGTCGCCGGCCTCCAGCTCGATCCCCTTCACGCCGGAGGTGGCGCGGCCCATCGGGCGCACGTCGCTCTCGTGGAAGCGGATCGACATGCCGTCGCGCGTCGCGAGCACGATGTCGTTGTTGGCGTCGCAGATCTGCACGTCCATCAGGACGTCGCCGTCGTCGATGTTGATGGCCCGGAGCCCGTTCGCCCGCACGTTGCCGTACTCGCTCAGCGCGGTCTTCTTCACCGTCCCCTGGCGCGTCGCGAACATGAGGTACCGGTTCTCGGGGAACTCCTTCATCGACAGCACGGCCGCGATCCGCTCGTCCGGCTTCATGTTGATGCACTGCGCCACCGGCTTCCCCTTCGTGGCGCGCCCCGACTGCGGCACTTCGTGCACCTTGAGCCAGTAGAGGTGCCCCTGGTCGGTGAAGAAGAGCAGGTACTCGTGGGTGGTCGCGATGAAGAGGTGCTCGACCCAGTCGTTGTCCTTCGTCTGCATCCCCGTCATGCCGCGGCCGCCGCGCTTCTGCTTGCGGTACGTGTTCACCGGCAGGCGCTTCAGGTACTTGTCGTGGCTGATGGTGATCACCATCGGCTCGTCGGCGATCAGGTCCTCGATCGCGAAGTCGCCCTCGTCGGCCACGATCTCGGTGCGGCGCTCGTCGCCGTGCTGCTCGGCGACCTCCTTCACCTCGTCGACGAGGATCCCCATCCGCCGCGGGCGGTTGCCGAGGATGTCGGTCAGGTCGGCGATGGTGGCGCGCACCTCCGCGAGCTCGGCCTCCAGCTTCTCGATCTCGAGGCCGGTCAGCTTCGCGAGGCGCATGTTCAGGATCGCCTCGCTCTGCTCCGCCGAGAGGCCGAAGCGCGCGCGGAGCGCGGCGTCGGCCTCGGGCGTGTCGGCGGCGGCGCGGATGATGCGGATCACCTCGTCGATGTTGTCGACGGCGATGCGCAGGCCTTCGACGATGTGCTTGCGCTCTTCGGCCTTGCCGAGCAGGAACAAGGTCCTGCGCCGGATGACTTCCTTGCGGTGCGCGATGTAGGCGTCGAGCAGGCCGCGCAGCGGCAGCGTGCGCGGCTGCCCGCGGTCGATCACCAGGTTGATGATCGACTGCGTCGACTGCAGCGGCGTGTACTGGAACAGCTGGTTGAGGATGACCTGCGGGTCCTCGCCCTTCTTCAGGTCGATCGAGAGCCGGATTCCGTCGCGGTCGGAGTAGTCCTGGAGGTCGTGGATGCCGGTGATCCGCTCCTCGTTGATGACTTCCTTGAGCTTCTCGAAGATCGCTTCCTTGCGAACCTGGAAGGGAATCTCCGTGAACACGATCGAGGTGCGGCCCTTGTTCTCCTCGATGTGGTGCTTGCCGCGCACGCGCACGATGC
>JANRIU010000017.1:0-54452 GCA_033764615.1 Gemmatimonadales bacterium | reverse complement strand
CGCCGCGGCGCTCGGCGCGCAGGCGCTCGGCCGCGCCGCCGACCTCGCGGCGCAGCGCGTCACCGCGCGCGCCATGCGCCCGCTCGACGTGCTGCACGCCCTGCCGGACCTCTGGCGCGAGTGGGACACGCTGGTGCAGGCGCCGCCGGTGCCGCGCCCGCCGCTCCTCGCCCACCTCGCGCGCCCGCGGGTCGCCTGAGCATGCCCGCCTCCCTCCTCGGCCCCGGCCCCGAGTTCGACCGCGTGCGCGCCATCCTCGCCGCGCTCGGGCCGACGGCCCAGGGGATCGGCGACGACTGCGCGGTCCTCCTCGCGCAGGACCGGCCGCTCGTCGTGAGCACCGATGTGTCGGTCGAGGGCGTGCACTTCGAGCGCGCGTGGCTCGGCGCGGAGGAGATCGGCTGGCGCGCGGCGGCGAGCGCGCTGAGCGACCTCGCCGCGATGGGCGCGGCGGCGATCGGCCTCGTCTGCGCCGTGGCGCTTCCCGCGGGCACGCCGCCGGAGGAGATCACGGCGCTCATGCGCGGCGTCGGCCAGGCGGCGAAGGCGGCGGGCGGTACCGTCCTGGGCGGCGACCTCTCGGGCGCGGAGCGGTGGTCGGTGGCGGTAACCGTGCTCGGCACCGCCGAGCGGCCGGTGTACCGGAGCGGCGCGCGGCCGGGCGACGGGCTCTGGGTGACGGGCGCGCTCGGCGGCGCGCGCGCCGCGGTGCAGGCGTGGCTCGCGGGGCGCGAGCCGGAGCCGGCGCACTACCACCGCTTCGCGCATCCGGAGCCGCGCGTCGCCGCGGGGCGCTGGCTCGCCGCGCACGGCGCCACCGCGCTGATCGACCTCAGCGACGGCCTCGCCGCCGATGCGCAGCACCTCGCCGCCGCGTCGGGTGCGCGCGCCGTCATCGAGCTGGAGCGCGTCCCGCGCGACGTCGACGTCCCGACCGCGGAGGCGGCGGCGCAGGGGGGCGAGGACTACGAGCTGCTGGCGGCGCTGCCGCCCGCGTTCGACGAGGGGGAGGCCGCGCGCTGCGTGGTGGAGGGCGGCGTGCCGCTCGTGCGCGTCGGTCGCGTGGAGGCGGGCGAGGGGCTGGCGCTGCTCCGCGCCGGGCGGCCCGTCGTCCTCGAGGGCTTCGACCACTTCCGCTGATGCGTCCGCTGCTCGTGCTCGTCCTCGCGCCGGCGTTCACCGTGCTGCACAGCGCGCGGATGATGGTCGCGTCGGCGCTCCGCGTACCGTACCGCCTGGGCGGCATCTACGACGAGGTGCCGCGCAGTTGGTCGCGCTGGATCCTGGCGGTCGCCGGCATCACGGTGGAGACGGAGGGGCTGGACGCGCTGCCGCCGGGTGCGTACGTGTACGCGGCCAACCACCTCTCGTTCATCGACGTCTGGGCGCTGATGCTCGTGCTGCCCGACCCGGTGCGCTTCGTCGCCAAGGCCGAGCTCGCGCGCATCCCGTTCCTCAGCTTCGCCATGCGGAACTCGCGCCAGATCTTCGTCGACCGCGCCGACGCGCGGCAGGCGCTCGGCGCGTACGACGGCGCGGCGGCGCAGATCCGCGCGGGGGCGTCGGCGGTCGTGTTCCCGGAGGGCACCCGCTCGCGCGATGGCGGCCTGCAGCCGTTCAAGAAGGGGCCGTTCGTGCTCGCGATCGCGGCACAGGTGCCGGTGGTGCCGGTCGGCGTGACGGGCTCGTTCGAGCTGCTGCGCCCCGACTCGGCGTGGATCCGGAGCGGCCACGTGCGGCTCGCCTTCGGCGCGCCGATCCCGACGGCGGGGATGACGTACGACGACCGCGAGCGGCTGCTGGCGTGCTGCCGGGAGCGGATCGCCGAGCTGGTCCGCATGGCGCCGCCTCCGGCCGTCCGTTAGCTTCGCCCCCCTATGAGCACCATCATCGAAGTCCTCGCCCGCGAGATCATCGACTCGCGCGGGAACCCGACCGTCGAGTGCGATGTCACGCTGTCGTCCGGCGCCACCGGCCGCGCCGCGGTGCCGAGCGGCGCCTCCACCGGCGAGAAGGAGGCCGTGGAGCTGCGCGACGGCGACCCGAAGCGGTACCTCGGGAAGGGCGTCACCGAGGCGGTGCGGAACGTCAACGAGGTCATCGGCCCGCGGCTCGAGGGGATGGCCGCGGCCGACCAGATCGCGGTCGACGCCGAGATGATGGAGATCGACGGCACGGAGAACAAGGCGAAGCTCGGCGCCAACGCCATGCTCGCCGTGTCGCTCGCCGTCGCGCGGGCCGCCTCGGCCGACACGGGGCTGCCGCTCTACCGGTACCTCGGCGGGCCGATGGCGCGCGTGCTGCCGGTGCCGATGATGAACATCCTGAACGGTGGCGCGCACGCGAGCAACAACGTCGACGCGCAGGAGTTCATGGTCGTGCCGATCGGCGCGGAGACGTTCCAGGACGCGCTGCGCATGGGCGTCGAGACGTTCCACGCGCTCAAGAAGGTGCTGACGAAGATGGGCCTCAGCACCGCGGTGGGTGACGAGGGCGGCTTCGCGCCGATGCTGCCGAGCAACGAGGCGGCGCTCGACGTCGTCATGCAGGCCATCCAGGCGGCGGGGTACACCGCGGGGACCGACATGGCGATCGCGCTCGACGTCGCGGCGAGCGAGCTGCACGAGGACGGCGACTACGTCTTCAAGAAGGGGGACGGCAGCCGCCGCACCGCGCAGCAGATGGTGGACCTGTATGCGTCGTGGTGCGAGAAGTACCCGATCGTCTCCATCGAGGATGGCCTCGCGGAGAACGACTGGGATGGTTGGGCGCTGCTGACGGAGCGGCTGCACGACCGCTGCCAGCTCGTGGGTGACGACCTCTTCTGCACCAACGTCGAGCTGCTGGGGCGCGGCATCGAGGAGGGCGTCGCGAACGCCATCCTGGTGAAGGTCAACCAGATCGGCACCCTCACGGAGACGCTGCAGGCCATCGAGCTCGCCAAGGGCTCGGGGTACGGGGCGATCATCTCGCACCGCTCGGGCGAGACGGAGGACACCTTCATCGCCGACCTCGCGGTGGCGACGGGGGTCGGGCAGATCAAGACCGGTTCGGCGAGCCGGACCGACCGTGTGGCCAAGTACAACCAGCTGCTGCGCATCGCGGAGGAGCTGGGGGAGCTGGCGCACTATCCGGGGCGGGACCTCTATCCCCTCTGAGCGGGGGAAGGGCGGGGCGCGGGGCGCGCGGCTTCGGCCGGCGGTGGTGGTGGCGGCCGTGGCCCTGGTTGGCGCGGCCGCCTTTGCCGTGCAGGGGGGCGAGTACTCCACGGCCGACTGGCTGGAGCTGCGGGCGCGGGAGCGGGCACTCCAGGCCGAGGTCGACTCGCTGACGCGCGAGGTCGATTCGCTGGGGCGGTGGGCGAAGCAGGTCGAGAGCGACCCGGCGGTGCAGGAGCGGCTGGCGCGGGAGCGGTTCGGGATGATCCGACCGGGGGAGATGTTGTATCGGATTGTCGGGCCGCGGGGGGAGTAGGTATCTTTCAGGGCTGTTGGCAGGGGGGCAAGCGGGCAGGCGGGGCGTGGTCGCTCGCCGTGGTCGTGTCGCCTCCGCGAGGTTGGGTTGGTGTCGGGCGAGGCTCGGCTCGAGAGGGATGACGGGCAACGCGGCTGGGTAGCTCAGGTGGTTAGAGCACGGCACTCATAATGCCGGGGTCGCCGGTTCGAATCCGGCCCCAGCTATCTCTGTGGTTCAGGCGGCGCTCCGTGTGGGGGTGCCGTTTTTGTTTTTGCGTTGGGCGAACAGGCTGTCGGACACCGGCGGCGCGTGCTTCTCGTGGCGTGGACGAAAGGTGGGGGCGCCGATGCCCTTTGCCCGCCCTCGTGGACAACAAGGGCTGAGATGCAGACAGCGCAGCGCTCGGAAGCCGACCGAGCATCGAGGCACGCGAATCGCTGCTCGCGCCCGTGATCGCGCTTGCCGCGAGTGTCGGACCCCGGCACATTCGGGCGAGCGAGGGTGTGCGAGCCCCAACTACCGCGGAGAGCACTCGGTGCGCAATGTGTTCCTGCTCTACATGCCTCCCGGCAACCCGGAGGCAATGGTGCACTATCAGGACACGATCAAGAACCGCGTCCCGCTCGAGCGACTTTCGCGGTTCCTGCCGTCCAGTCTCGCCGCCAGGCTCCGCGGCACGTTCGGCGTCAGCCCGATTGCCGTGTGGGGTTCCCAGCCGGGGCCGAAGAACCGCGGGAACTTCGAGCGCATGAGCCCGGGAGACGACATCCTCATCGTCGAGGGCGAGCGGGTGAGGCTTGTCGGCAAGGTCGCGGCGAAGGTCG
This sequence comes from Gemmatimonadales bacterium, assembly GCA_033764615.1. Classification (GTDB taxonomy): domain Bacteria; phylum Gemmatimonadota; class Gemmatimonadetes; order Gemmatimonadales; family GWC2-71-9; genus JANRIU01. Next base: position 50,172 of record JANRIU010000017.1, on the reverse strand, counting down.
TCAGCGCGCCGCTCGCGCACGAGCTCTGGAAGCCGGTCGGTACGGCCGGCGATACGACGTGGGAGCTCATCTACTTCATCGCGAGCCCCAAGGAGCTGGACGTGCCCTTCGCCGAGGTCAGGCGCCTGTTCGGCTACGAGCCGAACTTCCAGCTGCGCGGCTTCATGTCGATCTCGGAGGAGCGGCTGCTGAGGTTCCGCGAGGAGTATGACGACCTGCAGGCCATCCTGCATCGCCTGCACAACGGCGACGAGGTGCGACGGAAGGAGGCTCCGCTCGAACTCGTTCCTCCGTCGGAAGATCTGATCCCCGTACCGGGCGAGCAGATCGAGCAGGTACTCGGTGACCCGAACATCTCGGAGCATGTGCGGATGCAGTGGAAGCTCGCCCGGCTCGGCCTGAAGGCGGGCGAGCAGGTGTGGGTGCCGGTCGGCGACCAGCAGCGCCTCCGCAGGTCCTATCAGTTCGACCAGTTCGACGAGGAGTTCGCCGCAGGCGTGGACCTGCCGCACTCCTACATCGAGAACATCGACGTCGTCTGGAAGCGGGAGTTCCGCATCGGGGCAGCGTACGAGATCGAGAACTCCACGTCGATCTACTCCGGGCTGCTCCGCTTTGCCGACCTGACCATCGTGGCGCCGAACACCATCTACCCGATGTTCGTCGTCGCGCCCCAGTCGAGGCGCAACCGTCTGCGGGAGCAGCTCAGGCGGCCGGCCTTTCATCGGCTCGGGCTCGACAGGAAGGTGCGCTTCCTCTCGTACGAACGGATCGACGAGATCGACCAGTTCTTCGAGGACTCGGAGACTGGGCTCACAGTCGAGACGATCGTCGGGAAGTCGGAACTCGTGGCGTAGGCGCGCCAGCCCGAAGCTTGCGAGACGGCGGAGCAATCAGGCTCAACGGAATGTCGTCGATGCTGCGGTGACGATCCGCCGCTACCAGAATCGCGCCATCGAGGCGGCGCAGGTGATCGAGGAGCTGATCCAGCTCGCGCGCGAGATGCGCGAGGCGAACGCGCGCGGCGAGGCGCTGGGGCTTTCCGAGGACGAACTCGCGTTCTACGACGCGCTGGAGGCGAACGACAGCGCCGTGAAGGTGCTGGGTGACGAGACGCTGCGCCAGATTGCCCAGGAGCTCGTCGCCACGATCCGCCGCAACGTGACCATCGACTGGACCGTGCGGGAGAACGTGCGGGCGCAGCTGCGGATGCTGGTCAAGCGCATCCTCCGCAAGTACGGATACCCGCCGGACAAGCAGGAGAAGGCGACGCAGACGGTGCTGGAGCAGGCGGAGCTGCTTTCGGGCGAGTGGGCGACCGCGTGAGGCCGCGGTCGGCCCGCCACCTCACGCCCTCGAATAGATCAACCGCACCGCCGGCAGCGCACCGATCTCGAGCTCGATCTCGCGCGCCTTGAGTCCGCCGAGCGTCACGTTCTCACTCAGCGCCACCGCCTTCAGGAACGCGAGGACGATCGCGCTGCCGACGGGAAGCGCCTCGGCGCGCGCGCGCAGCTCGTCCAGGCGCTCGGGCGTGACCGGCGCCGACTGCGCGGCGCGCACGATGATCTTCGGCGGGATCCCCAGCTCGAGCTGCAGCGCGGTGAGCGCATAGCCCGCTTCGGTGATGAGGGGGATCGCCGCGTTCACGCCGTCGGCGATCTCGCCGAGCTTGTCGCCGCCGAACTGGGAGAGGTCGCCAAGGCCGGACAGGCGCTCGCGCATCGAGGCGCCGGCGGCTTCGGCCCGGCCGAGCGCGGCGTCGGCGGCGTTCCGGGCGGAGGCCAGAAGGTCGTCGAGTGGCATGGTCGGAGTGTAATGGCAGGCGACGGCGGGAACGCACACCGCGCGCCATCCGGGAGAGCCGGAAGCCTTCACCCCCCCGCAAGCCCCACCGCCACCACCGCCGAGCGCGGCAGGCCGGTGAGGATCTCGTCGCGCCGGAGCGAAAGCCGTCCATCAAGCCATCGCGCAAGCTGTTGATGCAGTGGGCTTTGAGATCATAAGCCCTCATGATTCATCCATGCCTCGTCCCATGTCCACCGCCGACGCCGGCCGACTCGGCGGCATCCGCAGCCGGCGACGGCTCTCGGCCGCCGCCGCCCGTCGCATGGTCGCGGTGCGTGAGGCCCGGCGCCTCTTCCGAGAGCACCACGTCACCTGTTTCTGGTGGGCGCGCCCCGATCTGGTGATCCGTGCCGACGACGTGCCGTGGGTGGCCGATGCGCTCCGCAAGCACGGCGGCCGGCACGAGTGGCGCGATGCGGCGAAGCTGGAACGCCTGCTGGCGGCTGACGAGCCGGCGGGAAGCGGGCCCCCCGACGCACTGGATTGAAGGCCGCGCGCAGGAGGCTGTGCGGCGCGCATCGCGGCCATCGCCCTCGCCATCAACCAACTCGTCGCGCTCGCCAACCGCCGCGAGCCGCGCGACCTCGTCGACGTGATCTTCGCCGACATCCACGTCCTGCCGTTCCCCGCGCTCGCCTGGGCCGTCGTCGAGAAGAACCCCGGCCTCAATCCCGCCTCCTACCTCCAGCTGTTCCGCCGCCGGACGCTGACACCGGAGGACGCCACCTACCTGCGCTTCGCCCGGCCGTACGACGTCGCCGAAGCCGCACGGCACTTCCGGCGGATGGTCAGCGAGGCCGACGAATTCATCGAGGCGAACACGCACCGCGAACCCGGAGCGCTGCTGCAGGACCGGCGAACCGGGCGCTTCATCCTCCCACGCACCGACGGAGACTGGCGACACGTGCGGGAGCATCGCGGCGCCCTCGGCGGGGTGATCGCGCAGGTCGGCGACGCGCCACTCGAGGCGGAGTAACCCCGGTCCCGTGTCGAGCCCGCCCGCCCCCGGCCGAGCCCGAGGCACCCCCACCGCCACCGCGTACCCCCGCCACCCTCGCCACCGTCATAGCTCAAACGTATATTTATGCCATGTACGAATACTCACGCCCCCAGGCCATGCTCCGCGCGCTGCGCGACCTGGTCGACCTCACCCAGAGCGACCTCGGCGACCGCGCCGGCGTGGCGCAGTCGGTCATCGCGCGCCTCGAGCGCTCGCCCGACGCCAATCCGTCGGTGAAGACGGTCGCCGCCGTCGCCGAGGCGGCGGGGTTCCGCCTCAAGGTGATGCTCGAGCCCATCGAGCCGCCGGACCCCGTCATCGAGGCGTACAAGCGCGACGTCGATCGCACGCTGCTGCGCGAGAACCTGCGGCGTCCGGTCGAGGACCGGATCCGGTCGCTGGGCGAATGGCAGGAGTCGCTGCGCGCGCTCGAGTACGCGACCCGCTCGGCGCGTCGCGCGCCGGCACAACGCCGCGGCAGGCGATGACGCAGCTCGAACGACTGCTGCGCGCGCTGCATGACGGCGGGGTGCAGTGCATCATCGTCGGCGGCGTCGCTGCGCGCGCGCACGGCTCCTCGCGGCTCACCGACGACCTGGACATCGCGTACGACCGCTCACCCGGGAACCTCTTGCGGATCGTCGCCGCGCTCGCGCCCTTCGCGCCGTACCTGCGCGGCGCGCCGCCCGGCCTGCCGTTCGAGTGGTCGGTGCCGACCTTGCGCGCCGGCCTCAACTTCACCCTCACCACCAGCCTCGGCGCCATCGACCTGCTCGGCGAGCTCACCGGCGCCGGCGGCTACGAACAGCTCCGGCCCCACACTCTTCCCATCGAGCTGTTCGGCGGAACCCACCTGCTGCTCGACCTGCCGTGGCTCATCCGCGTGAAGCGCGCCGCGGGTCGGCCCAAGGACCTGGAGGTCGTCGCCGAGCTGGAAGCGCTGCGCGAGGAGATGGAGCGGGAAGGGGAGGGGTGAGGTGGGCGTGCCGCGTGGTCGCGGTGCCGGCGTCCGGGCACCACCGTCGCTTCATGGTGACGATCGTGATCGGGTCACACCGTCGGGAGGGAGCCGCATCGCTCTATCTCCACTTATCGCGCACAAGATGATTCATGCTGCGAGCATCTCCGTCCCGAATCCGCCAAGGCGCCCGTCGGCCCACCCAGGTGACGTGGTATGCTGTCGGCACATCGGCCGATCAGCCTGCCGGAACATGGCCGGCCGCATGAGGCATGCATCGCGTCGACTTCGCGATGCACCACGTTCGCGACGCCGCTAGCTCTTCCGGAACGCACCCGCGAGCTGGATCGGCAGCGTCGGCGCCGTGGAGCCTCCCGCCGGCTCGACGGTGATCGCCGCGAGCACGAAGACCTTGCCCGCCGGCACCGACACCTCCTGCACGAGGCCGTGCCCGCTCGCCTCCGTGTTGAACGTCACCGAGGGGATCGGCGCCTGCCCCTCCTCGATGAACCAGAGCTGGTATGCCTTCCCCGCGGGCACGGGCGGCAGGCGGAACGCATGCACGATGGCACGCCGCTTCTCGTGGTCGACGAAGAGCTGGATCCCCGCGTCGCGGTGCGCTCCCTGCTCGGTCGCCGCGAGGCGCACCAGCTCCACCCCCGGCTCGAGGATGCTGTTCAGCTCCCGCTCACGGACCGCGAGCCGGTCCGCCAGCGCCTCGCGCTCGACCCGCAGCGCACGCACCTGCCACGCCAGCCCGACGGCGAGCAGCACCGCGGCCGCCAGCGCCACCCACCAGGTGGGCGCCGGGGTGGCGCGCTGCGGCGCGGCGGGTGCGGCCAGCCGGAGCGGACGCTCGCCGCTGCCCGGCGTCGTGGCCAGCACGCGCGCGCGGAGCCCGGCCGGCACCGGCACGGGCGGCGCCGCCTCGCCACCGAACAGGCCCGCCATCTCGCGATACGCCGCGACCTCGGCGGCCAGGGACGGGTCCGCCGCGACAGCCGCAGTCATGCGGGCCTCGTCGTCGGGATCGAGCGCGCCGAGCGCGTACGCCGGCACGAGATCGCGCAGCTCCGCGCGGTCGTCGGGGGTCATGCCGCGCCGTCTCCGTGCAGGGGTTCGAGCATCTCGCGCAGCTTCTGCATGCCGAGGCGCACCCGCGTCTTGATGGTGCCGAGCGGCTCGCCGAGGCGCTCGGCGATCTCGGTGTGGGAGAGCTCCTCGAAGAAGGCGAGCTCCATCGCATGCCGCTGCGGGGGCGAGAGCAGCGCCACCGCCGCGCGCACGCGCGTCGCGCGCTCGCCGCGCTCCGCGTCGGCCGCGGGGTTCGGGGTCCACCCCGACATGCCGGGGGCGCCGAGATCGCCGGCGTCGCGCGCGGCCGCGTCGATGGCGCGCTGGCGCCGACCCCGCGCCCGGACGAGGTCGAGCGCACGGCTCCGCACGATGAGCGTGAGCCACGCCGTCACCGAGCCGCGCTCGCGGTCGAACCGCGCCGCGTCGCGCCACGCCTGCGCGAACCCCTCCAGCACGGCCTCCTCGGCGTCCGCCCGCTCGCCGGTGATGCGATGCGCCACGGCGTACAGCCGGTCGACATGCCGGTCGTACAGCGCGGCGACGGAGGGCTCGTGCCCCCCGGCCGCGCGCAGCAACAGCTCCAGATCGGGATCGGCCGCCGGGTCAGGGGCCATGCGGTGCGTCGCCCCTGGTTGCAGGTCGACCCGAACCCTACTCGGCGGAGCCAGCGGACCACAAGCGAGCGCGAACGCGGCGGTCACGGCAGCGGCCGCGGGCCGTCGCCCGGCATGAAGAGCATGGTGGCCGAGCGCCCGTCGCGGACCACGCGCACGAGGTTGACCTGGTCAGGGAAGGCGTCGCTCAGCACCGCGTGCCGCACGGCGAGGCGCGCCGACGCATCGACGCCGCGGAGCGCGAACGTCGCCACCAGCGCGTCACCATCGCGCGCGGGGACCGACCACGCCACCGGCAGCGGCGCGCCGGACGGACCCGTGATCGCGACGTGCGCCGCGAGGTAGGCGCGGAGTGCGTCGGGGGTGGTGCCGGCCACGCGGCCGAGGTCGTCGGCGAAGGCGCGGAGGCGCCCGTGCAGCTCCCGGCGGTCCCGGTCGACCGTCAGCTCCAGCACGGAGGAGTGCAGCGGATGCAGGCCGCGCGCCGCCACCCCTGCACCGGGCAGGGTGATGGCGCAGAGCCACGCCACGGCGAGCGCCCTACGCATCGCCCGCCTGCCGCGCGCGACCGATCCGCCCGAGGCGCGCGCGCGCGTCGGCGGGCTGGAACGGATCCCAGCGGTCGTTCCACTCCAGCGCGTGGAGCAGCCACGCCGACGCCCGCTCGGTGTCGCCCACGGCCTCGGCGATGACGCCGGCATGGTATGCGAGCTGCGCGTCCTCGGTGCCGGCGGCCAGCGCCTTCGCCATCGCCGCATCGGCCTCCGCGGCCCTGCCGGCGCGGAAGAGCGCCCACGCGTACACGTCCCACGCGTGCACGTCGTGCCGCTGCCGCAGGTCGGCCCTTGCACGCGCGAGGACCTCCGGCACGCGACGTCCGTGGTCGAGCAGGAAGAGGCTCCACGCGCGATGCGGCGGCAGGGAGTCAGCGAACGCCATCGCCTCGAGCGCGGCGGCGTAGCGCGCCGCCTCCGCGGCATTGCCCTGGAGCGCGTACGCGTCGCTGACGATCGCCAGCGTGGCCGGGTCGAGCGCGGTCGCCAGCGCGCGCTCGCCCTCGGCCGCGGCCTCGCGCGCGCGGCCGCGCGCCAGGTGGAGGCGGGCGAGGGCCGCGTGCAGCCGATGGTCGTCCGGTGCGACGGCCAGTCCCGCGGCGAGCGCGTCGGCCGCCTCGCCGAGGTGCCCATGGCGCAGCGCGAGGTCGGCCACGCGCCAGTGGAACCACGCGACCTGCTCCACCGGCACTGCGTGCAGCGCCAGCGCCGCGTCCCGCGCGCGCAGCATCCAGTGGTGCGCGAGCGCGGTGCGGCCGGTGACGTCGTACCATCGCGACACGCGTGCCGCCACCGTCGGGTTGCCGCGCACGCCGAGGGTGCGCCGGAACTCGGCGCCCGCCGCGTCGTGGTCGCCGAGCTCGAGCAGGATCTCGCCGAGGAGGGCCCGCCGGCCGAGCTCCGCCGGGTCCTGCGCCACGAGGCGTTCCGCCTCGCGCCGCGCCTCGAGGAAGGCATGCCGGCCCATCAGGGCGTTCACCAGCACGAGCCGCGCGGCGTCGTTGCGGGCGCCGCGGAGGTCGAGCGACCGCCGGGCCACCGCCTCCGCGCGCGAAAGGTCGGCGGGGGAGCCGGTCGCGCGGCCCCGCGCGAGCAGCAGCGCCGAGAGCCTTGCGGCATCCGCCGCGCCGTACGGGTCGCGCGCGGCGCGAGCCTCGAAGAACGCGATGTCGAGGTCGCGGACGCGGTGCTCCTCGCGCGCGGCCTGCGCCGGCCGTGCCGGGTCCGCGCGCCGGGCGTGGTGCCGGTGCGCGCGGGCCGCCACCGCGGCCGCCAGGGCGACCGCGGCGACGGCCACCGCCGTGAAACGGGTGACGAGCGTCATGGCGGTGTGTCGCTGCCGCTAGTTGGTGGGAGGCGCGAGGTACGGGAACGTCGTGGTCACGGCCGAGGTGAACGCCACGTTGTCCGTCGTGAGCGCCGCCTTGCCCACCGCGCCCGCCGGGTCGAGGCCGAGCGGGTCGCCGAAGACGGCGAGCAGGGCGAGGTCGGTGACGTCGTCGGCCAGCCTGCGGCCGCCGTACCCGTTCTGGAACGGCGCGAGGCCGACCCAGTTCAGCCAGCCCGCGGTCGCGGGCGGCTTGTCGGTCTGCACGATGAGCATGTCGGGGAGCAGCACCCCGCCCAGCGCGTCGGCGTAACCGGCGCTCCGTCCGCCCACGGTGCGGACGAACTCCTTGATCTCGGCGCCGAGCAGCGCCACGTCCTGTTCGGGGCCGATGTTGCCGTGCACGGGGTGGCTGCGCTTGGCGAGCAGCACCTCGCTCACGAGCGGGTTGCCGAGCCGCTGGATCTGGTTGTACTGGCGTTCGGGGGTGACGGCGACGACGCTGTCGTTGCAGGCGGTCGCGCCGAGGGCGAGCAGGGCCGCGGCGGCGAAGGGAACCAGGCGCACGGGGATCTCCAGTGAGGTGGTGATGGGGAGGGGACGCGCGAGCCTAGCGGCTCATCGTCCCCCAGATGCCGAGCTTCCCGGGTGCCGCCGCCTCGAGCATCGACGACGGGAGCTCGATGACGATGGACAGGACGTTGAAGCCCCGCACGTAGTCCACCGCCTGGCCCGCGGGACGGAAGAAGAACGGCGCCGAGGGGCGGGCGGGGAGGCGGCAGGGCTGCGCCAGCTCGCCCGTGACCGGCTTGCGGTCGGGGAGGATGCAGAACGCCGCCTCGAGGTCGATGAAGAACGGATCGGCGCGCGGGCCCGCGAAGACCTGCATGCCGTTCGCCGAGCCGATCGGCGCGTTGATGGCGCCCTGCACCACGGGCGCGCTGCCCGAGAGCGTGTTCATCATCGCGCCCTGCACCGGGGGGGCGATGGGCCCGCGCACCTGCACCTGCTGGTTCGCGCCCTCGCCGATGAAGGAGACCTGGATCACCCGGTCCTCCTTCGCGTCGCCGGTGTTGTCGACCTTGAACTGGTAGAGCACGTTCGGGTCGAAGGAGGCGCCCGGCGTCTGCGCCGGCGTGAGGAATGCGCGGCTGTTCATCACGAGCGCGATCCGCCCGGGGGCCGACCCGGGGAACGCGTACACGTCCGTCATGTCCAGCCTGGGATTGAGCTCCACCTCCGCCGTGTCCTGATGGTCGGAGCCGCGGGCCAGCCTGGCCCCGCCCGCCACCATCGCCGTTGCCGTCACGCCGAGCAGCAGCGTGCGCGGCCACCATCGAGTCGTCCGCATGTGCACATCCTTCCAGTTCGGGGGTCGGCGCTCGAACGTCGCGCCTTGCCTCCTGTACGCCGCCGGGCGACTGCCGGATGTGTGGCCCGTGGCAGCGCGGCGCGCGCGCCGTCGCTACAGGCCCCAGATGGCCGCCGCACGCAGCTGCCGCGGCTCCGCCGGATGGAAGTGCACGTCGCCGACGCCGGAGGCCGGCTCATTGGCGAGGCGTGAGGCGTAGACGTACTGGACGTCGCGCGCCCGCGCATCGAAGACGTTGAGCAGCGAGAGCTCGACGCGCGCCGCCCCGACCCGCCAGCCGCAGAGCGCGTTCACCAGCGTCGTCGGCGTGGCGCGCACGCCGTTGTCGCCGGTCAGCGCGTAGGAGCCGAAGTGCCGCACCCGCGCCGCGGCGTAGGGGCCGCGCCCCTCCGGCGGCCGCCACGCGACGCCGGCCGCCACGACGTGTTCCAGCGCCCCCGGGATGCGCTCCTCGGCCGCCGGGACCCCGCGGAAGCGGGCGCGCGCGAGCGAGATGTCGAGGTCGAGCGAGAGCGCGGGCACGGGGCGGTAGGCGTTGGTCCAGGTCATGCCCACGCGGCGGCTGGGGAACGACGGCTCGGTCGTCCCGCCGTCGCCCACGAAGAGGAGCTCGCTGTCGAGCCCGAGGGCCCAGAGCGCGAGCGTGGAGCGCCACGCTTCCGCGGCCTGCACGCGCGCGCCCACCTCGGCGCCGCGCGAGCGCACCAGCGGGTCCACGCGCGGCGCCGGGGCGCCCGAGACCGGGTCGACCGTGATGGTGGTGCCGCGCGCGTCATTGCTGTGGAAGCCGAAGCCGCCGCCGAGGTAGAACTCCACCGATGACGACGGCGCGTAGGCGATCGAGGCCTTCGGGCTGGCGATCGCGGCTCGCGCCGAGCCGGCATTCTCCGGGCGGCCCGCCGCGACATCGAACAGGTAGGCGTCGCCACGCAGCCCCAGCGTGGTGCGCAGCGTACCGGTCCAGCGGGAGACCACCTGCACGTACGCGCCGGCGCTCCACTGCGTGACGTCGTCCTCGCGCACCGTGGCGACGCGGTCGCGCCGCCGGGTGCGGAAGAGTCCCAGCCCCCGGATCATGTCGGTGCGACCCTGCAGGCCCAGCGTCAGCTCCTGCGCCGCGCCCAGCGCGCGCACGCCCTGCGCATGCCGCGCGTCGAGCCCGAACACCGCACGCTGCTCCCGCTGGTTGAACTGGTCCCCGGCCACCGGGTCGGCGAGGAAGTAGGTGAAGTTGGAGTAGAGGTCGAAGTCGGACCAGATGCCGTAGAGGCGCACCACCTGCACGGAGGCACGGCCCGCGTGCCGCCACGCGCCGGAGAGGCTGAAGCGCTGCGCCGCGCCGCCGAGCGTCGAGTCGACCTGGCCGAAGCGCGAGCCGATCGCGCCGTCGACGGCGCGGGCGGGGATCTGGTCGGAGGCGTCCCATCGGTTGGCATACGCCATCGCCATGACCGAGAAGCTCGACGCGCCCGCGTCCCAGCCGTAGCGCAGGAGGCCGCTCCGCTTGCGCAGGGCCTGGGGCCGGACCCACGGACCGTCGTACGCCCGCACCTCGCCGCCGAGCAGCAGCGTGCCCGGGCCCGCCCTGATCGAGCCGCCCGCCACGCCGCGCACGTCGCCGAACGCCCCTGCGCCTGCGGAGGCGAACGGCCGCGCGAGTCGCGATGCGAGCGTGAGATCCGCACCGCCGGCGCTGCCGAAGTCGCCCAGCTCGGCGTACGAGACGCCGAGCCGGTAGTCGACGCGCTCGACCAGCTCGGGGATGAGGAAGTTCACGTCGGTGTAGCCCTGGCCGTGCGCGTGCGTCGGCAGGTTGACGGGCATCCCCTCGACGCGCGTGGCGAAGTCGGTGCCGTGGTCGAGGTTGAAGCCGCGGACGAACATCTGGTTCGCCTTGCCGTCGCCGCTGTGCTGGGTGAGGATCAGCCCGGGCACGGTCTCCAGCAGCTCGCCCTCGCGCGTGCGCGGGCGCATGAGGAGCTCCATCCTCCCGGTGCTGCCCTCCGAGGCGGTGCGCGCCACGCCGATGAGGTCCTCGTGGCGTCCGGTGGACACGAGCGAATCGAGCCGCTGCGCCCGCGCAGTGTCCTGCGGCGCCGCCTGCTGGCCCGTTAGCGGGCGTGGCGTGGCGGTGGCGGCGACCAGTGCCGTGGAGGCGCCCACGAGGACGGCGAGGTGCGTGCGCATGCGGCGGCTCCGCGGCGGCGGTGGCCGGCGGGCCGCCGGCGGCTCGGCGCGGGGACGGGGGGATGTCGCCCCGGCCCCACGACGCGCCCTGAATACGCGCACCGAGGGCCGGCGGATGCATGCGGGTCGCGGCGCGAGCGCGCTCGGCCGTTGTGGCGAGCGCATCGCCCTGGCGCCTGACGCGGCGGCGCGGACGCCGGCGACCGCTCGCGCAAGGCTCGAACGGCGCGTGCCCGATGCGCTCGCCGGCGCGGGCTGGCGCGGGCGAGCGCCCCGTCATCCGCCGAGGTAGGTGTCCGGCACCGGCAGCCCCTGCCGCCGGAAGAAGCTCAGCTGGTCGAAGTAGCCGCGCTGGTGCACGATCTGCCCGTCGCGCACGGTGAAGAAGCCGCAGCCGCGAAGGCCGTTCGGGTCGCGCCACTCGAGGATCGCCACGTCGCCGTCCTCGTACAGCGCCTCGATGAGGCACGTCATCGTGGCGCGCCCGAACTCCACCTCGAACATCCGCCGGATCGCCTCGCGGCCCACCAGCGGCTCCATGACCACCTGGTGGTTCACGGCGTCCGGCGCGTACAGCGCCGCGAGCCCGGCCACGTCGCCCCGGTTGAAGCGGGCCACCCACTCCCGGACGGTCTCGCGAGGCGACATGGCGACGGGGGCCGGCACTACTTCTTCGCGGGCGCCGCCGCCGCCATCGGCGCGTTCGCGTTCCAGATGTCGCGGTGCAGCTTCCAGGCCCCGCCGACCTTCTTCCACAGCACGATGTACTTCCCCTGCTCGAGCACGGCGTTGTTGGCGCCGTAGATCGTCGCCGCGCCCACCTCGTGCGCGACGTCGCCGGCATACTGCACCTCCAGCGTCTCGAGCTTCAGGCCCTTCACGCCGGCCTTGATCGCCCCCGCCCAGAACGCCTCGATCGCCTTCGTCCCCGCCTGCACGGGGGCGTCGGGCGGCAGGAGCTGGCCGTCGGCCGTGTAGAGCGCGGCGACCGCCGCCGCGTCGCCCTTCGCCATCGCCGCGCCGAACACCTTGTTCGCGGCGACGATCGGGTCGTTGGCGGCCGGCTTCTGCGCGGCGAGCGGGGCGGCGACGAGGAGCGAGAGCGCGAGGAGGCGGAGCGGGCGGGGCATGTCGGGTCCTGGGTGCGAGGTGGAGGCCGGAAGCTAGCAAGCGGGCGTCACCCCCACGCCGTGGGCGACCACGCCTCCGCCGCCGCCGCGTGCACGGCCGCCGCCACGCTCGACAGTGCTCCCGGCGCCATCTGCTCGATCGGCTGCGTGAGCAGCGCCCGCACGCGCGCCTCGAGGGCTGCGTACGTGGCCGCGAACGCCGCCGCGGCGCGCGCCGGCTCCGTCTCCTCCGCGGGGTCCGGAAGCCCCCAGTGCACCCGCGCCCGCGCGCCGACGATCACGGGACACGCGGCGTCGGCGTTGCCGCAGACGGTGACCACCAGGTCGTGCTCGCCGGCCACGGCTTCGAGCGTCTTCGGGGTCCGCCCCTCCCATGCGATCCCGTGCCGCGCGAGCTCCGTCACCGCGTACGGGTTCACGCGCGCCGCCGGTCGCGACCCCGCGCTCGCCGCCACCACGCGCCCCGCCCCCAGCGTGGCGAAGAGCGCCTCCGCGATCTGGCTCCGCGCGCTGTTCCCCGTGCACAGCACCAGGACCCGCACCGCCGCCGGGGGCGCACCGAGCGGCCGCCGCATCAGCACCGCCGACGCCGGGCATGCGCCGCGGAACTCGGCTGACGCGCCGAGGGCCGCGGGCGCCGCCTCGCGCGGGACGCGGCTGAAGCCGAGCCGCGGGAAGTACCCCTCGGCGGTGGTGGTGAGCAGGAACGCCTCCCGCGCGCCCGACGCCTCCGCGTCCGCCAGCACGCCCTCGACGAGCCGGCGCGCCAGCCCCGTCCCGCGCCATGCCGGTGCGACGGCGACGGAGCGCAGCAGCGCCACCTCGCCGTGCCGCTCGAACCCCGCCACGCCGGCCAGCGCGACACCGGGCGCCGCCGCCACCCGGAACTGCCCGATCCACTCCGCGACGCCGTCGAGCGGCAGCCCCGCCTCGGTGAGCAGCGCCTGCACCGCGGGGAGGTCGGCCGCGGTCGCGGCGCGGAGCGTCACCCCTGCCGTGGACGGCAGCGTCACGCCGGCTTCCGCGCGCGGATGAAGCCGGCCATGATGCGCCCGTCGATCGCCTCGGCGTGCGCCGGGTCAAGGCCCGCGCCCGCGAGGAACGCGCGCGCATCGTCGCCGCGGTAGATGCGCGTCGGCTCGATCGACGCGTCGGCGAAGCCGGCCTCGCCGAGCAGCCGTACGAACTCCTGCTCCTCCAGCGCGCCGGCCACGCAGCCGACCCACAGCTCCATGCTCCGCCGCACCTCCTCCGGCACCGCGCCGCGCACCACCACGTCGCTCACCGCGAAGCGGCCGCCGGGCCGCAGGACGCGGAACGCCTCGGCGAGCACGCGGCGCTTGTCGCCCGACAGGTTGATGACGCAGTTGGAGATGATGACGTCGACGGAGGCATCGGGCAGCGGGATCGCCTCGATGTGGCCCTTGAGGAACGCGACGTTGGTGGCGCCCGCCTCCTCGGCGTTCCGCCGCGCCAGCGCGAGCATCTCGTCCGTCATGTCCAGGCCGTAGGCGCGGCCGGTGGGGCCGACGCGGCGTGCCGAGAGCAGCACGTCGATGCCGCCGCCCGAGCCGAGGTCGAGCACCACCTCGCCGGCGTGCAGCTCGGCGAGCGCGGTCGGGTTCCCGCAGCCGAGCGAAGCGAGCACCGCCGCGGAGGGGAGCTCGTCAGTCTCGCCGCGGACGTAGAGGTCGGCGGTGATCGGGTCGACGGTGCCGCTGAACGCCGCGCCGCCGCAGCAGCTGTTCACCGGCCCGCAGCAACCGGCCGGCTCGCCGACGGCGAGCACGCGGCGCGCCGCGTCGGCGTAGCGGTCGCGCACGGTCTCGCGCACCGACTCGGTGGTGGTGGGCGTCGGTGCGTCGGTCAGGACGGTGAGGGGCTTCGAGGTCATGGCGCCTCCAGCGTGTGGCCCACGCGCGTGGGCGCGCGCGGCGGGGGTGATGCGGTCAGCCGCAGCAACGGAACCATTCGCGCCTCCGGCCGGCAGGCGCGACCGCGAGCTCGCCGATGGCGGCCTGCAGCGCCTCGATCGCCTCGGGGACGAGCGCGTAGTACACCCAGCGCCCCTCCTTCCGGTCCTGCACGAGGCCGGCGTCACGCAGCGTCTTGAGGTGGAACGAGAGGCGGGACTGCGCGGCGCCGAGCGCGTCAGTCAGCTCGCAGACGCAGCGCTCCCCGCCGCGCAGAAGCTCCAGGATGTGGAGCCGCGTCGGGTCGCTCAGGGCGTGGAACTGGCGGGCGGCGGCGTGCGACGGGGCGGTGGCGGACATGGGATCAATATAACAAGAAATGTTGGTGCAACAACACCTCACAGCCCCACTTCGAGGTTCACCCGCGAGAGCCACGTGGCGCCGGGGGTGGGGCTCGTGGCCTCGCCCAGCAGGCGCGTGACCTCGGCCTGCGCCTTCACCCGGTGACCGCGCAGGTAACGGTTCACGGCGAGCGAGAACTGCCGCGTCGCGCCGCCGCCCGGCAGCTGGCGCACCTCGCCAGCGGGCCAGACCCACGCCGCGCGCATGGCGAGGTCCACCCTCGGCGCGGCGAGCCATGTCGCCTGCAGCATCAGGCCGTGCCCCGTGGTGACGAAACGCGGAGCGCCGCCGGGCTCACGCGTGATGCCGCCGGCCGCGCTGCGGTACGCCCATTCGGCGTACGCCGTGGCGCGGTCCCACTTGAACAGCCCGTCGGCGAGGAGGGTCGTGACGTCCGCGGTCCCTGCGAGGCGCGGTCCGACGGTGACGCCCGCGCGGTCGGTGTCCCACGCGCGCTGCGCGGTGAGCCCGAGCGCGAGGCGCGGTGCGGGCTCGCGGAGCACCGCGCCCTCGAGGTAGGCGTTGCCGGGCCGGAAGCCGCCGAGCGGCTCCACTTCGACGCGCGCGGTGAGCGCGGCGCTGCGCGACGGCGTGGCCGCGCGGCCGCGGCCGGTGGTGAGCGCGAGCGAGAGGTGCACCGGCGCGCGGCCGGCCGTGTCGTACCAGAACGCCTGCACGCCGAGGTCGCGGTCGATGTTGAAGGTGTTGTTCACGATGGCCCGCTCGGGGAAGACCATGTCCGCGGAGCTCAGGACGCGGTTCCGGTTGCCGGGCAGCTTCGCGACGCCGAGGCCCGTGCGGAGGTGGCGGTTCCAGCGCCACGTGGCGAACGCATCGCGCACGAGCACCGGGTAGCCCCACGTCTCGGCGTCCTGGTCGCGGCGGCTGAGGCCGAGCTGGAAGAGCAGGGTGAGACGCGGATCGCCGATGGTGCCGCCGAGCCAGAGGCGCGCCCGCCGCACCGACCAGTCGACCTCGCGCAGCGACGTCGCGTCCGGCTCGCTCGTGGCGGAGACGAGGTTCTGGACGCGGAAGCGGACGGTGAGGTTGTAGGTGGAGTCGGGTGAGCGGAGGACGAGGCCGCCCTCGCCGAGCGAGACGCCCGTCTCGCGCGTGGGCGGCTGGAGCAGCTGGCCCGGGCTGCGGTCGTCCTGGGCCACCAGGGGGCCGGTGACGGCGAGCAGCAGGCAGGACGCCCGGGCGAATGACAGATGCATACATCAAGATACGTCGATTGATGAAGCCCGGCGAACGCCGCGGGAGGCCCGTGCTATCGTCCGGGGTCGGCCGCTCGCATCCCGCACCCCGGAGGTCGCATGCCGTGGATGGCATCGCCGTTCCTCGTCTCCTTCGTCGCGATGGCGCTCGCACCGCTCCCCGTGCGCGCCCCGTCGCCCGCGGTGGCGCCCGCCCGGGCCGCTGCCGCACCGGTCCGTCTGACCGTGCTTGTGGATGCGTTCGGCGAGCCGTCGGCGCTCCGTCGCGACTGGGGCTTCGCGATGCTGGTGGAGCATGACGGGCGACGCATCCTCTTCGACACGGGCAACGATGCCGAGGTCCTCGCGCACAACGCCGCGGCGCTTGGCGTGGACCTGACGCGCCTGGACGCGGTCGTCATTTCCCATCGGCATGGCGACCACACGGACGGGCTTCGTCACATCCGCGCGGTGCATCCCTCGGTCCGGGTGTTCGCGCCCGCGGACGAGGCATTCGGCGGCGAGACTCCTCCGTTCCTGTATCGACGGCCCGTGCCCGACCTGCCGGCCGAGCAGCGCTACTTCGGCGGCACGCCGCCCGCGAAGGTGCCCCACGGCTCGGCGTGGCGCGGTCTGAACCTCGAACTCGTGCCGGCGACGCGGGAGCTCTTCCCGGGCGTTCGCCTCGTCGTGTCCGCCGCCGCGGGGCGGGAGGCTCCGGCCGGAGCCGACTTGCCGGAGCTCGCCCTCGCGCTCGACACGCCGGAAGGCCAGGTGCTCCTCGTCGGCTGCGCGCATCCCGGGCTCCCGGCGCTGCTGGCCGCCGCCGAGGCGCCGGGCCGGGGCGTGGCGCTGCTGGCCGGTGGCTTCCACTGGGCTCCCGTGCCCGACGCGGCCATCGCCTCGCTGGCGGCCGAGTTGCCGACCCGCTGGCGCGTCATGGCCGTCGCGCCCGGGCACTGCACGAGCGAGCCCGGCTTCGCCGCGCTGCGCCGCGTGTATGGTGCGCGCTACCGGTTCGCAGGGCTCGGCACGCGCCTGATGCTCGGTCCGTCCTGACGGCACGAGACGCGGCCGCCGGATGGCACCCGGCGGCCGCGTCACGCCGATCACGGCGATCGGTGCCCTGCCGTCCTCACCCCTTCGTGAACACCACCGTCATCGTCCGCGCGTCCCGCCCGTCCAGCGCCGGCAGCGCCAGCACCTGCCGCAGCGCGGCGCCGCCGTCGAGCAGCGACCACGTCTCGGTCATGGTGGCGCGGTCATCGCGCCGCACGATCACGAGCCCGTCGCTCCCCCACGTCGCAGTCACGGTCACGCCGCTGCGGTCGGGCCGCTGGCGCGTACGCGGCGTGCCGTCCACCACGAGCGTGTCGGTGCGCGGGCCGCGCGTGATGAGGAGCGTGCTCCCCTGCTGGGTGATCGTCATGCCCGGCGCACCCTGCGGACGCGCGCCGTCGCCCGGGGGCTGCGGACGCTGGCCGTTGCCCATCGAGGGCGGGCCGCCCTGCGGACCGCGCTGCGCGCCCATGCCGCCCGGCGGCGGGCCACCGGGACCGCCGGGGCCGCCCATGCCGCCCGGGCCGCCGGGCCCGCCCTGCGGCGGCCGGTCGCTGCGGGTGGTGTCGAGGGCCCAGGTGCCGGCGAGCGCGAGCACGGGACCGGTCGAGACGGCGCTCGCGGCCGCGGCCGTGGCCGCCGCGGTGAGCGACGTCTCGGTGGCGGTGGCGCCCGTGCAGGCCGTGGCGAGCACGAGCAGCGTGCCCAGCGCGGGAACGGGAAGCGGGCGGGACATGCGGACCTCCGGGCTGAAGGGTCGCGCGCCCCTCGTGGGCACGCGCTGTCCTCCTGACACCCGCCGAGCGGCGCGCGTTAGCTTGCCCCCGTGGACACGCCGTGCCTCCTGCTCGACGAGCCGCGCATGACGCGCAACCTCGCGCGCCTCCGCGCGCGGCTCGATGCGCTTGGCGTGGCGCTCCGCCCGCACCTCAAGACGGCCAAGTCGGTCGACGTCGCGCGCCGCATGATGCCGACGCCCGCGGGCCCGGCCACCGTCTCCACGCTCAAGGAGGCCGAGCACTTCGCGGCGCACGGCGTGACCGACATCGTGTATGCCGTCGGCATCGAGCCGGGGAAGTTCGCGCGGGTCGCGGCCCTGCTCGAGCGCGGCGTCGAGCTCGCCGTCGTGCTCGACAGCGTGGAGGTCGCGCGGGCGCTCTCCGCGTTCGCCGCCGCGCGCGGCGTGCGCGCGCCGGTGCTGCTCGAGATCGACACGGACGGGCACCGCAGCGGCCTGGCGCCCGGCGCGCCGGAGCTGCTCGACGTCGCGCGCGCGCTGACGGCGACGCCGGCGGGCGGGGCGACGCCCCGCGGCGTGCTCACGCATGCCGGCGAGTCGTACGCGTGCCGTGGCGTGGCCGAGCTGGAGGCGATGGCCGAACAGGAACGCGCGGGCGCGGTGCAGGCCGCCACGCGGCTCCGCGCGGCGGGCGTCGAGGCGCCGGTGGTGAGCGTCGGCTCCACGCCGACGGCGCACTTCGCCCGCGCGCTCGACGGCGTCACCGAGGTGCGCGCCGGCGTGCACGTCTTCTTCGACCTGGTGATGGCGGGGCTCGGCGTGTGCGCGGTCGACGACATCGCGCTCAGCGTCTGCACGAGCGTCATCGGCCACCAGGCGGCGCGCGGGTGGCTGCTGGTGGACGCGGGATGGATGGCGCTCTCGCGCGACCGCGGCACCGCCGCGCAGCCGGTGGACCAGGGGTATGGCCTCGTGTGCGATGCGGGGGGCCGCGTGCTTCCCGACCTCATCGTCCGCGGCGCGAACCAGGAGCACGGCATCATCGCCCGGCGGGATGGCGCGCCGTGGGACATGGCGGCGTTCCCGGCGGGGACGCGGCTCCGCATCCTGCCCAACCACGCGTGCGCCACCGCCGCGGCGCACGACGCCTACCACGTGCTGGATGCGCGCGGCGACGTGGTCGCGCGCTGGGAGCGGATCAATGGCTGGTGACGGGATCACGCGGCTCGACCCGCCGGGGCCGCTCCCCGCCGACGCGCCGTTCGACGTGCAGGCGCGCCAGGTGCTCGCGAACGTGCGGGCGGCGGTGGAGGGGGCCGGCTCGTCGCTCGACCGCGTGCTCAAGTGCACCGTCTACGTGAGCGACATCGCGGACTGGCCGGCGTTCAACGCGCTGTACGCCGAGCTGTTCGGCGCGCACCGCCCGGCGCGCGCGGTGGTGCCGGTGGCGCCGCTCCACTACGGCTATCGCGTCGAGATGGACGCGATCGCCGCGGTGGACTGACGCTCAGCGCGGCGGCGGCCCACCCGCGCCCCCCGGCCCGGGGGGCGGTCCGCCGGGCGGACCTCCCGGGGGGCCGCCCCGCATCCACGGCGGCCCTCCCATCCGGCCCGGGCCCGTCGGTCCGCCGAGCCCACCCGGACCGCCCGGCCCACCAGGCGGGCGCATCCGCTCCAGCTCGGCGCGCTGCGCCGGCGTCAGCACCGCATCCACCTCGGCGCGCGCCGAGTCGGAGACGGCGCGGACGCGCGGCATCGTGGTGGCGAGCACGGAGTCCATGCGCGGGCGCCACCGCTCGAGCACCGCGCGGATCGAGTCCTGTTGCGCGGCCGAGAGGCCGAGCCGCTCGAAGGCGGGCGGGAGGCCGTCCGACCCGGGGCGGGGGAGCGGCCCCTCGTTGTGCGGCGTTGCGGCCCGATGCGCGCGCGACCGCTCGAACGCGGCCCCGCTCGCGAGCCCCGCCACGAAGACGCCGGCGAGCAGGAGCAGCGGGCCCCACGCCGAGCGCGCCGGCGCCGCCTGCGGCGCGGTCACGGCGTTGCCCCCGTGGTCGGGACGCCGAGCAGCAGCGCGTCGGTCCCGCCCGAGAGCGCGGCGGGGACGCCGACCGCCGAGGCGACGGCGTCGGTGTCGCTGACGGCGTTCGTGGCGCTCGCGGCCGGCGTGGCGGCGTAGACCCAGAGCGCGAGCGTCGCGGCGAGGGCGGCCACCGCGCCGACCGGCCGCCTCCACCGGTCCACGCGTGCGAGCAGCGGCAGCGGCGCGCGGCGCCGCGCGAGCTCCGGTGCGGCGGCCGCGCGCATCCGCGCCGCGAACCGCTCCTCGCGCGCCGCATCCGGCATGAGCGCGCGCAGGTCGATCGGCGCCTCGTCGTCCATCGGGTCGTCCGTCATCGCGTCCCTCCCCTCGGGTCGTGCGCTGCGAGGTCGGCGCGCAGCCGGCGCCGGGCCTGGAACAGGTGCTGCCGCGACATCACCTCGGAACAGCCCAGCTGCCGCGCGATCTCCGCGTGCGACCACCCCTCGTGGTCGTGCAGCAGCACCACCTCCCGCTGCGGCGCTGGCAGGCCGGCGAGTGCGCGCTCAAGCGCACCGCGCAGCTCCTCCCGCACCGCGGCATCGCCGCCGCCGGCCGGGGCCGGCAGCTGCGCGCCCTCGTCCAGGTCGTCCTGCCGCCGCCGCCGGTCGCCGCGGAGCGCGTTGAGCGCCGTCCGCCTGACGATCATCGCCAGCCAGCCGGCGAAGCGCTCAGGCTCGCGGCACCCCTCCAGCTTCTCGAGCGCGCGGAGGAACGCGTCCTGGCACGCGTCCTCCGCCTGCATCGCGTCGCCGAGCACGCCGAGGGCGACGGCGTAGGCCACGCGGAAGTGGCGCCGCACGAGCCGGTCGAACGCGTCCGCGTCACCCGCCCGGCTTGCGGCCACGAGGGCGGCATCGGTCGGCTCGGACGGCGGGGCGGTGGGCATGGGCGGCTGGAAGGTGACACCGCGGGGCCCCTCCGCGTTAGCGGTGGGCCGGCGGGCGAGCGTGCGGGCCAGGGGGCCGGCGGGCCGGCGGGCCGCGGACGGGTGGCGGCGGGGGCGGGAGGGGCGTAGGGTGAGGGGATGCGGTTCCGGCGCTCCTCCAACCAGCCGACACGTCCATGTCCCAGGGCATCGAACGCTGGACCTTCACCGACGCCGACTTCGCGGCGTTCGACCGGCGGCTGCGGGAGAACCTCGCGGCGTTCCGCGCGGTCGTGGCGCGGCCCGGCTTCGGCGAGGGGCCGCCAACGCTCGGCGCGGAGCTCGAGCTGGCGATCGTGGACGCCGAGGGGCGCGCGGCGCCGCTCAACGCCGAGCTCCTCGCCCGCAGCCGGGACGCCCACCTCACCGTCGAGATCGACCGCTTCAACCTCGAATACAACCTCACGCCCGTCCCCGCGGCCGGCCGCCCGTTCGCGGCG
Source organism: Gemmatimonadales bacterium (assembly GCA_033764615.1). Taxonomy (GTDB): domain Bacteria; phylum Gemmatimonadota; class Gemmatimonadetes; order Gemmatimonadales; family GWC2-71-9; genus JANRIU01. The sequence goes on along the minus strand of JANRIU010000017.1, from coordinate 29,351 downwards.
ATGCGCGCGGAGATGGAGGCGTTCCGCACCGCGCTCGACGCGGCGGCGGCGGCGCACGGCGCGCGCGTGCTCGCGATCGGCATCCTGCCGACGCTGGAGCCGTCCGAGCTCACCGCCGCGGCGCTCACCGACCGCCCGCGCTACCGCGCGCTGCAGGACGCGCTCCGCCGCCTGCGGCACGGCCCGGCCGAGATGCGCATCAACGGTGCGGAGCCGCTCGCGTTCACCTGCGACGACGTGGCGCTCGAGGGGGCGAACACCTCGTTCCAGGTGCACCTGCGCGTGCCGCCGAACCGCTTCGCCGCCGCCTACAACGCGGCGCAGCTCGCGACGGGGCCGGCGCTCGCCGTGGCCGGCAACTCGCCGCTCTTCCTCGGGCACCAGCTCTGGGACGAGACGCGGATCGCGCTGTTCAAGAAGGTGATGGACGTGCGCTCCGTCGACGACCTCACGGCGCGCCGCCCGACGCGCGTGAGCTTCGGCTACGGCTGGCTGCGCGAGGGGGCGGCCGAGCTGTTCGCGGAGATCGTCGCCTGCTTCCCGCCGCTCATGCCGATCGTGAGCGACGCCGCGGCCGACGCGGGGCGGGACCCGCCGCCGCTGCGCGAGCTGCGGCTGCACAACGGCACCGTCTGGCGCTGGAACCGCGCCATCTACGACCCGGACGACGGCGGCCACCTGCGCATCGAGCTGCGCGCGCTCCCGGCGGGCCCCACGTCGCTCGACATGCTCGCGAACGCGGCGTTCCTCGTCGGGCTCACGCACGCGCTCGCGGGGCGCATCGGCCCGATGCTGGAGCTGATGCCGTTCCACTTCGCGGAGACGAACTTCTACCGCGCCGCGCGCGACGGGCTGTCGGCGCAGCTGCTCTGGCCGAGCGAGACGGGCGTCTCGCCGAGGGAGGAGCCGGCGCCCGCGCTCGTGCGGCGGCTGCTGCCGCTGGCGGCGGAGGGGCTGGCGGGGCTCGGCGTGGCGGACGTCGACGCGGCGCCGCTGCTGGAGGTGCTCGCCGCGCGTGTCGAGTCGGGCCAGACGGGCGCCCGCTGGCAGCGGGCGACGCTGCGGTCGCTGGAGGGCGAGGGGGTGGGCCGGCGGGAGGCACTGCAGGCGCTCGTGCTCCGCTACGCCGCGATGTCACGCGAGGGGACGCCGGTGCACGCATGGGCGGTGTGAGCCGCCCGCGGCGCTCAGCGGGTGAGCTGCACCGGCCGCGCCAGCGAGGCATCACGGGCGCGGGGCGGCACCACGACGGGCCAGGCGCCGTCGAAGCCGGCCGCGGCCAGCGCCGCGCGCGCCACGCGCGGCGCCCACGACGGATCCTCCACCCACTCGCGCGCCACCTGCCTGGACCACCACGCCTCGTCGCTCTCCCGCGGCGGATGCGCGAGCGCCCAGGCGCGCACGTCGACGCCGGCCGGCGCCGCGTCGGTCAGCCGGCGGTCGAGGCCGGCCGCCAGGACCCGGAGGTCGTGGCGGATATGGGTCAGGAGGTCGTGCGTGGTGCGCGGCGCGGGCATGATGACGGGACACTACACCGCCGCCGCCGACGGGTGCCAGCGGCGGCGGCGGTCCCGGCGCGCGAGGTCAGGCGGGGACGAGGTTGTCGACGGTGCGGAGCAGGTCGGCGAGGCTGAACGGCTTCGCGAGCACCCGCGTCGCGCCGCACTGGCGTGCCACGCGCAGGGTGTCGTGCGGGCCGAAGCCGCGGCCGCCGCCCGAGATCGCCACCACCGGCACGTGCGGCGCCGACGCGCGCGCCTCCGCGATCACCTCCAGGCCGTCCTGCCCTGGCATGAGGATGTCGGTGAGCACGAGGTCGACCGTCTCGCTCCGCAGCGAGCGGATCCCGGACTGCCCGTCCTGGGCCTCGATCACCTGATGGCCCGCCTCGCGGAGCGTGGTCCCCAGCATCCCGCGCATCTGCGCGTCATCTTCGATCAGCAACAGCCTGGCCATCGGACGTCGGTCTCCGGGTGCGAGTGTAGGGAAGGTATCGGTCCGCCTAGCGTGGCGCTTGAGCCCCGCCGGGGCGCCGGGCGAACACGAACGTCGCCATCGCGCCGAGGCCACCGAACAGCAGCGCCATCCCGGCGAGCACCAGCGGCCCCGAATAGTACGAGAGCGTCGGCGAGAGGGCCGTCTCGATCCGCTCGGGGACCGCCGGGTCGTGCCGGATGCGGACGCGGCTCCCCACCGGGCGCTCCCGGACCCGCTGCTCCACCGCCGCCCGGTCGGCCGAGGCGAACGGCCCCGCCACCTGCACCACGAGCTCGCGGCCGCCCACGCGGTAGCGGTACTCGGTGAGGCTGTTCCAGAGGCGCCGATCGTTGCCGCGGGCGGCCGTGACCACCTCGACGCGCGTCACCACCGCGTCCACCACCGGCCATCGCGTCGTGGCGCGCCGCGCATCGTACCAGACTCCGCCGGCGACCGCGAGGACGACCGCGACGGCGAGGAACACGACGCCGACGATGCGGGCGGCCGTCGTCCCGCCCGCCTCGGCCGGCGTGTGGTCGGCCGGCGACGGCCGCGCCGCAGGCGGCGCCTCGGCCTCGCGCGGCGCGCTGCCGGGGCCGCTGGCCGGGCGCGCGGCCTCGCGCGACGTGGCGTCCAGCCGGTCGAGCACGCCGACGAGCCACGGCGGGAAGATCATGAAGGTGAGGCCGAGCAGGCCGCAGACGATCGTCGGCAGCCAGGCCCCCGTCCGGTCGTCCGGGTCGGCGACGATCCCCGACGGGTCGGCGGGGTCGAGCGCCACGCGCACCGAATCGCCGACAGGGAAGCCCGCGAGCCACGCGGCGGCGAGCGCGGCGTCGCTGGAGCCGGCGCGCGAGCGGATCCACGCGTCGCGCTCGGCGCCGCCGGCGCGCCAGCCGAGGTGCACCTCGCCGTACTGCGTGCCCCGGCCATCGGCCGCGACGCGCGTCGCGAGCCCCGCCGCGGGGATGCGCGGCCATGCGGTCGACACCTGCCACGCACGCCAGCCGAACCACCCGCCGAGGGCCAGGAGGGCCACGCCGACGAGCACGAACACCAGGGTCACGCCGGTCGGACGGGAGCTCACGCGGGGGCCTCTCGCGCACGTGGGGCAGGGCGACTACCTATTCGGAATATGCCTCGCACCCGCGCGCTCTTCTACCGCATCACCGACGGCATCCGCATCACGGTGCGGCCGATCTTCCTGCCGGAGCAGTCGCGCCCGCAGCAGAAGCACTTCGTCTTCGCGTACTTCGTGCGCATCGAGAACGTCGGCCAGCAGACGGTGCAGCTGCTCACGCGGCGCTGGCTGATCCACGACTCGATCGGCCAGGACTCCGAGGTGCAGGGCGACGGCGTCGTGGGCGAGCAGCCGGTGATCCCGCCCGGCAAGGTCCACGAGTACCAGTCGTTCTGCGTGCTGCAGTCCGAGGCCGGCCACATGGAGGGGAGCTACACCTTCCAGCGCGGCGACGGCCAGCGCTTCCAGGCCGCCATCCCCCGCTTCATCCTCGACGCGCAGGAGAACGCCAGCCGGTGACGCTGGCGGAGCGCGTGGTGCGCGCGGTGCGCCGCCTCGTGCGGCGCCCGGGGCCGCTGCTCGTCGCCGTCTCCGGCGGGGCCGACTCCCTCGCGCTGCTGCACCTGCTCCGCCGCACGCGCCGCCTGCACGGGCGCGCGCTCGTGGTCGCGCACGTCGACCACGGCATCCATCCCGACAGCGTGGCCGTCGCCGGGCGCGTCGCCGCGTTCGCGGCGACGCTCGGGCTCGCGTCGCATCGCGTTACGCTCGCGCTCGGCGCCGGCGCGTCCGAGACGGCGGCGCGCCGCGCCCGACGAGCGGCGCTGCTCGCGCTCGCCGACGAGGCCGGCGCGGCCGCGATCGTCACCGCGCACCACGCCGACGACCAGCTCGAGACGATCCTCATGCGCGTTGCCGCGGGCTCCGGCGTCTTCGGCCTCGGCGGCATCCGCGCCCGCGCCGGGCGCTTCGTCCGGCCGCTGCTCGGCGTCCGGCGGGCGCGGCTCCGCGCCTACGCCGACCGCCACGCGCTCCCGGTGTGGGACGATCCGGCCAATGCCAACCCGCGCCACCTCCGCTCCCGCGTGCGCACGCGGGCGCTGCCGGCGCTCGCCGCGGAGCTGCCCGGCCTCCTCGGAGGGCTCGACCGGCTCGCGCGGCACGCGCGGGCCGAGAGCCGCGCGCTGGCGGCCGTGCTCGACGTGCATGCGCCGCTCGAGGTCCGGCGCGCGGGGGGCGCCGTGTCGGTGCGCGCGGCCACGCTGCTCGCGCTGCCGGCGGACCTCGCGCTGGCGCTCGTGTGCGTCATGGGGCGCGATGCGGGTGCGCAGCTCGGCGCGAGGCACGCCCGCGCGGTGCTCCAGTTCGCCGCGGCGGCCCGCGCTGGGAAGTTGCTGCCGCTTCCGGACCGTCTCGCCGCCGAGGTGCGCGCGGGGCGCCTGACGCTGGGTCGGCGGTCGGACGTGCCGGAACGCCTGGCGCTCGCCGGTGCGGGAGGCTGCACCGCCGGCGGGTGGCGCCTGACGTGGGCACCCGTCCCGGAGGCGACACAGCCGGAGCGGCGGGAGGCGCTGCGAGCGACGGTGCCGACCGGAGGGCTCGTGGTCCGTGCATGGCGCCCGGGAGACCGCATCCTGCCACTCGGCGGGACGGGCTCCCGACCTGTCTGCCGGATTCTCGGCGAAGCGGGTATCTCCCTCATGCACCGGATGGCATGGCCCGTGCTTGAGCGGGAGGGAGAGGTCATCTGGGTGGTCGGTCTCTGCCGGTCCGGCAGGGCGTTGCCGCAGGGAGGCGAGTCACTGCTCACCATCGAGGCGGAGCGTACCCGTGCCGGCTGACGGCAAGCTGGGCGGGGTCGCCATCTCGCGTGTGGTGTATACGGAGGCACAGATCGCGGAGCGGGTGGCCGCGCTCGGTGCCGAGATCACGCGGGCGTACCCGGACGGTGAACTGTTGGTGGTGGGGCTGTTGAAGGGGTCGTTCCTCTTCATGGCTGACCTCGTCCGGCGGATCGACCGGCCGCTCCACTGCGACTTCCTGGTGGCGTCGAGCTACGGGAAGGAAAAGGTGTCGTCGGGGAACGTGCGGCTGCTGTACGACCCGTCGTCCGACCTCGCGGGGAAACATGTCCTGCTCGTCGAGGATATAATTGATACGGGCAGGACGCTCGAGAAGCTGATGGAGCTGCTCCGCTCGAGGCGGCCGCTGAGCCTCGCGATCGCGGCCCTGCTGGACAAGAAGATCGCGCCGTCCCCGCCGCCCGAACTCCGCTTCGTCGGATTCGCGGCGCCCCCTGCCTTCCTGGTCGGGTATGGTCTCGACCACGCGGAGCATCACCGGCACCTGCCGTACATCGCGGACCTGGCCTGATGGCTGAGCGCACTCCCAATCGCCCGCCCCGCAACACCTGGGGCACCCTGAGCAAGAACCTCGCGCTCTGGCTGCTTGTCGGCCTGCTCGCGCTTGCGCTCTTCCAGATGATGAGCCGGCAGCGGAGCCCGATGACGGAGCTCTCCTACACGGAGTTCAACCAGCAGCTCGACCGCGGCAACATCCAGCGCGTCGAGATCTACGACGGGAAGCGCGTGGAGGGGGACTTCCGCGCGCCGATCTCGCAGGACGGCCGCACGGTGAAGTCGTTCGCCGTGCTGCTGCCCGTGGCGAACTCCGAGGAGACGATGAAGCGGCTCGAGGGCGCGGGGGTGATGATCACCGCGCGCGAGCCGAAGGGCGGCCTCGCCGCGGTCTTCATCGCGGCGCTCCCGTGGATCGTCATCCTCGGCCTCTGGTTCTTCCTGCTGCGCCAGCTGCAGGCCGGCGGCAGCCGCGCGTTCGCGTTCGGCAAGTCGAAGGCGAAGCTGCTCTCGGGCGACACGCCGAAGCTCACCTTCGCCGACGTGGCGGGCGCCGACGAGGCGAAGGTGGAACTGCAGGAGGTCATCGAGTTCCTGAAGGACCCGCAGAAGTTCACGCGGCTCGGCGGGCGGCTGCCGAAGGGCGCGCTGCTCGTGGGCCCGCCGGGCACGGGCAAGACGCTGCTCGCCAAGGCGGTCGCGGGCGAGGCGGGGCGGCCGTTCTTCAGCATGTCGGGGTCCGACTTCGTGGAGATGTTCGTCGGCGTCGGCGCGTCGCGCGTGCGCGACCTGTTCGAGCAGGGCAAGGCCCATGCGCCGTGCATCATCTTCATCGACGAGATCGACGCCGTGGGCCGGCACCGCGGTGCGGGCCTGGGCGGTGGGCATGACGAGCGCGAGCAGACGCTGAACCAGCTGCTCGTCGAGATGGACGGCTTCGAGAGCAACGACGGCGTGATCCTCATCGCCGCCACCAACCGCCCCGACGTCCTCGACCCGGCGCTGCTGCGCCCCGGCCGCTTCGACCGCCAGATCGTGGTCGACGCGCCGGACGTGCGCGGCCGCGAGGGGATCCTCCGCGTGCACACGCGCAAGATCCCGCTCGGCCCGGACGTGGAGCTCGGCACGATCGCGAAGGGGACGCCGGGGATGGCCGGCGCCGACCTCGCGAACCTCGTGAACGAGGCGGCGCTCCTCGCCGCGCGCCGCAACAAGTCCGTCGTCGACATGCCGGACTTCGAGGACGCGAAGGACAAGGTGATGCTCGGCGTCGAGCGGAAGTCGCTCGTGCTCACCGAGGACGAGCGGAAGCTCACCGCGTACCACGAGGCGGGGCACACCGTGGTGTCGCTCATGACGCCCGGCTCCGACCCGATCCACAAGGTGACCATCGTGCCGCGCGGCCGCGCGCTCGGGCTGATGATGTCGCTGCCCGACAAGGACCGCTACGGCCAGACGAAGGCGTGGCTCATCGGCCGGCTCGCGATCGCGTTCGGCGGCCGCGTCGCCGAGGAGCTGGTGTTCGGCGCCGAGAAGGTGACGACGGGCGCCGGCAGCGACATCGAGCAGGCGACGTCCATCGCGCGCCGGATGGTGACGCAGTTCGGCATGAGCGAGAAGGTCGGGATGATGGCCGTCGGCGACCGCGAGACCGAGATCTTCCTCGGCCGCGAGTTCGCGCAGCGGCGCGACGTCTCGGAGCGCACGGCGCAGATGGTCGACGACGAGGTGAAGCGCTTCCTCGACGAGGCCCACGCGCGGGCGCGCCAGCTGCTCACCGAGCATCGCGCGCTGCTGGAGCAGATCGCGGGCGCGCTGCTCGAGCGCGAGACGCTCGACCGCGAGGACATCGACCTGCTCCAGAAGGGGCTGCCGCTGCCGCCCCGCCCGATCGTGACGCCGCCGGCGCCCGCGCCGGCCACGGCGACCCCGCGCGCCACGCCGGCCGCCGCGCCGATCCCGGGGCTGCTCGGCGCCCCGCCGGCCAAGCCCGCGGGCGCGTGAATGCGGTCCCTCTCGGTCTCCATGCCCCGCGCGCGGTGCGCGACGCCCTCGTGGCGCGCGGCTGGGCGGCGGGGCGCGCCGAGGCCGTAGCGGGCGGGCTGCAGCCGCTCGCCCTCCTGCTCGACGGACTCGACGAACCGACGCGTGCCGCCCTCGTGCGGCACGCGGCGCATCTCGGCCTCGACCACCTCTCCGGCGACGACTGGTGCGTGCTCGCAGGGTCGCGCGCGCGGCTCAGCGCGTTCGCGCGCCCGCACCTGGTCGACCCGCTCCTGTACGAGGCCGCGATGGCCGTGGGGCTCGCGCTGCCCGCCGAGCCGCCCGCGCTCTGGAGCACCGCGCACGGGCCGATCGCGCTCGACGCGCCGGTGCTGATGGGCATCCTCAACGCCACGCCCGACTCCTTCTCCGACGGCGGCCGCCACGCCGCGGCCGATGCCGCGCTCGCGCGCGCGGAGCGGCTCGTGAAGGACGGCGCGACGATGCTGGACGTGGGGGGAGAGTCGACGCGGCCGGGGCGGACCGAGGTCGTGCCGGCGGCGGAGGAGCGCGCCCGCGTGGTGCCGGTGGTCGCGGCCGTCGCGCGCCGCTTCCCCCACGTCCCGATCTCGATCGACACCGTGAAGGCCGAGGTCGCGGAGGCGGCGCTCGATGCGGGCGCCGCCGTGATCAACGACGTCTCCGCCTTCCGGCTCGACCCCGCGATGGCGCCGCTCGCCGCGGCGCGGCGCGCGGGCGTGGTGCTCATGCACTCGCGCGGCGACAACCTGCAGCTCTCCTCGTACGACCTGGTCGACTACGGCGGCGACGTGACTGGCGGCGTGGTGCGCGAGCTGCGCCAGGCGGTCGACGGCGCGGTGGGCCAGGGGGTGAGCCCCGAGGCGATCGTCGTCGATCCCGGCTTCGGCTTCGGCAAGACGCCGGAGCAGAACCTCGTGCTGCAGGACCAGCTCGCCGCGCTGCAGGCGCTCGGGCGGCCCGTGCTGGTGGGGCCGTCGCGCAAGCGCTTCCTCGGGCAGCCGTCGGGGCTCGATGCCGACGCGCGCGATGCCATCACCGGCACCGCCTGCGCGCTCGCGTACGAGCGGGGGGCGCGGCTCTTCCGCGTGCACGACGTCGCGCGCACGCGGGACGCGCTGCTCCTCGCGCGCGCGGTGCTCGGCGCATGAGCGACGCGGCGCCGGTGCGGCCGGCGTGGGGGATGGGGGCGCTCGCGGCGGGGCTCGTGCTCGTCGGCTACGTGCTCACGCTGGCGCCGACGGTCACCTTCTGGGACGCGGGCGAGTTCATCGCCGCGTCGAAGGTGCTCGGCATCCCGCATCCGCCCGCGACGCCGCTCTTCGTGATGATCGCGCATGTGTGGGCCACCCTCCTGCCGATCGGCGAGTGGGCGCTCCGCACCAACCTCCTCTCCGCCACGTGCAGCGCGCTCGCCGCCGGCGCCTGGGCGATGGTCGCGCACGGCGTCATGGCGCGGCTCCTGCCCGGTGGTGCGCGCACGGGCCCGGCGGCCCTGCTGCCGCCGGCCACGGGGATCGCCGCGGCGCTCGTCTCGGGGTTCAGCTTCACGAACTGGCAGAACTCGAACGAGACCGAGGTCTACACGATCGCGACGCTCACGATCGCGCTCTCCTGCCTGCTCGCGCTCGCGTGGCGACAGGCGCGCGGGAGCGGCCGCGAGGGGCGGTACCTGCTGCTGGTGCTCTACCTTGCCGGGCTCTCCATCGGCAACCACCTGCTCGCGCTGCTCGCGGGGCCGGCGCTCGTCGTCTTCCTCGCCTCGGTGGTGCACGGCGCACCGCCGGCCGACCGCGACGCGCTCTGGCGCGAGGGGGCGCAGGTGGCGGTGGTGGCCGGGCTCTGGGCGCTGCTCATCGGCACCGGGCTCGGCAGCACGCCGCTCATGACGCTCGGCGGCCTCTGCTTCGTGGCGGCGTTCGCCTTCGCGGTGAAGGTCGGGGAGGGCGCGTTCGCCGCGATGGCGCTGCTCCTCGGCGCGATCGGCGTCACGACGTACGCATTCGCGTTCGTGCGCGCGGGGCAGGGGCCGCCGATCAACGAGGCGGCGCCCGCGACGTGGGACGCGCTGCTCGCCGTCATCCGGCGCGCGCAGTACCCGGTGCGCACGCCGTTCGACGACCCGACGCAGTTGCACGGCCCCGAGAACCCGGGCCGGACGCTCCAGCTCATCGGCCTGCAGCTGGTGAACTACGTGCAGTACCTCGACTGGCAGTGGGCGCGGCGGCTCGCGGGCGTGCCGAGGCTGCTGGTGACGCTGACGTTCGTGTGGCTCGGCCTGCGCGGCGCCTTCGCGCAGCGCCGCGCCGATCGCGACGGCTTCCGGCTGCTGCTGGTGCTGTGGCTGGTCACCGGCCTCGGGCTCGTCGCCTACATGAACTTCAAGCCCGGCGCCTCGATCGGCTACGACGCCTTCCCGCGCGGCGCGGACCACGAGGTGCGTGAGCGGGACTACTTCTTCGTCGTGTCGTTCGTGGTGTGGAGCGTCTGGGCGGCGATCGGCGCGGGGGTGACCTTCGGCGGGCGGCTCCTGCGCGCGGACGATGCGCGCGCAACGGCCACGCCCGGCGGTGCCGGGCTCGCGCTCGCGGGGCTGGCGCTCGTCGCGGCGGTGCCGCCGCTGCTCAACGCGAAGGACGCCGGGCGCCGCCACGGGCCGGACGCCACGCTCGCGGCCGACTTCGCGTGGAACGCGCTCAACTCGGTGCCGCCGTACGGCATCCTGTTCACCTACGGCGACAACGACACCTTCCCGCTCTGGTGGGCGCAGGAGGTGGCGGGGATCCGGCGCGACGTCACCGTCGTGTGCCTCGCGCTCGCGAACACCGACTGGTACATCCGCCAGATGCGCGCGTGGCGCCCGGCGCCGTTCGACGCGGCGTCGGCCCCCGCCATCTGGCGCGACGCGCCCGCCCGCCGGCCCGACTGGCCGCTCCACTCGCTCGACGACTCGGCGGTCGCCACGCTCACGTCGCAGGCGCTGCAGCTGCCCGAGAGCACCACGGTCGACTTCGGGCCGTTCCGGCACGGCTATCCCGCGGGGACCTACTTCCCGCCGGCCGACCTCGTGGCGATCAAGATCATCCAGGAGAACGTGGGTCGCCGGCCTATCGCCTGGTCGGTGACGACTGGGGCCGACGTTCTCGGCCTCCGCGCGCACGTGGTGCAGCGCGGCATCGGCTACATGCTCGAGCCGGGCGTGGCAGAGCGGAACCGGGTCGACATCGCGCAGGGGATGCCGGTCGACGCGCCGTTCACGGAGCGGCTGGTGAAGGAGACGTACCGGTACGCGCGGCTCCGCGAGCCGGGGCGCCCGAGGCTCGAGACGACGGCGGCCGGCATGGCCGCGGCGCTCGCGATGCCGTGGACCCAGCTCGCCCTCGCCGCCGATGCCCGCGGCGCACGCGCCGAGGCGATCGCGTTCCTGGAGCAGGCCGTCGCCCTGAGCGACGATGCCGGGCTCCGCCGGGCGCTGGAGGCGCTTCGGGCCGAGAAGTGAGGGTGGTCGCGGGTCGATGGGGCGGGTCGTCGGTCGATGGTCGGGCTGGTCCCGCCCCCCGGCCCTCAGCCCCTGGCGCCTGGTCCCCGACGCGCGGCCTGCGACCGTCGACCGACGACCGTCACCGCACCTTCCCCCCGCAAGTATCTTTCCCTGATGCCCCCGCCAGACCTCGCTGCTCGTGTCGCCGAGGTCCGTGCCGTCATCGAGCGCCACCGTGCCATCGGGGGGTGGACGCATCCTGTCCGGATCGTCGCGGTCACGAAGACGCACGGCCCCGAGGCGGTGCGGGCGGCGTACCAGGCCGGCCTCACCGACGTGGGCGAGAACCGGGTGCAGGAGGCGCTGCCGAAGCAGGAGGCGACGGCCGACGTGCGCGTGGCGTGGCACCTGATCGGGTCGCTGCAGCGGAACAAGGCGCGGCAGGCGGTCGGACGCTTCGCGCTGCTCCACACGGTCGACCGCGTGGAGCTGGCCGCGGAGCTCGACCGGCGGGTGCCGGAGGGCGCGGTGCAGGCGGTGCTCGTGCAGGTGAACTGCTCGGGCGAGCCGCAGAAGGGCGGCTGCGAGCCTGCGGCCCTGCCCGCGCTGCTGGACGCGCTGGACGCCCATCCGCGGCTGGCGGTGCGCGGGCTCATGACGATGGCGGCGTTCTCCGCCGACGTCGCGGAGCAGCGCCGGACGTTCCGCCAGCTCCGCGAACTGCGCGATGCGGCGGAGGCCGCCGGGCGGCGGCTGCCCGAGCTGTCGATGGGGATGTCGGGCGACTTTGCGGTGGCGGTCGAGGAGGGGGCGACGCTCGTCCGCCTTGGCACGCTGCTCTTCGGGGAACGGGAAGGGTGAGCACGGCATGACCGGTGGCGGCGACGCGTTCCACCTGACCCCGCACGACGTGCGGGCGCAGGAGTTCTCCAAGGTGCTCCGGGGCTACGACCCGGCGCACGTGGAGGAGTTCCGCGAGCGGGTGGCGCAGGAGCTCGACCGCCTCCTGCGCGAGCGCGCGCAGGGGGAGGAGCGCCATCGCGAGCTGCTGGGGCAGGTGCGCGCGCTCGAGACGCAGCTCGCCGAGTACCACACGCGCGAGCGCGCGCTGAACGAGGCGCTCATCACCGCGCAGCAGCTCCGCGCCGACACGAAGGCGCTCGCCGAGCGCGAGGCCGACATGACGCTGCGCGACGCGCGCGCCGAGGCCGACCGCCTGCTGCACGACGCGAAGGCCGAGGGCCAGCGCCTCGTCGAGCGCGCGAAGCTTGCCGAGCGGATGCTCGGGGAGCGCATCGAGCAGACCTCCCGCCAGTTCCAGGGCTACGTCGGCCAGTTCCGCAGCATGGTGGAGCGCCAGCTCGCGGAGCTCGCCGTGCTGCAGCTGCACGCCGAGCAGGCGCCGACGCCCGCGGCGCCGGCCCAGGCCCCCGCCAACGGCGGGCCCGGCGGGCCGCCGGCCGAGCCCGTTCGCCGGTGAGCGGGTCGTCCCTCGCGGGGCGCATCGCCGAGGCGGTCGCGGCGGTGCAGGCGCGGGCGCCGTTCGTGCCCGAGGTCGGCGTGGTGCTCGGCACCGGCCTCGGCGGGCTCGCGCGCGCCATCGACGTCCAGCACGCCATCCCGTACGAGGCGATCCCCGGCTTCCCGCTCTCCACGGTCGAGTCCCACGCGGGGCGGCTGCTCCTCGGGACGCTCGGCGGACGTCGCGTCGCCGCGCTGCAGGGCCGCTTCCACCGCTACGAGGGGTACACGCTGCAGCAGGCGACCTTCCCGGTGCGCGTGCTGCGGGCGCTCGGTTGCGCCACGCTGCTCCTCTCGGGCGCGTGCGGCGGCATGCACCCGCTCTGGCAGGCGGGCGACCTCGTGCTCCTCAGCGACCACATCAACCTCCTCGGCGACAACCCGCTCGTGGGCCCGAACGACGAGGCGCTGGGGCCGCGCTTCCCCGACATGTCCGCCGCGTACGACCCCGCGCTCCGCGCGCTCGCGCGCGAGGTGGCGCTGGGGCAGGGGACGGTGCTGCGCGAGGGCGTGTACGTCGCGGTCACCGGCCCCTGCCTCGAGACGCCCGCCGAGTACCGGATGCTCCGCACCATGGGCGCCGACGTCGTCGGCATGAGCACGGTGCCCGAGGTGATCGTGGCGGTGCACGGCGGCATGCGCGTGCTCGCCGTCTCGATCGTCACCGACCTCTGCCTGCCGGACGCGCTCGAGCCGGCGGACATCGCCCGCATCATCGCCACCGCCGAGTCGGCGGAGCCGCGGCTCGCGGCGCTGCTCGGCGGCGTGCTGGAACGGCTCGCATGACGACCCTGCCCCCCTGGCCGGAGGGACCGGCCGACGCGATGGAGCGCGCGCTGCTGGAGACGTGGCGCGCCGAGGACCTCTTCCGCCAGGTGCAGGCGGCGACGGCGGACGGCGCGCCGTTCGTGTTCTACGAGGGGCCGCCGACGGCGAACGGGCGGCCGGGGATCCACCACGTCTTCGCCCGCTCGATCAAGGACCTCGTCTGCCGCTTCCGCGCCATGCAGGGGCGGCAGGTGACGCGCATCGCCGGCTGGGATACGCACGGCCTCCCCGTGGAGATCGAGGTCGAGAAGGCGCTCGGCCTCAAGGGGAAGAAGCAGATCGAGGCGTACGGCATCGCCGAGTTCAACCGGAAGGCGCGCGAGTCGGTCTGGACGTACAAGGCCGAGTGGGAGCAGCTCTCGGAGCGCATCGCCTTCTGGCTCGACTACGACCGGCCGTACGTCACGTACACGAACGAGTACGTGGAGACGGTCTGGTGGCTGCTGCGCCGCCTGCACGACCGCCAGCTCCTCGTGCGCGGCCACCGCGTGCTGCCGTACTGCCCGCGCTGCGGCACCGTGCTCTCGAGCCACGAGCTCGCGCTCGGCTACGACGAGATCTCCACCAACTCCGTCCACGTGACGTTCCCGCTGCGCGACGGCACCGACCGGTCGCTGGTGGTGTGGACCACGACGCCGTGGACGCTGCCGAGCAACGTGGCGGTGGCGGTGCACCCGGAGCTCGAGTACGGCGAGTACGAGCATCCGCGGCACCCGGGGCGGCTGCTGGTGGTCGGCACGAAGCTGGCCGACCGCGTGCTGGGCGACCAGGCGGTGCTGCGGCGGACGTTCGCCGGGCGCGAACTGGTGGGGCGGCCGTACGCGCGCCCGCTCGACGTGGTACCGCTGCCGCCCGAGGGCGCGCGCGAGGTGGTGGTGCCGGGGCCGTTCGTGACCGACGAGGACGGCTCGGGGCTCGTGCACCTCGCGCCGGCGTTCGGTGCCGACGACTTCCAGGCGGGGAAGGACCACGGACTCGCGTTCGTGCGGCCGGTGGCGGCCGACGGCACCTTCACGGGGACGACGTGGCCCGAGCTGGAGGGACAGCTCGTCACCGCGAAGGAGACGAACGACCTCATCATCCGGCGCCTCAAGGAGACGGGGCACTGGCTGGCGACGCGCGAGTACCGGCACAGCTACCCGCACTGCTGGCGCTGCAAGAGCAAGCTGGTCTACTACGCGCGCGACTCGTGGTTCGTGCGCACGTCGGCGGTGAAGCAGCGGATGCTGGAGATCAACGCCGGGGTGCGGTGGCACCCGCCCGAGGTGGGGAGCGGGCGCTTCGGCGAGTGGCTCGAGAACAACGTCGACTGGGCCCTCTCGCGCGACCGGTACTGGGGGACGCCGCTCCCCGTGTGGGTGAGCGACCGCGACCCCGAGGTCGTGGAGGTGATCGGCAGCTACGCCGAGCTGGAGGCGAAGCTCGGCCGGCCGCTGCCCGAGGGGTTCGACCCGCACAAGCCGACGCTCGACGACCTCACGTGGCCCGCCCCCGGCGGCGGCACGATGCGGCGCGTCCCCGAGGTGATCGACACCTGGTTCGACTCGGGCGCGATGCCGTACGCGCAGTGGCACTACCCGTTCGCGCACGAGGCCGAGTTCGCGCGGCACTTCCCCGCGGACTTCATCTGCGAGGGGCTCGACCAGACGCGCGGCTGGTTCTACTCGCTGCTGGCGATCGCCGCGACGGCGTTCGACGCGCCGGCGTACCGGAACGTGATCGTGAACGGGCTCGTGCTGGACGCGGACGGGCAGAAGATGTCCAAGAGCCGCGGCAACACGGTCGACCCGCACGAGATGGTGCGCCTGCACGGGGCGGACGCGGTTCGGCTGTACCTGCTCGCGTCGGGCCAGGTCTGGCTGCCGAAGCGGTTCGACGCGCGGCAGATCCCCGAGGTGGCGGGCGGCTTCCTCAACACGCTGCGCAACTCGTACACCTTCCTCGCGCTCTACGCGACGGGCGCGTCGGTGCCGGACGCGCCGCCGCCCCCGGATCGGCCGCTCGCCGACCGGTGGCTGCTCAGCCGCCTCGCGGCGACGGTCGACGCGGTGACGGCGGCGTGGGAGGGGTACGATGTCACGACGGGGATCCGCGCGCTGATGGAGTTCGTGGTCGACGACCTGTCGAACTGGTACGTGCGGCTCAACCGCGCCCGCTTCTGGGCGCCGGGCCACGACGCCGATGCCGCGGCGGTGGCGACGCTGCGCGAGGCGCTGGTCGGCGCGGCGCGGCTGCTGGCGCCGGCCGCGCCGTTCGCGGCCGACTGGCTGCACCGCGCGCTGGGCGAGGGGTCGGTGCACCTGGCGCGCTTCCCCGCGGCGGGTGGCGCGCGGGACGTGCCGCTGGAGCGCGCGATGGACGCGGTGCGGCGGCTCGCCTCGCTGGCGCGCGCGGCGCGGGAGGAGCGGGGGCTGCGGGTGCGGCAGCCGGTGGCGCGGCTCCGGGTCGCCGTGCCGGCCGACGTGCGCGGCCCCGCGTTCGATGCGCTGCTCGACCTGCTGGCGACCGAGGTCAACGCGAAGCGCATCGAACCGGTCACGAGCGACGCCGACCTCGTGCGGCTCCGCGGCAAGGCCAACTTTCGCGCGCTCGGCAAGCGCTTCGGGAAGGCGACGCCGGCGGTGGCGGCGGCGGTGGAGGGGCTGGCCCCGGCGCAGCTGCGGGCGCTGGAGGCGGGCGAGGGCGCGGCGCTCGACGCGGCGCAGCGGGCCGCCCTCCCCGCCGGCGACCTGCCGGACGTGGTGACGCTGCTCCCGGACGAGGTCACCGTCGTGCGGGAGGTGCTTGTAGATTGGCCTGTCGCCAGCGACGGGCCGTTCGTGGCCGCGCTGGATCCCGACCTCACCGATGCGCTCCGGCAGGAAGGGCTGGCCCGCGAGGTGGTCAGCCGGATCCAGCGCCTGCGCAAGGAGGCGGGGTTCGACTACACGGCACGCATCCACCTCTGGGTGGATGGCGCCGAGGCCCTGCGCGCCGCGGTCGGCGCGCACGCGGCGTTCATCGCCGAGGAGACGCTGGCGCGTTCCCTCGAGCTCGGGCGGGCGCCCGCGAGCGACGTCGAGCAGCAGCTCGAGGTCGACGGCCTCCCGCTCGTGCTGGCGGTGCGGAAGGTGCAGGACGGCCTGGCGGCCTGAGTCTCACGCGCGGAGAGAGCGCTACACCGGGAGGGAGTCGCGATGCCGCTGTCGAAGGAGGACCTGAAGTACTTCGAGGGTCGCTTGCTGGAGGAGCGCGCCCGGGTGCTCAAGTCCCTGGGGTACTACGAGGAGGCGTTCCGCACCACCGACCAGAGCTCCGACGGGGACCTCTCGTCGTACTCCTTCCACATGGCCGACCAGGGCACCGACGCCATGGAGCGCGAGAAGCAGTTCATGTTCGCGTCCCAGGAGGGGCGGTACCTGTGGCACATCAACTACGCGCTCCACAAGCTCTACACGACGCCCGAGAAGTACGGCATCTGCGAGCAGACGGGGAAGGACATCGCCTACGAGCGGCTGGACGCGCTGCCGCACGCGCGCTTCTGCATCGAGGCGAAGGAAAAGGAAGAGGATGCCAAGCGCCGCTGACCGGCGATTGTTCGGGATGACGGCGGGCCTCGTGATCGGGCTGGACCTGGTCACGAAGTTCGCGGCGGAGGCCGGCCTGACGGGCCGGCCGCCGCTCGAGATCGTGGGCGACTGGTTCCGCCTCGCCCTCGTGTACAACCAGGGGGCGGCGTTCGGGCTCTCGCTCGGGCCGTTCTCGCGGTGGATCTTCTTCGGCTTCGCGGTGGTGGCGTGCGTCGTCCTGGAGCGCCTCTCGCGCCAGGCCGACCCCGGCGACAAGGTGCGCCAGCTCGCGCTCGGCCTGGTGGCCGGCGGCGCGTTCGGCAACCTGGTCGACCGCGTGCGCTCGGCGCGCGGCGTGGTGGACTTCCTCGACGTCGGCATCGGCGCGCTGCGCTGGCCCACGTTCAACGTGGCGGACATCGCCGTCAGCTGCGGGGCGATCGCGCTCGCCCTGTCGTTCTGGCGCGAGGACGTCACGCGCGCGCGCCAGCAGGCGACGCCGCTCCCTTGACGGTCGCCTTCTCGGTCGCCGTCGCCGCGACCGAGCGCCTCGACCGCTTCCTCGCCGACCAGCTCCAGCTCTCGCGCACCCAGGCGGCGCGCCTCGTGGCCGACGGGCGTGTGCGCGTCGGCGGCGCGCCCGCCCGCGCCTCCCGCATGCTCCAGCGTGGCGACGCCGTCGAGGTCGACCTCCCCGACGCCGAGCCGCCGCGCCGCCTCGTCCCCGCCGACATCCCGCTCGCCGTCGTCTTCGAGGACGAGCACCTCGCCGTCATCGACAAGCCGGCCGGCCTCGTGGTGCATCCGGCCCCGGGGCACTGGGAGGACACGCTCGTCAATGCGCTGCTCGCGCGCGGGACGACGCTCGCCGGCGGCGCGGCAGGTCGTCCCGGGATCGTCCACCGTCTCGATCGCGACACCTCGGGGCTGCTCGTCGTCGCCAAGACCGACCGCGCGCACCGCCGTCTCGGCGCGATGCTCGCCGCGCGCCGCATCGCGCGCAGCTATGCGGCGCTCGCGTGGGGCCACCTCGCCGAGAGCCCGACGTGCATCGACGCCCCGCTCGCGCGGCACCCGGTGGAGCGGAAGCGGATGGCGGTCGTCGAGGGGGGGAAGCCCGCGCGCACCGACGCGCGCGTGCTCGCGCGCTTCGGCGTCGCCGAGTTGCTGCGGCTCGAGCTGCACACGGGGCGGACGCACCAGATCCGCGTGCACCTGGCGCACATCGGCCATCCGGTCGTCGGCGATCCGGTGTACGGCGGGGGCGGGAGCCGGCGCCTGACGGGGCCGTTGCTCGCGGAGGCGCAGGAGCTGGAGCGGCTCGTCCCCCGGCAAGCTCTGCATGCCGCCCGCCTCGCGTTCCGCCATCCGGAGACCGGGGAGGTCCTTTCCTTCCAGTCCCCCTGGCCGGCGGACCTGCGTCCCGGGCTCGACCGGCTGGCGGCGCGGGAGCAGGTGCCGCCCCCGGGTGACGGGGCGTATCTTGTTGTGGGGCAAGGGGATGGCTGACAGTCCAGGGGCCGCTGCGCTGTGCGTGCGCGTCGGCGACCTGGTGGTGGCGCTGCCGGCGGCGGCCGTCTCCGATGTGGTACCGGCCTTGCAACTCACGCGCGTACCCGGGGTCGGTGGCGCGGTCGCCGGCCTCGCGAACGTGCGCGGCGTGGTCCTCACGGTGGCCGATGCGCACGTCCTGCTCGACCGGCCGCCGCGACCCGGGGACGAGGCGGCGCTCGTCGTGGTGACGCACGACGGACGGCGGGCGGCGCTGCTCGTGGGCGACGTGCTCGAGGTGCGCACGCTCGACGGGGCGGCGGACGGACCCCCGCTGCTCGACCTCGGCGCGCTCCTCGCGCCGGTCTTCGGTTCCACTGCGCCGCCGGGCGCGCCGGGAGGGACGACGTGAGCCATCGCGTGCTGATCTGTGACGACGCCATCTTCATGCGGACGATGATCGCGGACATCCTCACGCAGGCGGGGTACGAGGTGGTCGGCGAGGCGGAGTCGGGGACGCAGGCGGTCGCCCGCTTCCGCGAGCTCCGGCCCGACCTGGTGACGATGGACATCGTGATGCCCGACATGGGCGGCATCGACGCGGTGCGGGCGATCCGCGCCGTCGATGCGAACGCGCGGATCCTCATGTGCAGCGCCATGGGCCAGCAGGCGCTCGTGGTCGAGGCGATCCAGGCCGGGGCGAAGGACTTCGTGGTGAAGCCGTTCCAGCCGTCGCGCGTCCTGGAGGCGGTGCAGCGCGTCCTCGCCTGAGGCCCGGCCCGGCATGGACGCCACCCGGTACGCCGCGCTCTTCCTCGCCGAGGGCCGCGAGCAGCTCGCCGAGTGCGAGCGGCTCCTGCTCGCCCTCGAGGGCGCGGGCGATCGCGCGGAGGCGCTGGCCGGCCTCTTCCGCGCGATGCACACGCTGAAGGGGATGGCGGCGACGCTCGGGCACGGGGTGATCGCCGAGACGGCGCACCGCACGGAGGACCTGCTGGACGGCCTGCGCGCCGGCCGCCTCGCGTGGACGCCCGCCCTGCCGGAGCTGCTCCTCCGCGCGACCGACGCGCTCCGTGCGGGGGTGGAGGCGGTGGCCGAGGGCGGCGAGCCACCGCTCGACGAGGCGCTCTGCCGCGCGCTGGCGGCCGTCGCCGCCGCGCCCGAGCCGACCGGCACCTTCGCGGTGCCCGTGCTGCCGGGGGCGGAGCCGGTGCCGCTGCACACCACGTTCGAGCTGCGCGCCGTCGGCGCGCGCCGCGTGGAGGTGACGGTCGCGCCGGAGGCGCCGCTCCCCGGCGCCCGCGCGATGCTCGCGCTCGCCCGGCTGGAGGCGCTCGGGCAGGTGCTCGACCTCGCACCGCCGGCCGCGGCATTCCCGCGTGACGACTTCGGCGGCACCTTCCGCTGCCGGCTCGTGAGCCCGGCCGGCGACGACGAGGTGGCCGAGGCGGTGCGCGGCGTCGGGGAGATCGCGCGGGTGGCGGTGCGGGTCGCCGAGGCGGAGCCGGCGGCGGCGCCCGAGCGCACGGCACGCGTGACGCTGCGGCGGCTCGACCGGTTGATGCACGCGAGCGGGGAGCTCGTCGTCGCGCGGAACCGGCTGCTCGCGCAGGTCGCCGCCGCCCCGCGCGACCCCGCGCTCGCGGCCGCGGCCGACCGCCTCGCCGCGCTGGTCGGCGCGGTGCAGGACGAGGTGCTGGCGATGCGGCTCGTGCCGGTCGCCGAGGCGTTCGCACCGTTCCCGCGCGTTGTGCGCGAGCTGGGACGCACGCTCGGGAGGCCCGTCCGCCTCGAGACCGACGACGGCGGCATCGAGCTCGACCGCGCGCTGCTCGACGAGCTCGCCGACCCGCTGCTGCACCTGGTGCGCAACGCGGTCGACCACGGCCTCGAGGCGCCCGCCGAGCGCGTCGCCGCGGGGAAGCCGGCGACGGGGACCGTGACGCTCGCCGCGCGGCGCGAGCGCGACACCGTCTCGCTGCTCGTGCGGGACGACGGCCGCGGCATCGACCGCGACCGCGTGCGGGCGCGCGCCGTGGCCGACGGCCTCGTCGACGCGCACGCGCCGCTCGACGACGACGCGCTCCTGCGCGTGCTGGCGCGGCCGGGCTTCTCGACGGCGAGCCGCGTGAGCGGCGTCTCGGGGCGCGGGGTCGGCGTCGACGTGGTCTTCACGCGGCTGCGGCGGCTCGGCGGGTCGGTCGCGGTGGCGAGCGTGCCCGGCGAGGGGACCACGTTCACCCTCCGCGTGCCGCGGACGCTCGCGCTCGTGCGGGCGCTGCTCGTGGACGTCGGCGCCGAGCGGTACGCGGTGCCGCTCGCGTTCGTGGAGGGCGTGGCCCGCCTGCGCGACGCCGGCGCGCGGCCGGTCCTCGCGCTCGGGGCGCTCCTCGGGACGCCGGAGGCCGCCGCGCCTTCGGGCGCGGGGCCGGCGGTGCTGCTGCACGTCGGACAGCGGCGCGTGGCGCTCGCCGTCGACCGGCTGGTGGGGCAGCAGGAGGTGATGCTGGAGGCGTTCGACCCGCCGGCGGCGCTGCCGCCGTGGTTCGGCGGGGTCACGATCCTCGCGGAGGGCGCCCCGGCGCTCGTCCTCGATGCGGCCGCGCTCGCGGCGGAGGTGCCGGCATGGACGGCCTGAGGACGCTCTCCCCGCTCGAACTCGACGCGCTGCGCGAGGTCGCCAACATCGGCGCGGGCCACGCGGCCACGGCGCTCTCGCAGATGACCGGGCGCACCGTGATGATCGACGTGCCGGCCGTGAAGTTCCGCGGCGCCGACCAGCTCGGCGACGTCGTCGGCGACGCGGGGCAGGTGGTGGCTGGCGTCGTGATGCACGTGATGGGCGACCTGACGGGACGCGCGCTGGTGCTGTTCCCCGAGGCGGCGGTGCCGCCGCTCGGCCTGCAGCTCCTCGGCCGCCCCATCCCCGACCTCCGCGTGCTCGGCGCGATGGAGCAGTCGGCGCTGAAGGAGGTCGGCAACATCCTGGTGAGCGCGTACCTCACCGCGCTGAGCGAATTCCTGCACCTGATGCTCGCGCCGTCGGTCCCCGGGCTGGTGGTCGACGCCGCGGGGTCCGTGCTCGCGCAGCTGCCCGCCGCGGGCGGCGCGCCGCAGGCCGCGCTCTGCGTGGAGACGACGTTCCGCGTCCCCGGCGAGCCGGACGGCGTGCACGGCCACTTCGTGCTCCTGCCCGACCTCGCGTCGCTGCAGGTGCTCCTCGAGACGATCCGCCCCGCCCGCTGACGCCGTGACCGCGCCCGCCGTGACCGACCGCGACCTCGCCGTGCTGCGCTCCTTCGCGCAGCGCGTCGACCCGCACGATCCCGGCGCGCACAACAACCTCGGCGTGCTGCTGTTCCGGAAGGGGCTCGTGGACGAGGCGATCGAGGCGTTCCAGCGCGCGCTCGAGCTCGACCCGACGATGCTGCCGGCGCGCGAGAACCTGGACAAGGCGTACCGCGAGAGCCCCACGTACCGCGCGCGGCTCGCGGCGCTGGAGGGGGCGGTGCGGGCGTCGCCCGAGGCGCACGCGGAGCGCCTCGAGCTGGCGCGGGCGTACGCCGCGCTCGGCCGGCCCGACGAGGCGCGCGAGCAGCTGCAGATCCTCCTCCGCTGGCGCCCCGACGACCGCGAGGCGCAGCTCGCGCTCGGCCGCGTCGAGGCCGCGCGCGGCGACCTCGAGGCGGCCAGCGAGTGGTTCGCGCGGGTCGTCGCCGCGGAGCCCGGGCACGCCGACGCGCACTTCCGCCTCGGCCGCGCGCTGTACAACCGCGGCCTCGCGGAGGCGGCGCTCTCGGAGCTGCGCGCGGCGGTCGCCGCCGACCCGGACCACGCCGAGGCGCACCACCTGATGGGCTTCGTCCTCGGCGAGCTGGGCTATCCCGAGGAGGCGGCGGAGGCGAGCACGACGGCGGTGCACCTGAGCCCGTCGCTCGCGCACGCGCAGGCCAACCTCACGCTGGAGCACCCCGTCGTGCGGACGCCCGCCGAGGACGGCCCGCGCATCCGCACGCTGCCGCGCGAGGGGCGCGACCCGGTGCCGGTGGAGCGCACGGGCGAGCGGCCCGCGCCGCTCGCGCACTACGCGCTCGGCGTCGCGTTCCGGCGGAAGGGGTTCCACCTGGAGGCGCTGCGCGAGCTGCGGCTCGCGCTCGCGGCGGGGGAGCCGCCGCGCGCGGTCGAGGAGGCGATGGCCGAGGTGCAGCTGCTGCGCCGCGACCACGCGGCGGCGATCGAGCTCTACGACCGCCTGGTGCGCGAGCATCCCGACGCGCCGAAGCTGTGGAACGAGCGGGGCGTGGCGCTGCACCAGGCGGGACGCGCCGACGAGGCGATGGCGTCGTACGCACGGGCCGTGGGGCTCGATGCGGGCTACGCGCTGGCGTGGGCCAACCTCGGCGTGCTGCGCGCGCAGCGCGGGCAGCTGGATGCCGCGCTGGAGGCGCTCACGCTCGCCGCCGAGGCGCCCGCCGTCCCGGTCGGCGTGACGCTCGACCTCGCGCTCCTGCGCGTGCAGCGCCGCGAGCCGCAGCTCGCGCTCGAGGCGTACCGGCAGGCGCTCGCGCGCGACCCGCGGAGCGCCGTCGCGTGGACCGGCGTGGGCCAGGTGCTGCTCGGCCTGCGCCGGCCGGAGGATGCGCGGAACGCGTTCGGCCGCGCCATCGACGGCGACCCGCGGCACGCGCCCGCGCACTACAACCTCGCCTTCGCGCTCGCGCAGCTCGGCGACCACGACGCGGCGCGCCGCGCCACGGAGCGCGCGCTGACGCTCGCGCCGTTCTACGTCGCGCAGAAGTACGTGCTGGTGCTCGCGCTGCAGCTGGAGGATCCCGCGCTCTCGATCCCCGCCGACGTCTCGGGCGAGCTCGGCGGCGAGGCGCTGGCCGGCGAGTTCGCGTTCGACCAGACGGCGTTCGACCGGCTCTTCGGCGAGCTCGAGCCCGACGCGGAGGCGACGGCGGTGATGCCGTCGGTGAGCGCGCGGGAGCTGCTCGCGCTCGGCGGGCGGTTCCAGCGCGAGGGCTTCTTCGGCGAGGCGCTCGAGCGGTTCCGGCAGGCGCTGGTGCTGGAGCCGTTGCTGCGCGAGGCGACGCTCGGCGAGCTGCGCGCGCTGGTGGCGCTCGGGCGCACCGGCGAGGCGGCGCCGCTCGCGGAGGCGTGGCTGCAGCGCGCGCCGCAGGACGTGGACGCGCTGGTGATGGCGGCGCGGGGGCGGCTCGCGACCGGTGCGCTGCGGCCGGCGCTCGATGTCGTGCGCCGCGCGGCGCTCGCCGCGCCGGGCCGGCTGGACGTGCGCCGCGTGGAGGCGCTCGTGCTCCGCGCCCAGGGCGACCGCGCCGGCGCGCGCGGCGTGCTCGTCGCGGCGCTCGAGGCCGATGGCGACGTGCCGGCCGCGTGGCTGGAGCTCGGCCGCCTCGAGGAGGAGGACGGCCGCCCGGTCGCGGCGCGGCAGGCGTACGACCGCGCGGCGGCGCTGCTGCCGACGTGGTGGCCCGCCACCGAGGCGCTGGCCGCGCTGCTCCTCCGGCAGGGCGATGCCCGGGGCGCGGTGCGCGCGCTCGCCGACTTCCTCGCGCGCGACACGACGGCGTCGCAGGCGCTGCTCGCGCTCGGCCGCGCGCTGCTCGCCGCCGGGCGCGCGGCCGACGCGGCGAGCGCGCTCGACCGCGCGCTGCGCCTCGACCCCACGCTCGGCGACGCCCGCTTCCTGCGCGCCGAGGCGCTCGCACTGCTGCGCCGCTTCCCCGAGGCGCGCGGCGAGTGGGAGCGCGTCGTCCAGGCGGACCCCCAGGGGCAGCTCGCCGAGCGGGCTCGGCAGCGCCTCCGCTCCGCGCGCGACCTCCAGCACATCCTGGCGAGGCGCTGAGCGATGGCGATCGAGGGACCGCTCAAGGAGCTCGGCATCCACGACGTCTTCCAGCTGCTCGACCTGACGCGGAAGACCGGCGTGCTGCGCGTCTCGTCCGACCTGCGGCGCAACACGGCGACCGTCGTCTTCGAGGGGGGCCACGTCCTCGCGGCGCGCCTGGACGCGAACCCCAACCGCCTCGGCGACCAGCTGCGGCGGCGCCAGAAGATCAGCGAGGGCGACCTCGTCCGCGCGACGGAGCTGCAGGCGATGGGCGACGGCCGCCGCCTCGGCGACATCCTCGTCGACCTGGGCGCGCTGCCGCGGCGGGAGCTGGAGCGGCAGGTGCAGGCGCAGATGGAGGAGGTGCTGTTCGACCTGATGGGGTGGTCGGAGGGGTACTTCCGCTTCGAGGAGGGGACGGCCGACACGGCGTTCGTCGAGGCGACCGTGCGCGTGCCGACGGAGGCGCTGCTGATGGAGGCGGCGCGCCGCATCGACGAGTGGTCCCGCATCGAGGGACGCATCCCGCACCTCGGCATCGTGCCGCGGCTCGCGCCGGCGCCCGAGGGGGGGGCCGCGCTCGACCTCCGCCCGTTCGAGTGGCAGATCCTCGCGCAGGTCGATGGCGGGCGCGACCTGCGCGCGATCGCGCGCGCGCTCGCGCAGACCGACTTCGACGTGGCGCGCGCGGTGTACGGCCTCGCCTCGGCGGGCCTCGTGGAGCTGCACGACCCGGTCGCCACGCCGTCGGCCGCGCAGGGGCGGCGCGTGCTCGCGCCGCTGGTGCGGACCATCGAGCAGCGCCTCCGCGAGGGGGATTCGCCGGGCGCGCTCGGGGCGGCGCAGGAGGTGCTCGCGGCGTGGCCCGCGGAGCCGGCGGCGTGGCGCATCCTCGGCCTCGCGCAGGCGGCCAACGGCCGCTTCGACGCCGCGCTCGAGAACTGGGAGCGGTGGCGCCGGCAGGCCGACCGGCCGGCGGAGGAGGAGGCGTTCGTGCCCGTGGTGGAGCGGCTGCGGCTCGCCTGCACCACGCTCGCCGAGACGCTCCGGGAGCCGGTGCTGTGAGCGAGCGCATCCGCCGCCTGACGCATGCCGTGGCCGAGGAGCCCGAGGGGCTCGCGTTCCTCGACCTGGGCGACGCGCTTCGCCGCGAGGGCCTGCTCGACGCGGCGTGGCGCGTGGCGACGTCCGGCGTGAAGCGGCATCCGGCGCTGCCCGACGCCCACGACCTGCTCGCCCGCGTGCAGAGCGACCGCGGCCATCCCGACCTCGCGTTCGAGTCGTGGCTCAACGTGCTGGACCTCGACATGCACCATGTCGGCGCGCACCGCGGGCTCGCCTTCCTGTACTACCAGGCGGGCGACTTCGCGCGCGCGGCCGACCACCTGGACGCCGCCCTCGCGCACGACCCGTCCGACGAGGGCGCACAGCTCGCGCGCGTGCGGCTGCGCGTCCTGCTGGGCGAGGTGACCGGCGAGAGCCGCACCGCGGAGCACGTCCCGATCCGCCCCGATGCGCCGACCGTGGAGATGGGCGCCGTGGCGACGCCGGCGCCCGCCGCGACCGTGACCCCCGTGGCCGAGCTCGCGCCCCCGGCTCCCACGCCCCCGGCCCCCGAGCCCCCGGCTGCCGCGCTCGCCGACGACCACACCATCGAGATGCCGCTGCCCACGGCCGGCGATGCCGTCGACGCCGCCGAGCTCGTGACGTCCGTGGCGCCGCTCGTGCCGCGCGAGCCGATCGACGCGCCGCCGCCGCCGCCCGCCCCGGTCGTCGTGACGGAGGCGGCGGCCGTCGCGCCACCGGCCGCCGCACCGCCCGCGGCGGAGGCGTCGCTCTCCATGCCCGCCGGCGACGCGAACGGGGCCCAGCTCTTCGGGACCGTGGACGGCAGTGCCGAGGGGCTCGTGCTCTTCGACGCGAACGGCCTGCGCCTCGGCGGCACGCTGCACGCGCGCGCCGGCGAGGACGTCGGCGACGAGGTGGCCGCGCTCCTCGCCGGGGTCGCGCGCGAGGCCGCGCGCACGGCGTCGCTGCTCGGCCTCGGTGCGTGGCAGGCGCTCGCGGCGGAGTCGGCCGAGGGTACCATCTTCGTGGTCCCGGCGGGGGAGCGCGCGACGCTGCTGGCGGTCGGGCAGCCGGGCCAGCCGCTCGGCCGCGTGGCGATCACGGCCGACCGGGCGGCACGGCATGCGCGGCGCTGGCTCGAGGCGGGGGAGGGCGCGTGATCGACGCGGCGCAGGACGCGCTCGACCGCCTCACCCGCGTGCGCGGGGTGCGCGGCGCGCTGCTCGTCTCCACGGAGGACGGCCTGGTGGTCGCCGAGGCGATCATGGAGGGCGTGGCGGCGAAGCCGATCGCGGCGCTCGCGGCGAGCACGCTGACCCGCCTCGCGCGGGCGATGCCGCGCGCCGGCCTCCGCGCGCCGCAGTTCGTGCAGCTGCGCGCGGAGCGGGGGATGATGCTGGCCGCGCCCGCCGGCGACGACCTGCTCGTCGTCGCCATCGCCGATCCCACGGTGAACGTGGGCCTCGTGCGGCTTGAGCTGCTGGACGTGGTCGCCGCGGTGGTGGGCCGGTGAGCACCGTCGAGCCGTGGCTCGCCGGCCCCCTCGGCCGGTTCGTGGACGAGTCGGCCACGCGCATCACGCTCCTGATGACGGCGGCGGGGCAGGTGGTCGCGCAGCACGGCTTCACGCGGCGCGTGGACGTGATGGCCGCGGCCGCGCTCGGCGCCGGCATCGTCGCCTCCACCGAGGCGATGGCCCGCATGCTCGGCGCGGGCGGCTTCGCCACGCTGGCGCACCAGGGCCGCACGCAGAGCCTCGTGCTGCTCCCGTTCGCCACGCCGCGCGGCCGCTGGATCGCGCTCGTCGTCTTCGGGCGCGAGACCACCATCGGCCTCGTGCAGGTCTTCCTCGAGCGGCTCGCCGCCGAGGTCGCCGCCGACATGCCACCGGAACCCGCGCGCGCGCCGCTCACGGCCGAGCGCTTCGAGCAGGAACTGCAGGACAGCCTGCGCAACCTCTTCGGGAGGGCGTCCTGATGTCGCTCGTCAACTTCACGGCCCGCGAGATCACCTGCAAGATCGTCTACTACGGCCCGGGCCGGTCGGGGAAGACGACCAACCTGCAGTACGTGCACGGGCACGTCCCCGAGCAGCGGCGCGGCAACCTCGTCTCGCTCGCGACCCAGGGCGACCGCACGCTGTTCTTCGACTTCCTGCCGATCGACCTCGGCACGATCTCGGGCTTCCAGACCCGCTTCCAGCTCTACACCGTGCCGGGACAGAGCTACTACCGCGCCACGCGGAAGCTGGTGCTGCAGGGGGCCGACGGCATCGTCTTCGTCGCCGACAGCCAGCTGGCGCGCCTCGAGGACAACATCGAGTCGCTGCAGGACATGCAGGAGAACCTGCTGGAGCAGGGTGTCGACGTCCGCACCCTGCCGGTGGTGTTCCAGTACAACAAGCAGGACCTGCCGCCCGAGCTGGTGTGGACGCCGGCGGAGCTGGACGAGCAGCTCAACTTCCGCGGCGTCCCGTCGGTCGGCGCGGACGCGCTGCACGGCTCCGGCGTGTTCGAGGCGCTGAAGCACGTCTCCGAGCTGGTGCTGCGCCGCCTGGCGCAGCCGGCGGCGACGGGATGAGCGGCCACCCGGCCGGCTCCGCGGCGTCGCCGCGGCTCGACGCGCTCGTGACGGGCGAGGCGGTGCGCATCGCGCACGCGGCCGCGCGCGCGGCGCTGCACGCGCCGGGGCGCGCGTTCGAGCCGCTGGTGGTCGTGGGGCCGGCCGGCAGCGGGAAGAGCGCGCTCCTCGCGGCGCTCGCGGCGGACTGGACGGCGCACGGGGTCGCGGCGCGGCACGTCTCGCTCGACGCGCTCGGCGAGGCCTGGCGCGTCGCCGTGGCCGCGGGCGAGGGGGAGGCGTTCCGCGCCGGGCTCGTGGCGGCGGAGGCGCTCCTCGTCGACGACCTCCAGCTCCTCGCCGGCGACGCCGACCTGCAGCGCGAGCTGCTCCGTGTGCTCCAGCTGCGCCGGGGTGACGGGCGCCAGCTGGTGGTCGCCGCCGACCGCGCGCCGACGACGCTCCCCGACCTCGACCCGCGCCTCGCGCAGCGGCTCGCCGCCGGGCTCGTCGTGCACCTGGGCCTCCCCGATGGCGACATGCGCGTCCGCCTGCTCGAGGCGGAGGCCGCGCGGCTCGGGCTCGCGCTCCCCGAGGGGACGCTCGAGGCGGCCGCGGGCGCGGCGGCCGGCCGCTCCGCGCACGAGCTCCTCGGCGTGCTGCAGCGCCTGCGCGCCGAGCAGGACGCGGGCGGCGTGCTCGAGCCCGGCGTCGCCGCCGCGATCACGGCGGAGCTCGTGGAGGGCCCCGGCGGGCCGGTCGCCGGCGCCGCGGGCGGCGGCGAGTTCGGCGACCTGCTCTCGGAAGTCGCCGGCGTCTTCGGCGATGACGCCGCCGTCCGCGAGGCGCCCGCCCGCCCGCCGCGTGCCGGGCCCGGCACCATCACGCGCGAGCAGCTGCTGCCGCCGCCCGGCCCCGCGCCGCTCTTCCGCCTGGATGACCTGCTGGAGGGCGCGGCCAACCACGTGGCGCTCCGTCTCGTGCGCGAGGTCGTCGAATCGCCCGGCACGCGCGCCAACCCGCTCGTCGTCGTCGGCGGCACCGGCAGCGGCAAGACGCACCTCCTGCACGGGCTCGGCAATGCGCTCGCGGAGCTGCTGCCGGGGCCGGTCGCGTGCCTCGCCGCCTCGGCGCTCGCGGACGAGCTCGCCGAGGCGCGCGACCGCGAGCGGACGTACGTGTGGCGTGCGCGCTACCGGCGCGTCGAGGCGCTGCTCATCGACGACCTCGAGGGGCTCGCCGGGCACCGCGCCGTGCAGGAGGAGCTCGTCGCCCTCGTCGACCCGCTGCTGCAGGGGGGCGCGCAGGTCGTGGTGGCGCTGAGCGCGCCGCCGGAGCAGGTGCAGGGGCTCGAGCCGCGGCTCGTCGGCCGCCTCGCGGGCGGGCTCCTCGTCACGCTGCCGCCGCCCGACCGCGAGCTCCGCCAGCGCGTGCTCGACCACCTCCTCCTCGGCGGCGCGCTCGAGGTCGAGCCGGAGGCCGTCGCGTGGCTCGCGGGCCTCCCCGCCGACTCGGTGCGCGCGCTGCACGGCCTCGCGCAGCACGTGCGCGCGCAGGCCGAGGCCGCCGGCGGCCCGCTCACGCTCGCGCGCGCGCAGGAGATCGTCCAGGGCGCGCCCGCCGAC
>JANRIU010000103.1:0-39745 GCA_033764615.1 Gemmatimonadales bacterium | reverse complement strand
GTCGGGCGCGCCGGCCGGCCGCGGCGCGAGGAGCAGCGCGGCGAGCGCGGGCCCCAGGCGCGGCACGGCCGGCCCGGCGCGCTCAGTCGTCGAGGAGGGCGGCAAGGACACCGGCCGTGTCGGTGAGGTCGTCGAAGACGGCGTGCGGCTCGTGCGGCAGCAGGTCGGCGCGGCCGTAGGCCCCGGTGCACACGCCGATCGCGCGCGCGCCGATCCCGCGGCCGCAGAGCAGGTCGGCCGGCGTGTCGCCGATGATCACGACCTCATGGCCGCCGGGCACCCGGCCCATCAGCGGCGCGGCACGCGCGGCGGCGATCGGCGGCAGCTCCGCGCGCACGCCGGAGTCGGAGCCGTAGGCGCCGACGGCGAAGCGCGCCGGGTCGAGCCCCGCCGCGCGGAGCTTGAGCGCGGCGCCGCGGGCGAGGTTGCCGGTGAGCAGGCCCGTCACGACGTCGGTCCGCGGCGCGAGCGCGTCGAGCAGCGCCGGCACGCCCGGCAGGAGCGCCGCGGTCGACGTCCCCGCGGCGAGCTCCTGCTCGAGCAGCGTCACGTACCGCTCGCACAGCGCCGCGAGGCGGCCGGGTTCGCACGGGTCGGGGTCACCCGCGGCGTGCAGGAGCTCGGCGATGATCTGCGGATCGGTCTTGCCGTCGAAGCGCACGCGGTCGTAGCCGGACGAGCCGCCCGCCGCCTCGTGCAGCGCCGCCAGCACCGCGCGCCGCCCCGCGCCCGCCGTGAGCAGCAGCGTGCCGTCGATGTCGAAGAGGATGAGCCGGCGCATCAGCGAGCCCGCCGGCCCACGCGCACGCCGACGCTCAGGCGGCCCCGCCCGGCGCGGAAGGCGCCGCCGCGCAGGCGGCGCAGCGCACGACACCGCGCAGCGTGCACGGCAGGCAGATGAAGGTGCCGCAGCCCTCGCACGGATACCCCTCGGACGCGCGCTCCTCCCGGCCGCACGCGCGGCAGGTCATCGCATCCGGCGGCGCCACGTGCCCGTCCATGTCAGCCCAGCGCGTAGCGCTTGATCTTGTTGATGAGCGTCGCGCGCGAGATGCCGAGCTCGGCCGCGGCGCGCGTGCGGTTCCCCTGGTGGTGCCGGAGCGTGCGCTCGATGTGCTGCTTCTCCAGGTCATCGAGCGTGATCGGCACGTGCCGCCGCTCGCCGGCCGCACCCTTGAGCCGCAGCTCGGCCGGCAGCTGGTCGGCCTGGATGATCGGCTGACCGCGGCCGAGGATCATCGCCCGCTCCAGCACGTTGCGCAGCTCGCGCACGTTGCCGGGGAAGGCGTAGCCCAGGAGCCGCTCCATCGCCTCGGGCGCCAGCGCCTCCGGTGCCTCCGCGAGCCCCTGCCGCAGGTCGGCGAAGACGCGGTTGATCACCGCGACCCGGTCGTCGCGCGCACGGTCGCGCAGCGGGGGCAGGCGGATCGGCATGACGCTGAGCCGGTAATAGAGGTCCTCGCGGAAGCGCCCCTGCTCCACCTCGGTCACCAGGTTGCGGCTCGTCGTCGCGATCACGCGGACGTCCGCCTGCAGCTCGCGCGAGCCGCCCACCCGCCGGAAGGCGCGCGTCTCGAGCACCTTCAGCAGCTTCGGCTGCAGCTCCGGCGGCAGGTCGGCGACCTCGTCGAGCAGGATCGTCCCCTTCGCCGCGACGTCGAACAGCCCGGTCCGCCGCTCCCCCTCCATCTCCGAGCCGAACAGCTCCGCGTCCAGCGTCTCCCCGGGGATGCCGGAGAGCGCCGCGTCGATGAACGGCTCGCGCGACCGCGGCGAGAGGTCGTGGATCGTGCGCCCGACCCACCCCTTGCCCGTGCCGCTCTCGCCCTCGATGAGCACCGTGGTGCGGTCGCTCTGCGCGAGCAGCCGCATCTGGTGCACGAGGTCCTGCATCGCCGACGAGGCGCCGAGCGAGTCGAGCCCCGGGCCCGGCGAGCCCTGCCGCAGCAGCGTCTCGGTCACGCGCCGCAGCCGCACCTTGTCGGCCACGCGGGCGACGGCCGCACCCAGGTGCGCGAGGTCGATCGGCTTGGTGAGGAAGTTCTCGGCGCCCAGCTGCATCGCGCGCACCGCCGTCGGGATGTCGCCGTGGCCGGTGAGCAGCACCACCGACGCGCCGCGATCCCGCAGGTGCTCCAGCGCCTCCATGCCGTCCATCCCCGGCAGGCTGAGGTCGAGCAGCACCACGTCCGGCCGCGCCCGCTCGAACGTCGCCAGCCCCGCCTCGGCGCTCGGCTCGCGGATCACGTCGAAGCCCTGCCGCTCGAAGTAGGTGCCGATCGCGCGGAGGACGTCGGTGTCGTCGTCGATGAGCAGGATCGAATCGGCCATGAGGGTCGTCGCTGGAGGAGGCCGGCGCGGCGTGGAGGTGTCAAAAAGATAGTCGCCGCCGGCTCGACGGGACAGTCCGGCTCACCCCATGAGGATGCGGATCGCGTGCGGCACCACGACGGCGCGGAACGGCGTCTGGCCGGCACTCTCCCCATCGAGCTCCACCGGCTCCGGCGGGTCGGTGACGATGGTGACGTCGGTCCCGCGCTGCCACAGGACGCGGCCGCCGACCGAGCGGTCGCCGAGCACGAAGCGGCCGATGGTGTGCAGCGACTCGGCGACGCCCTCGGCGCGGACCGTCACGACGTCCAGCACGCCGTCGTCGGGCGCGACGTGCGGATGGAGCGCGAGGATCGGCGGGACGATCTCGCCGCAGTTGGCGACGAGCACCATCGCGGCGTCGGTGCGGGTCACCTCGCCGTCCACGGTGATCAGGTGCGGCACCGGGCGGATGGCCGGGAGGATGCGGAGGGCGGTGACGGCATACGCGAACATCCCCCAGCGCCGCTTCTCGGCCGCCGTGGTGCCGGCCATGACGCGGGCATCGGTGCCGGCGCCGGCGGCCACGGCGAAGAAGTGGGTGCCGTCGAGCCGCTCCATGCGGCCGAGGTCGATGGTGCGATGGGCGCCCTTCAGCATGGCGCGCACGGCGGCGGCCGGGCCGCGCGGGAGGCGGAGGTTGCCCGCGAGGAGGTTGCCCGTGCCGCCGGGGACGATGCCGAGCGGCGTGTCGCTGCCGACGAGGGCCGCCGCGGCCTGCATGGTGGTGCCGTCCCCGCCATAGACGACGACGATGTCGGCGTGCTGGCCGAGGGCGTACTCGGCCAGCCGGCGCGCGTCGCCCGGACCGCCCGTGGCGAGCAGCTCGCAGCGCCACCCTGCGCGCTTGAAGGCCTGCGTGATGCCCTGCGCCGCGACATACTCCGTGCGCGCCGCCGCCGGGTTCGTGATCACCACCACGCGGGCCATCAGAACTCCTTCTGCCAGAGCACGTCGCCGCCCAGCTGGAAGCGCGCCTGCTGCCCGAGCGCGGAGCCGGCGGTGGCGAGGCAGGCCTGCACGGCCGGCTCCCACGCCGCCTGGAAGCGCCACGCGCTCGAGAAGCGGTACTCCACGCCGGCCCCGAAGAGGCCGCGCGTGAACGCCTGCTGGCCGCCGACGAAGCAGAAGCCGGCGTTGAGCGTCAGGAAGGTACGCTCCCCCACCTGCACGCCGGCCTCCAGCCGGTTCAGCGACACCGCCGTCGCCCCCTGGCCGAACGCCTGGAGCCCCGGGCGGAAGCGGAGCTCGGTGAGCCGCGCGCCCAGCACCTGCTGGTTCACCGCCGCACGCTCCAGCTCGCTCGCGAGCGCGCCAAGCACGTTCCCCGCGAGGCCGGCGACCTGGCCGCCGACGTTCACTCCCGTGCTCGCCGGCTGCCCGGTGAGCAGGTAGCTCGAGACGTCGGCCTCGGAGAGCGTGCTGCCCGCCTCGGCGCCGAGCGAGAGCTTCGGGTTGAGCACCGTGCCCGTGATCCGCGCGATGATCGGCACCTCGCCGCCGTCCAGCGCGCGGACGAGGTGGCGCGCGCCGAGGTCGAGCTCGCCGTTCAGGTCGGGCGTGCCGAGGAGCCGCACGGTGCCGCGGTCGATGAGGAACGGCCGGCTGACGGGCCCCAGTCGCAGCTGGTACTCGCCGCGCTCGGCGTTCAGCAGCCCGTCGATGCGGTACACCCGCCCGGCCTTGTTCACGCGCAGGTCGCCGCCAAGCTTCACGTTCGCCTCGTTCGAGCGGAGCCAGACGTCGCTGCCGAGGGTGACGAGCAGGTCGCGCGCCACGAGGCGGTCGAGGAAGCGCGAGTGGAACGCGTCCTTCAGCGTCCGGCGGCCCACCTCGAGCGTGTCGATGAGGTCGGCGTTCATCGGGTCGAACAGGTCGACGATCGCCTTGTTCACCAGGTCGGCGAAGTAGTACGTGCCGCGCGTGGCGACGGCGCGCCCGGTCACGGTGGCGCTGTCCCACGGGCCGCGGAGCCGCAGCAGGCCGGTGAGCTCCGCCGAGAGGTAGCCGCGCACGTCGAGCGCGGGGAAGCGCCCGGCCGCGAGCGCGAGGTCGAGTTCCGGCCGCGCGAGGTCGGCGAAGCGCACGCGCCCGCCGAGCTCGAGGGCGCCCTGCCCCGCCGTGAAGCGCCCGCGACGGAAGGTGAGCGAGTCCCCCGCGAGCTCGGCGCGGACCAGCACGGTGTCGTAGCGCACGCCGAGGGCCGGCACCGTGGCGCTGGCGCTGTCGAGCTGGACGTAGCCGCTGAGGAGCGGCCGCGCCCACGACCCCGCCACCCGCACCTCGGCGTCGAAGGTGCCGCGCACGCGGCGCAGCGACGGCGTGAGCAGCTCGGCGATGGCGAGGTCGGCGTCGTCCGCGCGGATGAGCACGGCGAGGGCGCCCTCGGTGCGGCGACGCGCGGCGCGGAGCGCGAGGTCGATGGGCAGCCGCGCGTCCGCGCGCAGGAGCGGCACCCCCGTGCGCCAGAGGCGCAGGCTGCTCGTGAGGACGCGGTCGGCGTACTCGAGCGTGCCGCCGACGAACGGCGCGGTGACGTCGCCGAGGCCGGCATCGACGAGGGTGACGGCGCCGCGGAGCACCGGCAGCTCGGCCGTGCCGCCGACCTGCACCGAGAGCCCGACGCGGCCGCGGAGCGCGAGCGAGTCGCGGATCGCCGCGGCGTCGAGGTCGGCGAGGTCGACGCCGAACGCCTCCACCGCGAGCGCCCCCGGCGCGCTGCCCGGCACGCGGCCGCGCGCGCTCACGACGCCGGTGCCGTCGTCGGTGGCGAGGCGGAGGGCGGAGAGGCGCGGCGCCGAGTCGGCCGTGAGGCGCGCCGGGGCGAGCAGCCGCCACGTGCGCCCGCCCACCGCGACGGCAAGCGAGTCGAGGTCGAGCGCGGGGACGCTGTCGGCAGGCGCCGCGCGCCCCTGCGCGTCGAGGTCGAAGCCACCGGGACCCGCGGTGCGCAGCGCCCAGGCGAGCGCCCCGCCGCGGCCGTCCACGCGCAGGCTCGGCCGGTGGAACGCGCGCCCGCCGAGGCGCAGCGTATCGGCACGGAGCCGCGCCCGCACCTGCCGGCGCTCCTCGCGCCAGCGGAGCACGCCCTCGAGCGACTGCACCGCGAGCGCCTCCACGCGCGCCGCGTCGACCCGCACGCGCCCCTGCGCTTCCCGATGGCCCGCGGCGCCGGTGACGCGCAGCGTCCCCGTCGCCCGCCCCTCGAGCGGGAGGCGTCCCGCGCGGACGCTGTCCCCCTCCACCATCGCCGCCACGAGCGGGTCGAGCGCGCCGAGGCTGTCGGCCACGAGCCGGAGCTGCAGCTCCCCCTCGGCGAGGCCCGCGAGCGCGAGCGAGCCCCCGCCCTCCACGCGGACGCCGCCGGCCGCCGCGCGCAGCGTGTCGACGCGGGCGAGGCCGCCGATCGCCACGGCCGAGACGATCGCGGTGTCCACCGGCACGCCGAGCACGCGGCTCGGCGCGAGCGCCGCCGCGAGCGTGCCGTCGGGCAGCGGCGCGCCGTCGCGCTGGGTGAGGTCCGCCAGCACCGACCCGGTGAGGCGCGTGCGCGGGAGCGCCGGGTCGAGCCGGGCGAGGTCGAGGTCGCGCACGGTGAGGTCGAGGCCGCGCGCGGCCCGCTCGTCCGGCAGCCAGGTGAGCGTGCCGCCACCGCGGAGCGCGCCCGCGTCGCCCTCGAGGTCGGCGTCGACGAGCATCCTGCGCGCGGTGCCCAGGAGGCGCAGGTGCCCCCGCAGGCTGCCCTCCGCGGCGAGCCCGGGCAGCTGCGGCCGGATGCCGTCGAGCGCCAGCGGCTCGAGCCGCACGTCGGCGGCGAGCGCGAGCGTGTCGGTGCGCGTGTCGAGCCGCACCCGCCCGCTCGCCGCCGACGCGGGCAGGTCGGGCGCTGCGTGCCGCACGCTTCCCGCGTACGTCACGTTGCGCCACGGCCCGTGCAGCGTCCCCGCGAGCTCGGCGCGGCCGGGGAGGCGGAGCGCCGGCAGCAGGCGCGCGATCGTGGCGAGCGCCACGTCGGCCTCGCGGACGTGCAGCGAGTCGAAGGCGAGAGCGCCCTCGCCCGCCGCGCGGACGCCGCCGTCCGCGCGCACGCGGCTCACCGGGCGACCGGGCACCGCCTCGTCGCGGAAGGTGACGCCCGCCGCCAGCCGGAGCCGGTCCAGCGGGCCGTCGGCGCGCACGGTCCCCGTGAGCGCGCCGACGAGCACGGGGTCGAGCCACGGCCGCACGTGCGCGAGGCGCACCTGCTCCAGCCGCAGGTCGAGGTCGCGCACGACGGGCGTGCCGCGTGCCGGCAGCCACACCCCCGCCTGGCCGGCCACGCGCTCCGGCCCGCGCGCGAGGGCGATGCGGTCGGCGTCCGCGTGGAACGAGCCATCGGCATCGACCGACGCGAGGACCCGCGCCGCCCCGGTGAACCGCGGCACGTCGGGCAGCAGCCCCGCGAGGTCGCCGAGGTCCAGCCGGCGCGCATCCACCGAGGCGAAGGCGCTGAGGCCGTCCCCCCAGGAGACCGCCCCGCTCACCGGCCCCGCCGAGTTCGGCAGCGCGAGACGCGTGAGCGAGACGAAGAGCGTGTCGCCGGCCACGCGGAGCCGCCCCTGCGCATCGGTCACCTGCAGCGCGGGATCGGCGAGGCGCGCGCGGGCGCGGTCGATGTCGACATCCACGCCCCCGGCCGCCGTGAGCCGCACCAGCGGCAGCTCGGCGTGCACCCCGTCCACCACCCAGCTGCGGCCGCCGCGCGCCACCTCCACGCGCACGTCGTCCAGCGTCACGTCCTGCAGCGTCACGCGCGGCGCGGGGCCGCCCGGCGCGCCGGCGCCGAGGCGGAGCAGGTGCGCCACGTTGAGCCGGCCGTCCGGCATGTCGCGCAGCGCGAGCGTCGCCGCCTCCACGCGCACGTCGGCGAACAGCAACGCGCCCGCGAGCAGGTTCGGCACCCGGTACCGTGCGCGCAGCCGCCCGACGCGGAGGATGGGGCGGCCGCGCGCGTCGTCGATCGCGAGGTCGCGCAGCACCAGGTCGCCGAGGAGCGTGCCGCCGAGACCGCCGAGCCGCACGCGGCCATCGAGCCGCTGCTCGAGCCGGTCGGCGACGACGCGCGCGAGCAGCGCGCGGCCGGGCGGCGTGAAGCCGAGCGCCAGCGCGAGTCCCGCCATGCCGGCGGCCGAGACCACGAGCAGCGACGCGAGCAGGCGCAGCAGCCGCCCCGCCATCAGAACGGCTGCCCCACGGCGATGTGGAGCGTGGGGAAGCGGCCGGTGGTCGGGAAGGTCGCGCCGCGGTCGGGCGCATAGCCGACGAGCGCCGGCGAGACCGTGCCGTCGCGCTCCTCCACGTAGAGGATGCCGCGCGAGAGGTTCCGCGGGTTCCACGCGAGGTCGAGGCGCGCGGGCCCGAGCGGCGTGCCGACCCGGAGCCCGACGCCCGGCGTGAGCGCCACGCGGTTCTCGGTCAGCGCGTCGCCGCGCTGCCACAGCGAGCCGCCGTCCACGAAGAGCGCGAGCCGCAGCCGGCGGCTCCAGAACGGCGCGGCGAAGCGCAGCTCCGCGTTGCCCACGGCGAGCGTGTTGGCGCCGGTCGCGGCGACGCGCACCAGCTCCGGCGGCAGCCGCGCCGCGTCGTTGCCCGCCGCCTCCACGGCCGCGCGCGTGGTGAGGTAGCCGACCGGACCGAGCTGGTTGAGCTGGTAGCCGCGCACGTCGTTCGGCCCGCCCGCGAAGAAGCGCTGGTCGAGCGGGACGAAGCTGAACGGGGTCCCCGTGACGTCGCTCGCGCCGAAGATGAGGCCGCCGCGCGCATGCAGGGCGAGCGTCACGGTGCGCCCGAGCGCCGCGTACCAGCTGCCGTCCACCACCATGCGCGTGAAGCGCTGGAGCGTGTCGGAACCGAGCCAGGGCGCGCTGTGCGTCACCTCCGCGGTGAGCACCGAGCCGCGCACCGGGTCGAGGGGGTTCGTCACCCGCGCCCGCGTCGCCGACACCGCCAGCCGCCCGATCGGCAACCGCTGCGACTGGAGCAGCACCACGTCCGGCGAGCACGCGGCGAAGAAGGTGCAGAAGCTCGCCTCCGAGGCCTGCGTGCGCCCGCGCGAGAGCGCGTAGCTCACGGTCACCGGGATGCCCAGCCGCCCCGTCTCCCGCGTCAGGCTCACCGACGCGCCGTCCTCCTCGCGGAGGTACACGCCGAACTGCGAGCGCCGCTCCGTGAACACCGAGAGCGCGAGCGTGTTGCGCGCGCCGAACACGCCGGGCCGCCGGAGCGTCGCCGTCACGTTGTAATTGAGGAGCGACGAGCCGATCGTGTCGTTCACCAGCAGCGCGCAGATGTTGTCCGCCAGGCCGAGGTCGGCGCCGGCCGCCACGCCGACCTTCGACACGCGCGCCGACACGTCGAGCAGCTGGCCGCCGCCGAGGAAGTCGCGCTGCGTGAGCGCGGCCGAGCCGCGCAGGCAGTCGTTGGTGCCGTAGCCGCCGGACGCGCGCACCCGGCGCGGCGGCGCCTCCTGCACCGCCACCACGAGCGGCAGCCGACCGGTCGATGGGTCGAAGCGCGCGGTGTCGGCCGCGAGCCCGGCGAAGCGGAAGAGGTCGGCCCGGTAGAGCTGCAGCTGGCTGCCGAACAGGTCCGCCTCCGCGTACGGCCGCCCCGGCTGCACCAGCAGCAGCTTGCGCACCACCTCCGGCGCCACGCGCCGCGTCCCCTCCACGCGGATCTCCCCCACCACCGCCGCCGGCCCAGGCTCCACCGTCACGGTCGCCTGCGCGCGCAGGCGCAGCGGGTCGGTGCTGAAGGCGCGCGCACCGCGCGCGAACGGGTGCCCACGGTCGCGCAGCCGCCGCGTGATCGTGTCGATCGTCGCGGCGAGCGCCGCGCGGTCGAACGGGTCGCCGACGTGGAGCGGCAGGCCGCGCGTGACCGCGGCGCGGAGCGCCGCGTCGACGCTGTCGAGCCCGGCGAGCGTCAGCCGCTCCAGGCGGATCGGCAGCCCCTCCTCGATGCGGAAGGTGATCGCCACGTCGCCGCCCCGCCGCACCACCATCGTGTCGACCACCACCTGCGGGTAGCCGCTCAGCCGGTAGAGGAAGCGGAGCCGCGCGACGTCGCGCTGGAACTCCAGCTCGCTCAGCCTCCGCCGCTCGCCGAGCCCCAGCCATCGCACCACCGAGGCGCGCGCGAACCAGCTGGACGCCGTCGTGACGATCGCCGCCGCGAGCCGCGTGTCGTCCAGCGCGCGGTTCCCCGTGAACGCGAGCCGCCGCACCACCAGCGCCGAGTCGTCCTGCGCCGCGGCCACGCGCACGCCCCCGCCCCACGCCAGCCACGCCGCGAGCACGACCCACGCACGACGCAGGGGGATGGGACGGGCTCCGGAGGAGGGGGGCGAGACCGGGCTCCGCCGGATTGACGGAAACCCATAACTCCAGTATTCTTATGGACTTACGACCACCTGTCAACGGATGAGACGGTTCTCCTGATGCCCCGCCCGACGCCTGGTCGGACGACGGTGCCTGGGGCAGCGCGGCGCCGGCACTCGGTCCGGTCCGTCGCGGCGGCCCTGCTGCTCGTCGGTGCCGCCGCCGCCCGTCCGCCCGCCGTCGCCGCGCAGCAGCGCGCGCTCGAGGCGCGCCTCGATGCGGCCCCGTGGGATCGGACGCTCTGGGGCGTCGCGCTCCTGGACGACCGCGGCCGCGTGCTGTTCGGCCGCAACGAGCGGCGCCTGTTCGTCCCCGCGAGCAACACGAAGCTCGTCGTCGCCGCCGCTGCAGCCGTCCTGCTCGACCCCGCGCAGCGGCAGGCGACGTCCCTCTACGCGGGGGGCCCGGTGGCCGACGGCGTGCTGCGCGGCCCGCTCGTGCTCTACGGCCGGGGCGACCCGACGTTCGCGCGTCGCTGCTACGCGGTCGACACGACCGCGGCCGACGCCTGCGACGCCGACCCGCTCGCGCGGCTGCGCGAGCTCGCGCGCACCCTGCGCGAGCGCGGGATCCGCCGCGTCGAGGGAGACCTCGTCGGCGACGGCTCGTTCTTCGGCGGGCCGCTCGTGCACCCGCAGTGGGAGACGTACGACCTCGGCTGGTGGTACGCGGCGCCGGTCTCCGGGCTCGGCTTCAACGACAACAGCATCGACCTCGCGTGGAAGCCCGGGCCGGCCGGCGCGCCCCCCGTCCTCGCCCTCGCCCCGGCACTCGGCACGGTCACGCTCGACAACCGCGCCGTCACCGACAGCGCGGGCGCGCCCGAGACGATCGACTTCTTCCGGGATGCGGGCGCCACCGCGCCGCTCGTGATCCGCGCCGAGGGCCGCGCGCCGGCCGACGCGTCCGGCGGCACCGAGTACGTCGCCCATCCGGACCCCGACCGGTGGACCGCCGAGGCGCTGCGCGTCGCGCTGCTGGAGGCGGGCATCGTGGTCACGGGACGCACGTGGAGCACGCGCGACTCGACGCTCTTCGCCGCCGCGCGCGCGACGCCGCCGCTCGCCGAGGTGCGCGGGCGCCCGGTGCGCGACTGGATCTTCCCGATCCTCAACACGAGCCAGAACTGGTACGCCGAGCAGCTGCTCAAGCTCCTCGGCCGCACGCACGGGCGCGCGGGCGACTGGCGGGAGGGCGTCGCCGTCGAGCGGCGCTTCCTCATCGACTCGGTCGGCGTCGATTCGCTGGAGGTGGCGGTGCAGGACGGGTCGGGGCTCTCGGCGTCGAACCTCGTGAGCCCGCGGGCGTTCGCGCAGCTGCTGCGGTACATGCGGCGCCACCCGCGCTGGGATGTCTTCTCGGCCGGCCTCCCGCGCTCGGGCCAGCGCGGCTCGCTGCTCAAGCGCTTCACCGGCTCGCCCCTCGAGGGGCGCGTGCTCGCGAAGACGGGCTCGATCGGCGGCGTCAACACGCTGAGCGGCTACCTGGAGCGCCCGGACGGCCGCGTCTGGACGTTCTCGGTGCTCGCCAACCACCACGCGCAGCCGTACCGCGCCGCGCTGGCGCAGCTCGACTCGGTGGTGGTGGAGATGGGGCGGCTGCCGGCGCGGTGAGCCGCCGTGCCCGGGGCGACGGGCACGGTTACCTTGCCGCCCATGTCGTTGCCCGGCACCCCTGAGCATCCGCTGCGCGTCGCCGTCGTCGGCGCGGGCCCGAGCGGTTTCTACGCCATCGAGCACCTGCTGCGGCAGGATGGCCTCGCCGTCGAGATCGACCTGTTCGACCGCCTGCCGACCCCGTACGGGCTCGTGCGCGGTGGCGTCGCACCGGACCACCAGAAGATCAAGTCGGTCGTGAAGGCGTACGAGCGCCTCGCCTCGCACCCGGCGGTGCGCTTCCTCGGCCACGTGCGCGTCGGCACCGACGTCACGCCCGCCGAGCTCGCGGCGCACTACCACGCGGTGGTCTGGGCCGTCGGCGCCCAGACCGACCGCGCGCTCGGCATCCCCGGCGAGGGGCTCGCCGGCTCCCACGCCGCGACGGAGTTCGTCGGCTGGTACAACGGCCACCCCGACTACCGCGACCTCGCGTTCGACCTCTCGCAGGAGGCGGTCGCCGTCATCGGCATCGGCAACGTGGCGATGGACGTGACGCGCATCCTCGCCAAGGGCGCCGACGCGCTCGCCGCCACCGACATCGCGCCGCACGCGCTCGAGGCGCTCGCGGCCAGCCGGGTGCGCGAGATCACCGTCCTCGCGCGGCGCGGGCCCGCCCAGGCCGCGTGCACCACGCCCGAGCTGCGCGAGCTCGGCGAGCTGGCCGAGGCCGACGTCGCGGCGCACGCCGACGAGGTGGCGCTCGACGACGCGACGCGCGCCGCGCTCGAGGCCGCCGACGACCGCACCGCGCTCCGCAACTGCGAGATCCTGCAGGCGTACGCCGGGCGCGCGGCGACGGGGAAGCGGCGGCGCGTCACGCTGCGCTTCCTGCTCTCGCCCGCCGCGCTGGAGGGCGAGGGGCGCGTCACGGGCGTGCGCGCGGTGCGCAACCGGCTGGTGGCCGGCGAGGGGGGCGACGTGCGCGCCGTCGCGACCGACACGCACGAGACGATCCCCGCGGGGCTCGTCTTCCGCTCCGTCGGCTACCGGGGCGTGCCGCTCGACGGCGTGCCGTTCGACGCGAAGCGCGGCACCATCCCGAACGCCGCGGGGCGCGTGCTGCGCGAGGCCGGCAGCCACGAGGTGCTGCCGGGCCAGTACTGCGTCGGCTGGATCAAGCGCGGGCCGAGCGGCGTGATCGGCACCAACAAGCCGGACGCGGTCGAGACGGCGGAACGCCTGCTCGACGACCTGCGCGAGGGGCGGCTGCCGGCGGCGGAGGGCGGCCGCGCCGCCCTCGACGCGCTGCTCGCCGCGCGCGGCGCGGACGTCGTGACGTGGGCCGACTGGCGGCGCCTCGACGCGCTCGAGGTCGCCGCCGGGCAGCCGCTCGGCCGGCCACGCGTGAAGTTCAGCCGCATCGACGACATGCTCGGCGCCGTGCGCGCCGCGCGCACCTGACGGGGGCGCGATGCGCATCTACACCCGCACGGGCGACGAGGGGGAGACCGGACTCTTCGGGGGCGGGCGCGTCGCCAAGGACGACCGGCGCGTCGCCGCGTACGGCGACGTGGACGAGCTCAACTCGGTGATCGGCCTCGCGCGCGCGACCGACCCGGACGGCGCGCACGACGCGCTGCTCGAGGCCGTGCAGCGCGACCTCTTCAGCATCGGCGGCCACCTCGCGACGCCCGACCCGGCCAGGGTCGCCTCCGCGCTCGAGAAGGCCGAGCTCTCGTCCGACCGCATCGCCACGTTCGAGGCGGCGATGGACGCGGCCGATGCCGAGCTCCCGCCGCTGCGCGCGTTCATCCTGCCGGGCGGCACGCCCGCCGCCGCGACGCTGCACGTGGCGCGCACCGTCTGCCGCCGCGCCGAGCGGAGCGTGGTCGCGCTCGCGCGCGAGGCGGAGGTGCATCCGCTGTTCATCACGTACCTCAACCGCCTCTCGGACCTCCTCTTCACGCTGGCGCGCCTCGCGAACCATCGCGCGGGCCGCGCCGACGTCACCTGGTAGCGGCCCGCGGCCATGCCGATCGCCACGCTTCCGGTCATCCACGGCCGCGGCCGCTACGACGTGCAGGTCGGTGCCGGCGCGCTCGCGCGGCTCCCCGCGGTGCTCGCCGAGCGCGCGCCGAGTGCCCGGGCGGTGGTGCTGGCCGACCAGGCGGTGCTCGCGCACCTGAGCGCGTGGGAGCGCGGCGGCGGGCCGTGGGGCGCGCTCGGCCTGCCACTGCGCGCGGCCGCCCAGCTCGCCGTGCCCTCGGGCGAGGCCGCGAAGACGCGCGACACCTGGGCCGAGCTCACCGACCGCCTGCTCGACCTCGGCGTCGGCCGCGACGCGGTGCTCGTCGCCGTCGGCGGCGGCGTCACGGGCGACCTCGCGGGCTTCGTCGCCGCGACGTACCTCCGCGGAATCCCGCTCCTGCAGGCCCCCACCACGCTGCTCGCGATGGTCGATGCCTCGGTCGGCGGCAAGGTCGGCGTCGACACCCGGCACGGGAAGAACCTCGTCGGCGCGTTCCACCCGCCGATCGCCGTGCTCGCCGACACCGCCACGCTCGCGACGCTGCCCGCGCGCGAGCTGCGCGGCGGCCTCGTGGAGGCGCTGAAGCACGGCCTCGTCGCCGACGCGTCGTACCTCGACTGGATCGAGGACCGGCTCGCCCTGCTGCTCGGCGGCGACCCCGAGGCGCTCGCAGGGCTCGTGGAGGGGAGCGTGCGGATCAAGGCGGCGATCGTCGGCGAGGACGAGCACGAGCGTGGCCGGCGCGCCGTGCTGAACGCCGGCCACACCGTCGCCCACGCGCTGGAGCACGTGAGCGGCTACGCGCTGCACCACGGCGAGGCCGTCGGCCTCGGGCTCGTCGCCGAGGGGGTGATGGCCGAGTCGCTGGGGCTCGACCCTGGCGTGACGCAGCGGATGGCGTCCCTGCTCGTGCGCGCCGGGCTCTCCACGCGCCTCGCGCAGCCGCTGCCCGCGGAGGCGGTGCGCGCCGCGATGGCGACCGACAAGAAGGCGCGCGCCGGCCTCGTCCGCTTCGCCCTCCCCGAGGCGGTCGGCCGGATGCAGCCGGGCGACGGCCGCTGGACCGTCCCGCTCGGCGACGCGGTGATCGCGCGCGGGCTCGCCGCCATCGGCTGCGCCTGAGGCGCCGCGCCGCCGGCCGCGTGTACGATTCGTCACCATGGCCCACCGCCTCCCGCTCTTCCCGCTCGGGCTGGTGCTCTTCCCGGGCGTGCCGCTGCCGCTCCACATCTTCGAGCCGCGCTACCGCCAGCTGCTCGCCGACTGCCAGGCCGGGGACGGCCGCTTCGGCATCCTCGCCGCCACCGAGGCCGGCCCGCCCGTGCCGGGCGCGGTCGGGTGCATCGCGGCCATCCGCGGCGTGCAGCCGCTGGCGGATGGCCGGTCGAACGTCGTGGTGACGGGCGAGCGGCGCTTCCTCCTCACGCGCTACCTCGACGAGGGGACACCGTACTACCTCGGCATGGTGGAGGAGTTCGACGACGAGCCCGGCACCGAGCCGAGCTCGGCCGCCGCCGCCGACCTGCGCGACCATGCCCGGGCCTACGCCGACCTGCTCGGCCGCCTCGGGGACCGGGAGGCCGAGCCGCTCGAGCTGGAGGCCGACCCGGAGGCGCTCTCGTTCCAGGTCGCGTCGCTCCTCGAGGTCGACCTCGCCATCAAGCAGCAGCTGCTCGCCGTGCGGGACACCGCCGAGCGCGCGGAGCGGCTGCTCGCGCTGCTGCCGCGGCTCACCGCGGCGCTCCGCGAGGCGGTGGCAGTGCACGAGGGCGCGCGCACCAACGGCAAGGGCGGCCACCACCCGGACATCGTCCTCGGCCCGTGACCGCCCTCGCCGACGCGCTCGCCGCGATCGTCGGCACGCGCTGGGTGAAGCACCGCCCGGGGGAGCTGGTCACGTGGACGATGGACGGCCTGCCGACGCACGAGGCGGTGCCGCAGGTCGTGGTGCTGCCGGGCAGCCGCGACGAGGTGATCGCCGTCGTGCGGCTGCTGCACCGCCTCGGCGTGCCGTGGGTGGCGCGCGGCGCGGGGACCGGCCTCTCGGGCGGCGCGCTCGCGGACGGCATCGCCCTCATCGCGCTCACGCGCCTCAA
This sequence comes from Gemmatimonadales bacterium, assembly GCA_033764615.1. GTDB lineage: Bacteria > Gemmatimonadota > Gemmatimonadetes > Gemmatimonadales > GWC2-71-9 > JANRIU01. The sequence continues at coordinate 24,234 of JANRIU010000103.1, read as the reverse complement.
CCGCATCCTGGCGCTCGACCCCGTGCGACGGCGCGCCGTGCTCGAGCCCGGCGTGGTGAACGCGCGGCTCTCCGAGGCCGCGCTCCCGCACGGGCTCCAGTACGTCCCCGACCCGTCCAGCCAGACGGCGTGCACCATCGGCGGCAACGTCGCCGAGAACGCCGGCGGCCCGCACTGCCTCAAATACGGCGTGACGACCAACCACGTCTGCCGCCTCGAGGTCGTCCTGCCCGACGGCGAGGTGGTCGTGCTCGGCTCGCCGCACGGCGAGCCCTGGGGCCCCGACCTCGCCGGGCTCTTCGTCGGCAGCGAGGGGATGTTCGGCATCGCGGTCGAGGTCACCGTGCGGCTCGAGCCGCTCCCCGCCGCCGTCGCCACGCTGCTCGCCGACTTCGACTCGGTGCGGCGCGCGAGCGAGGCGGTCGGCGCGGTGATCGCGTCGGGCGTCGTGCCCGCCGCGCTGGAGATGATGGACCAGTCGTGCGTCCGGGCCGTCGAGGCGTCGATCTACGCGGCGGGCTACCCGGTCGACGCGGCCGCGGTGCTGCTGTGCGAGCTGGACGGCCGCCCCGACGCGGTGCGCGCGGAGGCCGAGGCCGTCGAGGCGATCCTGCGCGCGCACGGCGCGCGCGGCGTGCAGCGCGCCGACGCCGCGGCGGACCGCGCGCGCCTCTGGCAGGGCCGCAAGAAGGCGTTCGGCGCCATGGGCCGCCTCGCGCCCGACCTCGCGGTGCAGGACGCCGTGGTGCCGCGCTCCGCGCTCCCCGACATCCTCGACCAGATCGACGCGATCCGCGCGCGGCACGACCTCGTGATCAGCAACGTCTTCCACGCGGGCGACGGCAACCTGCACCCCAACATCTCGTTCGACCGGCGCGATCGCGCGCTCCACGCCCGCGTGCAGCAGGCGAGCGCGGAGATCATGCAGGCGTGCCTGCGCGCGGGCGGCTCCGTCACGGGCGAGCACGGCGTCGGCGCCGACAAGCTCGACTACATGGTGGAGGCGTTCGACTGCGAGACGCTCACGCGCATGCGCGCGGTGCGCCGCGCGTTCGACCCGATGGAGCGCGCGAACCCCGGCAAGGTGGTGCCCGTGCACGCCTGCCGCGAGTGGCGCCAGGGGGGCGTCGCGTGAGCGGCACCCTCGAGGGGCGGCTGCGCGACCTGCTCGGCGCGGGCGCGCTCGAGCGCACGCGCGACGGGCGCCCGCGCGCGCTGCCGCCCGACGTGGAGCGGCTCGCGGCGCTGCTCGCGCTCGCGGGCGCCGAGGGGTGGCGCGTGCGCATCGAGGGGAGCGGCTCGTGGCTCCCGGCCGACGCCCCCGCCGACCTCGTCGTCGGCACCCGCGCGCTCGACGCGGTCGTGCGCGTCGACGCGGCCGACCTCGTGTGCACGGTGCAGGGCGGCGTCCCGCTCGATGCGCTGCACCGCCGCCTCGCCCGCGAGCGGATGTGGCTCGCGCTCGACCCGCCCGGCCGCCCCACCCGCACGCTCGGCGCCATCGCCGCCACCGCCACCGGTGGCCCGCTCCGCCTCGGCTACGGCCCCGTGCGCGACCACGTGCTCGGCGTCACCGTCGTCACCGGCGACGGGCAGGTCGTGAAGCCCGGCGGCCGCGTGGTGAAGAACGTCGCCGGGTACGACCTGACGAAGCTCTGCGTCGGCGGCTTCGGCGCATTCGGCGTGCTCGCGGAGCTGCACCTGCGCCTCCGCGCGCTGCCGCCCGAGGACCGGACCTTCGTCGCGCGCGGCGCGCGCGACCACCTCACCTCCGCCGCGCGCGACCTCGCGGACGCGGGCCTCGACGCCCAGGCGCTGGAGCTCGTCTCCCCCGCCGCCGGCGCCGGCGCCGACTGGGTGCTCGCCGCGCGGCTGCTCGGCACCGCGGAGGGCGTCGCCGCCGAAGGCGCCCGGCTCGGGCTCGGGACTGACCTCGCGTGGGAGGCGCTGCCGGCGGAGCGCGCGGGCCAGTTCTGGGCGCTCGTGCAGGGGGCACCGCTCGCGGGCCGCGTGGCGCTCCGCTTCGGCGTGCTGCGCGACGGGCTCGACGACCTGCTCGACACGCTCGACGCGTCCCTCGGCGAGGGGATCGTCACCGCCGGCGCGGCGAGCGGGCAGGTGCGCTGGTCGGGCGAGGCCGACGGCGCGCAGGTCGCCGCGCTGCGGCACGCCCTCGCGCCACGCGAGGTCCCGGTCACGCTCGAGCGCGCGCCGCGCGCGGTGCTCGCGGCCGCCGGGCACTTCGGCGCCTACCGCGAGGGCGTCGGCGCGCTGGTGGCGCGGCTCCGGCAGGTCTTCGACCCGCGCGGCACGCTGGCCGTCGAGGCGGACGGTGCCCCGCATGGCTGAACCGCCGGTCGCGGCCCCGCCGTCCGCCCGGCCGGCCGACCACCCGTCCGCCTACACCGCGCTCGACCCGTGCGTGCATTGCGGCTTCTGCCTCCCCGCCTGCCCCACGTACCTCGCCACCGGCGACGAGGCGGACTCGCCGCGCGGCCGCATCGTGCTCATGCGGGCGCTGGAGCGCGGGGAGCTCTCGCCGTTCGACGAGGCGCTCAACACGCACCTCGACCAGTGCCTCGGCTGCCGCGCCTGCGAGCCCGCGTGCCCGAGCGGCGTGGGGTACGGACGCGGCCTCGAGGCGGCGCGCGCCGAGCTGCACGACGCGCGCGGCCTGCCCGCGCCGATGCGCGCGCTGCTCGCCCTCTTCCGCCATCCCGCGCTCTGGCGTCCCGCCTTCGCGCTCACGCGCTGGCTGCGCGACCTCGGTCTCGCGCGCCGGCTCGCGGGCGGCGGGCGGATCGGCTTCGGGTTCGGGATGGTGGCGGCGACGGCGCCGGCGCCGATGGCGCCGGCGGCGGACGGGCGGGCGGGCGGACGGGCGGAGGGTGGCCCGCAGCCGGCGCCGGGCTCGGCGCAGGAAGACCGGACGGCCCGCCCGCCGGCCCCCGCCCGCGTCGCCCTCTTCCGCGGCTGCATCATGCAGGGGCTCTTCGCCCACGTGCACGAGGCCACGGCGCGCACGCTCCGCGTGAACGGCTACGAAGTGATCGAGGTGCCCGGACTCGGCTGCTGCGGCGCGCTGCACGAGCACGCAGGCGACCAGGCCGCCGCGCGCGCCCTCGCCGAGGCGAACGTGCGCGCGCTCGCGGCGGTGGCCGACACGATCGACCACGTGGTGGTGAACAGCGCGGGCTGCGGCGCCATCCTCAAGGACTACGGCCACCTCCTCGGCACCGACGTCGCCGCCCGCCTCGCCGCGCGCGTCCGCGACGTGACGGAGCTGCTCGCCGCGGCGGGCCCGCGCCCCGGCGCGCCGCTCCCGCTCGACGTCGCGTACGACGCGCCGTGCCACCTGCAGCACGCGCAGCGCGTGCACGCCGAGGCGCTCGCCGTGCTCGCCGCGATCCCCGGGCTCCGCTGGCGCCTGCTCCCCGGCAGCGACCGCTGCTGCGGCAGCGCCGGCATCTACTCCGTCTTCCGGCCCGGGATGGCGCGCGCGGTGCTGGCCGACAAGCTCGCCGCGGCGCGGAGCGTCTCCCCGCCGCCCGCGCTCATCGCGACCGGCAACCCGGGCTGCCTGATGCAGATCGGCGCCGGCCTCCGCGCCGAGGGGATGGCGATGGAGGTGTGCCATCCGGTCGAGCTGCTCGATGCCTCGTACCGGCGCGCGGGCCTCTGCTAGCTTCGTCCGCGTGCTGACCACGCTCCTCTTCGACTTCGACGGCGTCATCGCCGACAGCGAGCCGCTGCACTGCGCCGCGCTCATCGAGACGCTCGCGGGCCGCGGCATCGCCCTCGACGAGCCGACCTACTACGCGGAGTACCTCGGGTTCGACGACCGCGAGTGCTTCCGCTACGCCTTCCAGCAGCACGGGCGCGACGCGTCGGCGCCGGCCGTCGCCGAGGCGATCGCCGAGAAGAACCGGGCCTTCGAGGCGCGGATGCGCGCGCACCACGCGCTCATCCCCGGCGCCGCCGACTTCATCCGCGCCGCGGCCGCCGACGGCCTGCGCCTCGCCATCGTCTCCGGCGCGCTGCGCCGCGAGATCGAGCTGGTGCTCGTGGCGAGCGGCCTCGCGCCGCACTTCGAGACGATCGTCCCCGCCGATGACGTGATGCGCTGCAAGCCGGATCCGGAGGGCTATCGCGAGGCGCTGCGCCGCCTCGGCGTGGAGGCGGCCAACGCCGTCGTCCTGGAGGACTCGCTCCCCGGGCTCGAGGCCGCGCGCGGCGCGGGCTGCGCCTGCGCCATGCTCGCGACCAGCCACCCCGCGCACGAGCTCGTCGCCGCCGACCTCGTCTGGGCCGACTTCACCGGTCACCGGCCGGCCGAGCTGCGCGCGCTCGTGGACGCCGCGTGACCGCCGCCCAGGCCGGGCCGCGCGCCATCGCGCGCACACCCGACGCGCTCGACGCGCTGGCGCGCGGCGCCACGGTCGTGCCGCTGCCGCTCGCCGTGTTCGAGGTGGCGGGTCCGGGCGCCTTCGCCTGCCTCCAGGGCCTGGTCACCTGCGACCTCCGCGCGCCGGCCGACGGCGTCCTCTCGTACGGTGCGCTGCTCACGCCGAAGGGGATGATCACCTGCGACTACTGGGTGCTCCGCCTCGCCGAGTCGCGCTTCGTGCTGCTCGCCCCGCCGCACGGGCATGCCGCCTCGCTCGAGCTGTTCCGCGCGCGCCTGCCGCCCCGCCTCGCGAAGGTGACCGACCGCACCGCCGAGTGGGCGACGCGCGCGCTGCTGGGTGCGGGGACGGGTGAGGCGCTCGCGGCCGCGGGCGCGCCCCTCCCGGCCGGCGCACGCGGCGTGGAGCCGCGCGACGGCCTGCTGGTCGCCTCCACCGCCGGCTGGCGCGGCGACGCACCGCCGATGGTGGCGCTCGTCGTGGGGCCCGCCGCGGAGGTCGAGGCGCTCGACGCCCGCCTCGTCGCCGGCGGCGCCACCGCCGGCGCCCCGGACGACCTCGACGCCCTCCGCGTACGCCGCGGCTGGCCCGCCCTCGGCGCCGAGATCGACGAGCGGACGCTGGTGCAGGAAGTCCGCTACGACGAGATCGGTGCGGTGGCGTACGACAAGGGCTGCTTCATCGGCCAGGAGACCGTCGCCAGGCTCCACTTCCGCGGACACACCAACCGGCGGATGGTGGCGCTGGCGTGGCCTGGCGCGCCCGTGGCGCCGGGCTCGGCGGTGCGGCGCGACGACAAGGACGTCGGCAGCGTGCGCACCCAGCTCGCGCTCGGCGAGCGGACCGAGGCGCTGGCGCTGGTGCGTCGGGAGGTGCCGGAGGGGGAGGCGGTGCTGCTGGAGGACGGGAGGACCGCGGTGCTGCGCCCGCTGCCGGCCGCGGCCGGCGAGGGGTGAAACGCATCGGGGCGGGCCGTGAGGCCCGCCCCGATCCGCCTTACATCTTCTTCGCCGTGTCCGCCGCCGGGGCAGGCGCCGCCGCGGCGCTGTCCGTCGTCGCCGGGGCCGGGGCCGGAGCCGCCGCCTCGGGAGCCGGGGCCGCCTCTTCCTTCTTCTCGCCGCCGCAAGCCGCGGCGAAGAGCGCAAGCACGACAAGAGCCTTCTTCATCGTTCCCTCTCCGGGGTAAATGGGGTGTAGAGTGGTGCAGATGCCGGGTGCAACGAACAACATGGTTTCGTGACCCGGCGAAAATAACGTGACCTTCACCTGAGTCAAGATGACCCTTCCGACCACGCTCGGCGCGCTCAAGGCGAGCGCCTGGGGCCAGCCGCCCCTGCGCGGCCGTTCCGTGCGCGACGAGCTGCGCGGGAACCTCCTCCGGCGCCTCTCCCAGGGCGGGCCGCTCTTCCCCGGCATCGTCGGCTACGACGACACGATCCTGCCCCAGCTCGTGCATGCGCTCCTGGCGCGGCACGACTTCATCCTCCTCGGCCTGCGCGGCCAGGCGAAGAGCCGCATCCTGCGCGAGCTCGTCTCGCTGCTGGACGAGGCGGTGCCGGTGGTGGCCGGGAGCGAGGTGAACGACGACCCGTTCGCGCCCATCAGCCGCTACGCCCGCGACCTCCTGCGCGAGCGCGGCGACGAGACGCCGATCGGCTGGCTCCCGCGCGAGCAGCGCTACGTCGAGAAGCTCGCCACGCCCGACGTCACGATCGCCGACATCATCGGCGACGTCGACCCGATCAAGGCGGCGCGCGGCGGGCACCTGCTCTCCGACGAGCTCACGATGCACTTCGGGCTGCTGCCGCGCGCCAATCGCGGCCTGTTCGCCATCAACGAGCTGCCGGACCTCTCGGGCAAGGTGCAGGTGGGGCTGTTCAACATCATGCAGGAGGGCGACGTCCAGATAAAAGGCTATCCCGTCCGCCTGCCGCTCGACGTCATCCTCGCCTTCACCGCGAACCCCGAGGACTACACGGCGCGCGGCAAGATCATCACGCCGCTCAAGGACCGCATCGGCTCCGAGATCATCACGCACTACCCGCGCACCGTCGAGCTCGGCATGGCGATCACGGCGCAGGAGGCGTGGACCGCGCGCGACGGCATGGCGGTGCGCGTGCCCGGCTTCGTCGCGGAGGTGGTGGAGCGGGTGGCGTTCGAGGCGCGCGAGGACAAGCGGATCGACCGCCGCTCCGGCGTGAGCCAGCGCCTGCCGATCTCGGTGCTCGAGAACGCGGTGTCGAGCGCGGAGCGCCGCGCCGTGCTCGGCGGCGAGCGGGAGATCGTGCCGCGGCTCGGCGACATCTACGCCGCCGCGCCGTCGATCACCGGCAAGATCGAGCTCGAGTACGAGGGCGAGCTGCAGGGCGGCGAGGCGATCGCGCGCGAGCTGATCCGGCGCGCCGCCGGCGCCACGCTCGAGTCGCGGATGGGTGACATCGACCTCGAGCGCGTGGTCGAGTGGTTCGACAAGGGGGGCGCGCTGAAGGTCCGGCCGGACGACCGCACCGACGCCCTGCTGAAGGGGTTCAAGGTGGTCCCCGGCCTCATCGACGCGGTGCTCGCGGGCGGGCTCGCCGAGTCGGGCGACACGCCGGTCGTCGTCGGCGCGTGCGAGCTCGTGCTCGAGGGGCTCGCCGCCGAGCGGCGCATCACGCGCAACGAGGAGCTGGGCTACATGCGCGCGCGCCCCGAGAAGAAGGGCGGCGGGGGTGGCGGCTACGGGAAGGCGGGCGGGCTCGACTTCGCCTGAGCGCCCCGGCCCGCGGCGCCGCCCGCCCCCGCGCGGGCGGGCGGCGCCGCCGGGCGGCCCCCCAGCACCCCGCCCCACAGCACGCCGAGCGAGACGACCGCGCACACGCCCCCGCCCAGCGCCAGCGCGTGCCGCGCCCCGAACTGCTCGGCCGCCCAGCCGAAGAGCAGCGCGCCGACCGGCGCGAGCCCCAGCACCGCGAACGCGTAGAAGCCGAGCACCCGCCCGCGCAGCGCATCGGGCGCGAGCCGCTGGAGCCAGCTGTTCGAGGCGATGCCGTTCCCCGCCATCGACATCCCCACCGCCGTGAAGCCGAGCATCGCCGCGGCGGGCGTCGGCGCGAACGACGCCGCCGCGAGCAGGAGGCCGAACGCGACGCCCGACAGCGGCACGAGCCGCGGCCCCCCGCTCGAGCGCCGCACGCCGAGGGAGAGCGCGCCCGTCGCCGCGCCGACGCCCACCGACGCGACGAGCCCGCCGTAGCCGGACGACTGCAGGTGCAGCACGTCGCGCGCGAGCACGGGCAGCATCGTCACGAACTGGAAGCCGAAGACGGTGAGCACGCCCGAGAGCACGACGATGGCGCGCGCAGCCGGGGAGTCGCCGAGGAACGCCACGCCCTCCCGCAACGCGTCGGCCACGCCGGGGTGCTCGCGGCCCGCGCCACCCGGCGCGACGCGCACGCGCGAGAGCGCCCAGAGGACCGCGACGAACGAGAGCGTGTTGAGCGCGAAGCACCACGTGAAGCCCGCCGCGGCGATCAGCACGCCGCCGAGCGCGGGGCCCAGCACCCGCGCGAGGTTGAACGCCGTGGAGGTGAGCGCCACCGCCTGCACCAGGTGCACCTCGCCGACGATGTCGTGCACGAAGCTCTGGCGCGTGGGGATCTCCACCGCCGAGACGACGCCGCCGAAGATCGCCGCCGCCGCGACCCAGCCCACCGTGGCGTGCCCCGTCGCGGTGAGCCCGGTGAGGAACGCCGCCTCCAGCATGAAGAGCGCCTGGAAGACGAGCAGCGCCGCCCGCCGGTCGAGGCGGTCGGCCCAGACGCCGCCGACCAGCCCGAGGAGCAGGATCGGCGCGGCGCCGAGCCCCTGCACCACGCCGACCGTGAGCGGCGAATCGGTGAGGTCGAGCACCAGCCACCCGATCGCCACCGACTGCATGAGCGACCCGATGAGCGAGACGAACTGGCCGGCGAGGAAGAGGCGGAAGTTGCGGTTGGCGAGGGCGGGGAGCACGGTGGGGAAATGTACGGTCACGGGTCACGGGGCGATGGCCGCGAGTCGCCCGCCGAAGCGCCTTCCGCCACTCGGCCCCGTGACCCGCGACCCCCGTTGTCCCCCGGGGTATCATGGTGACAGTGCCCCGGGCCCCCTGCCCGCCGGCCCTCCTGCCGCCCCCGAGCCCATGCGCTTCACGACCTACACGAAGTACATCCCCGAGCTCGCCGACGCCGTGAACCTCGAGGCGCTGATGGAGCAGCTCTCCGACTTCCTGCTCCAGTCGGGGTTCGCGGGGGGCGGGCAGTCGTTCTGGCACGACTACCACGGCGACGGCGCCGAGGGCGACAAGTCGCTCGACGCGCTCAAGGCCGCGATCCTGCAGGCGCTCATGGAGTCGGGCCAGCTCACGCCGGAGATGCTCCAGCTCCTCCGCGGCGAGGGCACCGGCGACCCCGCGCGCGACCAGCAGGTGAAGCAGCAGCTCGCCCAGCTGCTCGACCAGCTCGTGCAGAAGCTCATCGAGCAGGGCTACCTCAACGCCACCGAGCCGCCGCAGGTGCCCGGCGGCCACCAGCCGATGTTCGGCCCCGGCGGCCAGGTGCGCGAGGCGGCCGAGCAGGTCCAGTTCAACCTCACCGAGAAGGGCATCGACTTCCTCGGCTACAAGACGCTCAAGGGGCTGATGGGCAGCGTCGGGAAGTCGAGCTTCGGCGCGCACGAGACGCCGTTCCTCTCCACGGGCGTGGAGGCCGAGAGCTCGAGCAAGCCGTACGAGTTCGGCGACGTGCTCAACCTCGACGTCCCCGCCACCCTCGGCAACGCGATCGCGCGCGGCGGGCTCAAGGTGCCGCTCGACATCGACTATCCGGACCTCATGGTCAGCCAGAGCGAGTACCGCTCGTCCTCGGCGACCGTGCTCATGCTCGACTGCTCGCACAGCATGATCCTCTACGGCGAGGACCGCTTCACCCCCGCCAAGAAGGTCGCGCTCGCGCTCACGCACCTGATCCGCACGCAGTTCCCGGGCGACTCGCTCAAGGTCGTGCTCTTCCACGACTCGGCGGAGGAGATCCCGCTCAGCGCGCTCGCCACGGCGCAGGTGGGGCCGTACCACACGAACACGGCGGAGGGGCTCAAGCTGGCGCGGCGCATCCTCGCCGGGCAGAAGAAGGACATGAAGCAGGTGATCATGATCACCGACGGCAAGCCGAGCGCGCTCACGCTGCCGGACGGTCGGATCTACGTGAACAGCATGGGCCTCGACCCGCAGATCCTGCAGGCGACCTATCGCGAGGTGGCGCTCTGCCGCCGCAGCGGCATCATGATCAACACGTTCATGCTCGCGAAGGACCGCGCGCTCGTCGACTTCGTGAAGCAGGTCAGCGCCATCTGCCGCGGCAAGGCGTACTTCACGAACACGATGACGCTCGGCCAGTTCATCCTGATGGACTTCATGAAGCGGAAGACCCGGCGCGTGTCGTAGCGCCGGGTCCCGACCCGCCGTCCGCCCGCAGGAGGCTACCGCCCCGCCCGCCCCTGCACGATCCGCTTCGCCAGGCTCCCCGCCGCGAGCTGCTGACCCGGGAGCCAGTTGTTCACGAGCAGCACCTTCTCGGCCGCGACGCTCGACGGGAACGCCTGCAGGAACGCCTCCGCCGTCATGGCGCGGGGCACCGTCACGATGTCGACGCGGTGGGGCTGGATGTCGAGCACGGCGCGGTCGCGCACGGGGGAGAGGCTCCGCATCGTCGCCTCGAAGGCGGCCCCGAAGCGGGAGAGGCCGCCGGCCCCCGAGAGGCCCATGACGCGGAACGTGCGGCCGTTCCAGGCGACCCACATCGCCATCCCCTCCATCGCCCCCTGCTGCCCCTGCGCGCCGAACGTGGCGCTCACGCCGGTGCCGATGCCGGCCCGCAGCGTCCCCGTCTGCCCGACCTGCACCCCCTGCTGGCCGAGGAAGCGCCGCGCCGCCTCCTCGGGCGTCCCCTGGTCGAGCTGCAGCTGCACCACCGCCGCGCCCTGCGGCTCGCCCGCCACCACGGCGTCCTCCCCGTTCTGCAGCTGCCAGCCGTCCGGGAAGGTGAGCGAGAAGGCGAGCTCGGGATGGAGGAACTGCGCGCCGCGGAAGAAGCCCTGGCGCGGGTTCTCGCCGTACACCATCCCGTCGAGGCGTCGCAGGTACTCATTGCGCCCCTCGGCGAGGTCGGCCCGCGGCCGGCCGCGGAACGCGGAGTCGATGCGCGCCCGCGTGACGCGTTCGCGGTTCTCCGGATCGGGGTGCGTGCTCTGCCACTCGGGCAGCCGCCGCCCGCCACCCGACACTCGCGAGAGCATCGCGAAGACGTCCGCCATCGCGTCGGGGTCGTACCGCTGCGCCACCATGTAGCGGAAGCCGAGCTCGTCGGCCTGGCTCTCGTCGCCGCGGCCGAACTTGAGGAAGAGGAGGCCGAGCCCCTGCTGCAGCGCGCCCGCCATCTGCGCCACGTCCTGGCTGAGGAGCGCGCCGAGGCCGAGGCCGAGCCCCGCGAGCTGCTGCCGGCTCATGGCGCGCGCGGTGTGGCGCGCGGTGACATGGCCGATCTCGTGGCCCATCACCGCCGCGAACTCGGCCTCGCTGTTGAAGTGCGTGAGGATGCCGCGCGTGAAGAAGATCTCGCCGCCGGGCATCGCGAAGGCGTTGATGATCGGGTCGTCGAGCGTGGTGAAGCGCCACGGCAGCTGCGGACGCTCGCTGGCGCGGGCGATGCGCTGGCCGATCCGGGCGACGTACGCCTGCATGGCGCTGTCGGGGAGCAGCGCCTGCGACTGCCGCACCGATTGCCCGCCCTGCTGGCCCATCGCGATCTCCTGGCCCTCGGAGACCATGTTGAACTCGCGCGCCCCCGTCGCCGGATTGACCGCGCAGGCGGCCGCGAGCGCCGCCGGCAACGCCCACCCGAGCCCGCGCCACGCCCGCCATACCCTGCCGTCCCCCCGCTCTCGCCCCACGCCGGACCTCCGCAGTTTTTTGCACCCGACTCGCCGTGAAAAGGATGCTGGGGAGCGGGAGGGGGAAAGGTATCGTGGGGGTGCGGGTGGCGGGTCGCCGGTCGCGACCCGCCACCCGTGACCACCGACCAACCTCATCCCCCACAACCACTTACGCCCCCCACTCCCCCCACCGACCAATTTCCATCCATTGACCCCGGACGCCCCACAGGCAGATTGCCGCCCATGACGAAGGTCCCCGTACGGGCCACCGCCGCCCCCGCGGCCGTGGCCGGAAGCCTCCCGCCGCTTCAGCTCCAGACCCCCGTGCCGCCCCGCGCCGCCGAGCGGCCGGAGGCGCGCACCATCCACGGCGTCACCCTGGTCGACGAGTACGCCTGGCTGCGCAAGAAGGACGACCCGGAGGTCCGCGCCCACCTCGACGCCGAGAACGCGTACACCGACGCCATGATGGCGCCGTGGAAGCCGCTGGAGGACCGGCTCTTCGCCGAGCTGCGCGGCCGGGTGCAGGAGGCCGACCAGTCCGTTCCCGAGCCCGAGGACGGCTGGCTGTACTACACGCGGATCGAGGAGGGGCAGCAGTACGTGCTCCAGTGCCGGCGCCGGGGCGGCATGGACGCCCCGGAGGAGGTGCTGCTCGACGGCAACGCGCTCGCCGCCGGCCACGACTACTTCCGGCTCGGCGTCTTCGAGACGAGCCCCGACCACCAGCTGCTCGCCTACGCCACCGACACGACGGGCGCGGAGGAGTTCGAGCTCGTCATCCTCGACCTTCGCACGCGCGAACTGCTGCCCGAGCGCTTCCTGCGCGTGAGCGCGGGCGGCGTCGAGTGGGCGGCCGACGGCCGGACGCTCTTCTACGTCACGCTGGATGACGCGCAGCGCCCCTGCCGCCTCTGGCGCCACGTCCTCGGCACCGACCCCGCCGACGACGTGCTCGTGTTCGAGGAGGCGGACGCCGGATTCTTCCTGGGCATCGGCACGAGCCGGAGCCGCCGCTGGCTGATGATCGAGTCGGGCAGCCACACGAGCAGCGAGGTGCGCCTCCTGCCCGCCGACGACCCGCTCGCCGAGCCGCGGCTGGTGGAGCCGCGCCGCCCCGGCGTCGAGTACCAGCTGGCGCACCAGGGCGAGCGCTTCCTCGTGCTCACCAACGACGGCGGGGAGAACTTCCGCCTGTGCGAGGCGCCGGTCGACGCGCCGTCGCGCGCCAACTGGCGCGAGCTGGTCGCCCACGACCCGGCGACCCGCCTCGAGGCCGTCGAGGCGTTCCAGCGCTTCGTGGCGGTCTGGTTCCGGCGCGGCGGGCTGCCCGGCCTCCGCATCGTCGACGTCGAGCTCGGCACCGAGCACGAGGTCGCCTTCCCCGAGCCGTCGTATGCCGCGTGGCGCGCCGGGAACCGCGAGTACGACGCGCGGGTGATGCGCCTCGCCTACACCTCGCTCGTCACCCCCGTCTCCGTCGTCGATTACGGCATGGACGACCGCACGTGGACCGTGCGCAAGGTGCAGCCGGTGCGCGGCGGCTACGATGCGTCGGCGTACCGCACGGAGCGGCTGGTGGCGACGTCGTGGGACGGCACGGCCGTCCCCGTCTCGCTCGTCTACCGCCTGCCGCGCCCGGAGGGCGGCGCGCGTCCGCTCTTCCTGACCGGGTACGGCGCGTACGGCATCACCAGCGACCCGGTCTTCTCGTCGACGCACCTGAGCCTGCTCGACCGCGGCTTCACGGTCGCGATCGCGCACGTGCGCGGCGGCGAGGAGCTCGGGCGGCGCTGGTACGAGGATGGCAAGCTGGCGCGGAAGCCGAACACCTTCCGCGACTTCATCGCCGTCGCCGAGATGCTGGTGCAGGACGGCTGGACGAGCCGCCAGCAGCTCGCCATCAACGGCGGGAGCGCGGGCGGGCTGCTGATGGGCGCGGTGCTCAACGAGCGGCCCGACCTGTTCGGCGCCTGCGTCGCCGAGGTGCCGTTCGTGGACGCGCTCAACACGATGCTCGACCCGTCGCTGCCGCTCACGGTGATCGAGTACGACGAGTGGGGGAACCCGGCCGAGCCGGAGGCGTTCGCGACGATCCGCGCGTATGCGCCGTACGAGAACGTGCGCGCGACGGCGTACCCGCCGCTGCTGGTGACGGCGGGGCTGCACGACCCGCGGGTGGCGTACTGGGAGCCGGCGAAGTGGGTGGCGCGGCTGCGTGCGCGGAAGACGGACGGGAACCCGCTGCTGCTGCGGACGCACATGGGCGCGGGGCATGCCGGCGCCTCCGGCCGCTTCGACTACCTGCGCGAGACCGCGTTCAAGTACGCGTTCCTGCTCGCGGCGCTCGGCCTCGAACCGCCCGCCGCCTAGGCGATCCGGCGATCCCGGGCGCGGCGCTCGCGCTTGCGGGCGTACTGCTCGCGGTCGGCGTCGCGCAGGGCCTCGTCGAGGGCCTCCACCGTCGCCTCGCCCACCTCGACGATGCCCGCGGCGAGCGCCAGGGCCCACGGCCGGTCCGATCCCTCGTTCCACCGCGCGAACTGCCGCGCGAGACGGGCGAGCAGCTCGTCGTCGCGGCCATCCTGCACGTCGAGGGCGAGCACCACGAACTCGTCGCCGCCGAAGCGGGCGAGCAGGTCCGACTGGCGGAACGTGGCCCGCAGCACGTCGGCCGTGGCCCGGATGGCGACGTCCCCCTCCTCGTGGCCCCACGTGTCGTTGATCGCCTTCAGGCCGTCCAGGTCGCCGAAGAGCAGCACCGCGCGCCGGCCGTTGCGCCGCGCGAGCGTCAGGTGTCCCGAGGCGAGCGTGAGGAAGCCGCGCCGATTGTAGAGGCCCGTCAGCTCGTCCAGCAGCGAGAGGCTCCGCAGCGCCGCGAGCAGCCGGTGCCGCTCGAGGCCGTAGCGGATCGCCCGCGCCAGCGACTCCGGCGTCACCGTCCCCTTCACCAGGTAGTCCTGCGCGCCCTGCCGCACCGCCGTGAGCGACGCCTCCTCGTCGGCGAGCGCGCTCAGCACGATCACCGGGACGCGGTTGGTCGCCGCATGCAGCGCCGGGAAGGTGTGGCGATCGTCCGAGTCGGGGAGCGAGAGGTCGAGCAGCACCACGTCGACGCCCTCCCGCGACAGGCGCGCCATCGCCTCGTCGAGCCGAGCGACGCGCTCCAGCTCGACCGTCAGCCCCTTCACACGGCGCAGCATCGCCTCGACGATGAACGCGTCGGCGTCGTTATCTTCGACGAGCAGCACTCGCAGCCCGGCCTCGGCGAGACCCGGCGGGTAGCCCGAGAGCCCGGCGCCGGGTGCGGCGGTCGGATCGATCATGGCAATGCGGGGCAGCACAGGTCGTGCCAGCCCCGGCCGCTCCCCTGACCGCGACGCGACGATCGCAGCCAACCCCATGTCCAGCAACGGCTTGCCCGACGCCTCCCCTGGCGATGCCGCCGCATGGCCCGCTCAGGATCCGGCCGCCGACCGGCAGGCTCTGCCGAGCGCGGCCATCCGCGGGATGCTCTGGATGGTGGTGGCGCAGGCGTGCTTCGCCCTGATGAACCTCGGCGCCCGGTTCGGCGGCCGCTCGCTCCACTGGACCGAGGTCGGCCTCGCACGCTTCCTGCTCGGCGCCGCCGTCGCCTTCGGGGTCGCGCGGACGCGCGGCGTGCCGCTCGTGATCATGGACCAGCGCGCCGCGTGGAGCCGCAGCGTGTTCGGCACCATCTCCGCCGTCGGCGTCTTCGTCGCCGTCACCTCCCCGCGGATCCCGCTCGGCGACGCCGCCACGCTCGCCGCGACGACGCCGATCTTCGTCGCCCTCCTCGCACCGCCGATCCTGGGGGAGCCGCTCGGGAAGCGGACCGCGCTCGCCGTGCTGCTGTCGTTCGCCGGCGTCGTCGCGGTCGTGCAGCCCACCTTCGAGGCCGCGGCCGACATCGCGGCGATCGCCACGCTTGGCGCGTTCTGCTTCGCGCTCGCCCTGCTCTCGCTCCGCCGCCTCGGCGCCGGCGAGCGGCCCGAGGCGATCGTGCTCCACTTCTCGGTGGTCGCGTCGGTCGCGTTCGGCATCGCGGCCGCGTTCCACTGGCGCACGCCCGGCGCCGCGGAACTCGGCTGGCTGCTGCTCACCGGCATCGCGGCCGGCGCCGCGCAGCTCGCCATGACGCGCGCCTTCGCGCTCGACCAGGCCGCGCCGATCACGGCCCTCTCGGCCCTCGGCGTCGTCTTCACGCACCTGCTCGCCGGCCTCTTCCTCGGCGAGCGCCCCGGCCCGCTCCAGCTCGGCGGTACCTTGCTGGTGCTCGGCGCCGGCGTGATGCTGGCCCTCGGCGCCGGGCGCCGCTCGGCCGCCACGCGCGAACGGCAGGCCGTCCGCGCCGCCTGAACGACCACGGGAGGGACCCCGATGGACCACCGCCTCACCAGCACCACCTTCGACATCCCCGGCCACCGCGTCGTCGACACGCTCGGCGTCGTGCGCGGCCTCACCGTCCGCTCACGCTCCGTGTTCGGCACCATCGGCGGCGCGCTCCGCACCATCAGCGGCGGCACCATCGGCCCCTTCGTGACGCTGTGCGAGCAGGCGCGCGCCGAGGCGTTCGACATCATGCTCGCGCACGCCGACAAGCTCGGCGCCAACGCGGTCGTCGGGATCCGGTACGACGCGACGGAGATGATGCAGTCGGTCACCGAGGTGCTGTGCTACGGCACCGCCGTGGTGGTGGAGCCGCTCGACCGGTGAGCGACCCGATCCTCGCGTGCCGCGGGCTCGCGAAGGCGTTCCGCACGCGGAAGGGGAGCGTCGAGGCCGTGCGCGGCGTCGACCTCGTGGTGGCGCCCGGCCAGGTGTACGGCTTCCTCGGGCCGAACGGCGCCGGGAAGACGACCACGCTCCGCATCCTCGCCACGCTGCTCGACCCCGACGGCGGCGACGCGACGGTGGCGGGCCACGACCTCCGGCGCGAGCCCGCGCGCGTGCGCGAGCGCATCGGCTACGTGAGCCAGCAGGGCGGCGCCGACAACCGCACCACCGCGCTCGAGAACCTCGTCCTGCAGGGCGAGCTCTACCGCCTCGCGCGCCCGGACGCCATCCGCCGCGCCGCCGAGCTGCTCGACGCGTTCGCGCTGCGCGAGGTGGCCGACCGTCCCGCGATGACGCTCTCCGGCGGCCAGCGCCGCCGGCTCGACATCGCGCTCGGCCTCGTGCACCGCCCCGCCCTCCTCTTCCTGGACGAGCCGACGATCGGGCTCGACCCGCAGAGCCGCGCCCGCATGTGGGACGAGGTCCGCGCCCTGGCGCACGCCGGCATGACCGTCTTCCTCACCACGCACTACCTGGACGAGGCGGACCTGCTCTGCCGGCGGCTGGCCATCATCGACGGCGGCCGCATCGTCGCGGAGGGAACGCCGCAGGAGCTCAAGCGCGGCATCAGCGGCGACTGCGTGACGGTCGGCTTCGCGCCGGGCGTGGACGTCGCGGCGGCGCAGGCGCTGCTGGCACCGCTCCCGTTCGTGCGCGAGACGGTCGCCGAGCAGGGCGACGTGCGGCTCTACGTGGACGAGGGGGAGCGCGCGCTGCCGCAGGTGCTCCGCGCGCTCGACGGCGCCGGCGTGCCGGTCGGCACCATCGCCCTCTCGCGCCCCACGCTGGACGACGTCTTCCTCAAGCAGACCGGCCGTTCCCTCCGCGAGGAGGCGGCCTGACATGCTGCGCGACATCGGCGTGCTCTACCGGCACTACGTGCGCCAGACGCTCCGCAGCCCCGTCTGGATGCTGTTCGCGCTCTTCCAGCCGCTCTGCTGGCTCGCGCTCTTCGCGCCGCTGCTCGACCGCCTGACCGGGCTGGAGGGCTTCCCGCCCGGCGGCGCGCTCAACGCGTTCACGCCGGGGATGCTCGTGCTCATGGCGGTGTTCAGCAGCACCTTCGTCGGCTTCGGGCTCGTGCCGGAGATGCGCTCCGGCCTGCTGGAGCGGTACCGCGTCTCCCCCGTGAGCCGCGCGGCGCTGCTGCTCGGCCGCTCGTGCCGCGACCTCACGGTGCTCACCACCCAGGCGACGCTGCTCGTGCTCGTGGCGCTCGCGATGGGGTTCCGGCCGTCGGCCGCGGGGCTGCTGCTCGTCTTCCCCCTGCTGCTGCTGCTCGGCCTCGCGGCGGGCACCGTGAGCTACCGGCTCGCGCTGCTGCTGAAGAGCGAGGACACGCTGGCGCAGACGGTGAACTTCTTCACGCTGCCGATCACGCTGCTCTCGGGGATCACGCTGCCGCTCACGTTCGCACCGGGCTGGATCCGCGCCATCGCCATCGCGAACCCGATGGCGCACGCGGTCGACGCGGCGCGCGCGCTCGTGGCGGGCCGCCTCGACGACCCGGCGATCCCCGTCGCCTACGCCTTCGCCGCCCTGCTGGCCGGGCTCGCGCTGTGGCGGACGCTCCGCGCCTTCCAGCGCTCGCAGGCGTAGCGGTCGCGCACCTCGCGCGGCGCGACCGGCGCCTCGCGCGCGTGATGGCGCGCGTGGGGCCGTGCACGCTCGTGCCCGAGCGGCCGCCGTCGGTCTTCCGCGCGCTCGCCGAGTCGATCGCCTACCAGCAGCTCACCGGCAAGGCCGCCGCGACGATCTTCGCGCGCGTCACGGCGCTCACCGGCGGCGCGCGGCGCTTCACCGCGCGGAACGTGCTCGCCGTCGGCGAGGCGCCGCTCCGCGGCGCGGGCCTCTCCCGCGCGAAGGCGGCCGCGATCCTCGACCTCGCGCGGCACGCCGAGGACCGGCGGATCCCCACGCTCCGCGAACTCGAGCACTGGCCCGAGGAGGCGATCATCGAGGCGCTGCTTCCCGTGCGCGGCGTCGGGCGCTGGACCGTGGAGATGTTCCTGATGTTCAGCCTCGGCCGGCCGGACGTGCTCCCTCTCGGCGACTACGGCGTGCGGAAGGGCGCCGGCCGGATCCACGGGCGCGACGCGCCGTACACGCCGGAGGAGCTCGCGGCCGCTGGAGAGCGGTGGGCGCCGTACCGCACGGTCGCGAGCTGGTACTGCTGGCGGGCGTGCGAGCTGGAGTAGCCCGGCGGCGCGAGGTTACCCTCCGGGATCCCCTCTCCCGGAGCCCCCATGGCCCGCGTTGCCACCACCCTGCTCGCCCTGATGCTCGCCTCCGCAGGATCGGCCGTCGCCCAGCAGTCGGGCGCCGTCGAGCCGTCGCAGGCGCCGGAGGCCCAGGCCGCTGCCGGCCCGGCGACGGCGTCGCTGCGGTTCGGCTTCGACGCCGAGGCGCTGCGCACCGCACCGCCCGCGGCACTCCCCGCCGATGCCCCGGCCGCGGAGACCCGCGCGACCGCCACGTCCGCGCCGGCACCGGCGCCGGTGGACCTGAAGGGAACGCGCGCGGAGGGGAAGGTGCTCACCATCGTCGGCGGCGCCGCGATGATCCTGGGCGGGCCCGTGGTGGGTGGCACGGGCGGCTGGCTCATCTCGACGGCCGGCCTCGTGGCGTTCCTGGGCGGGCTGTATCTCTGGTTCCGGTGAGCACCGGGGCGTCGCCGCACCGCTGCTGGTGGTGCGGCGACGCGCCCGAGTATGTCGCCTACCATGACGACGAGTGGGGCCGCCCGGTCGACGGCGAGCGCGCGCTGTTCGAGCTGCTCGCGCTCGAGGGATTCCAGGCCGGGCTCAGCTGGCACACCATCCTGAGGAAGCGCACCGCCTTCCGTGCCGCCTTCGCCGGCTTCGAGCCCGAGGCGGTTGCGGCGTTCGGCGCGCGCGAGGTCGCGCGCCTGCTGGCTGACGCGGGCATCGTGCGCCACCGCGGGAAGATCGAGGCGACGATCGGCAATGCGCGCGCGCTGCTCGCGCTGCATGCCTCGGGCGGCTCGCTGGCGGCGCTCGCGTGGGCGCACGAGCCCGACACGCGCGCGCGGCCGCCGCTCACCGAGGACGCGGCGAGGGCGCTCCGCCCGCCCGCCGAGGCGACGGCGCTCTCCAGGGCGCTGCAGGCCGCGGGCTTCCGCTTCGTGGGGCCGACGACGGTGTACGCGTTCATGCAGGCGGCAGGCCTGGTGAACGACCATGTACGCGCGTGCGCGTGGTGGGAGTCGAGCGAGCGGGCGCGGGCGGGGTTCCGGAGACCGCCCGCCCGGCACACATGACCATCAACAGCAGGGCCGCCCCGGATTCTCCCGGCGGCGGCCTGAGGGCAACGAAAGCTCCCGAGGCAGGACTCGAACCTGCGACCCGCTGATTAACAGTCAGCTGCTCTACCAACTGAGCTACTCGGGAAGGCGCGATAAGGTACGCGCCCGCTGGGTATCGGGCAACGGGGCGGCGACTTGAGTGTGCGCTCGCGCCGGGTGCGTGGCGAGCGGCCGGTTCGATCCCCTCCCGGGCGCCTGATTCGGCCGTCCTCCGGGAGGCCGCGGCGGTTCCCGGGCCCGGTTGCCGACCGACCACTACCCCCGCCGAGGCCCCTCGTGAGCCCGCGACGGTCGGCGCTCCGACCCTCCGCTCGCCCGCGCGCCCTGGCCGACGCCGATTCGTCAAAGAACGATACGGTCGGCGCCCACCGGCATGTTCGGCCGCACCGACGTCGCCTAACCCCCTGCCAACGCATGACTTGGGAATCGCTGTGAGCAGGCACTCTCTACAACACTAACACTAGCGACTACTCACATATATTCAGATGCGATATTCGAGTGGTTTTCTGCGTGGAGGTGTCAGTTACAAAACAGCGTAAGTTGTTGTGGAAAAAGATGTTACGAGCCACAAACCCTTCCATTTTTGCGTCCGAGGCCTAGCTTCCCCGGCATGTCGTTGACCCCTCTCGTGGGCCACGTCGCCCATCGGGATCGCATCGCCGGGGCCGTTGCCGAAGGTCGTCTGCCCCAGGTGCTGCTCATCACCGGCCCCGCCGGTGTCGGTCGCCAGCGGCTCGCGCTGTGGACCGGACAGCTCCTGCTCTGCACCAGCCGCGGCACCACCGGCCCGTGCGGCGCCTGCCGCGCCTGCCGCCTCGTCCTCCAGCTCGCCCACCCCGACCTCCACTGGTTCGTCCCGATCCCGCGGCCCAAGGCGGGCGAGCCGGACAAGCAGGTGGACGAGGCCGCCGAGGCGCTCGCCGAGGTGATGACGGCCCGCCGGGGGAAGCCGGTCTGGGGGACGCCCGACGGGATGTCCATCCACGGCGTCGCCTCGGCCCGCCTGCTCCAGCGCCGGGCGAGCCTGACCCCGGTGGAGGGCCGCACCAAGGTGTTCATCATCGGGGACGCCGAGCGCCTGGTGCCCCAGGAGTCGAGCCAGGAGGCGGCCAACGCCCTGCTCAAGCTCCTGGAGGAGCCGCCGGCCGACACGGTGATCCTGCTCACCGCCACCGACGCCCGCCGCGTCCTCCCGACGATCCGCTCGCGCGCCGTGGTGCTCCGCCTCGAGCCGCTCGCCGAGGCCGACGTGCGGACCGCCGTTCGGCAGCACCTCGACCCCGTCCCCGCCGACGCCCAGCTCGACGCCCTCGTGCGCCGGGCCGATGGCTGCGTCGGCCGCGCGCTCACCGAGGAGCGGAGTGACGCGGGCGCGGCGGCCGCGGCACAGGTGCTCGCCGACGCGCTCGACCGCTCGGCGGCCCCGCGCGCCCGCCGCGCGCTGGCGCAGGGCACCTTCGCCGCGCGCGGCGAGTTCAGCGAGATGCTCGACGCGCTCGCCCTGCTGCTCGGCGATGCGGCGCGGGCGGGCGCCGGCGTGGCGCCGGCGCGCGCGCTCCCCGCGGCGGCGCGCGCCCTCGACGCCACCCGCGCCCTGCAGGCGCTGGAGCACGTGGAGGCCGCGCGCGCGATGGCGCAGGGCAACGTGAACCCGCAGCTCATCCTCGCCGCGCTCGGCGACGACCTGCAGGAGGCGCTGTGTCGCTGACGCACGTGGACGAGCAGGGGCGCGCGCGGATGGTGGACGTGACGGCGAAGCCCGTCACCGAGCGCACCGCCGTCGCGGAGGGGTTCGTCCGGATGGCCGCCGAGGCATTCGCGCTCGTGGAGGCCAACGGCATCGCGAAGGGCGACGTGCGCGGTGTCGCGGAGCTGGCGGGGGTGATGGGCGCCAAGCAGACGGGCGCGCTCATCCCGCTGTGCCACCCGCTGCCGCTCGACCTGGTGCGCGTGGAGTGCGCGCTCGACCCGGCGCTGCCGGGCGTGCGCGTCACGGCCCTCGCGCGCACCGCCGGCCGGACGGGCGTCGAGATGGAGGCGCTCACGGCCGTCGCGGTCGCCTGCCTCACCGTGTACGACATGGTGAAGGCGGTCGACCGTTCCCTGGAGGTCGGAGGGATCCGCCTCCTCAGCAAGACCGGGGGAACCCGGGGCGATTGGCAGGCACCGGCGCGCGCGAGCGCGACGGCGTCGGCGGTCGCGAACCCGAACACGGAGAAGACGTGATGACGAAGACGACGAGCCGCCCCGACCGCGCGTGGACCGAGCGTCCGCTGGCGCGCATCGGAGCGCTGGTGGCCGGCGCCATCCTGATCAGCGCCCTCGGCGGCTGGACGCGCCGGGCCCGCGCCAACGACGCGGCGAACGCGCCCGCCGCGGCGCTCGCGAGCGGCGCGCTCGACACCATCGAGCGCGAGCTGGACGACGCGCGCGGCCGCCTCGCGCTGCAGCAGCTGCAGCTCGACCGCTACGCCGCCATCACCCTGGCGTCGTCGCGGTACCAGGTGCCGGCCGACCTCGCGGGCGCGATCCACGACATCGCCGTCGCCGAGGGGATCGACCCGGCGATCGCGTTCGAGCTGGTGAAGCTGGAGAGCAACTTCAAGCCGAAGGCGCGCAGCAACCGCGACGCGATCGGCTTCGCGCAGGTGCGCCTCGCCACGGCGCGGCAGTACGAGCCGGGCCTGACCGAGCAGCAGCTGTACGACCGGGACGTGAACCTGCGGGTGGGGTTCCGCTTCCTGAAGGACCTGCTGCGCACGTACCGCGGCAACCTGGAGCTCGCGCTCCTCGCCTACAACCGCGGCCCCGGCGCCGTGAACGACATCCTCGCGCAGGGCGGCGACCCGCAGAACGGCTACGCCACCCAGGTGCTCGACGGCGCGCGCCGCGCGCGCTAGGGGCGGCGCGCCAGCGTCCGCTTCGCGGGCGCGGCCGGCTTCTTCCGCTTCACGGGGGCCCGCGCGGCGACGCGCGGGCCATTCGTCGTCTTCGGCCGCGCCGTCGCCGCCGGGGCGGGACGGCGCTTGGCCTTCGCGACGGAACGCGTCGGCGCCGCGGCGCCGGCCTTCGCCTTCGCCTTCGCGCGCGGCGCGGCCGCCGAGCGGGGGGCCGCGCCGGCGCGCTCGCCGACGTCGCCCTTGGCGCGAGGCGCCGGCGCCATCGCGAGCACGGCGCCGTCGCCCGGCGCCTCCACGCGGAGCCGCGTGCCCGCGCGCACGCGCGTCGTCTTCCGCGAGAGGCCGTTCCACGCGCGCAGCTCGCGGACCGTCACGCCATGCCGCTGCGCGAACGCGACCAGCGTCTCGCGGCGGCGCACCCGCGCCGTCGCCGGCGCGGCCGGGAGCGCGAGGAAGCGCGCGACCGCCACCGAGAGCGCGCCGCCGGTCGGCACCGCGAGCGGCATCCCGGCGCGCGCGCGGCCCGCGCGGGCGCGGGGATTCGCCTCGCGCACGTCGGCCTCGCGCACGCCGTACCGCTCGGCGACGGCCGCCACCGTCTCGCCCTTGCCCAGCACGTGCAGCCGCACGCTGCTCCATTGCTCGCGCGGCCGCGCCGCCAGCACCGAGTCGACGCGCGCCCCGCGGCCGCGGGGGACGCGGATCGTCGTCGTCGCCTGCGGCGGGGCGGCGAGGCGGAGCAGGTGCGGGTTGAGCTCGCGGAGCGCGTCGAGCGTGGTGTCGGCCGCCTCGGCGAGGACGTCGAGCGTGGCGAGCCCCGTCACTGCCACCGAGTCGGGCAGGCCGGCGTCCGGCGGCGGCGGCGGCACCACGAAGCCGTACTTCTGCGGCTCCTTCGCGATCAGCGCGGCTGCGATCAGCTTCGGGACGTAGTCGCGCGTCTCCTGGCGGAGGAGGCGCGTGTCGAACAGCCGGAAGAAGTGCTCGTCCGTGAACGCGGGCGCGCCCGTCGCCGGGCCCGCCTCCTCCTCCCCCTCCTCCGGCTCCTCCTCCTCCGGCTCGTCCATCCCCGCGAAGCGCCCCATCCGGTCGGCGGCGCGCAGGCTGCGCGAGATCTTCCCGCCGCCCGCGTTGTAGGCGGCGGCGGCGAGGTACGTCGAGCCGAAGCGGCGGTGCAGGTCGGCGAGGAAGGCGGCGGCCGCGTCCGTGGCGCGCGGCCAGTCGCGCCGCTCGTCCACCCAGGCATCGACGCGCAGGCCGTACATGCGGCCGGTCGGCCGCATGAACTGCCACATGCCGACCGCCCGGGCCCGGCTCGTGGCGACGTTGCTGTAGCCGCTCTCGATGAGGGCGAGGTACACCAGGTCGGCGGGGAGGCCGCGCTGCTGCAGCCGCTCGCGGATGCGCGCCTCGTAGCGCGGCATGCGCGCCAGCCACACCGTCATCCGCTCGCGCGCGGTGGTCTGGAAGAAGTCGAGCCAGTACTGCACCCGGTCGTGCTCGGCGTAGCTCGCCACGTCCAGGTCCCACGTGGCGTTCCCCTCGGCGAGCGGGTTCGCGCCGCCGGGCGCATCGGTGGCGACGCCCGGCGTCGGCGCGTCGAGCCGCTCGAGGATGGCGGCGTCCCGTTCGCGCTCGCGGTCGCGCCGGAGCTCGCTCTCGAGGAGCCGCGCCGCCTCCTGCGCGAGGTCGGGGCCGAGGCGGGGCGGCGCGGGGATCGCCGCCACCGGACCCGGCGTGGCCTCCGACGGCGCGGCGACGGCGGGCGCGCGCTCGGGCGCGGGGGCCGGCGCGGGGG
>JANRIU010000098.1:0-12617 GCA_033764615.1 Gemmatimonadales bacterium | reverse complement strand
AGGCGGCGCGCGCGCGCGCGGCGTTCACGCGCGCGGCGGCGGCGGCGGGGCGCGCGTCGACGATGCGCCACGCCGCGTTCGCGCGGCTCGCCGAGCTCGACGTGCGCGAGGGCCGCCTGCCGTCGGCGGAGGCGCGGCTCGCGGAGGGGGAGGCGGCGCTCGATGCATGGCGTGCCTCGCTGAGCGACCGCGAGCTCCGCCTTGCCGCGCTCGAACTCGCGGCGGATGGCCTCGACGCGGACCTCGGCATCGCGACGGTGATCGGCGCGCTCGCCGCGGGCGGCCGGACCGAGGCCGCGTTCGGCTTCGCCGAGCGACGGCGGGCACGGGAGCTGGCGGCGCGCGTGGCGCAGCGTCAGGTGCTGCGCGACGGCGCGGCATCGCCGCGCCCGGGGAGCATCGTGGGCGAGTCCGTCACCCTCGACGCGCTGCAGGCGGGCGTGCCCGCGGGCACGGCGCTGCTCTTCTACGTCACCGGCCGCGGCTTCGAGCCGACGACGGCGTTCGTCGTCACGCGCGCGGCGGCGCGCGCGGTGCGCCTCGCCCCCGTCGACTCGCTGGCGACCACGATCCGCCGGCTGGACGAGCTCCTCGCCGGTGGCGGCGACGGCGCGACGCTCGCGGAGGCGCTCGGTTCGGCGTTGCTCGCGCCGCTCGGGCTCGGCGCGGAGGTTTCCGCGCTCGTCATCGTGCCCGACGGCGCGCTGCACCACGTCCCGTGGGACGCGCTGCGGGTCGACGGGCGACCCGCCGCGGCGCGCTGGGCGATCACGCTGAGCCCGTCCGCGTCGCTCGCGGCCGGTGCATGGCAGGGGGCGGCGCCGGCGCGCGCGGGGCGCGTCGTGGCGGTCGGCGATCCGTCGCTCGCGGACTCGCTCCGCACCGCGCTCTCGCTCGCCGAACTGCCCGCGGCGCGCCGCGAAGCGCGGGCGGTCTCCCGCTTCGGCGTGCGCCGCACCGTGCTGCTCGGCCGCGGCGCCACGGAGGCGGCGGTGAAGGCCGCCGCACGCGAGGACGTGTCGGTGCTCCACCTGGCGACGCACGCGGAGGTCGACGACGGGAGCTCCGGCCGGACGCTGCTCGCGCTCGGCGCGGGCGACGGCGACGATGGCGTGCTGCGCCCCGAGGAGCTCGCCGCGCTCGACCTCGATGGCGCGCTGGTGGCGCTCTCGGCGTGCCGTACCGGGCGCGGGCGCGTGCTGACGGGCGAGGGCGTCGACGGGCTCACCGGCCCCGCGCTCGAGGCCGGCGCCGGGGCGGTGCTCGTCACGCGGTGGCGCGTGGCGGACGGCACGATGGCCGACCTCATGCGGCGGTGGTACGGCGCGATGGCACAGGGGGCGACGGCGGGCGAGGCGCTGGCGCGGGTGAAGCGGGACGCGATCGCCGAGGGGAGGCCGGCGACGGCGTGGGCGTCGCTCGCGTTGGTCGGCGATGGGCGGATGCGGCCGGCGCTGCAGGTGCCGTCGCGCGGGACGGCGACGACCGTCGCGCTGCTGGCGGCGTTCGTTGCGGTCGCCGGCGGCCTCGCGGCGGGCTACTCCGCGCGGCGGAGCGGCCGGGGCGGCGACGCGAGCACGCGACCGTCGGCGAAGAGCGCGCGGACTGACCAGACGTAGTCGCGGCCCGGCTGCAGCGCGCCCGCCGGCAGCGCGAACACCGTGTCGGGCGTGCGCGCATCGATGACCGAGCGGCCGTCCGCCTCGTACAGCTCGACGCGATAGCCGGTGGCGCCGGCCACGCCGCGCCACGCGAGCACCGTGCCGTCGCGCACGGCGCCGGCCGGCGGCCCCACCACCTCCAGCGCCGCGCCGCCGCGGAGCGGCTCCGCGCGCGGCCGCAGCAGCGTGATGCCGATGCCGAGCACCATCGCCGCGGCGAGCGCGAGCAGCCCCGGGCGGGCCCACGGCGCCACGCGCGCACCGGCCGCCGCAGGCACCGGCTCCGCGGACGCGACCACCGCCGCCCGCGCGAGACCGAACTCCCGCGCCCCCTCGGCGCTCGCGAGCACGGCGTCGAGCGCGGCGAGCCGCGCCGGGTCGTCGCCGGCACCCTCGGCAAGCGCGAGCAGCTCCTCCGGCGTCGGCGCGTCGGCCGGCGCCCGGTGCTGCCGGGCGAGGTCGGCCCGGAAGGCGCGCTGCAGGGGGTCGTCGTCGCTCATGGTCGATGTCACTCCCGCGTGTCAGGCGTGACGCCCAGCTCGGCGAGGCGCGCGCGGAGGTCGGCGAGGCCGCGGTAGAGCAGGTTGCGGGCGCGGGCCTCCGACCAGCCGAGCAGCGCCTGGACCTCCTCGCGCGGATAGCCCAGCAGGTGGAGGCGGACCGCGAGGCGGCGGTCGGGCGCGAGCGCGGCAAGGGCCTCGCGGACGAGGCGGCCGAGCTCGCCGTCGGCGTCCGGCGCGACGAGCTGCGCGCCGGCCGGGACGCCCTCGAGGGGCAGCTCGCGGTGGCCGCGCCGGGCGCGGATGAGGTCGAGCGCCGCGCTGGTCGCGGCGCGGTACACGTAGGACGCGGAGACGACGGCGATCTTCTCACCGGAGCCGAGCGCCTTCCAGAGGCGGAGGCGGACGTCCTGGACGAGGGCGTCCTCGTCGGCTGGCGAGAGGCCGTAACGGAAGGCCACCGAGCGCAGCAGACGTGCGAAGCGCTCGATGGCCTGGTCCAGCGCGTCGGACAGCGGGTCCGGACGGCCGGTCATGCGAGGCGGGGACGCCTCAGGCGTCCTCGTCCAGCTCCTCGTCGAGGTCGGCGATCGACTCGTCGTCGAGGTCGTCCTCGTCATCGTCGTCGCCGAAACCGTCCTCGTCCTCGTCGTCCTCCCCGAACTCGTCCTCCTCGTCGTCCTCTTCGTCGTCGTAGTAGAACTCGGGATCGTCCATGTCCTCGTCGTCGCCGAACTTCTTGCGCATCTCGAGGATCTCCAGCGACGCACCCCACGAAGACATGATTCCCTCCGGCTTGCGGTCGGACACGATGATGATGGACGGCGCCGCCACGGCCCTGCTCAGGATGCCTCGGCCTCGCGGGCGGCGGCGCGCGCGGCCTTCTTGCGGTCGTTCGCCTCGAGCATCCGCTTCCGCAGCCGGATCGTCTCGGGGGTCACCTCGATGAGCTCGTCCTCCTCGATGTACTCGAGGGCGTACTCCAGCGTGATGTCGCGCGGCGGCTCGAGGAGGATGTTGTCGTCGCTGCCGCTGGCGCGCATGTTCGTGAGCTTCTTCTCCTTGCTCACGTTCACGTCCATGTCGCCGGGGCGGGAGTTCTCGCCGACGACCATCCCCTCGTACACCTCGTCGCCCGGCTTCACGAACATCTGGGCGCGCTCCTGCAGGTTGCCGAGCGCGAACGCCACCACGGCGCCCTCGCGGTCGGCGACGAGCACGCCGCGCTTGCGGCCGGCGAGCGGGCCCGCCCACGGGCCGTAGTCGAGGAACCGGTGGTTGAGCATGCCGGTGCCGCGCGTGTCGGTGAGGAACTCGCTGCGGTAGCCGAAGAGGCCGCGCGACGGGATGCGGAAGGTCATCCGCACCATGCCGAGGCCCGGGTTCCGCATCTCCTGCATCTCGGCGCGGCGGGGCCCCAGCTTCTCCATCACGGCGCCCATGTACTCCTCGGCGACATCGACGATGAGCTCCTCGTACGGCTCGAGGCGCTCGCCGTTCGGCCCCGTCTTGCTGATGACGCGGGGGCGCGAGACCGCGAACTCGTACCCCTCGCGGCGCATCGTCTCCATCAGGATGCCGAGGTGCAGCTCGCCGCGGCCGGCGACGGCGTGCGTGTCGGGCGAGTCGGTCGGCGTGACGCGGAGCGCGACGTTCCGCTCGAGCTCCTTGTAGAGCCGGTCCTTGAGCTGGCGGCTGGTGACGTACTTCCCCTCGCGCCCGGCGAACGGCGAGTTGTTCACGATGAAGTCGACGGAGATCGTCGGCTCCTCCACCGCGATGCCCTTGAGCCGGTCCGGGTGCTCCAGCGCCGTGAACGTCTTCCCGATCTCGAGCGACTCGAAGCCGGAGAGGGCGATGATGTCGCCCGCGGCGGCCTGCGGGACCTCGACGCGGCTGAGCCCGTCGAACGTGTACAGCTTGGTGACGCGGCCGCGCTCGACGCCGGTCTCCGACTCGTCGACGCGGCCCGGCTCGCCGAGGGGGAGCAGCGCCACCTGGTCGCCCACGGCGACGCGGCCACGCTCCACGCGGCCGATGGCGATGCGGCCGAGGAAGCTGGAGTAATCGAGCGTCGAGACGAGCATCTGGAACGGCCCCTCGGGGTCGCCCGTCGGCGGCGGCACCGTCTTGAGCACCGTGTCGAACAGCGGCTCCAGCGTGGTGCCGGGGACGTCGAGGTCGTGCGTGGCGGTGCCGGCGCGGCTCGAGGTGTAGAGGAACGGGCAGTCCAGCTGCTCGTGGCTCGCCTCGAGGTCGATGAAGAGGCCGAGCACCTCGTCGTGCACGCGGTGCGGCTCGGCGTCGGCGCGGTCGATCTTGTTGATGCAGACGATCGGCTGGAGGCCAAGGGCGAGCGCCTTGCGCGTGACGAAGCGCGTCTGCGGCATCGGACCCTCGGCGGCATCCACGAGGAGCACGAAGCCGTCCACCATGCGGAGGATCCGCTCCACCTCGCCGCCGAAGTCGGCGTGGCCGGGCGTGTCGACGATGTTGACCTTGGTGCCGTGCCAGGTGATCGCGGTGTTCTTCGCGAGGATCGTGATGCCGCGCTCGCGCTCGAGCGGGTTCGAGTCCATCACGCGCTCGTCCACGTGCTGGTTGGCGCGGAAGGCGCCCGCCTGCCGGAGGAGCTGGTCGACCAGGGTCGTCTTGCCGTGGTCGACGTGGGCGATGATGGCGATGTTGCGGATCACGTGGCCTCACTCGGGCACAGGGCGATCGGGAGGACCCCGGGTGCCCAAGCGCGGCATATATACGGACCGCCCCGAGGGGCCGCAAGAGCGGCGGCGCGGGGGTGCGGTCAGTGGGCGTGGACGTGCCCCGGCCGGTGCGCGTGGGGGTGCGCGTGCCCGTCGGCCAGCGGCGCGGCCGCCGGCGCGTCGCCGCAGCAGGCGGCGGCGCACCCGTCGCCCAGTTCCAGCTGCAGCGTGACGTGCCCGATGCCGCGCGCGAGGAGCGCCCGCTCCAGCGCGCCCCGCGTGTCGGGGTGCCCCGCGAGGTCGGGCACGACCGCGTGCGCCGAGAGCGCCACCAGCGTGGGCGTCGCGTGCCAGACGTGCAGGTCGTGCACCGCCTGGACGCCGGGCACCGCGAGCATCGCCCGCTCCAGGTCGGCGGCGCTCAGGTGCTTCGGCACGCGGTCGAGCAGGATGTGCGCGCTCTCGGCGACGAGCCGGCCGGCGCTGCCGAGCAGCACGAGGCAGATGAGCACGGAGGCGATCGGGTCGATCCCCGTCCAGCCGGTGAACCGGATGACGAGCGCCGCGACGATCGCGGCGGCCGAGCCGAGGAGGTCGCTGAGGATGTGGAGGTACGCGCCGCGGACGTTCAGGTCGTGGTGGTGGTCGCCGTGCAGCACGCGCAGCGCGACCAGGTTCACCACGAGGCCGATGGCGGCGACGCTGCCGAAGAGGTCGGCATCGATCGGTCGCGGGGTGCGCAGCCGCTCGACCGCCTCCAGCGCGATGCCGACGCCGATGACGAAGAGCAGCAGCCCGTTGAGCAGCGCCGCCAGCACTTCCCAGCGCCGGTTGCCGAACACCTCCGCCGCGGCCACGCGCCGTGCCGCGAGCCTCGCGCCGAACCACGCGAGCGCGAGCGCCCCGACGTCGGTGAACATGTGGCCCGCATCGGCGAGCAGCGCGAGCGAGCCCGAGAGGATGCCGCCGCCCACCTCCACCACCGCGAAGCCCGCGGTGAGGAGCAGGACGCGCCCGAGCTTCGCCGCCTTGACGCTCACGCGAGCCGCACCCGCACGGCCTCGGCGTGCCCGGGCAGCCCCTCGGCCTCCGCGAGCGCGATCACGTGCGCGGCGTCGGCGCGCAGCCGCGCCGCGCTGTAGCGGATGACCGACTGCCGCTTCATGAACGCGTGCACGCCGAGCGGCGAGGCGAAGCGCGCGCTGCCGGCGGTGGGGAGCACGTGGCTCGGCCCCGCGACGTAGTCGCCGACGGGCTCGGGGGTCTGGTCGCCGAGGAAGACCGCTCCGGCGTGGCGGATGGCGGGGAGCAGCGCCTCGGGGTCGGCGACGAGGAGCTCGAGGTGCTCGGGCGCGCGCCGGTTGGAGACCTCGGCGGCCGTCGCGAGGTCGGGGCAGACGACGACGAGCCCGTGGTCGCGGAGCGACGCGCGCGCGATGGCGGCGCGCGGCGCGGTGGCGAGCGCGGCCTCGAGCGCAGCGGGGAGCGCGTCGGCGAGGGCGGCGCTCGTGGTGACGCACCAGCTCGCCGCGTCCACGTCGTGCTCGGCCTGCGCGATGAGGTCGGCGGCGACGCGGCTGGCGTCCGCCGTGTGGTCGGCGAGGACGAGCACCTCCGTCGGCCCCGCGATCGCGTCGATCCCGACGGCGCCGACCACCTGCCGTTTCGCCTCCGCGACCCAGCGGTTGCCGGGCCCCACGATGGCGTCGACCCGCGGAACGGTGCGCGTGCCGTACGCGAGCGCCGCGACCGCCTGCGCGCCGCCGATGCGGAAGATGCGCGTGACGCCCGCCATGCGGCACGCGGCGAGCACCGCGTCCGTGAGGTGGCCGCGCGGCGGCGTGACCGCGATGATCTCCTGCACGCCGGCGACGACGGCAGGCACGGCGTTCATGATCACGGACGACGGGTACGAGGCGGTGCCGCCCGGGACGTACAGGCCGACGCGGTCCATCGGCAGCACGCGCTGGCCGACCGACGCGCCGAGCCCGAGGTCGAGCGTGAAGTCGCGCTCGCGCTGCGCCGCGTGGTAGGCGCGCACGCGCTCGACCGCGAGGGCGAGCGCCGCACGGAGGGCGGGCGCGAGCCGCGCCTCGGCGGCGGCCCACTCGGCGGGCGGGAGCTCCCAGGCGGCGGGGGGCAGGTCCACGCCGTCGAAGCGCGCGGTGGCCTCGCGCACCGCGTCGTCGCCGCGGGCCGCGACGTCGGCCAGGAGCGCGGCGACCGTCTCGCGCGTGGCCGGGTCGGCCGAGGCGGCGGCGGGGAGCAGCGCGTCGAGCGCATCGAACGGGGGGACGTGCAGGCGGCGGATCACGGTGTTCCTTCGGGCAGCGGGGCCCCGAGTATCTTCCCGGGACCGGTCATGGACCCCTCGCCAGCAGCAGCTCCCTCGGTCGGCCTCGGGCTGGCCGCCGTCGTGGTGCTCGTGGCCCTCAACGCCTTCTTCGTGGCCGCCGAGTTCGCGCTCGTCGGCGCGCGGAAGACGCGCCTCGACGAACAGGCCCGGACGGGGGACGGCAAAGCTAGGCTCGCCCGCCGCGCGGTCCAATCCCTCGACCGCTACATTTCCGCCACCCAGCTCGGCATCACGCTGGCGTCGCTCGGCCTCGGCTGGATCGGCGAGCCGGCGCTCGCGCACCTCGTCGACGACGGTTTCGCGCTGCTGCCGGGCGACTGGGCCCCGGTGCTCACGCACGCCGTCGCCTCGTCGATCGCCTTCGTCGTCATCACCGCGATGCACATCGTGCTGGGCGAGCTGGTGCCGAAAGCGCTCGCGCTGCTCTACCCCGAGGCGGTCTCCGGCTGGGTGGCGGCGCCGCTGATGGGCTTCGGCTGGGTGATGGCGGCGCCGATCGCCGTGCTCAACAACACGGCCAACGCGCTCCTGCGCTTCGTGGGGATCCGCACCGGCGGCGACCACGAGCGGCTGCACAGCCCGGAGGAGATCCGGATGCTCGTCGAGCAGTCGGGCGAGGCGGGGCAGCTGGAGCAGGCGGACGCGCGGCTGCTGGAGGGCGTCTTCGAGTTCAGCGACAAGAGCGCGGAGGAGGTGATGACGCCGCGCACGCAGGTCGTCGCGCTGCACGCCGACCTCACGGTGGAGCGCGCGGCCGACGCCATCGCGCAGGCCGGGCGGTCGCGCTACCCCGTGCACACGGGGTCGCTGGACGAGATCGTGGGCGTGGTGCACGCGAAGGACGTGCTGCGGGCGCTCCGGCAGGCGCCGGGCGCGGCGCTCCGGACGCTCATGCGCGCGCCGCTCTTCGTGCCGGGGACGCGCGAGGTGGAGGACGTCCTCACCGACATGAAGCGGCTCAAGGTGCACCTGGCCGTGGTGCTCGACGAGTACGGCGGCACCGCCGGCCTCGTGACGATGGAGGACCTGCTCGAGGAGATCGTCGGCGACATCTACGACGAGCACGACCGGCCGCCGGCCGCCCCCGCCCCCGACGCGGCCGCCCCCATCGCGCCGAGCGGCGAGGCGCTGCTCGACGGCGCGCTGCCGATCTCGGAGTTCAACGCGCAGCACGACGCCGAGCTGGACGACGCGGCCTACACGACGATCGGCGGCCTCGTCTTCGGCCAGCTCGGCCGCCTGCCGCAGGTGGGCGACCGCGTGACGCTCGGCACGCACACGTTCGAGGTCGCGGAGATGGCGGGGCGGCGCGTGGCGCGGGTGCGGATGGTCGCCTGAGGGCGGACGGGCGGACGAGCGGACGGGCGGACGGGCCCGCACGACCTCCCGCATCGCGCCGAGGGGCAGCGTCCGCCCGTGCGCCCGCCCGTCCGCCGGCCCGCCTATGTTGTCCCCCATGTTGCGTCATTCCATCGCGCCGATCCCGGCGGGCGCGCTCGACCTCACGGGCGATGCGGCGCGGCGGCGGCGGCAGCTGCAGCGCGCGACGCTCGCGGTGCTCGAGCAGGCGGGCTACGAGGAGCTGCTCCCCCCGACGTTCGAGTACGAGGAGACGTTCCTCCGCGCCGGCGGTCCCGACGTCGCGGAGCGGCTGATCCGCTTCGTCGACCTCGACGGCCGCACGCTCGCGCTCCGCTACGACTTCACCGCCTGCCTCGCGCGGCTCGCGGCGACGACGTTCCGCGACGCCCCGCGCCCGCTGCGCCTCGGCTACACCGGCAAGGTGTACCGCCAGGAGCCGGAGCGCGGCGCGCGGCCGCGCGAGATCCTGCAGGTCGGCGCCGAGCTCATGGGCGATGCCTCGCTCGACGCCGACATCCAGGTGGTGCGGCTGGTGCTGGCGCTCGCGCGCGCGGCGGGCCTCGACGACGTGCAGCTCAACCTCGGGCACGTCGGCGTGCTCGCACCGTCGCTCGCGGGGCTGGACGCTCGCGACCGCGCGGAGGCGCGGCGCTGGGTGGACCGGAAGGACCGCGGCTCGCTGCGGCGCGCGCTGGCGGACGCCGGCGGCGACGCGCGGGCGCTGCTCACGCTGCCGTTCGTCATGGGCCGGCGCGACGCGCTGGATGCCGCGGTCGCGGCCGCGCCCGTCGCCGCGCGCCCCGCGCTCGCGCACCTGCAGGCGCTCGACGACGCGCTCACCCCCGCCGAGCGCGCGCGGGTCGTGTACGACCTCGGCGAGGTGCGCGGGCTCGACTACTACACCGGCATCCAGTTCGAGCTGTTCGCCGCGGGCGCGGGCCGCGCGGTGGGCGCCGGCGGCCGCTACGACGAGCTGATGGCGCGCTTCGGCACGCCGATGCCCGCCGTCGGCGTCTCGCTCGACCTGGACGCGCTCGCCGAGATCGGCGAGCCCGACGCCGCCGGCGGTGCCGCATGACGGGGCCGAAGCGCACCGGGCTCCGCATCGCGCTCGCGAAGGGGCGGCTGCACGACCACGCGCTCGCGCGCTTCGCCGCGGCGGGCGCCGGGCTCGAGGGGGACGCGGGCCGCCGCCTCCTCCTGCCGAGCCGCGACCCCGGGCTCGAGTTCCTCGTCGTGAAGCCGGGCGACGTCCCGATCTACGTCGAGTCCGGCGCCGCCGACCTCGGCGTCACCGGCACCGACGTGCTGCGCGAGCACAACGCCGACGTGCTGGAGCCGCTGGAGCTCGGCTTCGGCTTCTGCCGGCTCGCCGTCGCCAACCGCGCCGACGACCCGTGGCCGCGGCTCCCCGGCGGCATCACGCCGCGCGTCGCGACGAAGTACCCGCGGCTCGCGCGCGAGCACTTCGCGTCGATCGGCCAGCCGGTCGAGATCGTCGAGATCGGCGGCTCGGTGGAGGTGGCGCCGCTGCTCGGGCTCTCGCACTGGATCGTGGACCTGGTGGACACGGGGAACACGCTGCGCTCCAACGGCCTCGTGGAGCGCGTCACGATCCTCGAGTCGCAGGCGGTGCTCGTCGCCAACCGCGCCAGCCAGAAGCTCAAGCTGGCCGAGCACGTGCGCGTGATGGGGATGCTGGAGGGCCGGGGGCCCGGGGCCGCGCCCTAGGCGCGCGCGACGCGGCGGGCCGCGCCGAGCCGGGCGGCCAGCTCGATGGCGCGGCGCATGCTGGCGCTGCTCGCGACGCCGCGCCCGGCGATGTCGAACGCGGTGCCGTGGTCGGGGCTGGTGCGGGGGAACGGCAGGCCGAGCGTCACGTTCACCCCCTCGCCGAAGGCGGCCACCTTGATCGCCGTCATCCCCACGTCGTGGTAGGGCGCGAGCACCGCGTCGAAGTCGCCGCGCATCGCGCGGACGAAGACCGTGTCGGCCGGCCAGGGCCCCGAGAGCCCGGCCTGCATGGCGGCCGGCCGCAGCACCCGCTCCTCCTCGTCCCCGAAGAGCCCCTGCTCCCCCGCGTGCGGGTTGAGCGCGCAGAGCGCGAGCCGCGGCTCGGCGAGGCCGAACCAGTCGCGGAGCGCGGCGCGCGTGGTGGCGGCGGTGCGGACGATGCGGTCGCGCGTGAGCAGCGCGGGGACGTCGCGGAGCGCGACGTGCGTGGTGACGAGCACCACGCGCAGCCGGTCGGCAGCGAGCATCATCGCCACGTCCACGTCGCCCGCGAGCTGCGCGAGCCATTCGGTGTGGCCGGGGTACGGGAAGCCGGCGAGGTGGAGCGCGCGCTTCTCCGCGGGGCCGGTCACGATCGCGTCCACCTCGCCCGCGAGCGCGAGACGCACGGCGGCCTCCACCGCGCGCCCCGCGACGAGCCCCGCGCGCCGCGCGCGCGTCGCGTCGCCGTCGTCGCCGGGGCCGGCGTCCCACCGGCCGACGCCCACGCGGCGCGCCGCGGCGACGGCGTCGAGCTGGTCGACCGCGCCGATCGCCGTCACCTCCACGCCGTCCAGGCCGCGCAGCGCGTCCGCGGCGATCTCGGGGCCGATGCCGCGCGGGTCGCCGAGCGTGACGGCGAGGCGCGCGGTCATGTCAGGCGGATGTCGACGTGGGTGCGGCGTCGGAGCCCGTCGAGGTAGCGGCGGATGGAGAACTGGTCCGAGAGGCGGCGGCGGATCTGCTCCTTCACGTCCTCGTACCGGATCTCGCCGGCGGCGCGCCGCTCGGCCACCTTCACCACGGCGAACTTCTCGCGGTCCCCCTGCTGCAGCACCACCACCGGCGTCACCTGGCCCGTCTCCGTCTGGCCGATGGGGCGGGCGTAGATCGGCGGCAGGCGGTCGGCCGGCACCTCGTCGGCGCGCTGCTCCTCGCCGCGGTCGTGGTACAGCTTCGCCAGCGAGTCCCAGCTGGCGCCGGCGGCCGCCATCGCGCGGACGCTGTCGGCGAGCTTCCGCGCCGCGTCCACCTGCGTCGCGGTCACCTCGGGCACGATGAGGATGTGGCGCGCGAGCACCTCGCCCGGCTGCGTGCGCTCCACCTGGATGACGTGGTAGCCGAACGGCGACTCGACCGGGTAGCTCACCGTGCCGGGCCGGATGCCGAACGCGACGCGCTCGAACTCGGGGACCCACGCGCCGCGCCGCGTCCAGCCGAGCGAGCCGCCCTGCTCCTTCGTGCCGGGGTCCTGCGAGAAGCGCTTCGCCGCCGTGGCGAAGTCGGCGCCGCGCCGGATCTCGCCGGCGATCGAGTCGGCGAGCGCGAACGCGCGGGACTTCGCGGCGCTGTCGGCCTGCGGGGCGACCACGATCTGCCGGAACGCGAGCGTGGCGGGGCGCTGGCCGAGCTGGCCCTTCGACTCCTCGAAGTACGCCCGCATCTCGCGGTCGGTCGGGTTGATCGGCTTGAGGTCGCCCTTGCCCTTGAGCTTCTCGAGCAGCCGGTTGCGCAGCAGCTCGCGCCGCTGGTTCTCGTTGAGCCAGCGGCGGTACTCGTCGGTGGAGAGGAAGCCGGTCTTCCGCAGCTCGACGAGGTACTCGCGCTCGCTCGAGAAGCGGTTGCGCACGTTGCGGATGTTCTGCTCGACCGCGTCGGTGACCTCCTCGTCGGTCACCTTGATCGCGGTGTCCCGCTGCGCCTCCTGCACCATCAGCTCCTCGTCGATGAGCTCGGAGACGATGCGGCGGCGGGCGGCGGCGGAGTCGTCCCGCGTCTTCAGCGGCGCGGCCCCCTCGCGCGAGAGCTCGAGGAAGAGCTGCTCGTCGACGTGCGACTGCAGCACGGCGCGGGTCCCGACGACGGCGAGCACGCGGTCGAGCACCAACGCCCGCGCGGCGGTGTCGGCCGGCCCCTGCGCCGCGGCCGGCGCCGCGAGCGCGACGAGCGCCGCCCCGCGGAGCAGGGCGGCGCGCAGCACGCGGCCGGCGCGCACGCGGGTCACGGCTTCGCGGGCGCGGCCCCCGCTGGCGGGGTGCCGACC
>JANRIU010000097.1:0-24973 GCA_033764615.1 Gemmatimonadales bacterium | reverse complement strand
CGGCGCGGCGCGCCCCGCGCGCGAGGAACGGCGGCTCCGCGTCGCCGAGCCGACGGCGCTCGGGCCGCGCGCGCTGGACGCGCTCCGCCTCTCGGCGCACCCCGCCATCGCGACGCTGCTCCGCGCCTCGCTGCTCCGTGCGGCGGCCTCGAGCCCCGCGGCGCTCGCCGCCGCGCTCGCGCGCTACCACGCGCTGCTCCTGCACGCGCGTGATGCGGCGGCGGTCGGGCGCCGACTGGGACGCAGCGCGGTCCGCGCGGCCGTCGGCGAGGACGAGGCGCAACTGGTGCTCTGGGGCCTGCTCCCCGCGGGCGACGACGACGCGGAGCTCGTGCTGGACGACCTCCCGCGCGTGCGCGCGCTCGCGGCGCGGGCCGCCGAGCTCGCCCGCGCGGGCGACGCGAAGCGGGCCGCGCTCGACGCGCTCCTCGCGGAGGAGGCGCCCGCGCTCGTGTTCACCGGGTCGCGCGCCACGGCGCGCTGGCTCCGCGGCGCGCTCGCGCACCGGCGCGTCGCCTGGTGCATCGGCGACGAGGCGGGGCTCGGCGCGGCGCGAGTTCCGCGTCAGGCGGTGCTCGGCTGGTTCGGCCCCGGCGCGCGCGAGGCGCCCGCGCGGCACCTCGTCACGACGGACGTGGCCGCCGAGGGGCTCGACCTCCAGCGCGCGACGCGGGTCATCCACTACGACCTCCCGTGGACCGCTGCGCGCCTCGCACAGCGCGAGGGGCGCGCGCGCCGGCTCGGCGCGGCGCGGGCGGCGGTCGAGGTGATCCGCTTCGAGCCGTCGCCGGCCGTGGAGCGGCGGCTCAGGCAGTGCCGGCTGCTGCTCAGGAAGGCGCGACTGCCCGAGGCGCTTGGCCTGGCGAGTGATGACGACGAGGCGAGCGCCGCACGCGCGGGGCCGTGGCGGTGGCGCGCCGAGCTGCTGGAGGCGGTGGGGACGTGCGGCGCCGACGGGAGCGCCAGCGTGCGCGCGTCGCGCGCCGCGACGCTCGTCGGCTGGGTGATCGAGCGTGCCGGGGAGTGCATGGCGCGCGGCGTGCTCGTGGTGCGCGCGGATGGCAGCGTGCGCGAGGCCGACGCACGGGTCGGCGCATGGCTCGCGCGCGCGGCCGCGGGCGACGGTCCGCCGCGTGATCACGCCGCCGAGGCGGTCGATGCGCTCCCGCGCCCGGTCACCGCCGAGCTGCGCGCGCGGCTCGCCGCGCTGCACCGGACCGCGTGGACGCCCGCTCCGCGCCACGCCGATGGCACCGCCGTCGTCAGGCGCCTGCAGCGACTCATCCGCGAGGCCGCGCGCCGGCGCGATGCCGTGCGACTCGCCGTGCTTGAGCGCGGCCTCCACGCCGCGAGCCTCGCCCCCACGGCGGGCGAGGCGCTCGCGCTCGCCACCCTCGCCCGCGCCGATGACGACACCATGCTCGCGTGGTGCCGCCGGCAGGCCGGAACCGGCCAAGTCGGTGCGGCCATCCCCCGCATCGTGGCCGTGCTGTCGCTGAGCCCCTGACGGCGCGCCTGCCCGGTCCGCCCGTCCGCTCGACCGCCCGTCCGCCCCCTGGCGTCCGCTCGTCCCCCTCCATCGCCGCTGCTAGCTTCGCCGCCATGCCCCGCTACCCCATCGTCCTGTTCGACCTCGACGGCACGCTCATCGACTCCGTCGCGCTCATCCTCGGCTCGTTCCGCCACACGGAGCAGGTCCACGCCATCCCGCCGAAGACCGACGACGAGTGGCTCGCGGGCCTCGGCACGACGCTGCGCACGCAGTTCGCCCCGTACGACGGCGTCTACGGCACGATGGAGGAGCTGATCGCCACGTACCGCTCGTACAACCTCACCCACCATGACGCCATGGTGACCGTCTACGACGGCGTGGTGCCGATGCTGCGCGCGCTGCATGGCGGCGGCCACCGGCTCGGCCTCGTGACGAGCAAGGCACACGCGGGCGCGCGGCGCGGACTCCGGCTGGCGGGGGTGGAGGAGCTGTTCGAGGTGGTGGTCGGCGCCGACGACGTGACGCAGCCGAAGCCGCATCCGGAGCCCGTGCACACCGCGCTCGCGCGCCACGGCGCCACGGTCGCCGACGCGGTCTTCATCGGCGACAGCACGCACGACATGCACAGCGGGCGCGCCGCGGGCGTCGCGACCGCGGCCGCGCTCTGGGGACCGTTCGACCGCGCGCACCTCTCGGCATCGGCGCCCGACCACTGGCTCGAGCGCCCCGACGACGTGCTGCGGCTGGTGGAGCTGGCGTGACGAGGAGGAGGGACTGGGGCGGCAGGCCTCGAACCTGCAA
This sequence comes from Gemmatimonadales bacterium, assembly GCA_033764615.1. Taxonomy (GTDB): domain Bacteria; phylum Gemmatimonadota; class Gemmatimonadetes; order Gemmatimonadales; family GWC2-71-9; genus JANRIU01. The sequence goes on along the minus strand of JANRIU010000097.1, from coordinate 22,680 downwards.
CCTCCCGGTTAACAGCCGGGCGCTCTGCCAATTGAGCTACACCCCAAGCGACCGCCGGGCATGACCGACGAAAGCCCCGAAACCTACCGGCGTACTCGGAAAACCGTCAACGGCGTCTGGGGCGTGGTGCTTGCCGCCGGCCGGTCGGTGCGGTTCGGCAGCCCGAAGCAGCTCGCCCTGCTCGAGGGGCGGCCGCTGGCGGCCCACGCGTTCGGGGCCGTCGCCGCGGCGTGCCGGGCGGGCATCCTGGACGGCGGCGTGGCGGTGGTGGCCGCGGGCGACGAGGCGGTGGAACGGCTCGCCCGCGCCGCGGGCCTGGACGTCGCCTGGAACGAGCACGCGCACGACGGCCTCTCCACGTCGCTCCGCACCGGCCTGCATCACCTCACCTCGCCCGGGCTCGACCCCGCGCCGCTCGCGGCACTCGTCTGCCTCGCCGACCAGCCGCGGCTCCGCGCCGAGGTGATGGTGGCGCTGCTCGACGCGTGGGACGAGGGACGCGCCGACCTCATCCGCCCCCGCTACGCCGGCGACCCCCGCGCGCCCGGCCACCCCGTCCTGCTCGACCGCCGCCTCTGGCCCGAGGCCGATGCCGCCACCGGCGACGCCGCCTTCGCCCGCTTCGCCGCGACGCGGACGCATTTCGTGCGCGTGGAGGGGCAGAACCCGGACGTGGACGTGCCGGGGGATCTCGGGAGGGCATGAGGCCGGAACGGGCGGACGACGCGACCGCGCGGCCGCCACCGTCAGCCGCGTATCCTTCCCGCCCCGTGCCCTCGGCCCCCGGCCCCCCGCGACCCTCGACCCGCGACCGTCACCACATGCTCCTCTCCTACGCCGGCACCCCCACCATCCGCGTCCCCGTCGCCACCGTGTGGACGCGGCTGCTCGACCCGGTGTTCGTCAACCGGTCGGCGCCCGGCTTCCAGCGGGTCGAGGTGCGGAGCGCGGGGGACTACACTGTCCTCTGCGAGGTGCAGGCCGGCTTCTTCACCGTGCCGTTCCGCCTCGACATCCTCGTCGACGACGTCGTCGAGCACGAGCGCTGCCGCATCCGCGCCACCGGCACGGCCAAGGACTTCGCGATGACGATGGAGTCCGCGGTGCGGCTCTCGCCGCTGGATGACGCGACGACGAGCCTCGGCTGGCAGGCGACCATCACGATGGCCGACCTGCCGCCGTTCGCGCGACCGCTGGTGGAGACGGCGGGCCGCCTCCTGACGGAGAAGTTCTGGGAGGACTTCGCCACGCGGGTGGAGGCGGCGCGCTGACGCCGCCCCCCCGCGCCGCGCGTCAGGCGTGGCCGCGGTCGTCCGCGGTGTTGCCGTACGCCGCCGGCACCGGCACGTCCAGCATGCGCAGGTAGAGCCCGAGCTGCGCGCGATGGTGCACGATGTGGTTCAGGATCATCGACCGCAGCACCACGGCGCGCGGCATCTGCATCAGCACCGTCCCGGCCCGCTTGAGTGCCCAGGGCTGCATCATCGCCTCGTCGCTCGTCGCGGCGAGCGCCGCGAGCGCCTGCGGCACGGCGGCGTCGAACATCGCGACGAGCGCGGCCGTCGTCGTGAACGGCGGCGACTGGTACGCCTCGCCCCCCGCCGGGTGCAGGTCGAACTCCGGGTACTGCAGCGTCGGCGCCGCCCAGCCCGCCATCTCGGCGATGTGCACGGCCAGCGCGCCGAGCGTCATCGACTTCGGGTGCGGCGTCCATCCCGCCTGCGCCTCGGGAATCCGCTCGAGGAACTTCCGCGTGGTGGCCAGCTCGTGCTGCAGTTCGGGCAGCATGCCCTGGGCGATCGACATGGTCAGTCTCCAGTGGAAGTGAGCGCGCGGAACCGGCGCACGAGCGTGCGCTGCGCCGCCTGGTCCCGCGCCGCCACGAATATGGTGTCATCGCCGGCGATCGTCCCCGCCACCTCGGTCCAGGCCATCCGGTCGAGCGCGACGCCGACGCGGTTCGCCTCGCCCGGCGGCGTGTGCAGCACGAGCAGCACGTCCCCCGCCGTGTCGACCGCCAGCACCCCCTCCGCGACGCGCCGCAGGTCCGGATCGTCCGCCCGCACCGCGACCGGCACCGGGCGCCGGTACGCGCCGCCCGCCTTCACCAATCCAAGCGCCGCGATGTCACGACTCACCGACGATTGCGTCACCTGCCACCCCTCGGCGACGAGCGCGTCGGCCAGCTCCTCCTGCGTGCGGATCGCCCGCGTGGAGATGAGCTCGAGGATGCGCAGGTGCCGCTTCTTCCGCTCGGCGGTCATCGCGTCAGCGCCCGGCGAGCCGCGCCATCGCGCGGTCGAACCGCCGCCGCTCGCGCGCCGTCCAGCGCCGCGCCGCCGCGAGCCGCCGGCGCAGGAGGTCGAGCCGCGGGTTCCCGAGGCCCCCCGTCGACGAGCGCCGCCGCGCGAGGTCGCGCGGGGTCGGCGCCGGCAGCGCCTCGCCGCGCTTGAACCGCGCCGAGACGTCGAGGTACGCCGCGCGGAACGGCTCCCCGAGCTCCACCCGCCGCATCACCTCGTCGGTCGCGAGCGCGCCGGTGTCGAGCGCCGCGCGCCCCCTCGCGCGGTCGACGCCGAGCAGCGGCACCGCGTGCGCGCACATCGCCAGCATCTCCTCCAGCCGGTCGAGGCCGCGCATCAGCGGCTCCTTCAGCAGCTGGAAGTCCCGGTGGTAGCCGCCGGCCAGCTTGCCGCGCACCAGCATCAGCGCACCGAGGTCGCCATCGAGCGCGGCCGCGCGCGCGCGCGTGAGCTCGAAGACGTCCGGGTTCCGCTTGTGCGGCATGATGCTGGAGCCCGTCGCGAGCTCGGGCGGCAGCACGAGCCAGCCGAACTCCTGCGCCGTGAACAGGATCACGTCGTGCGCGAGGCGCGAGAGGTCGTGCCCGAACTGCGTGCCCCAGAAGAGCACCGCCGCCTCGAGCTTGCCGCGCTGGTTCTGCACCGTGGTGACCATCTGGTCGAGCCCGCCGAAGCCGAGTGCGCGTGCCGTCACCTCGCGCCGGAGCGGCAGCGGCACGCCGTACCCGGCGGCGCTGCCGAGCGGCGAGCGGTCCAGCCGGCGCCAGAGCGCAGGCAGCTGCTCCGCCGTGTCGAGGATCCCTTCCGCGTACGCCCCCGCCCACAGCGCGCCCGACGACGGCATCGCGCGGCGCTGGTGCGTGTAGCCCGGCCAGAGCGCGGTGCGGTGCCGCGTCGCGAACGCGAGCAGCGCCGCCGCGAGGTCGAGCGCGTGCGCCTGGCACGCCAGCGCGCGATGCTTGCAGTAGAGGCGGAGGTCGACGGTGACCTGGTCGTTGCGCGAGCGGCCGGTGTGGAGCCGCTGCCCCGCATCGGGGAGCCGCGCGGTCAGCCAGAACTCGACCGCGCTGTGCACGTCCTCGTGCTGCGGCTCGATGCCGAGCTCGCCGCGCCCCACCGCCGCGAGCGCCTCGCGCAGCCCGCGCCGGAGCGCCGCGTGCTCGCGCACCGTGAGCAGCCCTGACGCGCGCAGGCCCTCGGCATGCCCGAGCGAGCCGAGGATGTCCCACCGCAGCAGGTGCGAGTCCCAGATGCGGTCGTCGGCCACGGTGTAGTCGAGCATCCGCTGGTCGACGTGGGGGGCGGCGGACCACAGGGCGGACGGGCGGACGGGCGGACGAGCGGACGCGGGGAGGCGCCCGACGGCGCGCGCGCGCGGAGCCCCCGGTCCGCCAGACCGCCCGTCCGTCCGTCCGCCCCTCATGCCAGGTACTCCGCCGCCACCGCCCCGTACAGCCCGCGCGCCGCGACCACCTCGGGGAGGTCGACGCACTCGTCGGGCGTGTGGCTGCGACGGCTCGTCCCGGGACCGACCTTCACGGCGTCGAGGTGGTTCACGAAGACCCAGTCGCTGCACGTCGGCGAGCCGAACCGCTTCCCCGCGGGATGCACGCGCTCGAGGCACGCGAGCAGCCGCGAGGCGGCGGGCGTCTCGCACGGCACCAGCCGCGTCGACGTCACCACCACCTCGCTCCGCAGCGCGCGCCGCAGCTCCGCCGCGATCTCGCCGTGCGACCAGCTCGGCGTGCTCCGGATGTCGAGCACCGCCTTCGCGCTCGGCGGCGTCACGTTGCGGCTGATGCCGCCCTCCAGCATCGTCGGCGTCGCGGTCACCCGGCCGAGCACCGGGTGCAGCCGGTCGGCGAAGAGCTCGCCGAGCTTCACGAGGTCGCCGGCGAGGCGGACGGCGGCGTTCGTGAAGTCGCCCCCCTCCTGGGCCGCGTAGCCGGCGTGGCGCTGGTCCCCCTTCGCCACGAGGTCCACCATCATGAGCCCGCGCTGCGCGATCGCGAAGTCGAGGTTCGTCGGCTCGCCGACGAGCGCCGCGTCGATCCGCCCGAACGCCTCCACCGCGCGGCCCATCGTGGTGTGCTTCGTCTCCTCGGCGTAGCCCAGGATCACGACCAGCGTGCCCCGCAGGCTGCCGCGCGCGGCCGCGTCGGCCGCGGCGTGGAGCATCGCGGAGACGGACGCCTTCGCGTCGCCGGCGCCGCGGCCGTAGAGTCGGTCCCCCTCGATGACGGGCTCGAACGGCGCGCGCGTCCACCCCTCGCCCGCGGGCACGACGTCGAGGTGCGAGAGCAGCGCGAGCACGGGCCCCGGCCCGCCGTGCACGACGACGCGCACGGCCGTGTCGTCGCGCGTCACGTCGAGCCCGCGGTCGCGGGCCCACCCCTCGACGAAGCGCGCGACGGGCTCCTCGTCGGGGTGGACCGACGGGAAGCGCACCAGGTCGGCCAGGAGGCCGACCTCAGGAGGCGAGCTCGGTCCCGACGTAGGCGTCCTTCTCCTTCCGCAGCACGATCATCGTCCCGCACCCGGCGCCGGTGAACAGCTCCTGCAGCAGCGAGTCCCCCTCGCGCCCGTCGATGATGTGCGTCCGCTCGACGCCCCCCTGCACCGCCCTGATGCACGACTCCACCTTCGGCCGCATCCCGCCCGCGAGCGCGCCGCTCGCCATCAGCTCCTGCAGGTCGTCCGGGTCGGCGAAGGTGACGAGCGTCGTCGGGTCGGTGCGGTCGCGCAGGACGCCGGGGGCGCCGGTGAGGAAGATCAGCTTCTGCGCCCGCAGCGCGATGGCGACCGCGGTCGCCACCGTGTCGGCGTTCACGTTGTAGACGTGCCCCTCGTCGTCCCCCGCGAGCGAGGCGAGCACCGGCACGAAGCGCGCGTCCATCAGCGCCGACAGCACCCGGCCGTCGACGCCCTGGATGTCGCCGACGAAGCCGTAGTCGACCTCCTGCGTCACGCCGTCGTCGTCGCGCACCGTGACCGGCGGCCGGCGCGTCGCGTCGAGGAGGCCGCCGTCCACGCCGGAGAGGCCCACGGCGTCGATGCCCGATTCGCGGAGCGCGGCGGTGAGGTCGATGTTCAGCTCCCCGCGGTACACCATCTTCGCGACGCGGAGCGCCGTCTCGTCCGTGACGCGCCGCCCCGCGACCATGCGCGGCTCGACGCCCATCTGGCGCGAGAGCGCCGTCGCCTGCGGGCCGCCGCCGTGCACCACCACGATGCGGATGCCGAGCGAATGCAGCAGCGAGACCTGCGCGGCCACCGAGTGCAGCTGGTCGAGGTCGCTCAGCACGTCGCCGCCGAGCTTGACGACGAACGTCTGGTCGCGATAGTGGCGGACGTAGCGCAGGGCCCCCTTGAGGCCCGAGATCGCGACGGTCGGGTCGGTGCTCACGCGGTCCTCCCTCCGATGAGGTCGAGCAGCAGGGCGCGCTGCACGTGGAGGCGGTTCTCCGCCTCGTCGATCACCACGGCGTGCGGGCCGTCGAGGACGGCGTCGTCGATCTCGACGTTCCGGCGCACCGGCAGGCAGTGCAGCACCTTCGCCGCGCCGCCGCGCGTCCGCGCCTGCCACGCCGGCGTGTAGCGCCAGTCGCGCAGGTGCGCCTTCGCCTTCGCCTCCTCCTCCGGCCGCCCGAACAGGCCGACCGAGCCCCACGCCTTCACGTAGACCGCGTCCGCGCCGTCGAGCGCGGCGGCCGGATCGTCCGTCTCGATCAGCTGCTGGCCGTGCTCGGCGCAGAGCGCGCGGATCGTCGCCGTGTCGTCCGGGTCGAGCGCCCATCCCTCCGGCCGCGCGATGACGACCTCCATCCCCATCATCGCCGCCGCGATGGCGCCGCTCGCCGGCACCGCCGTCGGCAGCTGCTTCGGGTGCCACGTCCACTGCACCACGCACCGCTTCCCCTTCGTGTCGCCCAGGTGCTCGCGGAGCGTCAGCGCATCGGCGAGGCCCTGGCACGGGTGCCGCCGCGTCGACTCGAGGTTGATCACCGGCTTCTCGCAGTAGCGCGCGAAGTCGTGCAGGATCGGGTCGAGCCGCGCCTCCGCCCACTGGTCGCCCCGCGGGAAGACGCGGATGCCGACCGCGTCCGCGTAGCGGCCGAGCACGCGCGCCGCCTCGATGATGTGCTCGGTGGTGCCGCCGTCCATCACCACGCCCGGCCGCGTCTCCAGCGTCCAGCTCGTCTTCCCCGGCTCGAGGATGACGGCATGCCCGCCGTGCAGGAACATCGCCGTCTCCATGCTCGCGCGCGTGCGGAGCGACGGGTCCATGAAGACGAGCGCGCACACCTTCCCCTCCAGGCCGCCGCGCGTCCCCGCCTGCTTGAGCCGCGCCGCCTCCGCGAGGAGCCGCTCCACGCCGTCCCGGCCCCACGCCTCCATCGACAGGAAGTCCCGCTTGGTCACGCCAGCGCCTCCTTGAGGGCGTCGAGCACGAGGTCGGCCTCCGCCTCGGTGAACGTGAGCGGCGGCAGGAGCCGCAGGATCTCGGGGTCGGTCGCCGTGCCGGTGAGCACGCGGCGCTCGAGCAGCCGCTGCTGCACCGCCTTCGCGGGCCGCCCCAGCCGGAGGCCGAGCAGCAGCCCGTGCCCCTCGACGCGGCGGACGCCGAGCGCGCGCGCCCCCTCGGCGAGCCGCGCGCCGATGCGCGCGGCGTTGCCGCACAGCCCCTCCGCGTCCATGACGTCGAGCGTGGCCAGCGCGGCCGCGCACGCGAGCGGCCCGCCGCCGAAGGTGCTGCCCAGGTCGCCGATGGTAATCCCCTCCGACAGCATCGGCCCCACCAGCACCGCCGCGACGGGGAAGCCGGAGCCGAGCCCCTTCGCGAGCGAGAGCGCGTCCGGCACGACGCCGTACAGCTCCGCCGCCGTGAACGCGCCGCACCGCCCGACGCCGCACTGCACCTCGTCGAAGAGGAGCGCCGCGCCGACGGCGTCACAGCGCGCGCGCGCCGCGCGCAGGAACGCGGGGCTGCACGCGCGCGCGCCGCCCATCCCCTGCACCGGCTCCACGAGGAACGCCGCCACCGTCTCGTCGATGGCGTCGAGCGCCGCGAGGTCGTCGAACGGGATCCGCCGCGCCACCGGCATGCCGGCGAGCCGCGCCGTCTGCTCGTACTTCGCGCCGTCCGTCACCGCCTGGCACGCCACCGAGCGCCCGTGCCACCCGCCCTCCACCGCCACGATCGCGCTCCGCCCCGTGCGCTTGCGCGCCAGCAGCATCGCGTTCTCGTTCGCCTCGGCGCCGGTGTTGCACAGGAAGACCTTGTCGAGCGGTGCCGGGCTCCGCTCCACGAGCCGCGATGCGAGCCGCTCCCGGTGCGGGTGCGACAGCATGGTGGAGTAGAAGAGCAGCCGCCCCGCCTGCTCCGCGATCGCCCGCACCACGTGCGGGTGGCAGTGCCCGGTCGAGGCGACGGCGTGGCCGCCGTACGCGTCCAGCCACCGCTCCCCCGCCTCGTCCACGATCCAGCTCCCCGACGCCGAGACCGGCCGCACGGGGAACTGGGCGTAGACCGGGAGGAGCGCGTCGGCGCCGCGGTCGGTCGTCAGCATGGGAAGGTCCCGAGTCCGGTGAGGCCGGCCGTCTCGTCGAGGCCGAGCGCGAGGTTCATCGCCTGGATCGCCTGGCCGCCCGCGCCCTTCACCAGGTTGTCGATCACGACCATCAGCTGCAGCTCGCGGCCGTCCGGCGTCGCGGCAGCGTGCACCAGCGCGTCGTTGGTGCCCACCACGTGCGTGAGCTCCGGCGGCTGCCCGGTCACGCGCACGAACGGCCGTCCCGCGAACGCCGCGCGCACCAGCGCCCCCGCATCCCCCGCCAGCGGCTCGGCGAGCCGCGCATGCAGCGTGAGGTGGATGCCGCGCACGAAGGGGCCCGAGTGCGTCATGAGCCGCGCCGCCGCGTCGGCCCGCCCCGTCCACCGGCGCCAGCTCTGCAGCACCTCCCCCTCGTGCCGGTGCGAGAGCACCGAGTACGCGAAGAGGTTGTGCGCGCGCGCCGGGTGGTGCGTCGTCGGCTTCGGGTGCGCGCCCGAGCCGCTCGAGCCCGTCACGGCGAAGAGCGCCGGCTCCGCGCGGAGCCCCGCGTGCGCGAGCGGCCAGAGCGCGAGCTGCGCGGCCGTGGCGAAGCAGCCGGGTGCCGCGATGAGCGTGGCGCCGCGGAGCCGGGACGGCTCCACGTCGGCGAGGCCATAGGTGAAGCGCGCCGCCAGCGCCGGCGCCGGGTGCGCGCCGTAGAACGCCGCGTGCATCGCGGGGTCGGCGATGCGGAAGTCGGCCGCGAGGTCGATGAGGAGCGGCGCGCCGGCCTCCACCAGCTCCGGCACGATGCGCGACGACTCGCCGTGCTCGAGCGCGAGGAAGACGACGTCACCGGCGCGCGCGGCCTCCGCGTGCGACAGGCCCTGGAACGTCGCGTCCGAGCGGGCGAGCGCGGGGTGGATGTCGCCGACGCGCTTCCCCGCCTGGCTGCGCGACGTCGCCGTCCACCCCGTGACGTGCGGGTGGCGGTCGAGGAGCCGCAGCAGCTCGCCGCCGACGTAGCCGGCGGCGCCCACCACCACCGCCCGCACCTCAGGCCCCCGCGCCGACCGGCTCGCGCGCCGCGACGTACCGCTCGACGGCCTCGCGCACCACGCGCAGGAGGCCCGCGGCATCCTTCTTCGCGTTGTGCGCCGCGACGCCGAGCGACGTCGTGATGTACTCGCTGCCGACGGCGTTGTCCGTCGCGGGGCCGGTGATCGCCGTGATGCCGATGCCGTACTCGCGCGCCAGCAGCTCGCGCGCGCCCCAGCAGCCGACCGGGTCGGGCGCGGCGACGACGTACGCGGCGCCCGCGGCCATGAGCTCCGCATCGGCCAGGATGTCCTGCACGCCGTACTCGCCGAGGATGCCGTCGCCCAGCTCCGCCACGATCACGTCGGGCCGCGCGCCGCGCGCGCCCGCGAGGCGGTTGAAGATGCCCTTCGCCACCGGCACCGTCATGCCGCCCTTCGTGCTCGCGATGCCGGCGTCGTTGAAGGTGAGCGCGGCGGTGGCGCCGGCATCCAGCATCGAGAGGGTGTCGCGCATCAGGGAGACGCCCGTCAGCTTCGCCGAGGCGACGCGCAGCCCGCCGCGCGAGAGGCCGCGCACCAGCTCCGTCGCCGCCACCGTCTTCCCGGCGTTCATGCACGTCCCCGCGACGTAGACCACCGGCGGGATCGCGTCGAGCCGGTCGGCCGGCGGGATGGCGCCGTCGCGGATGTGCGCCGGCCGCCCCACGCGGTCGCCGAGCTCGGGGAAGGTGAGCACCGCGCCGAGCACCTCCGCACGGAACGGCGGGCCGATCTCCGGGTTCACCGAGGTGCAGCGGCCGAGGATGCCGCCGAGGTTGAGCACCTCGATCGTGTCGCCGACGGCGAGCGACGCCGGCACGACGCCGGCGTAGCCGCGGAGCGCGCGCCGCGTGCCGAGCACGCCGGCCAGCACGTCGCCGGCACGCAGCGCCATCATGCGGCCCGAGACGTCCTCCACCTGGTTGTACGTCGACTTGTCCTCGAGCAGGCGCACCGCGAGGATGTACCCCTCCTCGGCGATCACCTCGTCGCCGACGATCACCTCGGCGCCCAGCCGCGCGTTCTTCGTCGCGCTCGCGATCCGGTCGAGCCGGATGCGGGTCGTCACCACCATCAGCCGGCGCTCCCGTCCCCCGTGAGGGTGCTTCCCCGCTCCAGCGCCCGCTCGGCGAGCAGCGCGGGGATCGCCGCCACGCGCGAGAAGGCGCGCGCCTCGGCGCCCGTCCACAGCCGGTTCTCCTCGCCGTACGTCGCGACGGCGCGGTCCATCATCGAGAACGGCGAGCGGCTCCCCGTCACCTGGAAGCGGCCCGGCGCGAGGCGCACGCGCGTCTCGCCCGAGACGCGCTGCTGCGACGAGGTGATGAGCGCCTCGATGTCGCGCAGCGCCGGGTCGAAGTACTGCCCCTCGTGCAGCCGGTCGCCGTAGAACTTCGCGAGCTGGTCCTTCCAGAACGCCTGCCACTTCGTGAGCACCAGCTTCTCGAGCTCGCGGTGCGCCGCGATCAGGACGATCGCCGGCCCCGCCTCGAAGCCGATCCGCCCCTTGATGCCGAGCGCCGTCTCGCCCACGTGGATGTTGCGCCCGACGCCGTACCGCTCGCACAGCGCACCGAGCTCGTCCACCAGCTCGTGCCCGCGCATCAGCTCGCCATCGAGGCCGACGGGCACCCCCTCCTCCCAGTCGATCACCACGTCGCGCGGCGCCGGCGCGTCGGCCGGCGGGTCGAGCTGCTCGGCGGGCGGTTCCTGCCACGGGTCGTGCGTCCAGCCGCCGCCGTACGTGGTCCCCCACAGGCCGCGGTTGATGGAGTACGCACCGGCCTTCGGCGGCACCGGCAGACCCCGCGCCTCGAGGTACGCGATCGCCTGGTCGCGCACGATGCCGTCGTCGCGGATCGGCGTCACCACCTCGAGGTCGGGCGCGAGCACGCGGAGCGCGACGTCGAAGCGCACCTGGTCGTTCCCCGCGCCGGTGGAGCCATGCGCCACCGCGCGCGCCCCGAGCGTGCGCGCCACGTCGATCACCGAGAGCGCCTGCTGCGTCCGCTCCGCGCTCACCGAGAGCGGGTACACCTCGCCACGCAGCACGTTGCCCTGGATCAGGAAGCGCACGAAGCGGTCGAAGACGTCCGTGCGCGCGTCCACCTCGTGGTGCGACACCGCGCCGACCGCCTCCGCCTGCCGGCGGATCGCCGCCAGCACCTCGGGCGTGGTGCCGCCGGTGTTCACGTAGACGGTGTGCACGGCGTACCCGCGCTCCGCGAGGTACGGCACGCAGAAGGAGGTGTCGAGGCCGCCCGAGAAGGCGAGGGCCAGCGCGGGGCGCTGGCCGGCATCAGGAGAGTGCATAATGCATAAACATGCGCACCCTCCCCGGCGCGCGCAAGCGGCGGATCAGCGGAGCAGCAGCAGCTCCGCGAGGCCGATGGCGCCGGCGCCCGCGGGCAGGCGCGTCTCCAGCTCCGCCTTCGCCCCCTGGCGCGTCGCCGCGAGCTTCACCGGCGCGTCGGCCGGCACGCCGCAGAAGGTGAGCCAGCCTCGCGCGAGCGCCTGCGCCCGCTGCCGCACGGCGCGCGTCCCCTCGCGCCACTCGGCGCGCACCTCCGCGCCAGGGGCGGGGCGCCCGTCCTCGCCCGCGACCTGCACGCGCAACGCGCCGCGGGCCACGGTGTCCCGCGGGGTTGCCTGGCCCTCGCACAGCCACCGGGCATCGAGCGGCCACTCGATCGCGGAGCGCTGGCCCGGCCGCACCTGCGCCGTGACGCGCGGCGGCAGCATGCCGAGCGCGCCCACCGCGGGATGCGCCGCCTCGAGCACGTGCAGGTCCTCGGGCAGCGCCGGGAAGCTGAAGTGGCCGGTGCTGTCGGTCTGCACCGTGTAGTTGGAGCCCGCGATGGCGACGCGGACCCCCGCGGCGGGGATCACGCCGTTCTCGCCGGGGCGGATCGTCCCCTCGAGCGCGCCGAGGCGCGGGTGCACCCAGCGCGTCCCGTCGGCCTGCTGCAGCTCGGCGAGGTAGCCGCCATCCTCCTTCACCGAGAGCAGCACGCGCGTCCGCTTCCCCCGCACCTCGAACTGCGCGGCCCAGTTGCTCCCGCGTTGCGGCCGCTGGAACTCCTTCTTCACCGTGTCCTTGAGGACCGGCATGCGCACCACCCAGTCGCCGATCACCCAGCGGCCGCCGGGGACGCGGCGGTACGTCATCGCGCCGCCCCAGCGCCCCACGTCGGTGAACGCGCCCGGGCCGACGTACTCGAACTCGACCGTGCGCAGCTCGGCGGTGCCGGCGTCGAGCCACAGCGTCCCCTCCACCGATGCCCGCCCGGCCGCGATGGTCGGCGGCCGGAACGCGAGGCCGACCTCGGCGCGACCCGTCGCCTCGCGGCGCGCCGACTCGAGGCAGAAATGCTGCGGGAACCAGTCGGAGGCGATGGTGCGCGCGTCGGGCAGGTAGACGCTGAACCCCTCGCGCTCGTCGCCCACGATGAAGCCGGCGCTGTCGAGCACCTCCACCGGCACCTGCGCGAACGTCTCGAGCCCCTGCCCCGCGCCGACGCTGATGCGGAGGTAGCGCGCGCGCCCGAGGGAGTCGACGAGCCGCTCGTACGCGAGCGTGCGCGCCGGGCTCGACGCCTCCGCGGCGGCGACCTGCGTGGCGAGGAGCGCGGTGCGCACCTGGTCGTACAGCGCCAGCGTCGCCTCCGCGCCCGGCCCCTCCTCGCCGCCGCAGCGCAGGCGCGACGCGGCCACGAGGTCCGGGAGCTGCAGCGGCCGCCCCTCGAGCGCGAGGTCCCACGTCTCGGGCCGGCCGTCCCGCACCGCGCGCGCGCCCGCATCCACCGGCGCGAAGCCGATGCGCGCCACGCGCACGGCCCACGTCGCGGCCACGGGAAGGAGCGCCGCGTAGCGCCCCCCGGCGTCGGACAGCACCCGCACCGGCGACTGCCCCGGCGCCGAGAAGGTGAGCAGCGCCCCCTCGACGGGCCGTCGAAGGTCCCGGTCGGAGACGGTCCCCCGCACCGGCACCTGCGCGCAGAGCGCGCCCATCCCGAAGACCACGAGGACCCCGGCAACCGCGATCGTGCGCCGCATGCACCAAAGTGTAGAAGGGGGCACACGGCTGGCGCCGCATGCCCCCTTCTGCCCGTCCGCCCGTCCGCCCGTCCGCCCGTCCGCCGGGCTACACGTACTTGTCCCCGCGTGCCACCTGCACCGTCTCGAGGTAGGCGATCACGGAGTAGTTCGGGAAGTACGCCTCCGCGGCGTGGCGGAGGATCGCCTCCGCGACGGGCTCCGAGACGATCGTCTCGATGCGGATGTTGCTCCCCGGGATGTCCGAGGCGCGGAGCCCGCGCGACCCCTTGCCGCGCCCCTCGGTGATCGACCAGCCGCTCGCGCCGAGGCGCTCGAGGTCGTGCGTGATCGTCGCCTCGAGCACCGGCTCGGCGATGATGGTGACCAGCTTCAGCGTCGTCGTCGGCATCAGGGCACCACCGTGGCCGGGAGCGCCGCCGCCGCCGGGGCGAGGGCGAGCGCGATCTTGTAGTAGATGGCGATCCCGAACAGGATGTTGAACGGGAACGTGATCGCGAGCGCCGACGTGAGATACAGCGTCGGGTTCGCCTCGGGGAGCGTCACGCGCACGGCGGGCGGCGCCGCGATGTACGAGGCGCTGGCGGCCATCGTGCCGAGCACGCAGGCGCCCGCCGCCGAGAGGCCGGCGAGCGTGCCGAGCCAGACGCCGAGGGCGCCATGGAGGATCGGCATCACGATGCCGAAGGCGAGCAGGAACGGCCCGACCTTCTTGAGGTCGGCGAAGCGCGCGCCCGCCAGGATCCCCATCTCCAGCATGAAGATCGTGAGCGAACCGCGGAACATCGCGCCCTTCGTGTTGAAGAACGGCTCGATCACCTGCCAGTTCCTGTCGCCGATCAGGTAGCCGACGATGAGCCCGCCCACGAGCAGCACCATCGTGCGCGCGGTGAGCACCTCGTGCAGCACCTCGCTCGTCGGGCGCCCCTTGCCGCCGGTCTGGATCGCGCCGATGGCGAGGGCGATGTGGATGCCGGGGCTCTCGAGCAGCGTGAGCAGCGTCGGCATGTACCCCTCGGCCTCCGTCCCCATCCCCTTCACGAACGTCTGCGCGGCGATGAACGTCACCGCCGAGACGGAGCCGTAGTGCGCCGCGATGCCCGCGGCGTCGGCGGCGCCGAAGCCGCCGAGCCGCCGCAGCACGACGTACGTCGTGAGCGGCGTCACGCAGCCCAGCAGGAGCGTGACCGCGGCGGGCTTCGCGATCCCGGCGAAGCCGGCGTGGTGCAGCTCGATCCCGCCCTGGAGCCCGAGGGCCCAGAGCAGGTAGATCGAGATGCCGGCGTAGATGTCCTTCGGGAGCGAGAACTCGCTGCGGATCAGCCTGGCGACGATGCCGAGCGCGAAGGCGAGGGCGATCGGCGAGAGCAGGTTCGTCCGGAGGATCGAATCCATCCGCCGCGCCTCAGGCCGCGTCCGGCACGCGCGTGACGCGGCCGGTGGCGAGGTCGTAGACGCCGCCGACGATCCTCAGCTTCCCCTCGGCGATCAGCTTCTTCAGCACGGGCGAGGCGGTGGAGAGGATCTCCGCCTGGTCGCGCACGTTGTCGCGGATGGCGACGTTCAGGTCCCCCTTCGCGGCCTTCGCCGCGGGGCGGATGTGCGCGTAGAGCGAGGAGATCTGCCCGGGCGCGTCCGTCAGCTTGATCGTGTTGTCGACCGCGCCGCAGCGGCTGTGGCCGAGCACGTAGATGAGCTTGGCGCCGAGCACCAGCGTGCCGAACTCGAGGCTGCCGATCGTCTCCGGCGTCGCGATGTTGCCCGCGATGCGGGTGACGAAGATGTCGCCGAAGCCCTGGTCGAAGACGATCTCGATTGGCACCCGCGAGTCGGCGCAGCCGAGGAACGCCGCGAACGGCGCCTGCTTCGGCTCCACCTCGGCGATGCGCGTCTTCGAACGGTCCGCCTGCGTCTTCCCCGCCACGAAGCGGGCATTCCCCGCCTCCAGCGCCGCGAGCGCCTGCTCGGGCGAGAGATCGGACGGCATCCCCCACTCGGCGCGCACGGCGGCGAGCTCGCGCGGGGACAGGGCGAGCCCGGCGGCGACGGTGGCGCCCGCCGCGGTCCTGAGCCAGTCGCGACGGGCGATGCCCGCCTGGGGACGCGAGGTCTGCATATAGTTGCTCCCGATGGATGGTGACGGGCGACAACTTGCGCCGAAGAGCATGAATAGTCAATATTCCGTTTATTCAATCGTTTCAATAGGATAAACCGATGGATATCCCGGGCCTCAACTACCACCACCTCCAGTACTTCTGGATGACCGCGCGCGAGGGCAGCATCGCGAGTGCCGCCCGGATCCTGCGCGTCACCCAGCCGACGATCTCGGGACAGATCCGCGCCCTCGAGACGGCGCTCGGCGAGCGTCTCTTCGACCGGAAGGGGCGCTCCCTCGTGCTGACGGAGATCGGCCACGTCGCGTACCGGTATGCGGAGGAGATCTTCGCGCTGGGCCGGGAGCTGCAGAGCACCGTGGCGGGACGGCCCACCGGCGGCCCGCTCCGCCTCGCCGTCGGCGTCTCCGACTCGCTGCCGAAGCTGACCACGTTCCGCCTGCTGAGGCCGGCGCTCGGCGGCCGCGAGGCACCGCGGCTGATCCTGCGCGTCGACAAGACCGAGCGGCTCCTCGCCGACCTCGCGATCCACGCGCTCGACCTCGTGCTCACCGACTCGCCCATCACGGGGCCGGTGAAGGTGCGCGCCTTCAACCACCTGCTCGGCGAGAGCGCCGTCACCGTCTTCGGCACGCCGGACGAGGCCGAGCGGTATCGGCGCGACTTCCCGCGTTCGCTGGACGACGCGCCCTTCGTGCTGCCGACCGAGAACACCGCGCTGCGGCGCCACCTGGACCAGTACTTCGTGCAGGCCGGCATCCACCCGCGGATCACCGCGGAAGTGGAGGACATGGCGATCCTGCAGGTGCTCGGGCGCACCGGCTACGGGCTCTTCGCGGCGCCGTCGGTGGTGGAGGAGGAGATCCGCGCCCAGTACGGCGTGCAGGTGGTGGGGCGGCTCGAGGGCGTGAAGGAGCGGTTCTACGCGGTGTCGGTGGAGCGGAAGCTGCGTCACCCCGCGGTGGTGGCGATCAGCGAGGCGGCGCGCCGCGAGCTGTTCGGCCCGTGACACGTCCCCGGCTCAAGCGCGGCGGGCACCGGACCGAAACCTCGGGGAACCGGAGTGGGCACTCCGCCCACCCGCGCCTCACGCCGACGATCCCAGGAGACGAGCATGGCCGCGCCCACCGACCCCCCCACCTCCGAGCGTGGCCGCTTCCGTCGCCTCGCCTCCCCCGGACGGGAGGGTGCCGCGTCCGGCGTCGCCGCCCCGCCGCGCACCGATGCGCGCCGGCTCGCGGAGGAGCGGGCCCGGGCGCGCACGCTGGCGCGGGCGCAGGCGGTGGCGGAGAAGCTCAGCAGCGCGACGACGCAGGTCGCCTCGGCGGTGACGGAGGCCACCAGCGCGGTGCAGGAGCTGGAGGCCACGATGGGGCAGGTGGCGAAGGGCGCGGAGGACGCCGCCTCGGCCGCCGAGGAGTCGCGCGCGGCGATCGGCCAGATCGAGAAGGCGTCCACGGTGGCGGACGAGGAGGCGCGGCAGTCGCTGGCGCGCACCGAGGCGCTGCAGGCGCTCGTGCGCTCCACGGGCGACGAGGTCGAGGCGCTCGTGCAGGGGGTGCGGGAGTCGGCCGCCGCGAGCCTCGCCTCGGCGAAGCTGGTGGGCGAGCTCGAGCAGCAGAGCGCGGAGATCGGCCGCATCGTGCAGGCCGTGGCGCGCATCGCCGACCAGACGAACCTGCTGGCGCTCAACGCCGCCATCGAGGCGGCGCGGGCCGGCGAGCACGGCAAGGGCTTCGCCGTCGTGGCCGACGAGGTGCGCGGGCTCGCCGAGCAGAGCGAGCGCAGCGCGCGCGGCATCGACGAGGTGGTCACGGAGATCCAGCGCCAGGTGCAGGTGGTGGCCGCGGCGACGGAGGAGACCGGCCGCCAGAGCCGCGAGGAGGCCGAGAAGGGCGCCGCGATCGCGCGCGTGCTCGCCGGCGTGATCGAGGACTTCGGCCAGGTGGCCGACGCGACGCGCGGCGTCGCGCGCGACGCGGGCGCCGCGCTCGCCGACGCGCGCGAGTTCCTCCAGGGCGCCGAGACGATCGCCAGCGCCTCGGAGGAGGCGCGCACGGCGTGCGCCGAGTCGCAGCGCGGCGTGGAGGAGCAGTCGCGCGCGTACGACGAGATGGGGCAGGCGGCGCAGGGGCTGGCCGACCTCGCCGAGGCGCTGAAGACCTCGACCAACGCGCAGAAGTCCGCCGAGGAGCTCGCCGCGAGCGCCGAGGAGCTCTCCGCCAACGCGGAGGAGGTCAAGGCGGCGTCGCAGCAGATCAGCGCGGCCATCACGCAGATCGGCCGCGCGGCCGAGACGCAGTCGGCCGCCTGCGCGCAGTCGCTCGCGCTCGCGGGGCGCATGCTCGGCGCGGCGCGCGGCATGGCGGAGCGCTCGGGCGAGGGCCTGGCCCGCGGCGAGGCGATCCGCGACCGGCTCGCCGAGAACAAGCGCGCGGTGGACGCGCTCATCACGGCGATCGGCGAGGCGGCGGAGGCCGCGGCGGCCTCGGCGGCGAACGTGGCCGAGCTCGCCGAGCGGACGCGCCGGATCGACAAGATCGTCGACGCCATCGCCATGGTCACCGTGCAGACGCGCATGCTGGCCGTCAACGGCAACGTCGAGGCGGCGCGCGCGGGCGAGTACGGCCGCGGCTTCTCGGTGGTGGCCGGCGACATCCGCTCGCTCGCCAACGAGAGCAGCGAGAACGCCGACCGCATCAAGGACCTGGTCCGCAACATCCAGGCGCACATCGCGCAGGTCTCGGCCGACATCGAGGGCGTCGGCGCGCGGGCGCGCGCCGAGGCGGCGCGCGCGGCCGCGACGTCGTCCAGCCTGGAGCGCATCGCGGCGGACGTCGGCGGGCTGCTCGGCGGCTTCCGCCGCGTCGCCGACGGCGCCACGGAGGCGTCGGCGGCGCTGGAGCAGGCCAACAAGGCGTCGACCCAGATCGCGACCGCGGCGCAGCAGATCGCGCGCGCCAGCGAGGAGGCGGCGGCGGCGTCGGAGCAGGGGCTGCGCGCGGCGCAGGAGATCGCGCAGGCGGTGGAGTCGATCGCCAGCCAGGCCGACGAGCTGCAGCATGGCTGAGCCCGTGGCCGGGGCCCGCGCGGACGGGCAGCTCGTCACCTTCGCCGTGGGCGACGAGGAGTACGGCTTCGACATCATGGCCGTGCAGGAGATCATCCGGCCCCCCGCGCTCGCGCGCGTCCCCGGGGCCCCGCCGTGCGTGGACGGCATCGCGAACCTGCGCGGCGTCACGCTGCCGGTGGTCGACGTGCGGACCCGCTTCGGCCTCCCGCGCGCGCCGGACACCGACCGCACCCGGGTGCTCGTGGTCGAGCACGGCGGCCGGCGGACGGGCCTGCGCGTCGACCACGTCCGCCAGGTGACGCGCGTGACGGGGACGGCGTGGGAGCCGCCGCCGGCGGTGCTCGCGCACGCCGCCGCCGACTGCCTCGAGGGCGTGGTGAAGCTCGACGAGGGCCGCCGGCTCGTGTTCGCGCTGCGCGCCGACCGCCTCGGCGAGTTCACGTCGGGCGACGCGGTCGCGGACGGCACGCCCGCCGCCGCGCGCCGCGCCGCCGGGGCGACCGGCGGGCCCGCCGCCGCGACGGACACCACCGCGCTCGTCACCGTGCAGCTCGGCGGGGGCGAGTACGCCTTCCCGATGGAGCGCGTGCGCGAGATCCTGCGCGCCGAGCCGCCGACGCCCCTGCCCGACGCGCCGCCCGCGGTCCTCGGCGTCGTCACGGTGCGCGGGGAGGTGCTGCCCGTCATCGACACCGCGCGCGCGCTCGGCGCGGGCGCGCACGATGGCCGGCTGCGCGACGACCAGCGCATCGTCGTCGCCGACGTCGGCGGCACCGCGCTCGGCTTCGTCGTCGACCGCGTGCACGAGGTGCTCGCCGTCGCGGCCGCGGCGATCACGCCGCCGCCCGCGGTCGCGGGCGCCGGCGCCGCCGTCGCCGGCCTCGTGCAGCTCGACGAGGGGCGGCGCGTCGTCCTCGTCGTCGCCGTCGACCGGCTGGTCGCCGAGCACGGCCTCGCCGCCCTCGCCGGGGAGCGGGCCGCCGCGCCCGAGGCCGCCGCCGCCCGCGGCGGCACCGCCGGCGGCGCCGAGCAGTTCGTGACGTTCCTCGTCGGCGAGGAGGAGTTCGCCGTGCCCATCGGCCAGGTCCGCGAGATCGACCGCTGCCAGCGCGTCACCGACGTGCCGGGCGCGCCCCCGCACGTGCGCGGCGTCACCAACCTCCGCGGCGAGATCGTCCCCGTCGTCGACGCGCGCGCCACCCTCGGCCTGCCGCCGCAGGCGCCCGACGAGCGCAGCCGCATCCTCATCCTCGATGCCGGCGGCGACGCCCTCGGCGTGCTGGTCGACGCCGTCCGCGAGGTGCGCGCCCTGCCGTCCGGCCAGCTCCAGCCGCGCCCGCCGCAGCTCGACAGCGCCGCCGACGCGCGGCGGGTCGTCGCCATCGGCGTCGTGCCCGGGCGCGACCGCATGCTGCTCGTGGTCGAGGCCGCCGCCTTCGCCGGCGCCGGCGCGTGAGCGATTCCCCGGTCCGCGTGCTCATCGCGGACGACTCGGCGCTCATGCGCCAGACGCTCCGGCGCGTGCTCGAGCGCGCCGGCGGCTTCGAGCTGCTCGGCACGGCCCGCGATGGCGAGGACGCCGTCGCGAAGGCCCGCGAGCTCCGGCCCGACGTGGTGACGATGGACGTCAACATGCCGCGCCTCGACGGCATCAGCGCGCTCCAGCTCCTCGTCCACGAGCGGCTCTGCCCGGTGGTGATGGTCAGCTCGCTCACCCAGGCGGGCGCCCTCACCACCCTCGAGTGCCTCGAACTCGGCGCCTTCGACTACGTCGGCAAGCCGGACGGCACCGTGTCGGGGAACCTCGACAACGTGGCCGGCGAGCTCGTCGCGAAGCTCCGCGCCGCCGCGCGGGCCGGCCTGCCCGAGGTGCTGCAGGCGCGGCGCGCGCGCCTGCAGGACCGGCCGCACCCGCCCGCGCGCCCCGCCGCCCCGCGGCGCGACGGCATGGTCGACCGCGTGGTGACCATCGGCGTGAGCACCGGCGGCCCGGCCACGCTGCAGGAAGTGCTGCCGCGGCTGCCGGCCGACCTCCCCGCCGCGGTGCTGCTGGTGCAGCACATGCCCCCCGCCTTCATCCCCTCGTTCGCGCGGCGGCTCGACGAGCACGCGGCCCTGCGCGTCGTCGTCGCCGAGGAGGGGATGCCGCTCGAGGCGGGCACGGTGTTCGTCGCCCCCGGCCAGCGGCAGCTGGCCGTCGACCGCCGCGGCGGGCGCGCCGTCCTGCGCACGCCGGCCGAACCCCGCACGCTGTTCATGCCCTCCGCCGGGGAGATGATGCGCTCGGTGCGCGAGGCGTACGGCGCCGCCGCCGTGGGCGTCCTCATGACCGGCATCGGCGACGACGGCGCCGAGGAGATGGCGCGCCTGCGCGCCGTCGGCGGCCACACGATCGCCGAGAGCGAGGCGAGCTGCGTGGTGTTCGGGATGCCGCGCCGCGCGATCGAGCTGGGCGGCGCCGCCGAGGTGCGGCCCTCGTGGGAGATCGCCGACGCCATCGTGCGCGCCGTCGCCCGGCCGCTGGCCCGCGCCTCGTGACCGCGACGCTGCTCGCCGCGCTCGGCGACGCGGACGAGGACGACCGCCTCTTCGCCGCCGAGGACCTCGCGGCCGAGGCCGGCCCGGCCGCCATCGGCCCGCTGGCCGCGCGCCTCGCCGTCGAGGAGGCGCCGCTCGTGCGCGACGCCCTCATCCGCCTCCTCGGCGACCTCGGCGGCGCGGCCGGGGCGGCGGCGGTCCTCCCCCTGCTCGGCAGCGACGACGTGCCGCGTCGCAACGGCGCCGTCGCCGTGCTCGGGCGCTGCGGGGCCGTCGCCGTGCCCCTCATGGCCGACGCCTGGCGGACCGCGACGCCCGCCGCCCGCAAGCTCCTGCTCGATGCCGCCGCCCGCCTCCTCCCGGCCGACGTCACGCCGCTCGTGCGGCTCGGCCTCGCCGACGACGACGTCAACGTGCGCATCACCGCCGTCGAGCTCGCCCCGTCGACGGGGGACGCCGCCTGCCGGGCCGCCGTCGAGGCGCTCGCCGCCGTGCCGGGACCCGCGATGCTCCGCGACGCCTGCCGCGCCGCGCTGGCCGGGGACCGGTGAGCGCCGCCCCGATGCTCGACCCGGCCGGGTACGAGCGCCTCACCCGGCACCTGTACGACCACGTCGGCCTCGCCTTCGACGACCGGCGCCGCGACTTCCTGCTCAAGCGGGTCGCCCGGCGCGCGGAGGCGGTCGGCCTCGCCTCCGCCGACCGGTACGTCGACTTCCTCACCCGCGCGGACGCGGAGGGGCGCGAGCTGCAGGCGCTCGTGGACCTCGTGACGACCAACGAGACGTACCTCTTCCGCGAGTACGAGCAGCTCGAGGCGTTCGCGCACGTCTGCCTGCCGGAGCTGTGCGCCCGGCGCGCGGCCGACGGACCGCGCACGCTGCGCATCTGGTCGGCGGGCTGCTCCACCGGCGACGAGGCGTACACGCTCGCCATCATCCTGCTGGAGGTGCTGCCGCCCGCCGAGGGATGGCAGGTCGAGGTCTTCGCGTCCGACATCGACCGCCAGGTGCTGGCGCGCGCCGAGGCCGGGGTGTACGGCGAGCGCGCGGTGCGCGACGTGCCCGCGCCGTACCTCTCGGCGCACTTCGACGCCGTGCCCGAGGGGTGGCGCGTGCGCCCGCACGTGCGCCGGCGGGTTCGCTTCGCGCACCTGAACCTCCACGATCGCCTCGCGATGCGCGCGCAGCGGGACTTCGACGCGGTCTTCTGCCGCAACGTGCTGATCTACTTCGACGACGCCTCGCGGCGCGGCGTGGTGGACCGCCTCTACACTGCCCTGCGCCCGGGCGGCTACCTCTTCCTCGGCCACAGCGAGTCGGTCTCGCGCGTCACCAGCGCGTTCCGCCTCGTGCGCGCCGAGGGCCACCTCCTGCACCAGAAGCCCTGACCCCGATGCCGCGCGCGCTCATCGTCGATGACTCGGCCTACGCCCGTCGCTACCACGCCCGCATCCTCGCCGAGGGGGGCTTCGAGGTGGTCACCGCCGCGGACGGGCAGGAGGGACTCGCCGCCGCCCTGCGCACGCCGGTCGACCTCGTCCTCACGGACCTGAACATGACCGGGCTCGACGGCTACGCGCTGACGGCGCGGCTGCGCGAGGTGCCCGAGTACGCCGGCGTCCCGATCGTGATCATCTCCAGCGACAGCGGCGAGCGGGACCGCCGGCGCGGCCTCGAGGCCGGCGCCACGCTCTACCTGCCCAAGCCGTGCGCGCCGGAGCTGCTGCTCGCGCAGCTCCGCCTGCTGGCCCCCCACCCCGCCGCGGGCGCGTGACGCTGCTCGACCGCGCACGGGCCGGCGTCGCGGCGGCCACCGCCGCCGACGAGGCGGTGGCGAAGCTCGCCACGCTGCTCGCGGACGCCCTCGGCATGCAGCGGCGGGCCGCGGCCGCCGCCGCGCAGCTCGCGACGCTGGGTGCCGTCGACGAGGCCGCCGGCCTGCGCGACGCGCTCCGCGCGGCGGACGCCGCCCGCGCCGCCG
>JANRIU010000095.1:0-96690 GCA_033764615.1 Gemmatimonadales bacterium | reverse complement strand
CATCGTCGACGCGCGCCCCGCCGCCGCCGCCGCGCGCGGGAACGCCGCGCGCGCGCGCGCCGCCTGCCCGCGCGCGGTGGCGAGTGTCCCCTCGAGGTACGCGGGATCCTGGACTGCGCGGTCGGCCTCGCCCGCGCCGTCGCGGCGGAGCGCCGCGAGGGCGCGCTCCGCATCGTCGAGGCGGCCCGCGGCGATGTCGAGCAGGATGAGGTCATGCCGCACCGGCACGGCCTGCGCCACGGCGCCGAGCGTCGTGAGCTCCGTCCGTGCCGTCTCGAGCGCCTGGCGCGTCGCCACCGTGTCGTCCAGCCTCCAGAGCACCTGCGCCTGGCGGTATCGCGCGCTCGCGAGGCCCCAGCGGTCGCCCTGCCGCTCGTACTCGGCGAGCGCGAGGTCGTACAGTCGCCGTGCCTCCGGCAGGTCGCCCGTGCTCCCCGCGATCCCCGAGAGGCCGAGGTACACCCACGGCACCGGCAGCCGGTTGCCGGAACGCTCCGCGGCCACGAGTGCGCGCCGGTACCGCTCGCGCGCGCGCCCGTACTCGCCCACGAGCGTGCGCGCGAAGCCGTGCCACTGCTCCATGCCGGCGAGCAGCGATTCGTCGTGCGCCGCACGCGCCACCTCGGCGCCCACCTCGAACTCGGCGAGCGCCGAGTCGACCTGCTGCCGGTTGAGCAGCGCGCGCGCGAGGTTGATGTGGCAGACGCCGCGCGTGCCGGGCTGGCGGGCGATCGTGGCGAGGCGGATGCCCCGGCGCGCCACCTCGGTCAGCCGGGGATCGCCGGTCATGGCGAGGAAGCCCGCGTCCTGGCAGGCGATCATCGCGAGCAGCCCCGTGTCGGCCGGCGGCGCGAGCACGCGCGCGCGCTCGAACGTCGCGCGCGCCGGCGCGAAGCCCGCGAGGCGCGCCTGCACGCCCGCGAGCCGGATCAGCGTCTCGGCGAGGAGGACCGAGTCGGCGGCCGCCTCGGCCGCGCGCGCGGTCGCCTCGAGGTGCGGCAGTGCCTCGCGGAAGCGCGTCTCCGCCGTGAGCACGAGGCCGAGCCCGAGGCGGGCGCGCTGGGCCAGCGGAGCCGGCGCGGCGGACAGCGTGTCGGCGAGCGCGCCGAAGCCGGTCCGCGCCTCCGCATACCGATAGGTGGCGAGGTCGAGCCACGCGCGCCCGAGCCGCTCCGCTGGCGCGCTGGAGGAGGCCGGCCAACGGCGGCGCGCGGCGCCGACCGTCTCGTCGCCGCCGGCGGCGGCCGCGAACGCGGAGTCGGCGATCGCGCGGAGGGCGGTGAGCGACTGGGCGCGGAGCGTACCGGTGGCGGCGGCCGCGAGCGCGGCGGCCGTGAGGGTGCGGCGGGCGAGTAGGTGCATGATGGGTGGAAGGTATCAGCAGACCGGGGACAGGGGGCGGGGGGCACATCGGCGGGGCGGTGGCGGGGGGCGGCGGCGACGGTCTACGTTCGGGCGCGCGGGGCGTGCTTTCCTCTCCGGGGGTCTTCGATGGGCGTGATGGTGCGGGCGCTGTGCGGCGGACTGATCGCGGGGCTGCTCTGCTCCACCGTCGTTCACGCCCAGCAGCGGCGCGAGCCGCCGGCGGCGGACCGGAAGGCGCGGGCCGAGTATGTGCTGGCGTGGCCGGCCGTGCGCGCGTTCGCGGCGTTCGCCGCCGCCGCGGCCGACGATCCGGCCGCGCGGCAGGCCATGACCGCGGCCGTCGACGCCGTGGCCCAGGGGAGGAGCGACCTCGAGGCCGAAGGAAAGCGCCTCGAGGCATTCCCGCCCGTCGGCACCCGCCTCACGTCCGCCGGGCTCGGCGGCCGCGAGGCGCTGATCCTGAGCGAAGTCGTGAGCGCCACCGCCATCGCCGCCCAGGACGCCAACACCACCGCCCCCGCAGGTTCGGCGGCCGCGAAGAACCTCGCGTTCTGGCGCGCGAATCGGGGGGAGCTGGAGGGGTTGTTCGGGAAGTAGGAGCGAGGGTGGCGGGTTGAGGGTCGTGGTACACCGCGTCCGTATGCGGCCGCTTCCGCCGGCCCTTCATTGCGAGGCCGCCATCTGAAGCCCGTCATTGCGACGCCGCTTCGCGGCTGAAGCAACCTTGGCAGCGTTCGCTGGTGGCCCGGCTCCCGGCTCCCGGCCCTCAGCCCCTCGCCCCGGCCCCTAGCCCCTCACCCCGCACGTGTCTAGATTTGAAGGCTCTCGAAGGGCCTGTAGCTCAGGTGGTTAGAGCGCACGCCTGATAAGCGTGAGGTCGCTAGTTCAACTCTAGCCAGGCCCACTGTGTCGCCGGCCCCGCAACGCAAGTCGTTGCGGGGCTTTGCGTTGGGGGATTGCCCCTCCACGCCTCTCCGCACGCTCCGCGACCCGCGACCCCCACCGCGCATCTCCACCCGACACGCGTTCACCGGGCGACCGATCTCCCGCCCGCGCCTCTCCGACCCCCGGCCCCTGGAGCCCTCCGCATGCCCGTCCGCCCGTCCGCCCCGCGCCTCGCCGCGCTGCTAGTTCCCCTGGTCACCGTCGCCACCGCCCTCTCGGCGCAGGCCCATCCGCTCGTGGGCAAGTGGGCCGTCGAGTACGAGGGCGGCGTGCAGATCTCGAACGGCGAGCGCACCACCTTCCGCCTCAAGGCCGAGCTCGTCGTCGAGGCGGAGGGCGACTCGCTGATCGCCACGATGCGCACGGAGCCGCCGATGGGGATGTCCGCGCGCCCGCCGACGCGCATGAGCGCCGTGCGCGCCGCGGGGCCCGCGCGCTTCCTCCGGAAGTCGATCGCCGCGGTGAACACCAACGGAGACGAGCGCTCGATGGAGGTCGTGTCGCGCTGGACCCTCGAGGCGCGCGGCGACGACCTGACGGGCCAGTTCGAGGTCGTGAACGGCGGCCCCGATGGCGACACCTCGCCGCGCACGGTGAAGGGGAAGCGGGTGGGGTGAGGGCGCGGGCCAGCGGGCGGCGGCGTAAGTCCATCACGCCGCGCGCTTGCTGCCTCATCACCGTGACCGCCGCCGCAACTTCCGCATCTGCTTCCGGCTGGGGCGGTACACGGTGACCGCGACGCTGCCGCCGGCGACGAAGGTGCCGTGCAGGCGCCGCAGCCGCTCGAACGCCGCACGCATCGCAAGGTCATCCAGCATGATCCCATCATGCACCGGGCGGCCCAGCAGCGCGATGAGCTCGACGTCACCGGTGCGGAAGCCGCGCTGGCGGGCGCGCACGCGAGCATGCCGGGACAGCTGCGGAATCGGGGAGCGCTGCGGCTGCGGCGCATCACGGTCATCAATCAACATTGTCGCCTCCGAGCTTGCTGGGGTCGATGGGAGGGGGGGCCTCGGCGGGCCCGATCCATGCGGAGAGCCGCTTGGCAAGCATGACGGCGAACTCCGAGCCTCCGAGCACTGCGGCCGTCTGGAGCGTGCGGGACGTGCTCTCCTCAAGTGCCGAGACCTCAGCCACGAGCTCGAACGTGCGCTCATCGACATGGTTCCGGCTAATGAGGAACAGCGACTCCTGGATTCGCAGCTTCCGTCCGTCGGTCTGGGCGCTCGCGTCGCGATGGACCTGTTCTTCGGTGCCCATCAGGTACACTCGGGGCTGCGCGAAATGAGAGGCCGAGCTATCCCCGCCGACGATCTCGAAGGACGGCCGTACCAGCTGCGCGGCCACCTTCTGGCACAGTCCCTCGAAGTCGAAGCGCTCTTCCTCGATATTGATGATGTTCACTGCCCGCTCCACCGCCGCGGTCCGCATCAGCTTCGCCGGGCTCCAACCACGAAGCGTCGCCGCGTGCTCGATGATCAGCTTCTCCTCCGCCGTGACACGCATGCTTACGGTGGTGGTCGGTTCGTTTGCCACGGCATCCTGGGCCTTGCTGCCAGCCTTGTCCTTCGGGCTCACAACATCTCCTTGATGCTTACAAAAGCAAGTCATGTAGCACGTTGTAAACAGTCAAGGGTCTGCGCACCCCCGCGATGGGAATCCCGCGCCCACTCACCACAGGTCTCCGCGCCGCCCACCCCACCATTTCCGCTCCCGCACCTCCCCAGCCCGGACTGCCGTTCCTCACGAAGGCCATCGTGCACCCAACTGACCCCCGCGCATCCGAGCAAATGCTTCTTCCACCGGAAGACGACCGGCGTTGCGGCATTCGGACGGTTCCGCCATCCTTTGGCAATGGTTGACCGGCCCCAAGCCCTTGAATCGCTCTCGGCCCAGGAGCGCATTGCGCTCATGGGCCGGCTGTGGGACAGCCTCGATCCGGCCGCCGCCGCGCCGCTCTCTCCCGCCCTCGCGGCCGAGCTCGATCACCGCGAGGCGGAGGCTGATGCGGACCCCGACGCCGGCATCCCGTGGACCGCGCTCCGCGACGAGCTCCGCGCCCGGCTCCCCTAGGTGCGGAGCCTCATCGTCCGGGTCCGCGCGCGGGCCGACATCGATGAGGCGTTCGAGTGGTACCGCGCGCGCTCGCCGGGCGCGGCCTCCGACTTCCTCGATGCCATTGACCAGGCGCTGACGCAGATCGCCGAGGCGCCGGAGCGCTTCCCGGTGGTTCGGGGGCGCGTGCGCCGACGGTTGCTCGTCGGCTTTCCGTACGCCGTCTACTACAAGCTCTTTCCGGACACGATCAGCGTGGTCGGCGTCATCCACGGCCATCGCCATCCCGATACGTGGCTTGAGCGCGCGGCGCCATAGCGGGGTCCGCTGAGACGGCCACGTGGTCGGAGCGGCCGCGCTGCGGCCCCGTTTCGATGGAGTGCCTGCGAGCCCACCGGCGGATCCCGGGCGTTCAGCTGCCCCCGGCCGGAGGCTTCCCCTCCACCCCCCGCTCCCGCAGCCCCTCGTACAGCCCCGCCAGGTCCAGCAGCACCGACTTGAGCCCCTGCCGCGTGCGCTCGTCGTTCAGCGCCTGGGTGCTCATCGCCGAGTACGCGTCCAGCGCCCCGATCACCGCCTCGGTGATGGCACTCGTGAGGTCGGGCGAGGCGCTGAACTGCGCCTTGCTGTTCCCCGACGCCTGCGCCTGCAGCGCCGCGGACTCGAGCAGCTTGTCCCTCACGTGGTACACGAACTTGAGCCGGTCCTGCTCCGTCACGTCCCCTGCGAACAGGTCATTCACCCGTGCGATGATCTCGGCGAGCCGCGCCTTCTCCCGCTCCTGCACCTGCCCGCCGCCCGCCTCGGTGAGCGGGGGCAGGGGAATGCTCGGCCGCTCGCGCACGCCCATCGGCTGCGGCCCCCGCGACCGCAGGTGGTAGTGCGTGAGCTCCACCTTCGAGAGGTCGACCCCCTCGCGCTCCCGGCCGAAGTCGAGCAGCCGAACGAGCGGCCTGAAGAACAGCGCCCGCTTTTCCACGGCCGTATGGCCGTAGTCGTAGATCTGCGAGAGGAAGGTGTAGAGGCGCAGGTACGCCTCCATGTCCCCCTTGAACAGCACCAGCGCCTCCATCCGCTGTCTCGCGTGCTCCGCGGCCGCCGCATCCTGCCGCGCCTCGGCGTCCACGACATCGCGCCGCTCCGCGGCATACCGCTTGAGCACCCGGTCGGCGACGGGCTCCACCGCCCGCGCGAGCTGCTCCTGCCGCGCTGCCGGGTCGAGCACCACGCGCACCACCCGCTCGATGTCCGGCTCGTCGTACAGTCCGGCCGCGTCCAGCTTGGCCTTCAGGTCATACACCTTGTTCGGGTCGGTCACCGCGGCCAGCTCGGCGGTGTCGTAGTACGTCCGGAACGCCGCGAGCACCTCCTCGGTGTTGTCCGCGAAGTCCACGACGTACGTCGTGTCCTTGCCCGGATGCGCGCGGTTGAGGCGCGAGAGCGTCTGCACCGCCTGGATCCCCGCGAGCCGGCGGTCGATGTACATGGCGCAGAGCAGCGGCTGGTCGAACCCCGTCTGGAACTTGTTGGCGACGAGCAGGATGGAGTACGCGTCGGTGGCGAACGCCTCGCGGATGTCCCGCCCCCGGAGCCCGGGGTTGAGCGCCGGCGACCGCTCGCTGAACGGCTCCGGGCCGCTCTCCTCGTCGCGCACGTCGCCGGAGAACGCGGCCAGCGTGCCGATGCCGTACCCCTTCTCGCGGATGAACGCGTCCATCGCCAGCTTCCACCGCACCGCCTCCACGCGGCTCGCCACCACCACCATCGCCTTCGCCGTCCCGCCGAGCAGCGGTGCCACGTACTGCCGGAAGTGCTCGACCACCACCTGCACCTTCTGCGCAATGTTGTACGGGTGCAGCCGCACCCATCCCATGATCCCCCGCATCGCGCGCGCCCGCTCCACTTCGATGTCGCTTGCGCCCTCCCCCTGCTGGGCGAGCCGGAACGCCAGGCTGTACGGCGTGTAGTTGCGCAGCACGTCGAGGATGAACCCCTCCTCGATCGCCTGGCGCATGCCGTACACGTGAAACGGGCGCGGCAGGTTGTCGGGCCCGGCGGGTGCGGCCGGGTCGGGCCGTGTGCCGAAGAGCTCGAGCGTCCTGGCCTTCGGGGTGGCGGTGAACGCGATGAAGGTGATCTCTGCGTCGGCGGCGCGCGCGGTCATCTGCGCCGCGAGCAGGTCCTCCACGCTCACCTCGCCCCCGTCCCCGAGCGCCGCCAGCTCCTCGGCGCTCAGCACCGCCTTGAGGCTCGCCGCCGCCTCGCCCGCCTGGCTGCTGTGCGCCTCGTCGGCGATCACCGCGAACCGCTTCCCCTCGGTGGCCGCCAGTTCCCGCACCGCCGAGAGCGCGAACGGGAAGGTCTGGATGGTGCAGACGATGATCTTCTTCCCCGCCTTCAGCGCCTCGGCGAGCTCCCCGCTCTTGCTGCCGTCCGTCCCACGGATGGTGGCGACGACGCCGGTGGTGCGCTGGAAGTCGAACAGGGCGTCCTGCAGTTGCGCGTCGATGACGTTCCGGTCGGAAATGACGAGCACCGAGTCGAACAGCTTCCGGTTCTCCGCGTCGTGCAGCTCGCTGAGGAAGTGCGCGGTCCACGCGATGGAGTTCGTCTTGCCCGAGCCCGCCGAGTGCTGCACGAGGTAGCGGCCGCCGGGGCCGTCCTGGTGGATGGCGGCCTGGAGCTTCCGGGTGACGTCGAGCTGGTGATACCTCGGGAAGACGAGCTGCGCCACCTGCTTCCGGTCGTCGCGCCGGGCGATGCAGTAGCGGCCCAGCAGCTCCAGCCAGCTCTCCGGCGCCCACACGTCGCGCCAGAGGTAGGCGGTGCGGTAGCCGCCGCCGTCGGGGACGGGGTTCCCCGCGCCGCCGTGGTCGCCGAGGTTGAACGGGAGGAAGCGGGTGTCGGGGCCTTCGAGCTTCGTGGCGATGCGGACCTCGCGGTGGCTCACCGCGAAGTGGACGAGCGCACCCGAGGGGAAGTTGAGCAGCGGCTCCGGTGCCCGGCCCTTCGGGCGCGGGTCCCGGTCGAACCGGTACTGGTCCACCGCGTCGCTGATCGACTGCGTGAAGTCGGTCTTGAGCTCGGCAGTGGCGACGGGGATGCCGTTGAGGAACAGCACCAGGTCGAGCGATTGCTCGGTGTGGAGCGAGTACTTCACCTGCCGGATGACGCGAAGCCGGTTGGCGGCGTAGCGCTGGACGATCTCCGGGTTGAGGCCGATGGCCGGCCGGAACTGCGCGAGGGCGACCGTGCCGCGGACGCCGAGGAGCTCGACGCCGTGGCGGAGCACGTCGAGGGTGCCGCGCTGGTCGAGCTGGGTGCGGACGCGGTCGAGCAGCGTCTCGGCGGCGCGGGCACCGTGATGCTTCTGCAATGCCTCCCATGCCTGCGGCTGCGAGGCCTGCACCCAGGCGAGGAGGTCGGCGGGGAAGAGGGCGCGGGCGCGGTCGTACTGCGCCGCGTCGTCGCGGGCGTAGAGCCAGCCGCCCGCGGCCAGCTCGGCGCAGATGTCGTCCTCGAAGCGGACCTCGTTGTGGAGCGCCATCAGCCCGGCACCTCCACGAGGCCGCGGACATCGATCTGGCCGGTCACCGCGGCAGTGATGAGGGCGGAGCGGCGTTCGCGGAGGAGCGCGACGGCTGCCGTAGCGTCGCCGACCAGTGCTTCGCAGCGTGTCTCGACCGTCGACACGAATGACGCAATCAGCCCCTGCTCGTCAATCGGCGGCAGGTGAACTGTCAATCCGAGGAACTGATCTGGCTCGATGCGCCACTGCGCCAATCGCACTCCGTTCGAGATGCTCAGGTAGCTGGCTACCATGCTTCGGCAGCGTAGAAGAAGATGAAGAAAGAGTTCATTGGAGCTATGCATCGGCCTGAAGACCGCGTAGTCCGGACTGGTAATGCCTCTCAGTTGGGAGATGCCAAGCGAGCCCTGCCACGCCTTCATCTTGTTGATGACAAGATCACCGTGCTCGACGAGTTGGTACACGCTCAGATCGTCAGGGGTCTTGTTCATATTGTCGTCTCGTGCGTCCTTGGCGATTACTCCGAAGTCGCGGTAGACGGAGAGCACCCGTTCCTCGGGGTGATTCTGCCGCTTTGCGAGCCTGAAGAGCCGGCTCAAGCGGAAGGTGCTCCAATGGGCGGGCACCGGCCCTATCGAGAGGACCCCCGACTCCTTCATCGGCACGCTCCGATCGAGCCCCTTGGTCACGGCGTGGGAGATGACGGCCTGCCGCTTCTCCTGCAGCAGCGCAATCAGCCGCTCCTGCTCCGCAATCAGCGCGTCGATCTTGGCGGTCTCGCGGTCGAGAAATGCCGCGATCACGCGCTGCGTCGCCGGATCGGGCAGGGGCAAGGGGAGGCTGATCAACTCAGAGCTAGTGATCGATGGGTAGCTGACACCCGTAGATCTGGCAATCACGTCGCAGAGGAAGGTGTCGGCCTGCAGCGCCCAGCCGAGAAAAGCGCTCTCGACTCCCGCTTTAGGGCGCAGCACGGCGAAGCCCGTCGATGCAATCAGGTTGCTACTGACGTGATCGATCCTCATGACAGCCTTCAAGTAGGTTCGCACCGTCGAAATGATGACATCTCCCCTCCGGACCAGCCGCCGCGCACGCGAGGGCGCGTCCGCGAAGACCAGCCGTTGAGTGCTTGCAATGCCCTCCATACCATCCACGCTGGCGATGTCGATGTACTCGATCTCGTGATCGGGCGCTGTCGTCTCGGGCAGAACCTCAGGGTTGCACGAGGTCACAGTTTTGAGCGGCGTAAGCCGCCAACCGACAGGAAGGCGAGGTACGTTAGGCAGCGAGATGGGGATGTACTCGCCGTAGGGCACCAAGCTCATGTCGCGCCGTCCTTCCGTAGCCGCGCACAGCTCCCGCGAGCCCACGTCCGCAGCCTGCTCGCCGCAGCCACCTCGCCCTTCATCACGCGGCCCCCCTTCCACGCCGTGAGCCCCATGTTCGGCGCGGCGGCGTCGGCGCGGCGGGCGATGAGCTCGGGGGCGGTGAGCCCGGTCACCGCGAAGTGGAGCTTGTTCTGCACCACCTGGAACACTCGCGTCGTCTCCTCGGCGGCGGGCGCATAGTCGGCCGCGAGCGCCAGGATGTCGCGCACGCGCAGGTACATCCGCCGCTCGCTCGCCCGGATGTCCCGGATGCGCGCCAGCAGCTCATCGAAGTAATCGGGGACGCCGGGGCCGGGCGGCTCCGCCAGGCGGGCGTCGTCCAGCGCGAACCCCTTCCGCAGGTACTCGTCCAGCCGCGCGATCGCCCACTGGCGGAACTGGGTGCCCCGGGCGCTCCGCACCCGCATGCCGACGGCGAGGATGGCGGGGAGGGCGTAGTGGTTGATGGCCCGGTAAGTCGTTCTCCCGCCTTCACTTCGAACCATTGAGAATTGCTTAATGGTTCGCCCGGGGTCGATCTCCCCCTCCTCCATCACGCTGCGCAGGTGCTTGTTGATGTTCGGCACGGTGGTCTGGAACAGCTCCGCCATCTGCGCCTGCGTGAGCCAGAGCGTCTCCCCATCGATCCGGATCACCAGCCGGGCACGGCCGTCCTCGGTCTGGTACAGCACCACCTCGCCGGGGGCCGGCGCGGGCGCGTCACCGCTCACTGGTGCAGCGTCCCCAGCATCGCCACGATCCGGGCCGACACCGCCTTGAGCTCCGCATCGATCTCCTCCAGCGGGCGCGGCGGCGTGAAGACGTAGAAGTGGCGGTTGAACGGGATCTCGTAGCCGACCTTCGTCTTCTCCTCGTCGATCCAGGCGTCGGGCGCGTGCGGCCGCACCTCGCGCTCCACGTACGCCGCGACGTCCTCGGTGAGCGGCACGTTCTCCGTGTCCCGCAGGTCGGGGTCGGCCAGCGGCTTCCCCTTGAGCTTCCCCTTCGTGCCGAGCACCACCTCGCCCGCCGCGTCCCGCTGCGGCCGCTCGACCGTGATCGTCCGGTACCCGAACGCCTCGTTGGGGAAGATCCGGCTGATCGGCACCCCGTCGCGCGTCACCTCCTCCGCGGCGCCGAAGAGCCGCGTGATGTCCGCGATGTGGGCGTCCGACAGCTCCCGCCGCTTGGAGCCGAGCGACTTCCGCATCTTCTGCCACATGGCGCTCGCGTCGATGAGCTGCACCTTGCCGCGCCGGTTGGCCGGCTTCCGGTTGCTCACGACCCAGATGTACGTGGCGATCCCCGTGTTGTAGAACATGTCGGTCGGGAGTCCCACGATCGCCTCGAGCAGGTCGTGCTCCAGCACGTACCGCCGGATCTCGCTCTCGCCGGAGCCCGCGCCTCCCGTGAAGAGCGGGGAGCCGTTCAGCACGATGGCGAAGCGGCTGCCGCCGTCCTGCACGGGGCGCATCTTCGCGATGAGGTGCAGCAGGAACAGCATCGACCCGTCGCTCACGCGGGGGAGCCCCGGCCCGAAGCGGCCGTCGTACCCCTGCTGCTCGTGCTCCCGGCGGACCTCCTTCTCGACCTTCTTCCACTCCACGCCGAACGGCGGATTGGAGAGCATGTAGTCGAAGCGCAGGCCGCGGTGCCCCTCCGCCGAGAGCGTGTTGCCGAGGACGATGTTGCCGATGTCCTGCCCCTTGATGAGCATGTCGGCCTTGCAGATGGCGTACGACTCGGGGTTGAGCTCCTGCCCGTGCATCACGAGCCGCGCCTGCGGGTTGAGCTCCTTCAGGTACTCCTCGGCGATGCTCAGCATCCCGCCCGTGCCCGCGGTGGGGTCGTAGAGCTGGCGCACCACGCCCGGCCGCCGCAGGACGTCGTCATCCTCGGTGAAGATGAGGTTCACCATGAGGCGGATCACCTCGCGCGGCGTGAAGTGCTCGCCCGCCGTCTCGTTGGAGAGCTCGGCGAAGCGCCGGATCAGCTCCTCGAAGACGAGCCCCATGCCGGCGTTGCTCACGGTGTCCGGGTGCAGGTCCACCCGGGCGAACTTCTCCGTCACGAGATAGAGCAGCTTCGCCTTCTCCAGCCGGTCGACCTGGGCGGCGAAGTCGAACTGCTCGAAGATGTCCCGGACCGACGGCGAGAAGCCGTGCACGTAGGCACGGAGGTTCTCGGCGATGTGGTCCTGGTCGCCGAGCAGCGTCTGCAGGTCGAGCGGCGAGGTGTTGTAGAAGTCGTGGCCGGCGGCCTTCCGGCAGAAGGCGTCGGGGTCGAGCCCGGCCCTGGTGCGCTTTGCATGCTCGGCCAGTACCGCGGCCTTCGTCGGCGCGAGGACGCAGTCGAGCCGGCGCAGGACCGTGAACGGCAGGATCACCTTGCCGTACTCGGACTGCTTGTAGTCGCCGCGGAGCAGGTCGGCGACGGACCAGAGCAGGGCGGAGAGGTTGGTGTCGGGCATCGGTGTCGGTCGTGGTCGTCTCGGGGCGGGGCGGCCCCCACCGCGTGCGCGGCGGGGCAGATGGCAAACTAGCGCGCCCCCGAGACAGCGCGCGGGCATGCCATCGCGCGGCCGCCACGGCGAGATTTCCGGGATGCTGCCCCTCGTCGCCCTCCTGCTCCTGCCCCCCGGCCCCCAAGCCCCGGCCCCGAGCCCCCTGGCCCTCCTGCCGCCGGGCCCCCACGCCGTCTCCATCACCACCCGCGTCGTGCTCGACACCACGCGCCGCTTCCCCGTGCCGGGCGACCGGCTCGACGCGCTTGGGCCCCGCCCCGTCTGGATCACCACCTGGCGCCCCGCGCCGCCCACGCGCCGAGCGCCCGTCACGCTCGGCGACTACGTCCGCCGCACCGCGTCCGAGCTCCGGCGCCAACGCGCGAGCGGCGCCGAGCAGGCCGCCGCGCTCGACGAGATGGTCGCCTACCTCGGCCAGCTCGGCGGCGCGCCTGACGACGCGCGCCGCGCGCTCGCGCTGCCCACGCTCGCGACCGCCGCCGACGGTGCGCCACGCGGGACCGGCGCGGAGCGACACCCCGTCGTGCTGCTGAGCCCGGGCCGCGGCGAGTCACCGCTCTTCCACTTCGCGCTCGCCGAGCACCTCGCGTCCCACGGCTACCTCGTGCACGCGGTCCCCGCGCTCGGCGCCACGGGCCGCGAGATGCGGAACGGGCCGGCCGACCTGCTCGCCGCCGCGCAGGACGTGCTGCTGCTCGCCCGCCTCCTCCGCGATGATCCCACCGCCGACACGACGCGCGTGCTGCTCGTCGGCTACTCGTTCGGCTCGGGCGCGGTGCTGCGCGCCGCGTCCGGGCTGACGGGCGTCACCGGCGTGCTCAGCCTCGACGGCTCCGCGGTCTCCGGCGAGCGCGCCGCGCAGCTCGAGGCGCTCGGCGCGCCGCCCGCCCCGCTCGCCGTGCCGGTGCTCCATCTCGAGGCTGAAGCCCGCGTCGGCACCGACCTCTCGCGCCTCGCCGCGCGCGCGCCCGACTGCGCGGCGATCACCATCCCGCTCGCGACGCACATCACCTTCACGTCGTTCGCGCTGCTCGGTGACGCGGTGCCCGGCATGGCCCCGCGCCTCGCCGTCGCGGGGTCGGCGCGGCCCGCCGCGGCGGTGTATGCTGATGTCGTGACGCTCGTCCGCGCGTGGGCCGACTGGCGGGGTGGTGGTGCCGCCGGCGCCTGGCAGGCGGCGCTCGACAGCCTTGCGCGCGAGCAGCGCGCGCGGCCGCGCCCCTGCGGCCCCGCCTGACGCCCGCCCCGCCTCCACCGGATCCGCGCCATGCGCCGCCTCGCCCTCGCCTCGCTCGCCCTCGCCGCCCTCACCCTGCCGCTCGCGGCACAGGGTGGCGGCCCGCTCCGCACGCCCGACATGCAGTACCGGTACGACTATCCGCTCACGCTCGCGAAGGCGCGCGCGTGGCTCAAGCTGTACCAGCGCGACAGCCCGGTGCGTGCCGACACGTCGATGCGGAACGCGATCCTCCGGGCGGACCGGATCGTGGAGCAGGGGAGCAACGTGCTTCCCTCGCAGGGGGTGCGGCTCGACCGCCATCCGAAGCTTGGCCCGCTCCTGAAGCAGGCCGGGCTCTCGGGCGCGGAGTACCTCGCGATGCCCGAGATCATGGCCAACGCGCGCGTCGGGTATCGGGTGGAGCTGGAGGGGAAGACATACGACCGGCAACTGATCAACCCGGCGCACGTCGCCCTCTACAAGGCGAACGCCGCGGAGTTCGAGGCGGCGGTGAACAAGCTGCGCGGGGCGCCTGCGCCGCCACGCGTCGGCAGCCCGAGGCCGGACGCCGAGCTCCCGCGCTGAGGGGCCGGCGGGGCGGGCGCCCCGCCGGCTCCGCGGGTCAGGCGGGCTGGTCGGCCATCGCCGCCACCTGCCGCTCCAGCGCCGAGGGGCTCGCCTCGAACGCCGCGCCCATTCCCTCCGCCATCGGGTCCGGATACACCTCCAGCTGCCCCGCCTCGACCGCATCCAGGATGCGCGTCGCCACGGACGCCGGCGTCGCCTTGTCCCACGGCAGCGCCTTGGCCATGTCGGTGTCGACCGGGCCCGGGTACACGCCGATCACCTGCGTGCCCTGACCCCCGAGCATCACGCGCGAGACCTGCGTGAGCGAGCGCTGCGCCGCCTTCGAGGCGCTGTACGTGGCGAACGGCGAGAAGCCGGTCACCCCCGCGATCGACGCGATGTTCACGATCGTCCCGCCGCCGCTGCGCGCGAGCGCCGGCGCGAACGCCGCCGTCATCCGGAGCGTGCCGAGGTAGTTCACGTCCATCTCCTGCCGCGCACCCTCCACCGCGTCGGTGAGCGGGGCGCCGAGCGGGCGGGCCACCACGCCCGCGTTGTTCACGAGCAGCGTGACGTCCGGCGCCTGCGCGGCCGCCTCCGCCACCTGCCCGTCATTCGTCACGTCGAGCGTGAGCGGCACCACGCGCGCGTCGTTCGCGAGCGTGCCGAGGTCGGACGGCCGCCGCGCGCCCGCGTACACCTTCGTCGCGCCGCGGGCGAGCAGCGCCTCCACGATCGCCCGCCCGATCCCGCGGTTCGCCCCCGTGACCAGCGCCACGCTGCCCTGGATCGCCTTGCCATGCATCGTCGTCATGCTCCTCGTGGGTGTGCCGCCGATGGCGGCGTTCTTGACCGATTGGTCAACAATACTGCCCCGCGCCGTCGCGCGGCGCAAGTCCCGCGTGCGACCGTGGCTATGCTGCGGGATGCCCGCGTGCCTCCCGCCTCGATGATGCTCGCCCTCCTCGTCGGCGCCGCCCTGCTCGTGGCGCCCCCGGCCGACACGATCCCCGGCACCGCCTGGACCGTCGACGACTGGCGCATCGTCGAGGCGACGGTGCGCCGGGCGGCGGCGGCGCGGGTCGACACCCTGTCGCCTGGCCGGGCGCTCGCCACGGTGGGGCGGATGCTCGTCGGCACGCCGTACGCGCCCGGCACGCTCGAGGGGCGCGGCCCGGAGCGGCTCGTCGTGAACCTGCGCGTGCTCGACTGCGTGACGTTCGTCGACAACGCGCTCGCGCTGACCCGCTTCGCGCGGCGCGACGGCGTCGCCGCGCTCGCCGATCCGGCGGCCGCGCGGGCGCGGTACGAGAAGTACCTCCGCGCGCTGCGCTACCGCGAGGGCCGCCTCGACGGCTACGCGAGCCGGCTGCACTACTACAGCGACTTCCTCGCCGAGCAGGAGCGCGCCGGCCACCTCCGCGTCCTCGGCGACGAGCTCGGCGCGATGCTCGACCGGCGGCCGATCGACTTCCTCACGCGCAACGCGGCGACGATCCCGGCGCTCGCCGATCCCGCGACGCGCGTGCGCGTGGCCGCGGCGGAGCGGGCGCTCACCGACGGCCCCGGCCGCCGCTGGATCCCGAAGGGATGGCTCCCGTTCGTCGAGCGCCGCCTCGAAGATGGCGACATCCTTGCGATGGTGTCGAACGTGCCGGGACTCGACGTGGTGCATGTCGGAATCGCCGTGCGCGAGGCGGACGGCCGGGTGTACCTGCTCAACGCGCCGCTCGTGGGGCAGAGCGTCCACGTCTCCGAGCTTCCGCTCGACCAGCACCTGCGCGCGCGCGGCAGCCAGGCCGGGGTGATCGTCGCACGGCTCGACACACGATGGTGACGCGCCGGATGTATCTCGGAAGGCCGCCGTGGCGACCGCGGAGCCGCCCGCACTACGTTGCAGAAGACCCGCGACCCGCGACGCACGACCCACGACCCACGACCCACGACCCGCGACCCGCCTGGAGACGTCATGACCACCCGAGCCTGGGCCGCGCAGTCGGCCACCACGCCGCTGGCCCCCTGGAGCTTCGACCGCCGCGCGCCGGGGCCGACCGACGTGCACCTGCGCATCGAGTACTGCGGCGTCTGCCACAGCGACATCCACCAGGCCCGCAACGAGTGGGGCGGCTCCATGTACCCGATGGTGCCGGGCCACGAGATCGTCGGGATCGTGCTCGCCGTCGGCCGCGAGGTCGGCCGCTTCCAGCCGGGTGACGCGGTCGCGGTCGGCTGCATGGTCGACTCGTGCCGGAGCTGCGCCAACTGCCGCGACGGGGAGGAGCAGTACTGCCTCGCCGGCGCCACGTTCACGTACAACAGCCGGTCGAAGGCGGGGGAGCTGCAGCAGGGCGGCTACTCGACGGAGATCGTGGTGGACGAGGCGTTCGTGCTGCGGCTCGGCCGCATGCTCGCCGCCAACAAGCCCGCCGCCGCGCCGCTCCTCTGCGCCGGCATCACGACGTACTCGCCGCTCCGGCACTGGGGCGTGAGCGACGGGATGCGCGTCGGCATCGTCGGCCTCGGCGGGCTCGGGCACATGGGGCTCAAGTTCGCCCACGCCTTCGGCGCGCACGTCACCCAGTTCACCACCTCCACCTCCAAGGTCGAGGACGCGAAGCGCCTCGGCGCCGACGAGGTGGTGCTCTCGAACGACGCGGCGGCGATGCAGAAGGTGCAGGGCTCGTTCGACTTCATCCTCGACACCGTCTCCGCGCCGCACGACCTCTCGGCGTACGCCGGCCTCCTGCGGCGCGACGGCGCGCTCGTGCTCGTCGGCGTCCCCGACCGGCCGTTCGAGCTGCCCGCGTTCCCGCTCATCATGCAGCGCCGCTCCGTCGGCGGCTCGCTCATCGGCGGCATCGCCGAGACGCAGGAGATGCTCGACTTCTGCGAGGAGCACGGCATCGTCTCCGACGTCGAGGTCATCCCGATGGCGAAGGTGAACGAGGCGTGGGAGCGCGTGGTCCGCTCGGACGTGAAGTACCGGTTCGTGATCGACTGCGGGACGATCTAGGAGGGCAGGCGGGCCGGGGTGCAGGAGGCCAGCGGCGGCCGACCGTGCATATTTGAGGGATGGCCACGACCGACCCCCTGGCGCCCGCCGAGGCGCGGCTGCGCGCGGAGATCGCGCGCCGGCGCACCTTCGCGATCATCTCGCACCCCGACGCCGGCAAGACCACCCTCACCGAGAAGCTCCTCCTCTACGGCGGCGCGATCCACCTCGCGGGCGCCGTGAAGGCGCGGCGCCAGGCGCGGCACGCCACGTCCGACTGGATGGCGCTCGAGCGCGAGCGCGGCATCTCGGTCACCTCGTCGGTGATGGCGTTCGACGTCGGCGACGTCCGGCTCAACCTGCTCGACACCCCGGGCCACCAGGACTTCTCCGAGGACACGTACCGCACGCTCGTCGCGGCCGACAGCGCGGTGATGCTGCTCGACAACCGGAAGGGCGTCGAGGAGCGCACGCGGCAGCTCTTCGAGGTCTGCAAGCGGCGCCGCACGCCGATCGTCACCTTCGTCAACAAGTGCGACCGCGCCGGCGCCGACCCGCTGCAGCTCCTCTCCGACGTGGAGCGCGACCTCGGCCTCGTCTGCTGCCCGATGACGTGGCCGGTGCAGGGGCCGACCGGCTTCGCGGGCGTCGCCGACCGGCGGCGGCGCGTGGTGATGCTGTTCGAGCGCACCGAGGACCACGGCGGCTCGCGCGCCGCCTCCACCGAGCTCGCGCTCGACGACCCCGCGCTCGTCGAACGGATCGGCCAGGCGTCGCTCGACCAGCTGCACGACGAGCTCCACCTGCTCGACGAGGCGGGGCACCCGTTCGACCTCGACGCCGTGCACGACGGCGAGCTCTCCCCGGTCTACTTCGGCTCCGCGCTCACGAACTTCGGCGTCGAGCCCTTCCTGCACGACTTCCTCGGCATCGCCCCGCCGCCGACCCCGCGCGAGGCGACGATCGGGCCGGTCGTGCCGGAGCAGGAGGGCTTCTCGGGCTTCGTGTTCAAGATCCAGGCGAACATGGACCCGAAGCACCGCGACCGGATCGCCTTCGTGCGCGTCTGCTCGGGGCACTTCACGGCGGGGATGGAGGTGGTGCACGTGCGGAGCGGGCGCGCGATGAAGCTCGCGGCGCCGCAGACGTTCCTCGCGCGCGAGCGGACGCACGTCGAGGAGGCGTGGCCGGGCGACGTGGTGGGCATCCTCGACCGCGGGTCGCTGCGCATCGGCGACACGCTGGCGGAGGACCGGCGCATCACCTTCGGCGGCATCCCGCGCTTCGCGCCGGAGCAGTTCGCGCGCGTGCTCCCGGCCGACCCGCTGCGCCGGAAGCAGCTCGACAACGGCCTCGTGGAGCTCTCGGACGAGGGGGCGGCGCAGGTGTTCTACGCGGATGCGGGGTCGGGCTCGGCGCCGATCCTGGGCGCCGTGGGCCGGCTGCAGTTCGACGTGATGCTGCACCGGCTCGAGCACGAGTACAACGCGCCGTGCCGCCTCGAGCCGATGAGCTACGGCCACCCGCGCTGGGTGACGGGGCCGATGGCCGACATCGACCGCGCCGGGAGCCAGCGCGGCCGCCTCAAGGTGTTCGACGCCAAGGGGGCGCCGGTGCTGCTCTTCGAGGATGGCTGGTCGCTGCGGAGCGCGATGGAGAACGCCAAGACGCTCACCTTCCACGAGGTCGCGCCGTAGCGGGCGCGCCCCGCCGCTCAGGCCAGCGCGCCCTGCTTCGCGAGCCGCGCGGCGTGCTCGGCGGCGCGGAACGCCAGCGCCATGATCGTCATCGTCGGCTGGCCCCGGCCGCTCGTCACGAAGCTGCTCCCGTCCACGATGAACAGGTTCGGCACGTCGTGCGCGCGGTGCGAGGCGTTCACCACCGACGTCCGCGGGTCGTGCCCCATGCGGCACGTGCCGAGCAGGTGCACCTGCGGGAAGTTGCGGCGCACGGGGTTCGAGATGATCTCCGAGGCCCCGGCCGCCTTCGCCAGCTCCACGGCCCGCGCGCGGAACCACTCCATCACCTGCAGGTCCTGCGGATGGTCCTGGAAGGTGACGCGGATGGCCGGGAGGCCGTTGGCGTCCTTCAGGTCGGGGTCGAGCGTGATGCGGTTGGTCGGCAGGGGCAGCTGCGTGGTGTGCCCCGCGACGTTGAGCGACTGCGTGTAGTACCGCCTCAGGTTCCGCTTCCACTCCGCGCCCCAGCGCGGGCCGCCCTGGCCCGCGGGCCGCGTGGCGAAGCCGATCGGCCCCGCGGCGAAGCGGAAGTCGAAGCCGCCTCCGCCGATGAGGCCGAGCGCCGGGTCGAGCTCGTACATGTCGTGGATGATCCGCGTGTCGACCATCCCGCGATAGCCGTTCACCTCGTGGTCGAAGACGGCGGTGGCGCCGCCCGCGCCGTTGAACATCAGGTGCCGGCCGACCATGCCGCTCGCGTTGGCGAGGCCGTCCGGGTGCCGGCTCGTGGCGGAGAGCAGCAGCAGCCGCGGCGACTCCGCGCCGTTGGCGCAGAGGAAGACGGCCTTCGCGCGCTGGAACTGCCCGCGGCGTCCGGCGTCGAGGTACTGCACGCCGGTCACCCGGCCGCGGCGGTCGGTCTCGATCTTCGTGACCGTGCTCATCGGCCGGATCTGGCAGCGGCCGGTCCTCTCCGCGTCCGGGATCATCGTGGCGAGCGTGCTCGACTTCGCGTGCACCTCGCAGCCGTAGCCGAGGCAGAAGCCGCACTGGATGCAGGCGGGGCGCCCGTTGTAGGCGACGGAGTTGATCGCCATCGGGGCGGGGTAGGCGGTCCACCCCATCGCCCTCGCGGCCTTCTCGGCGAGCACGCCGATCGACTTCCGCGGCAGCGGCGGCATCGGGTACGGCCGGCTGCGCGGCGGGTCGAACGGGCTCGACCCCGCGAGGCCCGACACGCCGATCTCCCACTCCACGCGCGTGTAGTACGGCTCGAGGTCGGCGTAGGTGATCGGCCAGTCATCGAAGCCCGTGCCGGCGAGCGTCCCCTTCCTCGAGCGCTCGATGAAGTCGATCTCGTGGAAGCGCCAGAAGTTGCCGGTGTAGTGGTTGGAGCCGCCGCCCACCATGCGCCCGTAGCGCACCACGGGCTGCACCACCGCCGTCGCGTCCTCGGTGGGGCGCCACGAGT
Source organism: Gemmatimonadales bacterium (assembly GCA_033764615.1). Taxonomy (GTDB): domain Bacteria; phylum Gemmatimonadota; class Gemmatimonadetes; order Gemmatimonadales; family GWC2-71-9; genus JANRIU01. The sequence continues at coordinate 76,977 of JANRIU010000095.1, read as the reverse complement.
TGGGGAAGCGCTGGTGGTCGTTCGTGAGCTGCGCGAGCTGGTTGACCGCGATCTCGTCGTGGCCGAAGTCGTCGGCGCGGAAGTACGGCCCCTGCTCCAGCACGACGACGGAGAAGCCCGCGCGCGCGAGCTCGCGCGCGACGATGCCGCCCGCCGAGCCGGCGCCGATGACGACGAAGTCGACCTGGTCCCGCGTGCGGAACGTCGCGCCGGTGGGCGCGGCCCATGCGGGCTTCGGGGTGCGGTCAGGGTGCGGATGCATCGTCGTACCAGCCGAAGGGGGCGGTCCAGGCGTAGCGGTCCTCGAAGCCGATCACCTGCCAGCCGACCTTGTTCGCATTGCCGCCCCACGACGGATCGCCGAGGAAGCCGCTGATGGTCGCGTGGCGCGCGGCCTCGAAGAAGGCGGACTTCTCGCTCTCGAGCGCCTGCACGATGGCGACCTGCTGCGCGGCCGGCAGCGTCGCGAAACGCGCCCCCTCGCCGCCCGCCGCGCGTGCGCGCGCCGCGAGGTCGGCGAGGCCGCCGTCGAACAGCGGGCGGAGGCGGGCGAGATGCCCGTCGAGCGCGCGCTCGAGGTAGGTGATCACCTGCGCCTCCCGCGCGCCCGGCAGGTCGTCGGAGGGGATGAGCACCTCCGCGAGCGCGGCGAGGTCGGCCCGCGCCTCGGCGGCGAGCGGCTCGCGCCGGCGCGGCGCCGCACCCGGCACGGGCGGCAGCGCGGCGTCGAGCTCGCGGCTGGCGGCAAGCAAAAAACCAATCGCCCCGACGAATGCCCGTCGGGGCAGTGCGTGGTCCGGCATGGCTTGTCCCGTGGACGCGGGTGGCGTGAGGTGCGCCCTGACACAATGTGCGGTTCGGGCGGCGGCGTCAAGGGCTGGGCGAGCGGTGCGGGCGCCGCCCGCGCCGGGAACTCCCCGCGCCCCTCTCGGCTTGCTCCGATATCGAGAGGGCGGACGCGCCGCCTTCCGCAACCGAGGCGGGGGCGATGGCGGCGACGATGGGCACAGTCCGGCACCACTGGGTGGTCCGCGTCACGCACTGGGTGAACGCGCTCGCGCTGCCCGTCATGGTCGGGAGCGGCCTGCGGATCTTCAACGCGTCGCCCGGCTTCGCGCGGAAGGGCGAGACGTTCCCGCTCTGGCCGTGGGAGGGGACGCCGGTGCCCGACTGGCTCACGTTCGGCGGCTGGCTGGCCGGCGCGCGGCACTGGCACTTCGCCGCGATGTGGGTGCTGGTGCTGAACGGGCTCGTCTACGTCGGCTGGCTCTGGCTGCACGGCGAGTGGCGCGACCTCGTGCCGCGCCGCGGCGACGCGCGCGATGCGTGGCAGATGGTGCGCTTCTACCTCGGCCTCCGGCGCGACCACCCGCGCGGCGGCAAGCACAACACGCTGCAGAAGCTCGCCTACTTCTCGCTGCCCCTGCTCGCCGCCGTCGCCGTGCTCACCGGCCTCGCGATCTGGAAGCCGGTGCAGCTCGCGCCGCTCACCGCGCTCTTCGGCGGCTACGCCTGGGCGCGCTGGTGGCACTTCTGCGCCATGCTCGGCGTCGTCGGCCTGGCGCTCGGCCACGTGCTGATGGTCTTCGCGGTCGATCCGTACGCGCTCGTCGCGATGACGATCGGCCGGTACCGGCCCGAGTGGTCGCCCGAGGCGCGCCATGCGCGGCCCTTCGTGAACCTGCGGCCCGCCGCCGCGCCCGCCGCGGAGGAGGCGTCGGCATGACGATGCGCCGGCGGGAGCTGCTCGCGGCGGCCGGGGCGCTCGGGTGGGCCGCGCTGCTCGAGGCGTGCGGCGCGGGCCCGCGCGAGGTGGGCGGCCTGCTGCGCCGCGTGGAGGCGGGGAACGAGCGGCTCGAACGCGCGCTCTTCCGCCACACGGCGATGCAGCACGTCGGCGCCGCCGCGCCGGTCGCGGGGCGCGGGCTGCCGTCGTACTTCATCTCCGAGCGCGTGCCGGTGTGGGACGCGTCCGTGCACGGGCCGTGGGCGCTCGAGGTCGGCGGCCTCGTGCGGACGCCGCTCCGCCTCGCCCTCGCCGACCTCCGGGGCCTGCCGAGCGTCACGCAGAAGGTGGAGCACATCTGCGTGGAGGGCTGGAGCGCGCGCGTGGTGCGGACGGGCGTCCCCGTGCGCGACCTCGCCGCGCTGGCGGGGGCCGACCGCGCGGCGCGCGTGGTCGACTTCGCGAGCTTCGACGCCGACTACCACGAGAGCTGGGACATCGAAAGCGCGATGCACCCGCAGACGCTCGTGGTGCATGCCCAGGACGGGCAGCCGCTCGACCCGGCGACCGGCGCGCCCGCGCGCGTCCACTCGCCCGTGAAGCTCGGCTACAAGAACACGAAGTACCTCGTGCGCCTCATGTTCCTGCCCGAGCGGAACGGCGGCTACTGGAGCGACGAGGGCTACGAGTGGTACGGCGGCCTCTGAGCCGCGTGGTGCGGCACGACCCCTTACGGAGCGGAGCGGAAACGATGCGGATCCCGACGATGGCGATGGCAGTGGCGGCGTGTCTCGTGCTGGTGGCCCCGGCACACGCGCAGCAGGGCGACCAGATGAAGGCGCCGGCGAAGAAGGCCGACGCGATGAAGGCCGGCGACGGCATGAAGCACGACGCGATGAAGGCGGGGGACGCCATGAAGGCCGACGGCATGAAGCACGCCGACAGCGCCAAGGCGCACGGCGAGGCGATGAAGGGTGACGGAATGAAGAAGAAGGACGCGATGAAGAAGGCCGGCACCGGCAAGATGTGACCGGTGGCGGGGGCGGGGCCCGGCGGCCCCGCCCCCGCGCGGCATGCGGCCCTACCGCCGGCACCCCTTCCGCTCCACCCGGTCCTTCGCCTTCGCGGCCTCGCGGGACTGCCACTGCATGTTCGACGGGTCGTCACGGCCGCCGCAGGCGAGCGGCACGATGTGGTCGATCACGTAGCCCGGTCGGCCGCGCGGGTATCCGGTCTCGCGCTTGAAGCGCGCCCTCGCGGACGACGAGCGCTTCGGGCGCGACCCGCTCGCCGAGCGGGGCGGGCGGGAGGCCTTCGGGCGCGAGGCCTTCGGGCGCGAGGCCTTGGGGCGGTAGGGGCGCGGCCGGTACGGCCGCTTGCGGTACGGGCGGGCGCGCGTGGAGCGGGGGGATTGGAGCTGGGCGTCCGCGCTGAACGCCGCGGCGGCCTCCGGGAGAGGCGCCGAGGGCAAGGGCGCGGGGGCCGCGGTCGAGAGGCAGAGCAGAAGCAGGAGCCTGCGCATCCCTGAGGCTACACGGGGGGCGAGAGCGTCGGTGGGCGCGCAGGCCTCCGCCGCGCCGGGAATGTGTCACAGGCACGGGCCGATCCGACTACGCCGCTTGCCCGGGCTCCGGCATTCGCCCTAGCTTGCGACGTCCCTCGCCGAGCCGGAAGGCTGCTGATGCTCCCCCGCGTAGCCGGTCCCGTCTGGCGGGCGTCTGGTCGAGGCGCCCTCCGCTGATGGAGCGAGTGCCGCTGCGCCCGCTCGCCGGACGTTACGAGCTCGGCACCTGCGTCGGTTCGGGTGGCACCGCGCACGTGTATCGCGCGCGGGACCTTCGGCACGGCAGGGTCGTCGCCGTCAAGCTGCTGCGCGAGGAGGTGGTGCGCGGCTTCGGGACCGACCGTTTCCTTCGCGAGATCGCCGCGCTCGCCCGCCTGCAGCATCCCCACATCGTGCCGCTGCTGGACTCCGGGGAGGAGGATGGTCGCGCCTTCCTCGTGATGCCGTTCATCGAGGAATCGCTACGCGCGAAGCTGCGGCGTGAGGGGGTCCTCCCGGTCGCGGAGGCGCTCGCCTTCGCGGCGCAGGTGGCCGATGGGCTGGCCCACGCCCACGCCAACGGCATCCTCCATCGCGACATCAAGCCCGAGAACATCCTGTTGCAGGACGGCGAGGCGCTCGTCTCCGACTTCGGGATGGCGCGCTTCCTCATCCGCGAGTCCGATTGGTCCACCTCCGGCGGGCTGGCGGTGGGCACGCCGGCGTACATGAGCCCGGAGCAGATTGCGGCGAGCCGCACGCTCGACGCCCGGAGCGACGTGTACGCACTCGGCTGCGTGCTGCACGAGATGCTCGCGGGGCAGCCGCCGTTCACGGGCGCCACCGTGCAGATCATCGCGTCGCGGCACCTGACGGAGCCGCCGCCGCCTGTCACGGGCTCCCGTCCGGTCGTCTCGCCGTCGGTGCAGCGGGTGCTGGCGCGGGCGCTGGCCAAGCTGCCGGCCGACCGGCAGGCGAGCGCGCGCACCTTCGGGGACGAGGTGCGCCTCGCGGATGCGAGCCCGGCCGAGCCGCGCCCGCCCGAGCCGCTGCGCGTGGAGGTGCGGCTCGCTGAGGCGGAGCCGGACGCCGCATCGGGCCAGGGTGCGTCGCGCTGGGCGACGCGCGGGCGACCGCTCGGCCTGTTGCTGGCTGGGGGCGCGCTCCTGGCGCTCGCGCTGCGTTTCTCGCAGCCGTGGGGACCCCCGGCGAGTGCCGTCACCGGGGTCACGCTCGTTGCGAAGTCGCGCATGGCCGGCGTCGCCGCACCCGAGACAGGGCCGCTCGTCTCCGCGCTCGGCGCGCTGGACCACGCGCGGGTGACGGCGGCTGCCCCCGACGTGACGTCCGGCGCCGCGCTGGCGGAGGCGCGGGCGCGCGGCGACCGGTACATCGCGACGCTCGCGCTGGATGGCGAGGGCGAGGCGCGCGTCGTCAGCGCGGAGGTGCGGGGCGTGGGCGATGAGCGCGTGCGTGCCCGCATCGAGGCGCGCGGCGCGGCGGCGGCCCTGGCGCTGCTGGCGGATTCGGTCGCGTTCGGCGTCGTGCGCGCCATCGCCGGGGAGGAGCGCATCGCGACGGGACGCCTCCGCGCGCTGCTCACGGCCACGACGAGCGGGCGCGCACTCGGCCACCTCGCCGAGGCGCAGCGCCTCATGGCGCGCAGCGACTTCGCCGGCGCGGAGCGCGAGTGCCGTGCCGCGCTGCAGGCGGACAGCAACTCGGCCATCGCGTGGCGGCGACTCGCGGTGGCGCTGGATTGGCAGGAGCGCGAGCCCGATGCGTTGATCGTGCTCGCCGCAGGACTCGCGAGGGGCGCCGCACGTCTAGTCCCGGCATGGGGTGCCGAACTCCTCTCGGCGGAGGCGGCCTACCTTCGCGGCGACCGCGAGCGTGCGATCTCGGCCTTCGAACGGCTCGTGGTCGGGCATGCAACGCAGTCGGACGTCGTGTTCGGCCTGGCGGAGGCGCGCTTTCACCTCGGGTTGTCGCGCCTCGAGACTCCCATGGCGGCGCGCGTGAACTTCGAGCGGCATGCCGAGCTCGAGGGCCCGTTCCTGCCGACGATCGTGCATCGCGCCGACCTGGCGATCGGTGCCGGCGATCTCCGGGCTGCCGAGGCTCTCGTCGGCCTCATGCCGCCGGACTTCCCCGAGCAGCGTGCCAGGCAGTGGCTGGTTCGTGTGCTGCGGCACGGACTCAGGCCGGGCGATGTCGCGGAGGCCCGCGCGTGGGACCGGAAGTCCATCGGCGAACTCGTTTCTGCGGCGATCTCATTCGCCGATCGGTCGGACCTCGCGGATTCCGTGGCCGTAGGCCTTGCCGCCCCGGGAAGGCCCGTGGCGGATCGTCTCCGCGGCATCGACTATCTGCTGCTCACCCGGCAGTCACAGCCAATGTGGCCTGCCGCTCTGGAGTTGTGGGACGCTGTCGCAGCCGACTCGGTGATCGACGGCTGGGTCGCGGCAGCCGCACTCGCGGGGCATCCGGTCGGCGATCGGCTGGACCGCATGCTCATGGAGTCCCGTCTCAGGCTCAAGGGTCGGGCGGCTTCCTTCACGCCCGACTATCTCGACGCGCAGACGCAGGCGGCCATCTTGATCGCAACCGTCGCGGCCGCGCGTGGTTCACCGCGCGACGTCCGAGACGCCCGCGCCGTGCTCCAGCCGGCCGCGAGCGCCGGCGAGCCGCTCGCCGCGGCACTCGCAGCGGCGCTCGATGCGCGCGCTGCCACGCTTGCTGGAGACGCGGCGGCCGCCCGGCGCGCCCTTCAACGGTCCATCGACCTCGCCCCCGCAGGATACGATGTCTACTTCCCACTGCTCGCGATGACCGCGCAGCGACGCCAGCTGGCGCAGATGACGCGGGGCTCGGCCTCGGTCGGTGTGCCTCCGAACTCGCGGGCGCTCGGCGACCATTTCGGGCTCATGCACCTTTCCCCGTAGTCCACGCCATCTCCCACCCACGACCGGAGCGAGACATCCATGCCCGCGAAGAAGCGCAGGAAGAACGTCCGCAAGCGCAGCGCGACGACCATGACGATGCCCAGCGTCGAGGATCGGTTGAAGAGGATCGAGGAGGCGCTTGGCGCCCTCGCGCTCGCCGTGAACTGCGACAAGACCCACGGGGCGGCGAAGCTGCGGTTCGAACCGCTGTTGCAGCTCCGGGAACTCGCGGCGCGGCATCGTGATTTCGCGACCGATCCGGGTGAGCGCGAGACGCTGCATGCGATCTTCCAGTCCATTTGTCACGTTCTCGCTTACGCGCTGGATGCTCAGCGCAAGCTGACATACGTCTACCTCGCGACCTACCAATTCGCGGCTGATGGCCATGTGGCGCCCGGGCATCCGCTGGCGCAGATCAAGGCGCTGCAGGAGCTTGAGGCGAATCCGAGCTTCGACAGGAATACGTACGGTGGCCCGGACTACGACGCATGGGACGGGGCGTCGCGGGTGGAGTGGGCCATCCTCAGCATGTTCGACCAGGCGCACAGTGGTTCGCCGCCGGCAGCGTCCCCCACGTGGACCGGCAGCAAAGGGCCCGACAATCAGCGGATCCGGGATTTGCTGGCGCAGATCCTCGGCAGGAACTCGGACTACGAAAGCTTGTTGATTGAGCTCGCGGCGCGCTAGCCGCTAGCCGCTGGCCGGGCGGGCACAGCGCGGGCACCAACGTGGCGTCCCGCTCGTTCGCCATGCGGCTCGGTCGGGCCGAGGCAGGGGCGTTCCGCGCAGGTCCCGACGCCGAGCGGGCCGCGGGTGGCTTCCGATTGGGTGGGGAGCGCACCCGCTTTCCTGTCAGGGCGCGCCGACCACGAACAACCGCACCTGCGCCCGGACCGAGTCACTCGGTCCGGGCGTAGCGATTTCCACGATCAACGGTCCGCGGTAGGCGGCGCTGTCGAGCACGAAGCGGGCGCTCGCGGTGCCGTCGGCGGCCGATGCAGCGCTGGCGGGCGACATGAAGCCGACGATGCGCCCGTCCTCGGCGCGGGCGCGGAACTGTACGGGACGGCCCGCGCTCGGCGTGCCGACAGCGCGACGGAGTCGCGCCGTGATTCGCATCGATGCGCCGAGCGCCGCTTCGAGGCGGAACTGCTCTGGCTGGACCTCCGCGCTCTCGGCGAGCGCGGGGACGTAGCGCAGCACGGCGGTCTGCTCGATGCCCGCGGCGGCCACGCGGATGTCCGCTGCGCCGGGGAGTGCCGGGCGGCGGATGATCGCGTGGACCGTGTCGCGTAACCGCGCGGTCGTCGGCGAGACGAGGGTGGCGCCCGCGACGGTGATGGTGATCGTGGGTGCGGCCTCCGGATCCACCGCCGCCTTCGTGATGGTCACGGTATCGGTGCCGGCGCTGTCCGCCGGCGGCGACGCGGCCGGCAGCCGGAGCACGAGCGGGGCCGGAATCGGCCGGGTCGCGATGCCCGGGTCGTAGCAGGAAAGCGCGGCGGCTGCTGCTGCCACCGTGGCGAGCGCTTCCAGCGCGGGTGCCGTCCGACGCGCCGTCACTTGGTGAACACGCCGCCGAGCGGGCCCAGCAGGTCCTTCAGCTGGAAGTCCAGGCCGATGCTGAAGTAGGGGGCCGCCGCGGGCCGCTTCGTCTCACGGAGCGGCTGGTCCGAATTGGTGGACTGGAAGACGACGAGGCCCGCGCCGGCCCGGAGGAAGTCGGTGATCCGCCAGCCCGCTCCGAGCAGAAGGTTGCGGCCGCCGAACAGGTCGAAGCGATCGCCCTCCTGCAGTGAGGCCAGCGTCACGCCGAGGTAGGCGTGGAAGCGGCGCCCGAACGAATCGCGACCGAGCCCGGCGTTGAGTGGGACGTCCCGGTTCACCGGCCGGAAGTAGAAGTTCAAGCCTGCCGTCGGCACGAGGCGATTCATGCCGTGTCCGGCAATGAAGGCGAAGCCGATGTCGGGGCTGATGGACCTCGAGGAGCGGGTCGGGAGGTCCGCCGTGGTTGTTCCGATGGCGAGCTGGCCCCTCAACTCTGCCTCCAGCGCTCGGAGGGAATCCGGCTTGCTCACACTGTCGATTCGTTGTTTGAATGAATCGCGCTCGGGCTCGGTCAGTACCGCGGCTGCAGTCGTGAGCGCAGTCCTTGCGTCTTCGAGGCTGGGTGCCACCGCGGGCATCGCACTCTTACCCTTGTCCAGGGCGTCGGCTGCAGCCTTGCCGTACGTGGCAACGCAGAAGAAAAAGTGCGATCCCGGCTGGAACGGGCCGGCCACGACCGCGAATCGTTGCGCGTTACTGGTGACCGGGTCCTTCGATCGCCAGTGCAGAACATCAATGGCGCCGGCATCGGGGAGCTCGAAGCGCCCGCCGTCAATATTGTCGAGGCACTGCTTTGGCGGTGTGGGGACGTCGGACTGTGCGAAGATCTTCCTTGAGATCTCCGACGCTGCAGTAGGAGTATGTGAGGCGCTGGCAGCTCCGCGCCTCGCCTTGAGCGGAACGACGAACACATCCACTCGAACGGTGCCTTCCTTGACGGCACCGTCGAGCACGACGAGTTCGTCGAAGGGCAATCTGTTCGGTCGGACGCTATCGAGCGGGATTCGCCTGGAGAGGTCCTGCGCGCTGCCTGAGCCGGCCACAGATGAAGCCGCCAGCAGCGTGAACGAAATCGCCGCGCGTAGCTGCATTCTCCGGCCTCCGCGTGCGGTGGATCCATCTCGATGACAGGGGCGATCCGATCTTCCAGTCTCAACATCCGCCTTCCCGGCCAATCGCGCAAGGGCAACGTGACCCAGCGCACGAGGCCTTCGCCGCAAAACCACGCGGCGTGGCACCCCACCCCCAGGCACCGCGCCGCCGCACCACCTCCGCTTCCCGCCTGCCCCTACGGCACCAGGATCACCTTGTGCACGGTGTGGATCACCCCGTTCGTCGCGGGCAGGTCGGTCACCTTCACCAGCGACAGGTCGACCTTCATCCCGCCCTTGTCGTGGTAGATCGTCAGCGAGTCGCCGTTGAACGTCGGCACCTTCGTGTAGATCGGCAGCGTCATCATGTCGTTCCCCGTCACCTTCACCGGCAGCACGTGGTGCGCGATGACGCGGGCGAACCGCTTCGGGTCGGCCTTGAGCGCCGCCATCGTGTCGGCCGGGATCCGCGCGAACGCGGCATCGCTCGGCGCGAACGCGGTGAACGGCCCCGGCCCCTCCAGCTTCGCCGAGAGGCCCGTGGCCTTGAGCGCCTCGGCGAACGCGGTGAAGTCGCCGAGCGCGGCGATGGCGGGGAGGAGCGGCTGGGCGGCGGGCGCGGACTGCGCGGCGGCGGCGGTCGGCAGCGCGAGCGCCGCGACGAACACGAACGGAGTGAGCTTCATCGGTCGGGGATCGGGGTGAGGAGACGGTGGCTGGCCAGCGCGCCACAGCCCGGAAAGATAATGGCGCGAGGCCGGAGCCCCGCGCCATGCGCCGCCGCGCCGCCAGCCGGCGCTACTGCATCTTCCAGAACGCCATGCCGCCCGCCTGCTGGCCGACGTCCACCGTCGCCACCTTCGCCAGCGCCTTCAGGTCGTAGATGTCCACCTTGCCCGGCTGCGCGCCGACGCCCTCGCTCGACACGAACGCGTAGCGCGAGTCGGGCGACGCGACGACGGCGTGCGACACGGTGGTGGAGTTCTTGATCTGCGCCACCGACCTCCCCGTCGCCAGGTCGAACACCTCGAAGGCGGCGCCCTGCTTGAGCGTCGCCAGCAGCTTCGTGCCGTCCGGCGTGACGGCGAGGTTGTACGGCCCGCGCCCCGTCCTGAACCGGCGGCTCACCGCCCAGCGCTCGACGTCCACCTCGAGGATCTCGTCCGCCTTGTTGCAGGCGACGTACACCTTGTCCCCCTCCGCCGAGGGCTGCGCCCACGTCGGCGAGCAGCTCTGCGGCGCCATCACGTGGCCCGCGTGCCCGTCGGCGCCGTAGCCCACCTCGGCGGGGTCGACGACGGGAGCGGCGGGTGCCGAGCCGGTCGGCGCGGCGGGCGCGTCGTGCTGGTGCGACCGGCCGTTCGCGTGCGTGTGCGCCGTGGCCATCGGCGCGTCGCCCGCCATGCTGATCGGCCCCTCCTTCCCCTTCGCGAGGGAGAAGCGGCGCGAGACGCGGAAGTTCACCATGTCGATCTCGACGAGCTGGTCGTCCATCATGCAGCCCGAGTACTGCCGCCGCCCGTCGGGCGAGACGCGGCTGCCATGCGGCATCACGCACGTCACGATGCGCGCCACCTCCACGTTGTCGGGCGTGTAGACCACCGACTGCGAGGACGGCACCATGTCGCCGTGCGCGTTGAAGTTCGCCGAGATGGCGTAGAGGCCGTCCGGCGTGACGTCGATGGAGGCGGGGAAGTTCCCGAGGAAGATGCCGGGCCCGACGAGCGTGTCGGCGGGGATGGCGTACTTCCAGAACTTCCCGTCCGGCGCGCCGTGGCCGGTGGTCATGAACAGGAACTTCCCGTCCGGCGAGACCTGGAGCCCGTGCGGCCCCTCCATCTCGGCGGCCTGCTCGCCGACCTCGAACGTCTTCTCGACCACGGCGCCGCCGGGGCCGAAGCGGATGCGGTGGAGCAGGTCGGCCGACTCGGCGCCGACGTACACCCAGTAGGTGCGGGTGGGCGGCTCGGGCCGGGCCGCCGCCTGCCCCGCGAGCGCCGCGGGGGCGAGCAGCGCGAGCGCCGCGGCGAGCGTCGTCTTGCGCCGGAGGCCGGAGTGCGTCATCATGGGCAGTCGCTCCCGTTTCTCTCGCCCGAACAATCGATGGAAGGTGGGTCATGCGGATTGTAATGCGTGCCGTCCGGCGCGTCACGCCGGTCCTCGCCCTCGTGACGGCCCTCGCCGCGCCGCTCGCGGCCCAGGAGCCGCCCCCGGTCGCGAAGCTCGTCGCCGACCCGGCCAGTGTCACGATGAAGGCGGGCGAGACGGTGAACCTCCGCGTGATGGCCTACGACGCGAAGGGTGCCGAGCTCCCGCTGGCGGTCGTCCGCGTGGCGGGGCCGCGCCAGGCGTTCGGCTACGGCAACGGGCAGCTCAAGGCGTACAAGGCGGGCAGCTACAAGGCGATCGCCAGCGCCGTCGGGGCGGCGGGCGCCCCGCCGGTCACGCTCGAGATCCCGGTCACGATCACCTGGCCGCAGCTGAACGGGCTCAAGGTCGTCGCGGCCACGGAGGGGAAGCTCTACACCGGCGTCACGATCGGCCACAAGCTGGTCGGCGTGCAGGCGGACGGCAGCGAGCGGCCCGGCCTGACGGGCACCTGGCGGAGCTCGAACCCGGCCATCGCGCAGGTGGACAGGTTCGGCAACGTCCGCGCCTTCAAGCCCGGCGCCGTGACGATCACCGCCGAGGCCGAGGGGCAGAAGGGGACGCTCGCCTACACCGTGGTGGCGAACCCGGTGACGCGCATCGACCTCGCGATCCCGCAGCAGGCGCTCCGCACGGGCGACGTGGTCGCGCTGAAGGCGTCGGCGAAGCGGGCGAACGGCGCCGAGGTGAAGGATGCGCCGATCACGTGGACGTACAGCTACGAGCCGGACGACTCGCTCGTCGCGCCGGGCGTCCCGGGCGGCGCGGGGATCATCCAGTACGGCCTCTTCACCGGCAACCATCCCGGCCGGTACACGATCGCCGCCCGCTCGGGCACCGCGATCGCCGAGACGACGCTCGAGGTGACGCCGCGCGACGTCCGCCGGCGCATCTCCGTCACGAGCCGCGGCTCCATCACGAACACGCACACCTCCGACCTCTGGCCGTGGACGGGCAAGGACGGGCGCGACTACTGCCTCGTCGGCACGTGGGGCGGCGACGGGTGGGGGATCGTCTTCGACATCACCGACCTCAACAACATCGTCCGCACCGACTCGGTGAAGGTGGACGCGCGCACCATCAACGACGTCACCGTCTCGCCCGACGGCCGCTACGGCGCGCTCTCGCGCGAGGGCGCGTCGAACCGCGTGAACGGCGTGGTCATCCTCGACCTCGCCAACCCCGCGCACCCCAAGGTCGCCGCCACGTTCGACCAGGAGCTGACCGGCGGCGTCCACAACATGTTCGCGACGAACGACTACCTGTTCGCCGTCTCCGGCGGCCAGAAGTACGTCATCATCGACGTGCGCGACATCTACAAGCCGAAGTACGTGAGCGAGTACCGCCACCCCGGCGCGCGCCTGCACGACCTGTGGGTGCGCGACGGCATCGCGTACTCCGCGCAGGGCGGCGCCGGCACGGTCGTGGTCGACGTCGGCAACGGCAAGTGGGGCGGCACGATCGAGAAGCCGAAGCTCATCAACGTCTACAACGTGAACTCCGGCCACGAGATCTTCCCCTACTTCCAGAAGGCGACGGGGAAGACGTACCTGTTCATCGGCGACGAGGAGATGAACCGGCAGGGCCGCACCTGGGAGGGCACGAACTACCGCAACCAGATGTTCACGCCCGGCGGCGTGCCGCAGACCTCCGGCGGCTACGTGCACATCGTCGACTTCACCGACCCGATGAAGCCGAAGGGCGTCGGCCGCTACCACCTCGAGGACTTCGGCGCCCACGACATCATCGTCGAGGACGACGTGCTGTACCAGGCGTACTACGAGGGTGGCGTCCGCGTGGTCGACGTCTCGGGCGAGCTGCTCGGCAACCTCGCCGACCAGAACCGCGAGATCGCCGTCTTCAAGCCGTACGATCCGAAGGGGTACACGCCGAACGCCGCGTTCGTGATGAACGCGATGCCGTGGAAGGGGCACGTGCTCTTCACCGACTTCAACACCGGCCTCTGGTCGGCAAAGCTGGAGCCGAAGCAGAACCTGACGCCCTGAGGGCGGACGGGCGGACGGGTCCGCCCGTGCGCCCGCGGCCCTTCACGCCATCTTCATCGTTTTCGTGGGGCGCGTTCAGGCTGCGTCCCGTAGGTTCGATGGGACCCGCACCGGCAGGGCTGGTGCGGGTCCTTCGCGTTCGGCACCTCGAGGAGGCGGTGATGCACACTGGCGCATGGCCACAGGTGATCCAGGGCGGCATGGGGATCGGCATCTCCGACTGGCGGCTCGCGCGCGCCGTCGCGTCGCGCGGGCAGCTCGGCGTGGTCTCCGGCACGGGGATCGACACGGTCTTCGTGCGGCGCCTGCAGGACGGCGACCCGGACGGCGACCTGCGGCGCGTGATGGCGCGCTTCCCGATGGCCGAGGTGGCGGAGGACGCGGAGCGTGACTGGTTCATCGAGGGCGGCCGGGCGCCGGATGCGCCGTACCGCCTGCTGCCGATGTACCACGTCGGCGTGCCGCTCGCGCGCGAGCAGCTGACGATGCTCGCGGCGTTCTGCGAGGTGGCGCTGGCGAAGGAGGGGCACGACGGCGTCGTCGGCATGAACCTCCTCACGAAGGTGCAGTTCCCGACGCTCGCGAGCCTCTACGGCGCGATGCTGGCCGGCGTGGACGTGGTCATCATGGGCGCCGGCATCCCGCGCGAGGTGCCCGGCGTGCTCGACGCCTTCGCGGAGCACCGGCCGGCGAGAATGCGGCTCGAGACGATCGGCGGCGGCGCGGCGGAGCCGGTCTACCTCTCGCTCGACCCGTCGGCGTGCTGGACGGAGCTGCCCGCGCCGCTCGCGCGCCCCGCGTTCTTCCCGATCGTCTCCAGCAACTCGCTCGCGACGATGCTCGCGCGCAAGGCCAACGGCCGCGTGGACGGCTTCGTGGTGGAAGGTGCCACGGCCGGCGGGCACAACGCGCCGCCGCGGGGCACGCCGGTGTTCAACGAGCGCGGCGAGCCCCTCTACGGCCCGCGGGACGCGGTCGACCTCGCGGCGCTCGCGGAGCTCGGGCTGCCGTTCTGGGTGGCGGGGGGCGCGGGCGGGCCGGCGGAGCGGCGGGCCGCGCTCGCCGCGGGCGCGGCCGGCATCCAGGTGGGGACGCTCTTCGCCTACGCCGAGGAGAGCGGGCTCGAGGCGTCGCTCAAGCGCTCGGTGCTGGAGGCGGTGCAGCGTGGCGAGGTGGACGTCTACACCGACGCGCAGGCCTCGCCCACGGGGTACCCGTTCAAGGTGGTGCGCTGGCCGGAGGCGCCGTCCACCGAGCGCGAGCGCATCTGCGACCTCGGCTATCTCCGCGTCGTCTACCACCGCGACGACGGCCGGCTCGGCTACCGCTGCGCCGCGGAGCCGGTACGCGCCTTCGTGCAGAAGGGGGGCGAGGAGGCCGAGACGTGCGGCCGCCGCTGCCTCTGCAACGTCCTGATGGCCGACATCGCGCTCGGCCAGGTGCGCCCCGACGGCCGCGTGGAGCCGCCCCTCCTCACGAGCGGCGACGGCCTGCTCGCGGCGGGGACGTTCCTCGACGGGCGGACGGCGTACACGGCGGGGGATGTGCTGGAGTACCTGCTCGCGTAGGCGGAAGGGCGGACGAGCGGTCAGGCGGACGGTTCGTCGGGCTACCGTCTCCTCGGTGAGGCGGCGACAGTCGCAGGGGACAAGCCGCTGCCTCTTCCGCCTGACCGCTCGTCCGCCCGTCCGCCTATACTCATCCATGCCCCTCTCCCCCGACTCCGCCCCGCGTCGCGGCTTCCTGGCGCGTGCGGGTGCCAGCCTCGCGGCCCTCGTCTCGCTGCCGTCCGCCGCTTCCGCCACGCCGGCATCCGCCACGGGCTGGAAGGAGCCGAAGGTCACCACGACCTACGACGAGTCGTGGCTCCGGGAGCTGCGCGCCCCCGTGCGGCAGGCGTTCGACATCTCGTCGCACGCGGACGGGCAGGCGTGGGGCTTCCTGCGGCGCTTCCTCAACGGCTGGACCGAGGGGTGGGGGATCAAGCCCGCCGAGGTGCAGGCCGTGGCGATCCTGCATGGCTCGGCGACGGAGTTCGCGTTCAACGACGCGATCTGGGCGAAGTACAAGGTGGGCGATGCGCTCAAGCTCACCGACCCCGCCACCAGGGCGCCGGCGCTGCGCAACGCGTGGTACGCGGGCGACCCCGAGCACGGGCTCGCGCTCGAGGATGCGATGCAGCAGCTGCAGGCGCGCGGCACCATCATCCTCGTCTGCCACAACGCCACGAAGCGCGTCGCCGGCCGCTCCGCCCGCGCGAGCGGGATCGATCCGGCGGAGGTGCTGGCCGACTACGAGCGGAACCTCGCGCCCGGCTGCCGCATCGTGCCCGCCGCCGTCTCCGCGATCAGCCGCGCGCAGCACCACGGCTGCACGTACGTGAAGGGCGTCGGGTGATCCTGCTGGTGTGGGCGGCGCTCGCGGGTGGCCCGCCGCCCGCGCCGCCGCCGGGCGATCCGGTCCGCGGCCGCGCGCTCCTCACCGCCACGAAGGACAGCCTTCCCGGCCACGTCGGCAATGCGCTGCGCTGCACGAGCTGCCACCTGGACGACGGGCGGCGGCCCCATGCGATGCCGTGGGTGGGGGTGCTCGGGCGCTACCCGCAGGTGCGCCCGCGCGAGGCGCGCGAGGTGTCGATCGAGGCGCGCGTGAACGGCTGCATCGAGCGCTCCCTCGCGGGGCGTGCGCTGCCGCCCGGGGGCCGTGACATGCGGGACATCGTCGCGTACTTCGGCACGCTCGCGCAGCCGGCGGGCGCGGGCCCGGAGGCGATCGGCGCGGGGACGCGGCGGCTCGCGCCGCTCGTGCCTGACACGGCGCGGGGCCGCGCGCTCTATGCCGCCGAGTGCGCGCGCTGCCACGGCGCCGACGGCGCGGGGACGGCGCTCGCCACGGCCGTGTGGGGTGCGGGCGCGTACAACATCGGCGCCGGGATGGCGCGGCTCTACACCGCCGCGGCGTTCATCCAGGCCAACATGCCGTTCGACCGGCCGGGCTCGCTGACGCCGCAGCAGGCACATGACGTGGCGGCGTACATCAACGCGCAGCCGCGGCAGGACTTCCCCCGCAAGCACCGGGACTACCCGCGGGGCGACGCGCCGCCGGACGCGGCGTACGCCACCGACGCCGCACCCGGGGCCGACAGGCCCGTGGCGCCGCGCCCTTCGCGGCTGCTGCCTCCCGCGTATCGTTGAGCGTCCGCGCTGCGCGCGTCTCCACTCCACGACGGTCCGCCCATGTCCGATCTCTCCCGCCGCGACTTCTCCGCGACGCTCGCCGCCAGCCTGCTGGGCGCCGCGATGCCTCCCCTCGCCGCCGCCGACGAGCGCCACGCTCCCGGCCCCCGGCCGGCGGCCGCCGGCCGCGCCGCCCCCCAGCCGATCACCGCCGAGGAGCGCGCCCAGCGCGTGGAGAAGGCGCGGCGCCTCATGCGCGAGAACGGCCTCGGCGCGATCCTGCTCGAGCCGGGCACGAGCATGTCGTACTTCGCGGGCGTGCGCTGGGGGCTCTCGGAGCGGCCGTTCCTGCTCGTGCTGCCGGCGCGCGGCGAGCCCGCGTGGGTCTGCCCCGCGTTCGAGGAGGCGCGCGCGCGCGAGCTCACGGGCGAGCAGGCGGACGTGCGCGTCTGGCAGGAGGACGAGTCGCCGTACCGCCAGGTGGCGCGCATCCTCGCCGACCGCGGCATGAAGACGGGCAAGCTCGGCGTGGAGGAGCGGGTCCGCTTCTTCATCGCCGACGGGGTGCGGCTCGCCGCGCCCGGCGTCCAGGTCGTGAGCGCCGATGCGGTGACGGCCGGCTGCCGCATGTTCAAGTCGCCGGCGGAGCTGGCACTCCTGCAGGCGGCGAACGACGTCACCGTCGGCGCGTTCCGCGAGGTGCTGCCGAAGCTCAAGGAGGGGATGGCGCCCGAGGAGGTGTCGGGCCTGTTCGGCGCGGCGCACCGGAAGCTCGGCGGGTCCAACCCGTGGGCGCTGGTGCTCTTCGGCGAGGCCTCGGCATTCCCGCACGGGACGACGAAGCCGCGCCTGCTGCGCGAGGGAGACACGGTGCTGATGGACATCGGCTGCAGCGTGGAGGGGTACCAGTCGGACGTCACGCGCACCGTGGTGTTCGGCGCGCCGACGGCGCGCCAGCGCGAGATCTGGGCGCTGGAGCAGCGGGCGCAGAACGCGGCGGCCGCCGCGGTGCGCGTCGGCAACACGTGCGATGCGGTGGACCGCGCGGCGCGCGGCGTGATCGAGGCGGCGGGCTTCGGCCCGGGCTACAAGCTGCCCGGCCTCCCGCACCGGACCGGCCACGGCATCGGCATGGACGGCCACGAGTGGACCAACTTCGTGAAGGGGAACATGACCCGGCTGCAGCCGGGGATGTGCTTCTCGGACGAGCCGACGATCGCCATCTACGGCGAGTTCGGCGTCCGCTTCGAGGACTGCCTGGTGGTGACGGAGAACGGCCCCCGGTTCTTCACCGACCTGAGCGTCGGCATCCAGGAGCCGTTCCCGGGCATGAAGGTCGGCTGAGGGCCGGAGGCCGGGGGCGATCGCGCCCCCGGGCTCCCGGACCCCGGCTCCCGCCGCTACGGCACGATCGTGATCGTCACGCCGCCGGTGTTGCGCACGGCGTCGCTGACGAGGTTGCCGGTGCGGATCACGCTGGTGAGCGTGGCCGCGCCCGTGCCGGCGTCCGACTCCCGCAGCTCCAGCGACTGCAGCGCGTTGTTCCGGAACTCCGAGCTGGTGATGGACGCCGAGAGGTTGCCGGCACCGCGCTCGTCGATCACCGCGCCATCGTCGTTTGCGCTCGCGTTCGCCGCCACCCGCAGCCACGTGGCCGTCAGGTTGCCGCCGTCCCGCTCGCGGATGTCGATGTTCTCCTTGATCTCCGCCGAGGGATGGCTCGCGCCGTTGCGCAGTGCCGTCACGTCGGTGAAGGTCACGACGACGTTCCCCTCGCCGAGCTCCTCGACCTGGATCCCCTCCTCCTCCACCGTGTCGTTGTTCGTCACGCGGGTGAGGTTCACCGTCAGGTCGCCGCCGGCGCTCTCGGTGAACTTGACGCCTTCGTCCGTGTTCCCGTTGGCGACGACGTCGGTGACGCTGGCGAGGATGCTGCCGCCATCGAGCTCGGTCACGTCGAGCCCCTCATCGAAGTTGCCGTTGAACGTGCTGCCCGACACCGTCGCGTTGATGTCGCCCTCGCCCGCCTCGTCGATGTCCCAGCCGTCATCCGGGTCGAGCGGGTCGTTCGGGCCGTTCTGGTCGAACGTGGTGCTGGAGGCCGACGCGATGACGGAGCCGGTGCCCCGCTCGTCGGTCTCGATGCCGTCCGCGCCGTTGAACTTCACGACGGTGCCGCTGATGCTGAAGCGGAGGTCGCCGGCGCCGCCCTCGTTGATGCGGATGCCGTCGAAGTCCGAGCGCCCGGGCGCCAGGCCGTTGCGCAGCACGCTGCCGCCGACCACCGTCACCTGCAGGCTCGCCGGGCTGTCGAACGCGTTCGGCGCCTGGTCGACCACGAGCGCCGGGTCGAGCACCTGGTCCTGCATGTAGACGCCGTGGAGCCGGTTGTCGAGGATGTGGGCATTCGCGAGCCGCAGCGACTGCGTGCCGGTGCGCGTGGCGGGCACGAGGATCAGCACGCCGTGGCGCGTCCCCTTCTGCACGGTGATGTCCTGCAGCGTCAGGTTCCCGCCGCCCGTGGCGACGAACACGTCGCCGCCGGTGCTGGTGCCGTCCAGCACGACGCCGCGGCCAAGCAGCGTGAGCGGCTGCGGCCCGGTGTAGGTGACCGGCGAGAGCAGCAGGATCGGCGCGAGGCCGGCATCGAACTGGATGACGCTCGTGCGCGTGCTGCCGTTGACGACGGCGATCGCGGCGCGGAGCGAGCCCGGGCCGTCGTCATTGCTGTTGGTGACGCGGACGGCCCAGCCGACCGCGGACTCGGCGGCCTTGTCGTCGGTGGGCGTGAGCTGCGGTTCGGTGGCGCGGTCGGACGAACAGGCGGCGAGCGCCATCATGGCGATGGCGGCCGCGCCCTGGGTGAGGCGGCGCACGAGGTCCTCTCTTGCGTGATGAGCGATGTCAACGGAACGAACGGCGGGAAGTTGCCCTCGGGAATCACCGAAGGGTGACTGTCGTGTATCGAGCGCGTGACGACGCCGCATTCCGCGAGGGAATCGAGCAATCCGACGGTCGGCGGTCGCTCAGGGGGTGAGGGCGAGGCGCAGTGCGTCGATGGCCCAACCGCTGCCGCGGCGGGCGAGCGTCGCCTCGAGCGTGCCGACGCTCCAACGCTCCGCGCCGCCCGCGGGCGTGCGCGTCGCGCTCACCGCCACGAGGTCGCCCACCAGGCGCGCGCGGCGGCCGTCCACCAGGGGCGCGACGTCCGTGAGCAGCAGGCGCGTCCGCCCGCCGCCGGCGAGCCGGTCGCGCAGCACGGCCGGTACGGTGCCCGCCGGCAGGTCGGCCGGCGCGTCGCCCGAGAAGGCCGACAGGTCGAGCCGCACGTGCGTGGCGAGCGCGCCGGCCACCTCGTCCCACCGCTCGTCGTTGATGGCGCGGAGCAGCCCGCGCAGCGCCTGCTCGGCAAGCAGCCCCTGCAGCAGGCGCCGGAGTGCCGCCGCGTCCTCCTCCAGCCCCTTCGTCGACTCGCCCGTGCGCGGCGCAGGCGTCACCGCGGGCGCCGGTGCATCGGGCGTCCGCGGCGGCACGGCCGTCGCCGCGGCAGCCACCGGCTCCGCGACCGGCCGCTCGGGCTCGCGCGGGAGCGTGATCGCGGGTACCGCGGTGTCGCCGTCCCCGTCGCCGTCGAGGCCGGCCCACGGCCGCTCGCTCGGCGGTGCATCCGACATGGCGCCGACGAGCATCCGGTGCGTGCGCGAGCGGATCCGGCGGCGGTACTCGTACTCCGCCGTGGAGCAGCTCGGGCACCAGAGCTGGTCGAGGTAGTCGACGGCTTCGCCGATCGGCACCACCGTGCCGCACTTGAAGCACTGGATGCGCTCGGGCGGCGCTTCCTCGGGGGACCACATGGTGCGCTCGGCAGGCAGGGAAGCGGCAAAGCTCTACACACACCGTCAACATCGTGTCACGGCCCGATGGGCGCGCTGTCAGGCGGCGGTGCGCACCACGCGCCCGCCCGCCACCACCGTTCGCACGGGGGGCAGGCCGGCGGCCCAGGCCAGCTCCCGCTCGTCGTCGGTATCGAGCAGCAGCAGGTCGGCCCGCTGCCCCGGCGCGATGCTCCCGCGATCATCGAGGCCCAGCACGCAGGCGGCGTTGACGGTCGCGGCGGTGAGCGCCTCCGCGGCGGTGAGCCGGTTGTGGCGCACCGCGAGTGCCAGCGCGAACGGCAGGCTGCCCCCCGGCGCCGAGCCGGGGTTCGCGTTGCTCGCGACCGCGACGGCGGCGCCCCGGTCCACCAGCGAGCGGCCGTCGGCAAAGCGGCCGTCGAGGTGGAAGCCGCAGGCGGGGAGCAGCACCGCGATCGCCGACGACGCGGCGAGGCGGGCGAGCGTGGCGGGCGTGCTCGCCTCGAGATGGTCGACGCTCGCGGCGCCGAGGCCGAGCGCGGCCTCCACCATGCCGAGCGACGTGAACTGGTCGGCATGCACGCGCACGGGGTGGCCCAGCGCCCGGGCGCGTGCGAGCAGGCGCGAGGTGTCGTCGACCGACCACGCGCCGCGCTCGCAGAAGGCATCGATCGCGATGCCGGGCGCGGCGGCGTGGATGGCGTCCAGCGTGGCGCCGGTCGTCTCGTCGAGGAAGCGGCGCCGCTCGGGGTCGATGGCGTGGCCCAGCAGCGCGGTCGGGACCACGGTGCCCGGGAAGCCCCCGGCGGCGGCGCGGATCGCCGCCAGCATGTGCAGCTCGCCCTCGGCGGTGAGGCCGTAGCCCGTCTTCACCTCGATCGTCGTCGCGCCGTGGGCCAGCATCGCGTCGAGCCGCCGTCGGGTGGCGTCGGCGAGCGCGTCGCACGGGGCGGCACGCACGGCGCGCACGGTCGCCATGATGCCGCCGCCGGCGGCCTGCACCTCCAGGTACGTCGCGCCCGCGAGGGTGCGCTCCCACTCGTCGACGCGGCTGCCGGTCCAGCAGGCGTGCGTGTGGCAGTCGACGAGGCCCGGCAGGAGCACGCGCCCGCGGGCGTCGAGCTCGCGCGCGGCCGCGCCCTCGTAGCGCGGGAGCACGGCATCGATCGTGTCGCCGCGGACCACCACGTCCGCCCGCGGCACGACGCCGAGTTCGCGCATCGCCGCGCCGCGCCGCGGCCGCGGACCGGTCGCGAGCGAGACGACGCGCGCATCGCGGATGACGAGGTCAGCGCGCGGCACCGGCGGCGTCCGCCTCCCGCTCGGCGATGCCGAGGAGCAGCTGCAGCAGGAGGTGCGCGGCGAGGCGCGCCGTGCGGCCGTCGGTGTCGAGCGCGCCGTTCAGCTCCATGATGTCCGCGCCGACGAGGTCGGGCTGGCGGCCGGCAGCCCGGCACGCGGCGGCGGCGCGCGCGGGCGTCCAGCCGTCCGGGTGCATGGCGCTCACGGCCGGCGCGTGCGCGGCGTCGAGCACGTCGAGGTCGACGCTGAGGTAGAGCGCGACACCGGGCTCGGGCGGCCGCAGCGCCTCGTCGACGCGGCCGCCGTGGCTGGTGAACCAGCGCAGCTGTTCGCGCGTGGTCACGAACGGGTCGAGCCCGTGCACGGCGGCGCTCGTGATGGCACGCTCCTCCAGCAGGCGGCGCACCGCCATGCCGCTGCCCGGCTCCGGGCGGACATCCAGGTGGGCGTCGAGGTACGCGAGGTGGACGGAGCGCGCGGGGTCGGCGGCACGCGCGGCGCGCGAGGCCGCGCGCGCGAGCGGCAGCGTGAGGTCGTGCCCGCCGCCCAGGCCGATGACGAGCAGGCCGCGGGCGTGCAGCGCATCGGCGGCGGCCTCCACGCGGGCGTGCGTCGCCGCGAGGGTGTCGGCGGCGACGACGTTGCCGGCGTCGAAGACGGCGGGCCACGCCGCCGGGCCGAGCGCCGCCGCGTCCTGCACGCCATAGCGCGCCAGCGCATCGCGCAGCGCCGTCGGCCCGCGGCCGGCGCCGACCCGACCGCCGTTCAGGCGCACACCCTCGTCGTCCGGGCAGCCGAGCAGCGCGACGCGGCAGCCGTCGGGCGCGTCGCTGCGGAGCGCGGCCGCGAACGAGCCGGGACGCGGCGCGACGTGCCACGTGGCCGGGGCGACGTGCGGGATCACGCGAGCGGCCGCCGCAGCCCCTCACGCGCCGCGCAGGCCACCGCGTCGTCGTAGCCGGCGTCGGCGTGGCGGAAGACGCCGAGGGCGGGATCGTTGGTCAGCACGCGCTCGAGTCGCGCCGCGGCCTCCGGCGTGCCGTCGGCCACCACCACCTGGCCGGCGTGCTGGCTGAAGCCGATCCCGACGCCGCCGCCGTGGTGGAAGCTCACCCAGCTGGCGCCGCTCGCGACGTTCACCATCGCGTTGAGCAGCGCCCAGTCGCTCACCGCGTCGGTGCCGTCACGCATCGCCTCCGTCTCGCGGTTGGGCGACGCGACGGAGCCGCAGTCCAGGTGGTCCCGCCCGATGGCGATCGGCGCGCGCACCCGCCCCTCGGCGACGAGCCGGTTGAACAGCAGCCCCGCCCGCGCGCGCGCTCCCTGCCCGAGCCAGCAGATGCGCGCCGGGAGCCCCTGGAACGCGATCCGCTCGCGGGCGAGGTGGAGCCAGCGCGCGAGCCCCGCGTCCTCCGGGAAGAGCGCGAGGAGCGCATCGTCCGTGGCGCGGATGTCGTCCGGGTCGCCCGAGAGCGCCACCCAGCGGAACGGCCCGCGCCCCACGCTGAACTGCGGCCGGATGTACGCGGGCACGAAGCCCGGGAAGGCGAACGCCTCCTCCACGCCCTCGTCGCGCGCGCGCTGGCGCAGGTTGTTGCCGTAGTCGAAGGTGGCGGCACCGCGGTGCATGAGCTGCAGCATGAGGCGGACATGCCGTGCCATCGTCGCGCGCGCCCGGCGCGCGTACGCCGCGGGGTCGTCCGCGCGCAGGGCGACGGCGGCGGCGAGCGGCAGGTCGTCGGGGACGTAGCTGAGTTCGTCGTGCGCGCTCGTCTGGTCGGTGAGCACGTCGGGCGTCACATGCCGCTGCACGAGCCGCTGCAGCAGTTCGGTCGCATTCGCGCACACGCCCACCGACACCGCCTCGCCCCGCTCGGCGTGGCCCATCGCGGCGGTGATCGCGGCGTCGACCGTCGGCGCGACCGTGTCGAGGTAGCGGTCGTGCACGCGGCGTTCGAGCCGCGTCGCGTCGACGTCGGCGATCAGGCACGTGCCGCCCGCCATCACCGCCGCGAGCGGCTGGGCCCCGCCCATGCCGCCGCACCCCGCCGTCACCACCAGCCGCCCGGCGAGCGAGCCGCCAAAGTGCCGGCGCCCGCACTCGGCGAACGTCTCGTACGTGCCCTGCACGATGCCCTGCGTGCCGATGTAGATCCAGCTGCCGGCCGTCATCTGGCCGTACATCATGAGCCCTTGGGCGCAGAGCGCGTCGAAGTGCGCCTGCGTGGCCCAGTGGGGCACGAGGTTGCTGTTGGCGATCAGCACGCGCGGCGCCTCCGCATGGGTGCGCACGACGCCGACCGGCTTCCCCGACTGCACGAGCAGCGTCTCGTCCGGGGCGAGGTCGCGGAGCGTGGCGACGATGGCGTCGAACGCGGCCCATGAGCGCACCGCCTGTCCCCGGCCGCCGTACACGACGAGGTCGTCGGGCCGCTCGGCGACGTCGGGGTCGAGGTTGTTCATCAGGAGGCGGAGCGCCGCCTCCGCCTGCCACGTGCGGCAGGAGCGGTCGGCGCCGCGCGGCGCGCGGACGACGCGGGGACCGGGCTCGGGGGGCATCTGCGGAAGGTAGGGGGCGGGGCAGGCGCTGTCAGCGACGGATGGAACCGCCGGCCCGCGCACCGAGTAGCATCCGCGCATGCGTCGCACCCTCCTGCTCCTCGCACTCGCGGGTGTCCTGCCCGCGCCGCTCGCCGCGCAGGGCGACCGCGTCGCGGCGCTCATCGCCCGCTTCGCCGATCCCGCCAACACCGCGCGTCAGGCCGCCGCCGACTCGCTCGCCGCGCTCGCCGCCGACGCGATCCCGGCGCTGGTGCCGCTCCTCGGCGACCCCGTGCATGAGCGCCGCTACTGGGCGGCGGAGGCGCTCGGCCGCATGGGGGCCGGGGCCGCGCCGGCCGTCCCCGCGCTCGTCGATGCGCTCTTCACCAGCGACCGCTTCGCGCGGTCACGCGTCGCCGCGGCGCTCGGCCGGGTGGGGGCGGCCGCCGTGCCACCGCTCGCGGCGGCGCTGCCGGATACCGCGCGCCAGTTCTGGGCGGCGCTCGCGCTCGCGCGCCTCGGGCCGCATCTCGAGCCCGCGGTGCCGGCGCTCGTGCGGGCGCTGGGTGAGGGGCCGATGCTGGCGCGCGCCGAGGCCGCGGTAGCGCTGGGCGAGCTGGGCCGACCGGTGCCCGAGGCGCTGCCGGCGCTGACCGCACTGGTCTCGAGCGGGGATCCCTGGTGCCAGACGCGCGCGGCAATCGTGCTCGGTGGATGGGGCGCCGCCGCGACGAGCGCCGCGCCCGCGCTCGAGCGGGCACGCACGAGCGACCATCCGGATGTCCGTGCCCGCGCGGAGGAAGCGCTCCGGCGCATCGGCAGCTGAGGCCGTCGGCGTGCCCCAGCGGCTCAGCCGGGCGGCAGCGCCTCGCCCGCCTCGTCCTTGAGCGTCACGCCGCTCACCGCGCGGCGACGCGCCTCGCGAAGCAGCCACCCGAGCGTCATCGCCGCCTGCGCGGGCGGCAGCCCCCCGGGCCGGATGTTCGACACGCAGTTCCGCTCGCTGTCCAGCGTGCCGACGCGCGGCGCCCACGTGAGGTACGCGCCGAGCGAGTCGGGCGCGCCGAGGCCGGGCCGCTCGCCGAGCAGCACCAGCACGAGCCGCGCACCGAGCCGTTCGCCGACGTCGTCGCCGAGCGCCACGCGTCCACCCGTCGCCACGATGATCGGCGCGATGCGCCACCCCTCGGCGCGGAGCGACGGCAGCAGTGCGGAGAGCAGCGGAACGGCGTGACGCTCCGCGGCCAGGGCCGCGAGCCCGTCGGCGACGACGCAGGCGAGGTCCCAGCCGTCCGCCGCGTTCAGCGCGTCGAGCGCCGCGGCGTCATCGGCCGCGAGGCGGCGGCCGAGGTCGGGGCGCAGCAGGTGCTCGCGCCGGTCGCCGACTCGACTGCGCGCCGTGCGCGAGTGCAGGCCGGCGTCGGCGAGGGCCGCGCAGAGCGCCGGCACATCGAGCTCGCGCGCGACGGCGTCGCGCGCGCGGGCGTGCGCGAGCCGGAAGTCGAGCTCGGCGCGGAGCGGGACGCTCACGCCCGTGGCGCCGAGGTCGAGCCGCGCGGCAGTCAGCGCGCGGAGGTCGGGGAGCGTCATCCGGGGGCCAGCGCGCGCACGGCGGGTGGCAGCGCGAGGCGGCCGTCGCGCGCGAGCCGGAGTTGCGCGTCGAGCACGCCCGTGTCGGCGAGCCACGCCTCGAACTCCGGCGCCGGACGGAGCCCCAGCGCGCGGCGCAGGTACAGCGCATCGTGGAACGAGCTGCTCTGGTAGCCGAGCATGATGTCGTCGGCGCCGGGCACGCCCATGATGTAGGTGACGCCCGCCGCGCCGAGCAGCGTGAGCAGCGCGTCCATGTCGTCCTGGTCGGCGTCGGCGTGGTTCGTGTAGCACGCATCGCACCCCATCGGCAGGCCGAGGAGCTTGCCGGTGCAGTGGTCCTCGAGGCCGGCGCGGATGATCTGCCGCCCGTCGGCCAGGTACTCCGGGCCGATGAAGCCGACCACAGTGTTCACGAGCAGCGGCCGGTACCGCCGGGCCACGGCGTACGCGCGTGCTTCGCACGTCTGCTGGTCGACACCGTGGTGCGCACCGGCCGAGAGCGCGCTCCCCTGGCCCGTCTCGAAGTACATGCAGTGGCCGTCCGCGGGCACGCGGCCCAGCGCGCGGGCGGCCGCGTGCGCCTCGTCGAGCAGCGCGAGCGAGATCCCGAAGCCGCGGTTCGCCGCCTCCGTCCCCGCCACCGACTGGAACACCAGGTCGACCGGCGCGCCGTCCGCCATCACGCGGAGCGCCGTCGTGACGTGCGCCAGCACGCAGGACTGCACCGGCAGCGCCCAGTGCAGGCGCAGCTGCTCGAGCAGGTCGAGCAGGAGCCGCATGCGCGCGGGCGAATCGGTGGCGGGGTTGATGCCGATCGTGGCATCGCCGCTGCCGAGCCGCAGGCCGTCGAGGATCGCGGCGGCGATGGCGAGCGGGTCGTCGGTGGGGTGGTTGGGCTGGAGCCGTGTCGCCAGCCGGCCGGGGAGGCCGAGCGTCGTGCGGAAGCGCGTGACGACGCGGCACTTCCGTGCCACGAGCACGAGGTCCTGCAGCCGCATCAGCTTCACCGCCGCCGCCACCATCTCGGGCATGAGGCCGGGGGCGACGGCGGCCAGCGCCGGCTCGTCGGCGGCGTCGGAAAGGAGCCAGTCGCGGAAGTCGCCGACGGTCAGGTGCGCGACGGGCGCGAACGCCGCGGCGTCGTGCGTGTCGAGGATGAGCCGCGTCACCTCGTCCGCCTCGTACGGGACGACCGGCTCGGAGAGGAAGCGCCTGAGCGGTACCTCGGCGAGCGCCATCTGGGCGCGCACCCGTGCTTCCATGCTCGGCGCCGCGAGCCCCGCGAGCCGGTCGCCCGACTTCTCGGCGCTCGCGTGTGCGAGCAGGGTGCGGAGGTCGGCGGCGGGCATCGTTCCAACGTAAGGCGATGCGCGCCGGGGCGGACCGCTAGTGCGAGCCCCGGCGCCGCCCGAACGCCGGCCCCACCGGGCCGAAGTCGTACGCCGCCTCGATGATGAGCGCCGGGCGGCCGCTCGCCGCGTTGTTCGGGATCTTGGGGCCGATGATGAGCAGGAAATGGCGGTTCGCCTGCCAGCCGACCGCCGCGATGAGCGCCGCGAGGTCATGCGTGCCCGAGAGCCAGTCCGCGAAGATCGAGAACCTCCGCGAGAGCGGTGCCTCGACGCCCACCATCGCCGCCGTCACCCGGCGCCCGAAGATCTGCTCCGTGCCGTAGCTGATGCCGCCGGTGAGCCGCGTGTTCCGCAGCGCCGGCACGCGCGCCGACGCCATGCCGTACGTCCAGATGCCCGTGGCGCGCCCCGAGAACGAGACCGGCACCATGAACCCGCCTGTGAGCGTCGGCTCCCAGCGGCTCCGCCCCGGCGCCAGGAGCGGCAGCGAGTGCTTCACGCCGATGCCGAGCGCGAGGTTCCCCGAGCCGGGGTTGCTGAGCCCGTAGAGCGAACTGGCGAGCTCGGTGCGCGCGCCGATGCCGTACGTCGCGAAGGTGAAGCTGTTCCAGTACGCGTTCGCGCCGTCCCACACGTTCAGCTGCGACTCGTGGGCGAGCACGAAGTGCCCCGGCTCGGTGATACTGGCGCTGGGGATGCCGACGATGAGCGATTGCGCCTGCAAAGGCGATATCGATACGCCAAAGCAGAAGAGCGCCGCGAACGCGGCGCTCCGGGCTGCCCGTCGCACGGGCTTACGCGGCCTTCGCGACCTGCGGGGCCTCGGCGGTCGCCTGGGCTTCAGGCCACGCCGAGAGCTCGTCGTCCATGTCCACGAACTTCGAGATCGTGTACAGGCTGACCGCCGTCACGATCGTCAGCACGCCGAGGATCGACGTCATCGCCGCGGACCAGGAGCCGAAGAAGATGGTCTCGCCCGCGCCGCGCACCGTGAACCAGCTGAGCGCGAAGCCGAGGGCGGAGATGAAGAGGGTGATCGCACCGCGCATGCGGGAGAGTCCTTTGTCTTGTGAAAACGTTCACGAGTCGCAAACCCGAGCCGACGAATATAGCGGATTCGTCGATTCGTGTATCGGTGGGCTGGGGGCGAAAGTGAAGGGGCGGAGGCAGGAGGGCAGGCGGGCCGGAGGACAGTCGGATCAGCCGGCCTGCATGACCATGACGGTCCAGCCGTCCGGGTCGGTCAGGCGGAACTCGCCCCTGGGGGCGTAGAACGGCGTGCAGATCTCCCCCGGCCCCAGGCCTTCGGTCCCGAGCGTCTCGTGCAGTGCGACGAGCTCGGTCACATACACGTAGAGCAACGCGGCCTGCATCCCCGCATCCACCGTCCCGCTCGCGCGTGCGAGCATCAGCGCGGCGTCGCCTCCCTGCAGCCACACCCAGCTCAGCCCGCCGTCCGGGCCGTGGACGCGGTTCTGCACGCTGAAGCCGAGGTGCGCGTACCAGGCGGCGCTGGCGGCGACGTCGACGACGTGAAGCATGGGCACGACACCGCGGAGCGCGTTGGCAGGCATGGAGGGTCCCGGCTGGAGGGTGGGGCTCAGTCGAGCGGCACGAGGCCGGCCTCGATCTCCGCGCGGCGCGGCTCGAGGAACGGCGCGAGCGTCACCTTCTCGCCGAGCGTCGCCTCGTCCTCGTCCACGGCGAAGCCGGGACCGTCACTCGCGATCTCGAACAGGATGCCGTTGGGCTCGCGGAAGTAGAGGCTGCGGAACCAGTAGCGGTCCACTCGGCCGCTGTTCGGCATGCCCACGTTCACGAGGTGGTCGGCCCACGCCTCGTAGTCGCTGAACGTCGTCGTCCGGAGTGCCAGGTGGTGCACGCCGCCCGCGCCGGCGCGCGCGGCCGGCAGGTCGGCCTGCTCGGCGACGTGCAGCTCCGCGGCGGGGCCGCCCGCGCCCATCTCGAAGACGTGCACGATGTGCCGCACCGCCTCGGGGTGCGGATAGGTGCGCACCCGGCGCATGCCGAGCAGCTCCTCCAGCACGAGCGCCGTCGGCGCGAGCCGGGGGACGCTGAGCATGACCGGGCCGAGGCCGCGCACCTGGTGGTCGGCGGGGACGGGGCTCCGGTCCCACGGATGCGCATCGCCCGCGCCGCCGTCGTCCACGAGGGAGAGGCGCTGGCCCTCCGCGTCCTCGAAGTCGAGCGTGAGGCGGCCGTCGCGCTCCGTCACCGGCTCCGTGCGCACGCCGAGCCCGCGAAGGCGTGCCGTCCAGTAGTCGAGCGCGGCGGCGCCCGCGACGCGCAGCATCGTGCGCGTGATCGACCGCGTGCCGCGCCGCTCGGGCGGGACGCGCCAGTCGAAGAAGGTGAGGTCGGTCCCCGGGCTCCCCTTCGCGTCGGCGTAGAAGAGGTGGTACGCGGAGACGTCATCCTGGTTGACCGACCGCTTCACGAGCCGGAGCCCCAGGCCCTGCGTGTAGAAGCGCAGGTTCTCGCGGATCGACGCCGAGACGGCGGTCACGTGGTGGAGGCCGGTGAGGGACGGGGGCGACATGCCTGAACGGTAGACGGGAACCCGCGGGGACTCCTACCCGCCACGTCACCCGTTCGGCCCACCCTTCCTGCCCCCCGGCCCGCATGCCATCTTGCCGCCCCATGTGCGGTCGCTACTCCCTCGGCAAGCCCGGAGAGATCGATGCACGCCGCCTCGGCGTGGTGGCGCTGCCGCCGCTTGTGCCGCGCTGGAACATCGCGCCCGGCAGCGACGTGGCGGTGTTGCGTGCCGCGGGCGCGGGGCGCGAGGTGGCGATGCTGCGGTGGGGGCTCGTCCCGTCGTGGGCGAAGGATCCGTCCATCGGCGACCGGCTGGCCAACGCGAGGGTGGAAACCGCGCACGAGAAGCCGTCGTTCCGCTCGGCGTGGAAGGCGCGGCGCTGCCTCGTGCTGGCCGATGCGTACTACGAGTGGCAGGTCGTGCCGGGGCAGAGGGCGAAGCAGCCGTGGGCGATCGCCCGCGCCGACGGCGACGTGCTCGCCTTCGGGGCGCTCTGGGAGTCGTGGCGCGGACCGGACGGTGCGCCGCTCGAGACGTGCGCCATCCTGACGATGGACGCCCAGGATGCGGTGGCCCACATCCACGCGCGGATGCCGGTGATCGTGGAGGAGACCGAGTGGCCCCGCTGGCTCGCCCCCGGCCCCCAGCCTCCGGCCCCAGGCCCCCAGCCCCCGGCTCTCGCCTCCTGGCCCGTCTCCACCTTCGTGAACGCGCCTACTCACGACGATGCGCGGTGCCTCGAGCCGCTCAAGGAATCGTGAGGAGTTCCCGAACATCAGGGGACCCGCTCCGGCACGGAGGCCGCCCCCATGTTCCGCAAGCCCAGCTACGCACCCGGTTCCATCGTCCGCTGCCCGTTCACCGGTCGCACGTTCCAGGCGAACGCGCGCGGCGAGCTCGAGCCCGTTCCCGCCGCGCCGGCGCTCTCCACCGACGAGGGCGAGGAGGAGGGCGATGCCCTCGGCCTCTTCGGCCGGACGGCGGAGCTGGTGACGGCGCTGCGCGCGACGTGACCGGCGGGCACGCACCGCAGGTCTTCCACGACCCGACCGGCCGGCGCGCGCCCCGCGTGCGCGCGGCCGTCGGCGTGCTGGGGCTCGCGGTCGTGCTGCTGCTCGGCTCGCTGCTCACGGGCGTGCTCCGACCGCCGCCGCGCCCGGTCCCCGCGCTCCCGGGCGGGCCCGGGCGCGCCGCGCTGCCACGCCATCCCGACGCGCTCGCCGACGGCCCGCGCGCCCCGCTCCCGCCGCTCCCCGCCGGCCGCCGCACCCCCGACCCGATCACCGCCGGCTTCTACGTCTCGTGGGACGCGGATGCGCTCGCCACCGTGCGCGAGCACGCCGACCGCCTCGACTGGGTCGTCGCCGAGACGGGCTTCCTCGGCGCACGCGGCGCGCCGCCGCTCCGGCTGGAGCGCGACGACGCGCTGCTCGAGCTCCTCCGCGCGACCGACGGCGCCCCCGCGCTGCACGTCATGCTCACCAACTTCACCGGCGGTCGCTTCGACCCCGATGCGGTCGCGCGCCTCGTCGGTGACGCGGCCGTGCGCGACGCCGCGGCGCGCCTCGTGGCCGACAGCGCGCGCGCGTGGGGTGCCGGCGGCGTGATGCTCGACTTCGAGCGCCTCCCGCGCGAGCTGCACGCGCCGGTGCTCGCGTTCGCCGCCGCGCTCCGCGCCGCGCTCCCCGCGGGCAGCGTCGTGAGCGCGGCCGTGCCGGTCGACCTCGCCGACTGGCCGCTCGAGGCGTACGGCGCGGCGCTCGACTACGTGGTGCCGATGCTCTACGACGAGCACTCGGGGCTCGACGATGCGGGGCCGGTGGCGGGCGAGGGGTGGTACGCGGAACGGCTCGCGGCGTTCGCGGCGCGCGTCCCCGCGGCGAAGCTGCTCGCGGGCGTCGGCCAGTACGGCTACCACTGGGCGCCGGGCGCGGCGGGCCGCGGCCGCGACATCGGCGTGCCCGAGGCGTGGCAGCTCGCCCGCGGCCTCGGCCTCCTGCCCGCGACCGACCCGGCGTCGCGCACGCCGGTGCTCCGCTGGACCGCCGCCGATGGCGAGCACGCGGCGTGGTTCCTCGACGCGACGACCGCGTACAACCAGCTCCGCCTCGCGCAGGCGGCGGGCACGGCGGGCGCGGCGCTCTGGCGCCTCGGCTCCGAGGACCCGACGCTCTGGCGCGTGCTGGGCCGCGACGGCGTGCGGCCCGATGCCACGGGCCTAGAGGCGCTGCCGAGCACCGGCGCGCTCGCGCTCGCGGGCCGCGGGGAGCTGATCCGTGTCACGTCGAGCGCGCGCCCGGGCGCGCGCACCGTCACGCTCGCGCCGGACGGCCGGGTCGAGGCCAGCGCCGTCACGTCGCTGCCGACCGGCTACGCCGTCGAGCGCGCGGCGGGGGCCGCCGACGCCGTCGCCCTCAGCTTCGACGACGGTCCCGGCGGCGCATGGACCGGCGCCATCCTCGACACGCTCGCCGCGCACGACGCGCGCGCCACCTTCTTCGTCATCGGCCGCGCCGCGCAGCGCCAACCCGACCTGCTGCGCCGCATGGTGCGCGAGGGGCACGAGGTCGGCAACCACACCTTCAGCCACCCCGACCTCGGCGCCGTCGGCGAGGCGCAGGTGCGCCTCGAGCTCTCGGCCACCGAGCGCCTCGTCGAGGCGGTCACCGGCCGCCAGATGACCCTCTTCCGCCCGCCGTACATCGGCGACGCGGAGCCGCGCACCGCGTCGCGCCTGCTGCCGATGCGCGTCGCCGACGAGCTCGGCTACCTCACCGCGGCGCTCGAGATCGACCCGCGCGACTGGGAGCGCGGCCGGACGCCCGCGGCGATCGTGCGCGGCGCGCTCGACGACCTCCCGCGCGGCCGCGTGATCCTGCTGCATGATGGCGGCGGCGACCGCGCGGCGACGCTCGCCGCCGTCGGCCCGCTCGTCGACTCGCTGCGGGCGCGCGGCCTCCGGCTCGAGACGGTCTCGGGCCTCGCAGGCATCCCCGCGGCGCGCGCGATGCCGCCCGTGCCGCCCGCGCAGGCGGTGCGCCGCTGGCTCGACCTCGCCAGCTTCTCGCTGCTCTCGGGCACCGAGCTCGTCTTCGCGTCGCTCTTCACGCTCGCCGTCGTGCTCGGGTCGCTCCGGCTCCTGCTGGTCGGCGGGCTCGCGGTGCGGCAGCGGCGCGCGGCGCCCTACGCCCGGCGCGCGGCCGACGCCGCGTGGGTGCCGACGGTCTCCGTGGTGGTGCCGGCGTTCCGCGAGGAGAAGACGATCGCGCGGACCGTGCGCTCGCTGCTCGACCAGGCGCTGCCCGGCCTCGAGGTGATCGTGGTGGACGACGGCTCGCCGGACGGCACCGCCGCGGCGGCCGCCGCCGCGGCCGGCGACGACCCGCGCTTCCGGCTCGTGCGCCAGGCCAACGGCGGCAAGGCGAGCGCGCTCAACGCGGGCGTCGCCATCGCCACGGGCGAGCTCATCGTCGCCGTCGATGCCGACACGCTCTTCCCCCCGGGCGCGCTCGCCGCGCTCGTGCGGCCGCTCGCCGACCCGCGCGTCGGGGCCGTGGCGGGCAACGCGAAGGTCGGCAACCGCGTGAACCTCGTGACGCGCTGGCAGGCGATCGAGTACGTCACGAGCCAGAACCTCGACCGCCGCGCCTTCTCGCAGCTCGGCTGCATCACCGTCGTGCCCGGCGCGATCGGCGCGTGGCGCCGCGAGGCGATCCGCGTCGTCGGCGGCTTCAGCGGCGCCACGCTCGCCGAGGACCAGGACCTGACGATGACGCTGCTCCGGGCCGGGTACCGCGTGGCGTACGCGGAGGAGGCGGTCGCCCTCACCGAGGCGCCGGACACGCTGCGCTCGCTGCTGCGCCAGCGCTTCCGCTGGACGTTCGGCACGCTGCAGTGCGCGTGGAAGCACCGCGCGCCGCTCCTGCGGCGGCGCGGCGGCCCGCTCGGCTGGGTGGCGCTGCCGAACGTGTGGCTCTTCCAGCTCCTCTTCCCGCTCGTCGCCCCCGTGGCCGACCTGCTGCTGCTCGTGGCGCTCGGGCGCGCAGGCTGGGCGTGGCACGCCGAGGGCGGCGCGGCGGCGTGGAGCCAGCTCGCGACGCTGCTGCCCTGGTACCTCGTGTTCGTCGTGGTGGATGCCGCGGCCGCGCTGCTCGGCCTGCTGCTCGAGCCCGGCGAGGACCCGCGGCAGGCCCTGCTCGTGATCCCGCAGCGCATCGCCTACCGGCAGGTGCTGTACCTCGCGGTGCTGCAGGCGGTGGCGACGGCGATCGCCGGGCGCGCGCGCGGCTGGGGCGTGCTGGAACGGAAGGGGACGGTGGTGCTGGGGAGCACGTAGCAGGAGGGCAGGAGGGCGAGCGGGCCGGAGGCCAGTTGCAGTCCGGCCCCTGGCCCGCCGGCCGCCCTGCCCCCCTACGTCACCCGCTCCGGCCAGCTGTACACCACGTGCCCGCCCCGCCGCACGAAGCCCGCGAGCGTGAGCCGCGAGGCATGCGCGAGCCGCACCGCAAGCGCCGTCGCCCCGCCCACGGCGGCGAGCAGCCCCGTGCCGAACGACGCCGCCTTGTGCACCATCTCGAACGACGCGCGGCTCGTGATCACGAGGAAGCCGGCCTGCGGGTCGGCCCGCTCCAGCAGCAGCGCGCCGATGAGCTTGTCCAGCGCGTTATGCCGGCCCACGTCCTCGCGTGCCAGCCGCAGCTCGCCCGAAGGATCGGCCCAGCCCGCCGCATGCACCGCGTGCGCCGCCGCGTTGAGCGCCTGCCGCGCCTCCAGCCCGTCCAGCGCGCGATGGATCGCGCTGCCGCGCACCGTCACCCCCGGCCCGACCGGCGCGAGCGGCCGCAGCACGCTGTCCACGTTGTCCGTGCCGCACACGCCGCAGCCGGTGCGCCCGGACATCCGCCGGGCGCGCCCCTCCACGATCGCGAACGCCGCGTCGCCCACCGTCAGGTTCACGTCGATGCCGCGGCTGTGCGGCACGACCGTCACCTCCCGCACGTCGTCCGGCGAGGTGATGAGCCCCTCCGTGTAGCTGAAGCCGAGCGCGAACGCCTCGAGGTCGGCGGGCGTGAGCATCATCACGACGTGGGGCACCGCGTTGTACACCAGCGTGACGGGCGTCTCCTCGGCGAGCTGTTCCTCGCAGGCGCTCGCCTCGCCGTCGCGCCAGCGCATCGCCGGATGCGCCGTGAGCGGCGCCGCGCGCCCCAGGCGGCGGAGCGCGTGCGGGTGGACGAGCGGCGCCTCGGGCCCGGCGGCGGTGGACGGGTCGTCTGCCATGCCGAACGCTACCGCCGGCGTACCCGCCGTGCCCCTGCCGGGCCGGTGGCCCACCGGCGTGCCCCTCGCCATCTTCCACGCGTGCGCCGCGCCCATCCGCTCCCTCCCCCTCGCCCGCGCGCCTCGGCGGTCCCGTGGTCGCTCGTCCCCCTCCTCCTGCTTGCCGTCCGTCCCGCCGCCGCGCAATTCGGCATCGACCGCCAGGAGCTCGCGTCGTGGTCGCGCACCGGCGCGCTGCTGCAGCCGCGCCGCTGGTCGGGCAGCGCGTGGCTCGACACGCAGCTCCGCACCGTGCCGAGCGGGCCCGGCTTCCAGGCCGTGGTGTGGCGCGCCGGCGCCAACCTGCCGATCGCGAACGGGACGTTCCTGCAGCCCGAGGTGCAGTTCCTCGACCAGCCGCGCGGCTCCACGCAGTGGAACCTCTCGCTCGGCGCCCTGCGTCGCGCGCAGGCGGGGCGCGTCACGCTGACCGGGCGCGCGCGGCTCGACCTGCTGCGCCGCGCCGGCGACGAGGGCGTCGGCGAATGGCGCACGCGCTGGCAGGCGCAGGCGATCGTGCCCCTGCGCGGCGCGCTCTCGCTCGTCGTGAGCCAGGAGGCGTTCATCTCGCTGGAGGGGAACGGCTGGAACCAGAACCGCTTCCAGTTCCTCTCGCGCTGGCGCCTCGGCGCCGTGCAGCTGGAGGCGGGCTACCAACACCGGCTGCTGCGCGCTCGGCCGGGCCAGCCCGACCTCGCCGAACACACCGCGCTGCT
Source organism: Gemmatimonadales bacterium (assembly GCA_033764615.1). Taxonomy (GTDB): domain Bacteria; phylum Gemmatimonadota; class Gemmatimonadetes; order Gemmatimonadales; family GWC2-71-9; genus JANRIU01. The sequence goes on along the minus strand of JANRIU010000095.1, from coordinate 41,497 downwards.
CGCCACCGCCTGGGTGATTCGGTGAGATCCGATTCGTGTTTCGGGCGGAGTTCGCCATGACAATCGGGCGCATGGCGGGTAAGCATTCCTTTCATGAACTCCAGTCATGAGCACTCGCGCGCCACGCCGCCGTCCGTCACGCTGCCGCAGGCCGACATCTGGCGGCGCATCGTCGGCGCGACGACGGCCAGCGCCACCACGCTGTTCGCGCAGGATGAGGAGCTTCGCTACCAGTGGGTGCTCAATCCGCAGCATGGCTTCGAGGAGCTCCCATTGCTCCGGCGCACGGACGCCGAGCTGTGGGGTCGGCACGAAGCCGCCACGCTCGTCAGCCTCAAGCGCCGTGTCCTCGAGTCCGGCCACGGCGAGGCGTTCGACTTCGTCGGCGTCGCCGGCGGCCGGGTGCGCCGGTACCGGCTCGCGCTTGCGCCCGCGCGCGATGCCGCGGGGCGGGTGGTGCGCGTGTTCGGCGCGGCGACCGACCTCGACGCCGCCGACGGGCCGGACGAGGGCGTGGCGCTCGTCGCGCTCGACCTCTCGGGCGGCCTGCTGTTCGTCGACCCCGAGGGAGAGCGCCTGCTGGGGCAGCCGCTGGCCCGGCTCGTCGGCGAACAGTGGTGGTCGGTGATCCACGAGGCGGATCGCGCCGCCCTGGCCGAGGTCGCCGGCGGTCGCCGCGACGTGCCGGAGTCGTTCCGCCGCGACTTCCGCATCCGCGGTGTCACCGGCGAGCGGTGGCTGCGCTTCCGCGCTGTGGTGGCGCGCGACCTCGACGGCGAGCCGCTCGGTTTCCTCGCCACGCTGCAGGACGACACCGAGGCCCGCCGCAGCTACGAGCTGTTCGGCGCCGCGCTCCGCGGCTCGGGGATGGTGCTCTTCGCGCAGGACCTCGACCTGCGCTACATCTGGATCCTCAACGCCCAGCTCGGCCTGGCCGCCGACGACGTGCTGGGCCGCACCGACACGCAGCTCCTCGGCGAGCCCGCCGGGGGGCTCGTCCGGGTGAAGCGCGAGGTGCTCGCCTCGGGCAAGACGCGCAACGAGGTGGTGGAGGTGCCGGGCGCGGCCGGCAGCCGCTGGTACGATCTCTGGGTCGCGCCGCTGCACGACGCGGATGGCACGCTCCTCGGCGTCTCGGGCGCGGCCGTCGACGTCACCGCCCTCCGCGACACCTCCGCCACGCTCGGACAGATGCGCATGCTCGCCGACGCGATCGACGTCGGGATCTTCCTCAGCGACATGCAGGGCAACGTGCTCTACGGCAACGCGGCGCTCGAGCGGATCGACGGCCTGCGGCCGGAGGAGCGGATGGGCCACGGGTGGACGCGGCTCGTCCATCCGGACGACCGCGTGGCCTTCGACCGGCACCGCGCCCGGCTGCGCAGCGAGGGTGTCCCGATGGACGTGGAGATCCGCGAGGTCGTCGCCGACGGCGACGTGCGCTGGATGCGCGTCCGCGGACACCTGCTTCGTGACGCGGCCGGCCGGCCGTTCGGCGTCGCCGGTACCAAGGTGGACGTGACGGAGGACCGGCGCCGCGAGGCGGCGCTGCGCCAGCACCAGAAGATGGAGGCCCTCGGCACGCTGGCGGGAGGCATCGCCCACGACTTCAACAACTACCTCTCCGCGATCCTCGGGCACGCGGAGCTGCTGCGGCTTGGCGAGCCCGACCCCGAGGTCGCGGAGTCGGCGCGCCAGATCATCACGGCCGGACAGCGGGCGCGCGAGCTGGTGAAGCGCATCATGACCTTCAGCCGGGCCGACAGCACCGGCGAGCTCGTGCCGGTGGACGTCGCGACCCTGCTGCGCGAGACGGAGCTGCTGCTCCGGCCCTCCCTGCCGCCCGGCCTGCTGCTCGTCGTCGACGTGCCCGCGACGCCGGTCGTCGTGCTCGGCGACCCGACGCAGCTGTCGCAGGCGCTGCTCAACCTCGTCGCCAATGCGTGGCACGCGATGCGCGGGCGCGTCGGCAGCGTGCGCCTCGCCGCGCGTGCGACCGCGAGCGGCGACGGCCGCGCGAGCGTGCACCTCGAGGTGCGCGACGAGGGCCCGGGCATGACGCCCGACGTCCTGCAGCGCTGCACCGAGCCGTACTTCACGACCAAGGCGCCGGGCGAGGGCACCGGACTCGGGCTCGCGATGGTGCATGGCGTCGCCAGCGCGTGCGGCGGACGCCTCGTCATCGAGAGCGAGCCCGGGCGCGGCACCACGGCCCGCCTCGAGCTGCCGCGCCACGTCGTCGGCGTGTCGCCCGAGCCGCGCGACGCGGCGGGTCGCGCGCCGTCGGGCGCCCGCGGGCTGCGCGTGCTCGCCGTGGACGACGACACCGCCGTCCTCGACCTCACCGCCGCGCAGTGCCGGCGGCTCGGGCACGTGGTCACGGCCTTCGCCGACCCGGTCGCGGCCCTCGCCTGGGTGGCGGAGGACCCCCGGCGCGTGGACGTGGTGCTGGTGGACGGGAGCATGCCGGGGATGACGGGGCTGGAGGTCGCGCGGTTGCTGCAGGAACTCCGGCCCGGGCTGCCGGTGGTGCTCTGCACCGGCTTCGTCGAGCGCCTCTCCGCGGACGCCGCGCTCGCCCAGGGGCTTCGCGCCGTGCTCTGGAAGCCGGTGCTGCTCGCGGACCTCGAGCGCTGCCTCGCCGCGCTGGAACCCGCGAACGTCAGAACCTGATCGCGAGCTCCAGCGCCGCCCACGCGCCCGTCGAACGCTCGCCGATCGTCTGCGCCCGCCCGACCGGAGGGCGCCCGCGCCGCTGCACCGCCGTCGTGAACGTCTGCGAGATGCGCCCCACCAGCGCCCCCACCTCGGGCGTCAGCGAGAGCCCGCCGCCGATCGGCAGCTCCACGGCCAGGCTCCCGCCCAGCGACCAGCCCTGGCCCGAGAAGTTGCTGGTCGTGACCGCGATCGGGCCGCCCTGGCGCACCGTGGCGCTCGACGACTCGCGCAGGAGCTGCGCGGAGGGCAGGAGGATGACCGGCCCGGCCGGCAGCGAGAGCGTGCCGAACACGCCCGCGAAGTCGCCGATCGGGATGAGGCGGTTGGGCTGGTCGTTGCGCACGTTGTCGAACGGGCGGCTGTAGAAGCCCGAGAGGTTCAGCAGTCCCTCGTCGCCGACGGGCGTCTCGAGCAGCGCGTCGAGCGTGAAGATGCCGCCGCCCGGGAAGAGGTTCCGCCCGCCGAGCGAGTCGGCCCAGCTCCGCGCCACCTCCAGCCCCGCGCCCAGCCGCGTGCGCCCCGAGTACCCCCACACGCCCAGCCCGCCCCGCACCGTGGTGCCGCGGTAGAAGACGTCCCGGGTCGTCACGGTCGGCTGCCGCTGCTGTTCGACGGCCAGCCGCACGTTCAGCACCACGTCGCCCGTCGGGAACGCGAAGGCGCCGCGCACGGCCGCCTGGGCCGGCAGCGCGAGGCCGAAGGCGAGCAGGTCGAGGGTCGAGGTGCCGGCGGCACCGATGGCCAGCGCGTCGAGCGAGTCGAGCTGCGCGGGCCGCGAGGCCGACTGGACGAGGACCGTGAGGGTGTCGCCCGGGCGGAGCCGCCAGTCGAAGCGGCCGCTGATCGGCGTGGTGCCGTCGAGCCGGCGGCCCGGGGCCTCGTACCGCAGCGGCGCGCCGGCGAGGCGCAGCCGCCAGCGGGTGCCCGTCGCCGAGTAGGTGATGGGGCTCGCGATCTCGGTGACGCGGGTGGTGCCGACGTCGTACTGCCGGCCGATCCCCTGCAGGCTCAGCCGATGACGCACCCGCGCCGGCGGCAGGACCGAGTCGAGGAGGGCATCGATCGAGTCGATCTCCGCCTGGGTGATCCGGGCCGCAACGCTGTCGCGCTGCTGGGCCCCGAGCGGGGCGCCCAGCAGCGCGAGGACGGCGACGGCGAGGTGCGGTCGCCGCCGCACTTACCCGTTCGGCCGCGGCGGGCGGTTCGCCTGCCGCCACTGCCGCAGCTCCTGGCCCGCCGAGCGACGGTCGAGCTGGCCCGCCTCGACCTGCGCCCGCAGCCGCGCCCGCTCCGCCTGCAGCTGCTGGACGTACGCGCGCCGCTCCGGCGGCAGGGCGGCGAGGCGCTCCTCGCGGCGCTGCTGGAGCTGCGCGCGCTGTTCCGGCGTGAGGTTCTGCCGGCGCTCGCGCATCTGGTCGCGGAGCGCCCGGCGCTCCTCGGGCGACATGGTGCGCATGCGCTCCCGCAACGCCTCGCGCCCCTCGGCGCCGGCGAACGGGGGACGACCGCCGGCCGCGGGGCCGGGGCCCTGGGCGGCGACGGGGCCCGCCACGAGGGCGAGGCCGATCAGGGTGAGGGCGACGCGGGACATGGGAACCTCCGGCAGTGGGGTGACGAACCGGCGAACAGCCGGAAGACGGCGTCGGCGCCCGCCCGTTAAGGCGTCGCCGCGGCGCCGGTCAGCCCTGGATCTCGAGGTCCGCCGGGCCCACCACGATCTCGCCGTGCCCGGGCACGTCCACCGTCACCCGGTCCTCCAGCGCATCGCTCCCGCGCTTGGTGCGCACCACCTCCACGATGGTGCCGCTCTTGCCCGTCACGCGGGCCACGCCGCTCGCGAGCAGCTTGGCGGAGCGGCCGGGGATGCAGTCGTTGATGTGCGCCATGGTCTCCGTCCAGGGGTCGGGGCTGTGCAGCCGCCTAACGGTAGTTGACCTGCATGCCGGCGTAGAAGTTCCGGCGCGGCGCCGGCTCGAGGATCCGCCCGAAGCCGCCGTTGATGATCACCGACGGCACGTACAGGGTGTTGAAGGCGTTGTAGATGCCGAGGAACGGCTGCACCCGCGCGTCGCCGCGGGTGCCGCTCCAGGTCAGCCGCAGGTTGGTCGTCGCCCACCCGTCCACCACGCACGCGGCCGCGGTCGGCGCCGTCGCGGCCTGGGCGCACGGCGTCGCGGTGTTGCGGTCGTCGGTGAAGATCGAGCTCGAGATCGTCTGGTCGACGTCGAGGCGGAGCTGGTCCGCGATCCGGGTGCGGAGCTCGAGCCGCAGGAAGTGCTTCGGGATGCCGGGCAGCACCCGCCCGTCCAGCGTGTCGACCACGGCGCCGCGGCGCACCTTGTAGTCGGTGAACTGGTAGTCCGCGTACGTGTAGGCCACGTTGAACTGGAGCCGCTCCACCGGACGGAACTGGAGGCCGAGTTCGAGGCCCTGGTTCTGCACGCGGCCGGCGTTGGTGAAGAAGTTCCGCTGGTCGATGTTCTGGAACTGCACGATCGCGTCGCGGATCCAGACGCGGAACGCGGTCGCCGTCCAGCTGAGCTGCGCCGCGCGGCCGAGGAGGCCGCGGGCGCCGAACTCGAGGTTCACCGAGCGCTGCGGCTGCAGGTCGGGGTTGAAGCCGCCGAGGAGGTCGGCGCGGATCGCGAGCTCGGTCGTCGTCGGCGTCTCGAACGACGTCGAGAGGTTCGCGTACGGCACGAAGGCGTCGCTCACGACGTAGCTCGCGCCGGCGTTGCCGCTCCAGCTCGCGAGCGTGCGCGCGCCGCCGTTGTCGCCGTCGGTGAGCACGCGGTCGGTCGCGCGGAAGGTGAGCCGGTCGTACCGCCCGCCCGCCTGGAACTGCCAGCGGGCGTCGGGCCGCCAGGCGACCTGCGCGAACGGCGCGAGCTGGTCGACGTCCTCGTCCTGGTCGAGCAGCACCGTGCGCGGGGTGGACGGCACGCCCGCCAGCGAGCGCAGGTTGAGGCGCGTGTCGCGGCTCAGCTGCGCGTCGAGGCCGAACGTCACGAGCGGTGCGCTGTCGGACGGCCGGAGGCGCTTCTGGCCGCTGAGCCGGACGCCGGCCGTGGTGCGGCGGAACTCGGTGAACTGCCCCACGGTCGGCCCGGGCTGCACCGTGCTCGGCGTCGCCAGCGCGTTGTCCACCGAGCGGCGCCACGCGAAGACGGAGGCCTCCCACTGCTCGCCGGCGTCGGTGGTGTGCTTGAGCGCGAAGCCGGCCTGCTGCTGGTCGGTGTCCTCGTTGGAGGCGCGGAGGATGTTGTTCGCCGCCGCCGAGTCGGGATTGCGGGCCCACTCGCGGGCGGTCAGCGCGCCCGCGTTGCGCGAGAGCGGCCACGCCGCCGCGTTCACGCGGCCGGTGAGCACGGTGTTCCCCGACAGCAGGTACTCGAAGCCCAGGTTCAGGGCGCGCTGGTCGGTGTCGCTCCACTGGCGCGGCCCCTCCCACGAGAGGTAGCTCAGCGACGCCGTCGCCGAGAACGCCCCCTGCCGCACCGCCGTCCGCGACTGCGCCTTGAACATCCCGAAGCTGCCGCCCTGCACGAGGAAGCCCTGCGCGAACGGCGCCGCGGGCGCCCGCTCGCTGGTGATGCTCAGCACGCCGCCCGACGCGTTGCCGTAGAGCGAGCCGGCGGCGCCCTTCAGCACCTCGATGCGGCCGGTGTTCGCGAGCTCGAGGTTCGTGAACTGGCTCTGGCCGTCCGGCGCCGTCTGCGGGATCCCGTCGACGATGATGCGGATGCCGCGCGTGCCGAACGGCGCGCGGCTGCCTGCACCGCGGATGGAGATCCGCGCCTCCTGCGCGAAGTTGTACCGGTTGGCCACGTAGACGCCCGGCACCGAGTTGAGCGCCTCGTCGAGGCCCATCGTCGCCTGGCCGCGCCGGATGGCGTCCTGGTCCACCACGGCCGCCGCCGCGGGCGTCCGCTGCAGGGACTGCTCCGAGAGCGTGACGGAGACGGAGATCTCCTTCAGCTGCTGGAGCCGCGTGGTGTCGGCCACGGCGGAGTCGCGCGCGGCCCGGACACGAGGGGACGGCGCCTGCTGGGCGAGGGCGATGGTCGGGATGGCGCACGCCAGGACGAGCGCGGCGGCACGGCACGGGGTAGGCTTCGGCATAGCCTTGAAAAGTGCGGTCGCGGACCCCATGATGCAATTGCCGAAGGCCCTTGCCCTCCTGCTGGCGCTTGCCGCGCCGGCCGCCGCCCAGGTGCGCGCCTTCACCGGCGCCCGCATCCTCCCGGTCAGCGGCCCGCCGATCGACGACGGCGTGCTCGTCACCGACGGCGCCCGCATCGTCGCCGTCGGCCGGGCCGGCGCGGTGCGCGTCCCGGCCGGCGCCGAGGAGGTGCGGCTCGCGGGGAAGGTGCTGCTGCCCGGGCTCGTCGACACGCACAGCCACATCGGCCAGGGCGACGGCGGCGACGCCTCGGCGCCGATGCACCCGGACGTGCGCGTCCTCGACGCCATCGACGTCCGATCCGACAACATCCGCCGCGCCCGCGCCGGCGGCATCACCACGGTGAACGTGATGCCCGGCTCCGGCCTGCTGCTGAGCGGGCAGACCGCCTACCTGAAGCTGCGCGACGGCCGGACGCTCGACGAGCTGCTGCTCAGCTGCGAGGACCCGCTCACCGGCATCTGCGGCGGCATCAAGATGGCCAACGGCACCAACCCGCGCGGCGCGCCGCCGCGCCCGGGCACCCGGGCCAAGGCCGCGGCGATCGTGCGCGAGAAGTTCCTCAAGGCCGTCGAGCACCGCGCGAAGCTGCGCGCCGCCGGGCAGGACAGCGCGAAGCGCCCCGCGCGCGACCCCGAGCTCGAGGCGCTGGGGGAGGTGCTCGACGGGCGCCGCACGGTCCACTTCCACACGCACCGCCACGACGACATCCTCACCGTGCTCCGCCTGAAGCAGGAGTTCGGCTTCCGCGTGGTGCTGCACCACGTGAGCGACGCATGGAAGGTCGCGCGCGAGATCGCCGCCGCGAAGGTGCCCAGCAGCGTGATCGTGCTCGACAGCCCCGGCGGCAAGCAGGAGGCGATCGACGTGTCGATGGAGAACGGCAGGGCGCTGGACGAGGCCGGCGCCGAGGTCGGCTTCCACACCGACGACGGCATCACGGACTCGCGCTTCTTCCTGCGCTCCGCGGTGCTCGCCGTGCGCGCGGGGATGAGCCGTCAGAAGGCGCTCGAGGCGCTGACCATCGCCGGCGCGCGCATGCTCGACGTCGACCGCCGCGTCGGGACGCTCGAGGCCGGCAAGGACGCGGATTTCGTCGTGCTCTCGGGCGACCCGTTCTCCACCTACACGCACGTCGAGCAGACGTGGGTGGAGGGGCGGAAGGTGTTCGACCGCGCCGATCCCGCGCAGCGGCCGTACCAGCTCGGCGGCTACGGCGTCTTCAACGACCGGCACGAGCACACCTCGGAATGGGAGGACGAGCGGTGAGCGCGCGCATGCGGGTCGCGGGGATGCTGCTGCTGGTGGCCGCCGGTGCGCCCGTCCGCCCGTCCGCCCACCTGGCGGCCCAGCTCGCCGTCCGCGCCGACACGGTGTGGACGATGGCCGGCGCGCCGATCGTCAACGGCGTCGTGCTCATCGGGCGGGACGGCGCCATCCAGCAGGTGGGACCGGCGGCGCGCGTGCGGATCCCCTCGGGGACGCGCACGCTGGCGGCGCGCGTCGTCACGCCGGGCCTGGTCGATGCGCATACCGTGGTGGGCCTCGCGGGCCAGTACAACGAGGCGACCGACCAGGACCAGCTGGATAAGAGCGACCCGATCCAGCCCGAACTGCGCGCGTTCGACAGCTACAACGCCCGCGAACGGCTCGTGGAGTGGGTGCGCTCCCTCGGCGTGACGACGGTGCACACCGGCCACGGCCCGGGCGCGCTGGTGAGCGGCCAGACGATGGTCGCGAAGACGCGCGGCCAGACCGTCGCCGACGCCCTCGTGGACTCGGTGACGATGGTGGCGATGCACCTCGGGCCGGAGGTGCCGGCCACCTTCGCGCCGAAGCCGCCGGGCACCCGCGCGAAGGCGGTGGCGATGCTGCGCGGCGAGTTCATCAAGGCGCAGGAGTACCAGCGGAAGGTGCGCGCCGCCGCCGGCGACGCGGCGAAGCTCCCCCCGCGCGACCTCGGCCTCGAGACGCTCGGCCTCGTGCTCGACCGGCGGCTGCCGGCGCTCATCACCGCGCAGGGCGCGGTCGAGATCCTGGGCGCGCTGCGCCTCCAGCGCGAGTTCGGCTTCCGTCTGGTGCTCGACGGCGCCGCCGAGGCGTACCAGGTGGTGGACGCCATCCGGCAGGCGGGCGTGCCCGTCATCCTGCACCCGACGATGGTGCGCACGAGCGGCGCCACGGCGAATGCGTCGCTGGAGACGGCGGCGCTGCTCAGGCGCGCGGGGATCCCGTTTGCGCTGCAGTCGGGCTTCGAGGGGTACGTGCCGAAGACGCGCGTGGTGCTCTTCGAGGCGGCGGTGGCGGCGGCGAACGGGCTCGACCGCGACGCCGCCCTCGGCGCCATCACGCGCGACGCCGCGACGATCATCGGGCAGGGCGCGCGCATCGGAACGCTGGAGCCGGGCAAGGACGGCGACCTCGCGCTCTTCGACGGCGACCCGTTCGAGTACGCGACGCACGTCTGCGCCGTGGTCATCCGCGGCGAGGTGGTGCGGGAGGGGTGCCGGTAGGCGGGCGGGCGGGGCGAGGGCACGGCGAAGGCGCGGGGTGACTCAACCTGTGCCATCCCCGCGCCGACAATGATCCCATGTTGCGAATCGTCAATCGGTGGCGTCGTCGCTGGCGCGACGTGGCAATCGGCCGGAGGTTGGGTACGCTGGTGGCGCTCGGCACCCTGGGCGTCGTTGCGGTGGCCGTGGGGCTCGAGACGACGGCTGCGCGCGTCCGCGTGGGCGGCCCGGTCTTCGCCTCGCTCGAGCGCAGCGCCGAGCTCGTCGCCGATGTGCTCCCCCCTCCCGTCTACGTCATCGAGCCCTACCTCCTCGCACATCAGGTCGTGACCGAAGCGGATCCGGCCGCTCGCGCGGCGCTCGCGGCGCGGGTGGCCCCGCTCCGTGCGGAGGCCGAGTCGCGCTACGCGCACTGGCAGCGGACGCTCCCTGCCGGGCCGCTGCGGACCGCCCTCGCGGAGCGCGCACTGCCCCCCGCCCGCCGGCTGCTGGACACGCTGGAGCACGGGCTGCTCCCGGCGGTGGCCGAAGGACGTGCGAGCGAGGCGCGCCGCCTGCTCGACGGGCCACTGCACGAGGCGTACGCCGCGCATCGCGCCGCGATCGACGAGGTGGTGCACCTGAGCCGTGCCGAGGGCACCGCCGTGGCCGCGACGGGAGCGACCGAAGTGCGCCGTGCGCAGGGCATGGCGCTCGGCGCGGTGCTCGGGGTGGTGCTCCTCCTCGCGGCCGCCGGTCGCGTGCTCGCCACCGGCATCGCGACGCCGCTTGGCCGCGTGACGGACGCGCTGCAGCGCGTGGCCGAGGGCGATCTCGCCGCGTCGGCGGGAGTGGAGGACGCCAGCGAGCTGGGCCGGCTCTCGCGCGCGCTCGACGCCACGGTGCTGTCGCTCCGCCGGGCCGAGGCGGATCGCGCCGAGGCCGCGCGCGAGCGGGAGGCGCGGCAGGTGGAGGCGGCGCGCCTGACTGAGGCCGCGCGTCGACGCGCCGAGGCCGACGCGCGAGACGCGCTCGCGCTTTCCACGTTGCTCGACCGCTTCGCGGCTGTGCGGAGCGAGGCCGCGGCCCTCGAGACGGCGGTGGACGTGCTGCGCGACGCGTATCCCGATCTCGGGCTCGCCGTGCAGCGGGCAGCGTCGCCGGCGCAGGGGTTCGCCGCGGCGGTGCTGGTGGAGGGGGTGGCGGTCGGGACGCTGGTGGCCGAGGGCGATGACGCCCGGGTGATCGAGGAGTCGCAGCGCCGCGTGCTGGAGCAGGCGGCGCGCCTCACCGGGCAGGCCTGCGAACGCCTGCGTGCCCTCGACCGGGAGCGGCGTGCGGCGGCCGCCGTGCAGGAGGGCGTGGACGCCCTCCTCGGTGCGGTCGAGGCCGCGGCGGCCGGTGACATCAGCCGGCCCGTGCCGTCGGTCGAGGACCGCATGCTCAACCGCATGCGCGAGGCGCTGGACCGGCACCTGGACGCGCTGCGGGCGAGCCTTGGCGCGATGGCGGACGAGGCGCGCCGCCTGGACGGCGCGGCGGAGGGCCTCGCCGGCACCGCGGCGGGCATGCGAGCCGCGGTGGACCGCACCTCCGAGCGCGGCGCGACCGTCGCCGCCCTCGCGGCGGAGGCGGCGGGGCAGATGGATGCCATGGCGAGCGCGACCGGGCAGATGCACGCGACCGTGCGCGAGATCGCGACGTCCACCCAGGCGGCGGCGCGCGCGGTCGACGGCGCGGTGGAGGCGACGCGCGCCGCCGACGTGCGGATGGGCCGCCTTCGAGACTCCACCGCCGCCATCGGCGAGGTGCTGGCGCTCATCCGCACCATCGCCGAGCAGATCAACCTGCTCGCGCTCAACGCCGGCATCGAGGCGGCGCGCGCCGGGCAGGCCGGGAAGGGGTTCGGCGTCGTGGCCGGGGAGGTGAAGCTGCTCGCCCAGCGGACCGCGGAGGCGACGCGCACCATCGGCCGGACGCTCGGTCGCGTCGGCGACGACACGGCGCAGGCGGTGGACGCGCTGCGTGCCATCGTGGGCGCCATCGACGAGGTGCAGCGGCAGGCCGGCACCATCACCGGCGCCGTGGATGACCTGTCGTCCACCACGCGCGAGGTGGCGCGCAGCGCTGGCGTGGGGGCAGAGTCCGTGCGCGCGATCTCCGCCGACATCGCGGACGTGAGCCGCTCCGCCGCCGACGGTCGGGAGGCCGCCGCCGACGCCGAGGCCGCGGCCGTGGGCTTCGGGGCCATGGCGACCGAGCTGCGGGAGCTGGCCGAGCGCTTTCATCTGGGGTCCCCGGCCGCGCGGTCGGGGTCGGGAGGCGACACCGGATGGCGCGGCGGCAGGGACGAGGCGCCCGGCTATGTTTGAGCCTTCCCGCTCCCTCCGCGGAGTCCCCCATGGCATCCCCCTCCGTCGTCGATTCCCCCGCCACCACGGCGGACGAGTTCCCGATCAACGGCACCGACTACGTCGAGTTCCTCGTCGGCAACGCCAAGCAGGCCAGCCACTACTACCGCGCCGCCTTCGGCTTCGAGCTCGTCGGCTACCGCGGCCCCGAGACCGGCGTCCGCGACCGCGCGAGCTACCTGCTGCAGCAGGGGAAGGTGCGCTTCGTGTTCACCACGGCGCTCCGGCCCGACCACCCGATCGCCGAGCACGTGCACCTCCACGGCGATGGCGTGCGCGACCTCGCGCTCTGGGTGGACGACGCCAGCGTGGCGTACGAGCACGCCGTCGCCATGGGCGCCGTCCCCGTGCACGAGCCGATGCACCTCACCGACGAGCATGGCGAGGTCGTGATCGCGGCGATCCACACCTACGGCGACACGATCCACTCGCTCGTCGAGCGCCGGAACTACCGCGGCCTCTTCCTCCCCGGCTTCGTGGCGGTGACGAGCGCGTACCGCCCCGACCCCGTCGGCCTGCTGCACGTCGACCACTGCGTCGGCAACGTGGAGCTCGGCCGCATGAACCAGTGGGTCGGGTTCTACGAGAAGGTGATGGGCTTCAAGAACCTGATCAGCTTCGACGACACCGACATCTCGACCGAGTACTCGTCGCTCATGTCGAAGGTCGTGGCCAACGGCAACGAGCGGATCAAGTTCCCGATCAACGAGCCGGCGGCGGGCAAGAAGAAGAGCCAGATCGACGAGTACCTCGAGTTCTACCGCGGACCCGGCGTGCAGCACATCGCGATCGCGACCAACGACATCATCGCGACCGTCTCGGCGCTGCGCGCACGCGGCGTGGAGTTCCTGCGCGTGCCGGGCACGTACTACGACACGGTGCTCGACCGCGTCGGGCAGATCGACGAGTCGCTCACCCCGCTCCGCGACCTCGGCATCCTCATCGACCGCGACGACGAGGGGTACCTGCTCCAGATCTTCACCAAGCCCGTGGAGGACCGACCCACGGTCTTCTACGAGATCATCCAGCGCAAGGGCGCGCGGAGCTTCGGCAAGGGGAACTTCAAGGCGCTGTTCGAGGCGATCGAGCGGGAGCAGGCGCTGCGGGGGAATCTGTAGGGGCTGTTGGGGCCGGGGGCCGAGGGAGTCGGGTCTGGGGTCGCGGGCCGCGAGGCAGAGGGTGCTGGTGTGGCGGCGGCGCAACGGTGTTGCGTCGCCGTTGTCGTTTGGGAGGGTCGCGGGCGGAGGGGCGCGGGGCCAGTGACGTGGAGTGAAGCGTCGCAAACTGTTTCCGTCAAACAGGTTGCGGGGCACTGTCCGATTTTCTTCCGGCCTGTCTCCGAAGGTGACATCTGGCGGGTTCCGAGACACGTGGCGATTCGCGATGGCTGGCATGGGCGTTGCCTTGTCGAGAGGCACTCCTCGGGAACGCGCCGAGGACCTACGCCGAACTGGAGCATCGACCGATGTCCGTCTCTCGACTTGTCCGTCCCCTCGCGCTGCTGGCGTTCGCCGCGGCTGCGGAGCTGCCTGCCCAGGTCACGTACGCCGGCGGCACCGACCCCTTCCTCACCCGTGTCGGCCCGCTCGCCTCGTTCCGCGGCCGCAACATGACCGACGCCAATGCCAACCAGAACTTCTTCTGGGGCAAGGGCGACCTGGGCGTGGCCGGCAATCGCCGCCAGGTGCAGGGGAACGCCAGCGACTGGTCGCTGACCAGCGGGATCCGCCAGATCGACTTCCGCGTCGATTGGGACCACCTCAACAACCATCTCACGATGACGTTCCCCGACGGGGACTTCAACGTGACGGGCGCGACCGGCGGCAGCTTCGCGGACGCGACGTACCCCGCGGCCAACCAGTTCCGCGTCATCAACGTGGGCAGCTTCAACGGCCTCCTGTTCGACGTACGCACCGGATGCGGGTCGCTCGGCGCCGCACGGCTCGTCTCGATGTCGGTGAACGGCGGAGCCAACCTGCTGCCCGGCACGATCAGCTCGAACTGCGCCAGCAGCCAGCAGTTCGCCAACGCCTGGTTCACGGTCAACTCGGCGTCGTCATGGTTCGTCAACGGCCGCGTCGAGTTCGACCCCTCGTTCGGCAACAACGAGGGCCAGCGCTTCGACTGGAAGGTGTACCGCGGCACGGTGGTGCCCGAGCCGTCGACGTACGTGCTGATGGCGTCGGGGTTGGCGCTCGTGGGGATGGCTGCGCGGCGCCGGCAGGCGTAGGGGCGGGCGCGGGTCGTGGGTCGCGGGTCAGTCCCGCGGCTCGCGACCCGCGACGCGTGACGCCTTATCTTTCGGCCGTCTCCCACCTCGCGGCCCATGCCCATCTACCACACCCTCGGCCAGATCCCCCGCAAGCGCCACACGGTCTTCCGTCGGCCCGACGGCGGGCTGTACGCCGAGGAGCTGATGGGGCACGAGGGGTTCACCGGCACGTCGTCGCTCCTGTACCACACCCATCCGCCGACCACGATCAAGTCCGCCCGCAAGCTGCGGCAGCTCGTCTGGGAGGCGGACGAGGACACCTCGCTCCGGCATCGCCACTTCCTCACGCGCCTCGCGCGGAAGGGCGGGAGCCCCACGCTCGACCGCATCCCGCTGCTCTACAACAGCGACATCGCGATGCTGTACGTCGAGCCCGACGAGCAGGACGCGCACTTCTACCGGAACTCGCAGGCGGACGAGGTGGTGTACGTCGTCGAGGGCACGGGGACGTTCGAGTCCGTCTTCGGCGACCTGCCGTTCCGCCAGGGCGACTACGTCGTCATCCATCGCAACATCCTGCACCGCTGGCGCTTCGACCTCGCCGCGGGCCCCGCGAAGCTCGTCGTCTTCGAGAGCCGCGGGCACGTGCGCTTCCCGTCGCGGTACCGGAACGACTTCGGCCAGCTCGTCGAGGGCGCGCCGTTCAGCGAGCGGGACATCCGCCGCCCGGCCGAGCTGCGCCCGCACGACGAGCAGGGTGACTTCCCGATCCTCGTGAAGCAGTACGACGCCATCAACGAGATGATCCTCGACCACCATCCGTTCGACGTGGTCGGGTGGGATGGCTACTTCTACCCGTGGATCTTCAACATCCACGACTTCGAGCCGATCGTCGGCCGGATCCACCAGCCGCCGCCGGTGCACCAGACGTTCCAGGGCGATGGCTTCGTGATCTGCTCGTTCTGCCCGCGACCGTACGACTTCGACCCGAACGCGGTGCCGGCGCCGTACAACCACTCGAACGTCGACTCGGACGAGGTGCTCTTCTACGCGTCGAGCGAGTTCATGAGCCGGAAGGGGATCGAGTACGGCTCGATCACGCACCATCCCGACGGCCTGCCGCACGGGCCGCATCCGGGCCGCGCCGAGGCGTCGATCGGCGCCAAGTACACGAACGAGCTGGCGGTGATGATGGATTCGTTCCGGCCGCTCAAGGTGGCGAAGGCCGCGCTGCCGATCGAGGAGCCGAACTACCACCGCACGTGGGTGGACGCGCAGCACGCGGCGTTCAACCCGCCGACGTCGTAGCGCTATTCACACGAGGGCTTGCGTTCTGCGGCACGTCATGCGATGATGCCTAACACGCCGCTTTTCGAGCGCTCCCGAATCCCGATGACTGTGAGGCACCAATGAAGGCGCTCCGCCCCCTCGCCGCCGCCGCGCTGCTTGCCGCTGCTGCCGCTCCCTCCGCGTCCGCGCAGCTGGTGACCTCGACGGCCGGCTTCGGCACGACGAGCGTCGTGAACTTCAGCCAGTTCACGCCGGGCTGGACGGTGATGAACACTGGCGACCCGTTCGTGCAGGTGGGTACGCCTGTCGGGGCGGACGTGCGGATGACCCAGACCGCTGGCACTCAGGGGCTCTACTACGGCCAGTTCCCCGGCTGGGGCCTGTCCGGAAACGGCAGCTGGAACCGTCCCTTCGTCGGCGTCAACCAGTGGGGCACGGCGCGGTTCTGGTTCCAGAACGGGCCGATGCAGGGCGTCGGCGGGCTCATGAGCTACGCGGATTGCTGCACCTTCAACCTGCCGGTGTTCATCCGTGCGCTCGACCAGATGGGCAACACGCTGGTGGAGTACGACCTCGTGGCGCTGGCGCCGATCAACGGCCAGCCGTTCAATGGTGGCCAGTTCCGCGGCATCCTCCGCGCGACGGCCGACATCTGGGGCTTCGAGTTCGGCTCGCCTGACGGTGCCAACCCGTCCCCGGCCCTGACCGACCTGACGTGGACCTCTCAGGGGCAGGTCGTGCCCGAGCCGTCCACCCTCGTGCTGCTCGGGAGCGGCGCGGTGGGCCTCGTCCTCGCGTCGCGCCGTCGCCGCTAGTCCTGGCCCAGTGGCCTGAGCCCCCCGCGTCGCCCCGGCGACGCGGGGGGCTTCCGTTTCCCGCCCCCTTGCCGCACCGCCCACGCCCCGGCAGCATCCACCGCGTCATGACACCTCCTTCCGCCCAGCCGGCCTCGCCGTCAGCCGCCCCGCTTGTCGCCTTCGCCGCCGCCGCCCACGCTGCGGGCGCACCGGCGGGCGTCGTGGGCGATTACGCCGCGCTCCACCGCTGGTCGGTCGGCCACCCGGAGCGGTTCTGGCCGCTCGTCTGGGCGCACGCGGGCGTCATCGCCGCCGACCTCGGCGGCGGCCGCCAGTGGGACGCGGTGCTCACCGGTGGCGACCGGATGGCGCCGCCCGATGCGCAGCTCGGGCCGCGCTGGTTCGCCGGTGCCCGGCTCAACTTCGCCGAGAACCTGCTGCACCGAAGCGACGACGCGCTCGCCATCGTGTCCCGGGACGAGACGGGGCGCCGCCGCGCTGTCTCGTGGCGCGAGCTCTCCCGCCTCGTCGCCGCCGCGGCCGCCGCGCTCCGGCACGACGGTGTCGGCCCCGGCGACCGCGTGGTGGGCTACCTGCCGAACATCGCCGAGACGATCATCGCCATGCTCGCCGCCGCCTCGCTCGGCGCGGTGTGGAGCAGCTGCTCGCCCGACTTCGGCGTGCAGGGCGTGCTCGACCGCTTCGGGCAGGTGGCGCCGACGGTGCTGGTGACGGTCGACGGCTACCGCTACGCGGGGAAGTCGATCCCGCTCGGCGGGCGGATCGACGCGATCGCCGCCGCGCTGCCGACGCTGCGGCGCGTGGTCGTGGTGCCGTGGCTCGGCGAGGGCGGATCCACGGTGGGCGCCACCGCCTGGGGCGACTGGCTCGCTTCCCACCTCGACGCGCCGCTCACGTTCACGCGGCTCCCGTTCGACCATCCGCTCTACGTGATGTACTCGTCCGGCACCACCGGCCTGCCGAAGGCGATGGTGCACGGCGCGGGCGGCACGCTGCTGCAGCACCTCAAGGAGCACCGCCTGCACGTCGGCCTCCAGCCCGACGACCGCTTCTTCTACTTCACCACCTGCGGGTGGATGATGTGGAACTGGCTGGTGACCGGGCTCGCCTCCGGCGCGACGCTCGTCCTGTACGACGGCGCGCCGCTCGCGCCGCCCACCGTGCTGTGGGACCTGGCCGTCGCCGAGGGGGTCACCGTGTTCGGCACGAGCGCCAAGTACCTGGCGATGCTCGAGAAGGAGGGGGCCCGGCCGCGCGAGACGCACGCGGCGCATCGCGTGCGCACCATCCTCTCCACGGGCTCGCCGCTCGCCGCCACCAGCTTCGACTACACGTGGCGCGACGTCGCGCCGGACGCGCACCTCGCCTCGATCAGCGGCGGCACCGACATCATCAGCTGCTTCCTGCTCGGCGTGCCGACGCTCCCGGTGCATCGCGGCGAGCTGCAGGCGCCGGGCCTCGGCATGGCCGTCGACGTGTGGCGCGCCGACGGCACGCCGGCAGACGTGGGCGAGCCGGGCGAGCTCGTCTGCACGCGCCCGTTCCCGAGCATGCCGGTGGCGTTCTGGGACGATGCGGATGGCGCGAAGTACCGCGCGGCGTACTTCACGCGCTTCCCCGGCACGTGGGCCCACGGCGACTGGGTGGAGCGGACGCCGCGCGGCGGCTTCGTGATCCACGGCCGCAGCGACGCGACGCTCAACCCCGGCGGCGTGCGCATCGGCACGGCCGAGATCTACCGCCAGGTGGAGACGCTGCCCGAGGTGCTGGAGTCGGTGGCGGTGGCGCAGGCGTGGGGCGACGACGTGCGGGTGGTGCTGTTCGTGCGGCTGCGCGAGGGGCTCGTGCTCGACGATGCGCTGCGCCAGCGCCTCCGCGACGCCATCCGCACCGGCGCCTCGCCGCATCACGTGCCGAGGAAGATCCTGCAGGTGCGCGACATCCCGCGCACCATCAGCGGCAAGATCACGGAGCTCGCCGTGCGCGAGGTGATCCACGGCCGCCCCGTGACGAACACCGAGGCGCTCGCGAACCCGGCGGCGCTGGAGGAGTTCCGGGGGAGGGCGGAGCTGGCCCAATGACGGCGGCGAGGTGGCAGGCGGGAAGGAGGCCAGCCGTCAGCGAGCGGGAGGCTGGCCTCCTGGCCGTCCCTCCGGCGCGCCGCCCACCCTGACGGGCACGCTCCTCGACTGCCCCGTCCCGTCGCCCAGCATGCCCGCGCCGACGGGCGTCACGTTCATGCCCCAGCACCAGGCGATGCCGTCGGTGTCGAGCGCGCAGCCGTGGGTCTCGCCGAGCGTGATGGCGACGTAGCGCCGGTCGGCCGCGACGCGGACCGGCACGTCGTGGTCGCGGCCGCTGCCGTCGCCGAGGGCGCCGAGGTAGTTGGAGCCCCAGCACCACGCGCGCTTCCCCTCGTCCAGCCCGCAGACGCGGTAGCGGCCGGCGGCCAGCGCCGTCCAGCGGTGCCGGCCGGCGACCTCTCCGGGGGTGAGGATCGTCGGCCGGAGGAGGCCGGTGCCGAGCTGGCCGTCGATGTTCGGGCCCCAGCACCAGGCGCGTGCGTCGCGGCCGATGCCGCACGAGATCTCGGCGCCGATCGCGAGCTGCGTCAGCGGCACGGCGCCCTTCACGCGGACGGGCGACCGTCGCGTCTCGAGCGTGCCGTCGCCGAGCGGGCCGCCGGAGCCCCAGCACCACGCATGGCCGCCGGTGTCGAGCGCGCAGGCGTGGTGCCGCCCCGCGCGCGCGAGGCCGACGCGGAGCGGCCCCTTCACCGTCACCGGCGCGTACCGCTCCGCGACGCGCTCGTCGCCGTCGCCGAGCTGGCCCGTGTCGTCGGCGCCCCAGCAGAGCAGCACCGAGTCGGTGCGGAGCCCGCAGGTGAACTCGTAGCCGACGGCGAGCGAGCGGAAGCGCTCGCCCGGCACGGCGCGCACCGGCGTGGAGCGCATCTCGACGGTGCCGTCGCCGAGCTCGCCGTGCACGTTGCGCCCCCAGCACCAGAGCTCGCCTGACACGGAGAGGCCGCAGGTGTGGGCCCCGCCCGCCTCGAGCAGGGCGAAGCGGATGCCGCCCGCCACGCGCACGGGGCGGAGCCGGTCGGTGATCGTGCTGTCGCCGAGCTGGCCCGACTGGTTGATGCCCCAGCACCAGGCGAGGCCATCGCGGTCGAGCGCGCAGGTGTGGTATTCGCCGGCGGTGATGGCGCTGAAGGGCGGTGGGGGCGCGGCCTCGGGCGTGCGTCTCGGGCCGCCGCACGCGGCGGCTGCGAGGAGCCCGGCGATGGCGAGTCGGCGCATCGTGCCTAAAGTACACGGCATGCCGACCGTCCCCGTCACGCGCACGCACCTCCGCCTCGGCGACCACCGCCCGTCGCGTCCCGCGCCGCCGGGCTTCGGCCTGCGCGCGGTGTCGCCGTGCCCGGCGCCGCTCTACCGGCGGCTCTACGCCGACGTCGGCGGCCCCTGGCACTGGCGCGACAAGCTCGCGTGGGATGACGCCCGGCTGGATGCCTACCTCGCGGAGCCGGGCCGCCGCGTCTTCCTCGCCGAGCTCGACGGCGCGCTCGCGGGCTTCGTGCAGCTCGACCGCCTCGCCGATGGCACGGAGGAGCTCGCATACTTCGGGCTGCTGCCCGCGTGGCTCGGCCGCGGGCTGGGCGGACCGCTGCTCGACCTCGCGATCGCCGAGGCGGCGCGGAGCGCGCCGCCGGCGATCATCCTGAACACCTGCACCCTCGACCATCCGTCCGCCCTGCCGAACTACCTCCGCCGCGGCTTCGTGGTCGAGCGCGAGGAGTCGTACGCCTACGACATCCCCTGAGCGGTCGCACCGTCCGCGCCGAGCGGCGCGAAGCGCGCGGTGAAGTGCCGGAGCGCGGGCGCCTGCTCGGTGAAGCGGTAGCCGCGCACCGCATGCCGCCGGGCGAAGACGTTCAGGATCGCCTCCACCACGTAGTCGACATGGCTCTGCGTGTAGACGCGCCGCGGCAGGGCGAGCCGCACGAGCTCCATCGGCGCCGGCGACTCCGCGCCCGTCGTCGGGTCGTGGCGGCCGAACATCACCGTGCCGATCTCGACCGCGCGGATCCCCGCCTCGCGGTACAGCTCCACCACCAGCGCCTGCCCCGGGAGCTCGAGCGGCGGGATGTGCGCGAAGAACGCCGACGCGTCCAGGTAGACCGCGTGCCCGCCGGGCGGCTGCATGATCGGCACGCCCGCCTCGGTGAGGTGCTCGCCCAGGTACGTCGCGGAGCGGATGCGGTAGCGGAGGTAGTCCTCATCCAGCGCCTCGCGCAGCCCGACGGCGATCGCGTCGAGGTCGCGGCCCGCGAGGCCGCCGTACGTCGGGAACCCCTCGGTGAGGATCAGCAGGTCGCGCTCGCGCGCGGCGAGCGCGCCATCGTGCGTGGCGAGGAAGCCGCCGATGTTGGCCATGCCGTCCTTCTTCGCCGACATCGTGCAGCCGTCCGCGTACGAGAACAGCTCCTGCGCGATCGCGAGCGGCGCGTGGTCGGCGTAGCCGGGCTCGCGCAGCCTCACGAACCAGCTGTTCTCCGCGAAGCGGCAGGCATCCAGGTAGAGCGGGATCCCGTGGCGGCGGCACGTGTCGCGCACGGCGCGCGCGTTGGCCATCGAGACCGGCTGGCCGCCGCCGGAGTTGTTCGTCACCGTCAGCATCACGAGCGGGATGCGCCCGCGGCCGACGCGCGCGATCGTCTCCTCCAGGCGCGCGACGTCCATGTTCCCCTTGAACGGGTGCAGCGACGCGGGGTCGCGCCCCTCGGGGATCACGAGGTCGAGCGCCTCGGCGCCGGTCGCCTCGACGTTGGCGCGGGTCGTGTCGAAGTGCGTGTTGTTCGGCACCACGTCGCCCGGGCGGCAGAGCACGGAGAAGAGGATGCGCTCGGCGGCGCGCCCCTGGTGCGTGGGGAGCACGTGCGGGAAGCCGGTGATCTCGCGCACCGTCGACTCGAAGCGGTGCCACGAGCGGCTGCCCGCGTACGCCTCGTCGCCGATCATCATCGCCCCCCACTGCGCCGCCGACATCGCGGCGGTGCCGCTGTCGGTGAGCAGGTCGATCAGCACGTCCTCCGCGTCGAGCCTGAAGACGTTGTAGCCGGCCGCGCGGAGCTTCGCCTCGCGCTCCGCGGGCGTGGTGAGCCGGATCGGCTCGACGGACTTGATCTTGAAGGGTTCGATGATGGTGCGCATGGGGCCGGGGGCTTGGGGGCCGGGGGCAAGGGGGCAGGGGGGCAGGCGGGTCGGCGGGGAGGGCCGCCGCGGTGGAGCCTAGCCGTTCGTCCGTTTGCCCGCCCGCCGTCGCCCCCGGCCCCTGGCCCCCCGCCCCCGGCTCCCGGGTATTTTCCCCCCATGCCCGCGACCGCCTCCGCCCGCCCCGCGCCGTCCCCCGCTCCCGCCTTCACGCCCGACCCGGCCGCGCTCCAGCGCCTGCTCGATGGCGAGCACGCCGCGCTTCGCGAGCGCATCAAGCAGCTGCTCGCCGAGCCGCGCTTCGCGTACCGGTACGGGCTGCCGAAGGAGGCGTACCGCGAGCTGGTGTACGAGTGGCTGCAGGTCCTCGCGGCGGAGGGACTCGGGAAGCTCGCCTACCCGGAGGTGGCCGGCGGCGACGACGACCCGGCGGCGTTCTTCGCGGCGTTCGAGGCGATCGCGTTCCACGACCTCTCGCTCACCATCAAGTTCGGCGTGCAGTTCGGCCTCTTCGGCGGCTCCGTCGCGCTGCTCGGCACGGAGCGGCACCACCGCACCGTGCTGCCCCGCATCGGCAGCGGCGAGCTGCCCGGCTGCTTCGCCATGACCGAGATCGGCCACGGCTCCAACGTGCGCGAGATCCGCACGGAGGCGCGGTGGGACGCGGCGGCCGGCGAGTTCGTGGTGCACACGCCCGACGCCTCGGCGTGGAAGGAGTGGATCGGCAACGCCGCGGTGCACGGGCGGATGGCGACCGTCTTCGCGCAGCTGCACGTGGGCGGCACCTGCCACGGCGTGCACGCCCTGCTGGTGCCGCTGCGCGACGAGGCGGGGCGCCTCCTGCCGGGCGTGCAGGTGCGCGACTCGGGCGAGAAGCTCGGCCTGAACGGCGTCGACAACGGGCAGATCGCGTTCGACCACGTGCGCGTCCCGCGCGAGGCGCTGCTCGACCGCTTCGGCCGGGTCACCGAGGCCGGCACGTACGAGAGCGCCATCGCCAACCCCGGCAAGCGCTTCTTCACCATGATCTCCACGCTGGTCGGCGGCCGCATCACGATCGCCGCGTCGGCGCTCTCGGCGGCGAAGAGCGGGCTCGCCATCGCGGTGCGCTACGGCGCGCGGCGGCGGCAGTTCGGGCCGCAGCCCGGGCAGGAGGTGCCGCTGCTCGACTACCTCACGCACCAGCGGCGCCTGCTCCTCCCGCTCGCGCGCACCTATGCGCTCGACTTCGGCATCAAGCGCCTCGTGCGCGACTTCCAGCGGCGCACCGCGGCGACCGAACGCGAGATGGAGGGGCTCGCGGCGGGCCTCAAGGCGGTCGCCACCTGGCACACCGGCGAGACGCTCCAGCTCGCCCGCGAGTGCTGCGGCGGCGTCGGCTACCGCGCCGAGAACCGCATCGGCGTCCTCCGCGCCGACACCGACATCTTCCAGACCTTCGAGGGCGACAACACCGTCCTCATGCAGCTCCTCGCCAAGGGGCTCCTCACCGGGTACCGCGAACACCTCGGCGGCCTCGGCTTCACCGGCCTCGTGCGCTACCTCGCCCGCGCCACCGGCACGCGCCTCGCGCGGCGGAACGCCGTGGTGAGCCGCCTCACCGACGAGGAGCACCTGCGCGACCCGGCGTTCCAGCTCGGCGCCCTCCGGTACCGCGAGGAGCGCCTGCTCCGCTCCGCGGCGCGGCGGCTCAAGGGGCGCCTGGACGACGGCATGGACGCGTTCGGCGCGCTCATCGAGGTGCAGGACCACCTGCTCCACCTCGCCGGCGCGCACATCGACCGGGTCGTCCATGAGGCGTTCCGCGATGCCATCCCCCAGGTCGGCGGCGGCACGCGCGAGGCGCTGCTGCGCCTCGCCGACCTCTACGCGCTCTCCATGCTCGAGCGCCACGAGGGGTGGTACCTCGCCAACGGCCTGTTCGAGGCGCCGAAGGCGAAGGCGATCCGCGCGCAGGTCAACGCCCTGTGCGCCGAGCTGCGTCCGCACGCCGTCGCGCTCGTGGACGGCTTCGGCATCCCCGACGCGCTGCTCGCCGCGCCGATCGCCCTCGGCGACGGGTGAGCAGCGGCACCGCATGGTGCCGGCGGGTACGCTGACCTATGATTATCGCTTGGGCGAAATCCTACGACGGGTGTAGGGTTTCGCCCAACCCGTTCAGGCCCTAGGGATTAGGGGCCATCAGGGAGACGGCGAGTGACGACGACGCAGCCCCTGGCGTGGCTCGTGACCGATGCGGTCGCGAAGCGGCTGGGACTCATGATGGACCCGGACCTCCGGGCGCAGGTGTTGAAGAAGCTGCCGGCCGTTGCGGGCGACCCGGCGCAGGCGCGCGAGCGGGTGCTGCAGGCGGGCACGCCGTTCGAGCTGGCGTGGCTCGACCGGCCGGCGGAGCGCGAGGAGCTGGAGCAGCTGGCGCGGCAGGGGGCGTTCCCCGTGCTGGTGCTCGCCGCCGCGGCGGCGGGCGAGCCCGCGATCGCCTACCTCGCGCACGGGCGGCACGGCGGGGACGTGCAGGTGACGGTGATCGCGGAGGGGGCGGTGCCGCGGGAGGTGCCGATGCCGGTGGACGCGTTCGCGGCGCTCGCGGCCTCGGCGGGCGGCGCGCTCTGCCTCGTGCCGGTGAACGTGACGCCGTCGGTGTCGCTGGACGCGGGCCACGGGGCGGACCACGCGCACCCGACCGCGTTCGAGCGGCTCAAGCTGCTGATGCGGCAGGAGCGGCGCGAGATCCTGCTCGCGCTCTTCTACGCGGTGGTGAGCGCGCTGCTCTCGCTGGCGCTGCCGCTCGCGGTGCAGGCGATCACCTCGCTCGCGGTGACGCGCGAGATCATCCAGCCGGCGGCGCTGCTGATCCTCTTCGTCGTCATTGCGACCGCGATCGGCGGCGTGCTCACGATCGCGGAGATGCACGTGCTGGAGGTGATCCAGCAGCGCGTCTTCGCGCGGATCGCCCTCGAGTTCGCGACGCGGGTGCCGCGGCTGCAGGTGGAGGCGGTGAACGCCGAGGACCTCCCGGAGCTCATGAACCGCTTCTTCGAGGTCGTCACGCTCCAGAAGTCGATCCCGAAGCTGCTGATGGACGGCCTCGCGGCGGGCCTGCAGGTCGTCTTCGGCCTCGTCCTGCTCGCCTTCTACCACCCGTACTTCCTGGGCTTCGCCGCCATCCTCGTCGTCTCGCTCGGCGTGCTGCTGCGCTGGACGTACCAGCGCGGCCTCGACACGGCCCTCAAGGAGTCGAAGTACAAGTACCGCGTCGTGCACTGGCTGGAGGAGATGGCGCGCACCATCGGCACCATGAAGCTCGCCGGCCGCTCCAACCTGCCGCTCGACCGGATGGACCGCGAGCTCTCGTACTACCTGAAGGCGCGCCGCGGCCACTTCGGCGTGCTGGTGACGCAGGGCACGGGGATGGTCGCCTTCAAGGTGGTGATCACCGCGGCGCTGCTCGTGCTCGGCATGGTGCTGGTGAGCGACCAGCAGATCACCCTGGGCCAGTTCGTCGCGTCGGAGGTGATCGTGGTGACGATCCTCGCCGGCATCGAGAAGCTGATCCTCACGATGCCGACGGTGTACGACGCGCTGGTGGCCGTCGAGAAGTCGGGCCACGTCACCGACCTGCCGGTCGAGGCGGCGGGGGGGCTGCTGCTCCCCGAGCACGACAAGGAGCCCGGCGTGCAGGTCACGACGCGGAGCCTGTCGTACCGGTACCCGGAGTCGGACGACTGGGCGATCCGCGACGTCTCGCTCTCGATGGACGGCGGCGCGGTGGTGGCGGTCACGGGGCTCGAGGGCGCCGGGCAGTCGACGCTGCTCAAGCTGCTCGGCGGCATGCTGCCGGGCTACCACGGCGCCATCGTCTACAACGGCGTCTCCCTGCGCGACCTGGACCCGCTCTCGTTCCGCCAGCAGGTCGGCGGCACGCTCGCGGCGCCGGAGCTCTTCGAGGGCACGATCGAGGAGAACATCTCGCTCGGCCGCACCGGCATCCGCACCGAGGACGTGCTGCTCGCCATCGAGCGCGTCGGCCTCGCGGAGCAGGTGCAGCTCCTGCCCGAGGGGATCGACACGCGGATCACCAACGGCGGCCGCCTGCTGCCGATGACGATGGTGCGGAAGATCGCGCTGGCGC
This sequence comes from Gemmatimonadales bacterium, assembly GCA_033764615.1. Classification (GTDB taxonomy): domain Bacteria; phylum Gemmatimonadota; class Gemmatimonadetes; order Gemmatimonadales; family GWC2-71-9; genus JANRIU01. The sequence goes on along the minus strand of JANRIU010000095.1, from coordinate 16,025 downwards.
GCGCGATCGCGGGGCGGCCGAAGCTGCTCATCATCGACGACCTCTTCGAGCACCTCGAGCCCGGCTACCGCCGCGAGGTGATCCGCCTCCTCTCCGACCGCGACTGCGACTGGACGGTGCTCGCCGCCACGCACGACCCGATGTACCTCTCGGCGTGCGACTGGATCTTCTGGCTCGAGGGGGGCCGCGTCGCGCGCGAGGGGACGTACGCCGAGCTGATGGAGGACGCGACGTTCCGCGCACTCGTCAGCCAGACCCTGGAGCTCAACCGCAGCGGGGAGGCCCGATGAGCGCGCCCGGGGTCCGTCCGGGCTTCGACCTGGACTCGGCCGGCGTCTACTCCGCCCGGCTGCTCAACACCTCCGACGCCCAGCGCCAGTTCGCGCGCTGGATGGGCGCGCTGCTCGTCATCTTCATCGTCGCGCTCTTCCTGCCGTGGCAGCAGAACATCTCGGCCGACGGCACGGTGAGCGCGCTCCGCCCGCAGGACCGCCCGCAGGTCGTCCCGACCGTGATCGCGGGGCGGATCGAGAAGTGGTTCGTCGCCGAGGGGCAGTTCGTGACCAAGGGGACGCCGATCCTGCAGATCTCCGAGGTGAAGGAGACGTACCTCGACCCGAAGCTGGTCGACCGCCTCGGCGAGCAGGTGACCGCCAAGGAGGGGTCGATCTCGGCGAAGGTGCAGACCGCCGAGGCGCTGCTGCGGCAGGTGCAGACGCTGGAGCAGGCGCTCGAGCTCAAGCTGAGCCAGACGCGCAACAAGCTGCTGCAGGCGGAGTTCGCCGTGCAGAAGGATTCGGCGTCGCTCGAGCAGGCGCTCGTCGACTCCGCCTTCGCCGTCGACCAGGCGCGCCGCATGGAGACGATGTACAAGGACGGCGTGGAGTCGCTGAACCGGTACCAGAACTTCGTCGCCCGCCGGCAGGGGGCGGACGCGAAGGTGGTGGAGAAGCGCAACGAGCTGCTCAAGGCCCGCAACGAGCTGATCAACGCGCGCATCGAGCTCGACGGCGTCACCGCCGAGTACCGCGAGAAGATGGCGAAGGCGGAGGCCGACCGCGCCAAGACGATGTCGGAGGTGCAGGAGGCGCGGGCCGACGTGGCGAAGCTGCGCAACCAGTACACGAGCTACCAGCTGCGCCAGGGCTTCTACCGCATCGACGCGCCGCAGGACGGCTACGTGCAGCGCGCGGTGCGCGCCGGCATCGGCGAGCAGATCAAGGAGGGCGACGCCGTGGTGCGGATCGTCCCCGCGGCGCCGTCGCAGGCGGTGGAGCTGTACGTGAAGGGGAACGACATCCCGCTCCTGCGGAAGGGGCGCCGGGTGCGGCTCCAGTTCGAGGGGTGGCCGGCGCTGCAGTTCATCGGCTGGCCGTCGGTGGCGGTCGGCACGTTCGGCGGCGTGGTGACGGCGATCGACATGGTGGAGTCGAAGGACGCGAAGTTCCGCGTGCTCGTCTCGCCCGACCCGGAGGACACGCCGTGGCCGGCGCAGCTGCGCATGGGGACGCGCGTCGTCGGCTGGGCGATGCTCGACACGGTGCGCGTCTGGTTCGAGCTGTGGCGGCAGCTGAACGGCTTCCCGCCCGCCATCCAGGCGAAGGACGCGGAGCCGCAGACGCTGGCGAAGCCCGCCGAGACCGACCTGAAGTGAGCGCGCGTCCGCTCCGCCGTGCGGTCGTGGCCCTGGCGGCCGCGGCCGCCCCGCTCGGCGCGCAGGCGGCCCCCCCGGCGGCCCCCACCGCGACGCTCGCGTCGGCGCCGCAGCTGCCGCTCCGCGACTTCTACACGCTCGTCCTCGAGCGGCACCCGGTGGCGCGGCAGGCGCGGCTGCTGCAGCGCCAGGCCGAGGCGGAGCTGCTCGCCGCGCGCGGCGGGCTCTTCGACCCCGCGGCGTACCTGCTCATCGACCGCAAGCGCTTCACCGGCAAGACGTCGTACGACTACCTCGAGGCGGGCCTCAAGGCGCCGACGCCGATCGGCATCGACGTGAAGCTCGGCTTCGAGCGCGGGCGCGGCACGTCGATCAACCCGGAGGCGGGGACGCCGAACTCCGGGCAGTTCGTCGCCGGGGTGACGATCCCGCTCGCGCGCGGCATCATCACCGACCAGCGCCGGAACGCGGTGGCGCAGGCCGCCGCGCTCCGCGACCAGGCGATCGGCGAGCGGCTCGGCGCGGTGAACAAGCTGCTCTTCTCGGCGGTCAAGGAGTACGCCGGCTGGTACGAGACCGACCAGCGCCGCCGCATCGCGCGCGAGGGCCAGGAGCTCGCCGAGCTGCGCGCGCGGCTCGTGCGCAGCCGCTTCGTCAACGGCGAGGCCGCGGCGCTCGACACGGTGGAGGCCGCGCTCGAGGTGCAGCGCCGCACCGTGGCGCGCCTCGAGGCCGACGCGGCGTTCTTCTCGGCCACCCAGTCCGTCGCCCTCTTCCTCTGGGACGCCGACGGCGGCCCGCTGGAGCTCGTCGCCGGCACCGAGCCCGCGCTCGACGTGCCGGGCGCCGAGCGCGCCGACTCCGCGCGCCTCGACCAGTGGCTCCTCGAGGCGCTGCGCCGGCACCCCGAGATCCTGAAGGCGGACGCGAAGGTCGTGCGCGCCCGCGCCGACCGGCTGCTCGCCGCGCAGGGGCTCCTGCCCGAGGCGTCGCTCTCCTTCAGCGCGCTCGGCAGCGCCGACTCGATGGGCTTCTGGACCGGCCCGTGGCCCGACCTCGCGGGCAACCAGAAGCTCGGCTTCGAGGGGAAGCAGTCGCTGCTGCTCATGAAGGAGCGGGGGAAGCTCGGCGCCACGCGCGCCAAGCTCGAGTCCGCCGAGCTCGACCGCGGGCTCGCCGCGCGGGAGGTGCGCCTGGCCGTCGCGGCGGCCGCGTTCGACCTGCAGACGTTCGAGCAGGTCGTGGCGCGGCAGGCCGTCGCCGTCACGCAGGCGCGCGCGATGCGTGACGGCGAGGTGCGCCGCTTCGAGAGCGGCGAGAGCACGCTGTTCGTCGTGAACCTGCGCGAGCGGCTCCTCCTGGACGAGTCGGTGAAGCTCGCGGCGGCGCGGGCGAAGCTCGCCGGCGCGCGCGCCGCGCTCGCCGTGGCGCTCGGCTTCCCCGCGGCGCTCCCGCTCGAGTAGCCGCGGTGCGCGCCGCGGGCCGCCTCGAGGTGCTCGGCGCCGCGCTCCTCTTCAGCACCGGTGGCGCGGCCATCAAGGCGACCACCCTCGGCGCGTGGCCCGTCGCGGGGCTCCGCAGCGGCATCGCGGGCCTGGTGCTGCTGCTGCTCGTGCCGCAGGCGCGCCGCGGCTGGCGCCGCGAGACGGCGCTCGTCGCCGCCGCGTACGCGGCGACGCTCACGCTCTTCGTCGCCGCGAACAAGCTCACCACCAGCGCCAACGCCATCTTCCTGCAGTCCACGGCGCCGCTCTACCTGCTCCTGCTCGGGCCGTGGCTCCTGCGGGAGCGGCTGCGCCGCGCGGACCTCGCCGTCGCCGCCGCGGTCCTCGCGGGCTTCGCGTGCGTGGTGCTCGGCAGCGCCGCGCCGGTGCGCACCGCGCCCGACCCGGCCACCGGCAACGCGCTCGCGGCGGCGTCGGGGCTCGCGTACGCGGTGACGCTGCTCGGCCTGCGCTGGTTGGGAACCCGGAAGGTCGCGCCCGGCGAGGCGCCGCCGAGCGGCGTCGGGGCGGTCGCCCTCGGGAACCTGCTCGCATTTGCGGCGTGCCTGCCGTTCGCGCTGCCGATGGCGCCGACCGCAACCGATTGGGCGGTGCTGACGTATCTCGGGGTGGCGCAGATCGCGCTGGCCTACTTCCTGCTGACGCGGGGCATGACGCAGGTGCCCGCCCTCGAGGCATCGCTCCTGCTGCTGCTGGAGCCTGCGCTCAACCCCGCGTGGTCGTGGCTGCTCCTGGGCGAGCGGCCGGGTGCGTGGCCGGCGGTGGGGGGCGTGCTGATCCTGGGGGCGACGACCTGGCGCGCGATGCGCGCCGGGGCGCGGACGGACGACGCGGAGGGGTGAGCGGAGCATGCGGACGACGCCGAGGCTGATCGAGACGATCCGGATTCGCGGGGGGAAGGCGCCGCTCTGGCACCTGCACCTCCGCCGCATGTCGGAGAGCGCGCGCGACCTCGGCGTGCCGATCCCGCCCGAGATGGAGGTGCCGACGGGCACCGGGGACCGCGTGCGCCGCCTCGAGATCGGCGTCGACGGCGTCACCTCCGGCGACCGTCCGGTGGGCCGGACCGACCCGGTGCAGCTCATCACCGTGAAGACGCCGTTCGTGCCGTACCCGCACAAGACGGTCGAGCGGGCGCAGTTCGACCGGGCGACGATGGAGGTCAGCGCGGTCGGCGCGGACGACGCGCTCTTCCTCTCGGGCCAGGGCTTCCTCTGCGAGGCGACGGTCTGGTCGGTGTTCTGGTGGGAGCGGGACCGCGTGGGCGCGCCGGACTTCTCGCTCGGCGTGCTGCACTCGGTCTCGCGCCTGCGCATCGAGGAACTGATGGGGCCGGTGGTGCCGAAGCGCGCCGTGCTCGCGGAGGTGCTGCTCAACGGGCTCTTCCTGGCGAACGCGGCGCGAGGCGTCGTGCCGGTGGCGTCGGTGGATGGGCGGAAGGTGACGCCCGCGCGCCGCACTGAGGAGCTCGCTCGGCGCTTCTGGCCCGCTTGACCGAGCCGCCTCGCCCCCTATCTTTCCCTGCCGCTCGCCGATGGGCTAGGCGCGCTCGTGGTGGCTGTAGCTCAGACGGTTAGAGCGCCGGACTGTGGCTCCGGAGGTCGCGGGTTCGATCCCCGTCAGCCACCCTGGTACGGTTTGAAGGTCCGTAGCTCAATTGGTAGAGCACCGGTCTCCAAAACCGGGGGTTGGGGGTTCGATTCCCTCCGGGCCTGTCGGTGCAGGGCAGGACGCAGGACAGCAGGGCCAGTGGCGCTATCGTCTAGAGGCCTAGGACACAGCCCTCTCAAGGCTGGAACACGGGTTCGAATCCCGTTAGCGCTATGACATCGCGGTGCCCGCAGGGAGCCCCGGCCCCATCGTCTATCGGTCAGGACGCGACCCTTTCAAGGTCGAGAGACGGGTTCGATTCCCGTTGGGGCTATCGCGAGTCGACGGCTGAGCGGCGCTAGCTCAATTGGCAGAGCAAGTGACTCTTAATCACTAGGTTGTAGGTTCGATTCCTACGCGCCGCATCCCAGGACGCCCCCGGCCCCACGGCCGGGGGCGTCCGTCCTTTGCGCCCCAGCCCACGCGCGGGCCCGACCTTCGAGTATCGGCACGTGGCGCGCGCGCTGGAGGCCGCTTCAGCTACCCGTCATCCCGTCGATAACCCGCAGGCCCGGGACTCCCCGCGCCGCAATCATCGCGTGCGCGCCCTTCCCCCGGGGGCGGAGGCGCGGTGGCGGATCGGTGGCGTGTCGGGCTGGCGGCGAGCCTCGTCGGCGCGCTCTCGTGCGGCGGTGGCGGCACCACGCCGAGCGAGGGCCGTGCACCCGCGCGCCTGGCCGATACGCGCGCCGCGCCGAGCGCCGAGGGGGTCATCCGCCTCGCCGCGGACGCGCCGCTCGTCGCGGGGGAGGCGGGACGTCTCCGCGCGACGTGGCGCGAGCCTCGGCCGCTCGCCGAGCCGTTCACCTGGTGGTCCAGCGACACGTCGGTCGTCGACGTCGACGGCTTCGGGCGCCTGTTCCCGCGGCGCGCCGGCACCGCCGAGCTCGTGGTGCGGGCGGAGGGAGAGCGCCAGGCGGTCACGGTGGACGTCGCGCCCGCTCCGGCCGACGCGTTCCGCGTCCGCTTCAGCTTCGCGACGCCGCCGCTCGCGGGCGAGCGCATCGCGTACGAACGCGCCGCCGCGCGGCTGCAGCGCGTCGTGCAGCGCGCGGAGCCGGCGTCGCTCCTCTTCGCCGGCCCCACGGGGCAGTTCTGCGGCGGCCTGCCCACCGACCAGCCGGTGCAGGGCGTCCTCGTCCGCGTGGCGCGCTGGGTCTCGGCGGCGCCGGGCGTGGTGGGCGAGGGGATGCCGTGCGTGATGGACGCGCGCGGGCGCGCGCTCGGCGGGGTGGTGCGCATCCGCGACGGCTGGCGCGACAGCACGCTCGCGCACGGGAGCGCCTTCGACACGCTGCTCGTGGAGGCGGTGGCACTGCACGAGATGGGACACGTGCTCGGACTGGCCGGCGTGCCGGGGTGGACGAGCGACCGCGGCGCACCGCCCTACGCGCGCTGGCTGCTGCCGGCCACGCGTGACGAGCCGTGGCGCTGGACCGGCCCGGCGGCGCTCGCCGTCGCCGGCGGCGCCGCGGCGATCCCGCTCGCCGGCGACCCGTCGCACTGGGCGACGGGCCCGCTCGCGCTCGACGACCTGATGCGGCCGATGCTCGACCCGCTCGCCGGCCTCAGCGCGATCTCCGTCGGCGTCCTGCGCGACCGCGGCTACGACGTCGATCCCGCACGCGCGGAGCGCCGGCTCGACATCCGGTTGCCCGGGGTCGCGCCGGCGCTCATCGACGTGCACGGACGGCCCGCGGCGGTCAGCGCACGTTGAGGTGCCGGTCCTTCCACCACCGCTGCGCCACCTCGGCGGCGAGGTTGGAGCCGTGCCGGAGCTCGATCACCCAGCAGCCCGACGCCTTCGCGCGCTCCTTGAGCACCGTCGACGTCTTGTGCGGCATGAAGCGCACCTCCAGCACCACGATCGTCTCCGGCTTGTAGCGCTCCGGGCCCTTCGCGCTCTCGCGCGAGTGGATGACCTCCACGTCCGCGCCGAACTGCTCGAAGGCGCGCGCCATGTCCTGCCGCGCGATGCCGCGCTCGTGGGCGGTGAAGAGCAGCACCTTCCGTCCCGCGAAGACATCCGCCGGCACCGGCGGCAGCTCCGGCTCCGCGGGCGCCGCGGCGACCGGCTCCGGCGCCGCCGGGGCGGGCGCGGGCTCCGCCTCCTCCTCCTGCGTCGCGCCCGGCTCGAGGCCGTGGCGGCGCATCTCCTCGGCCAGCGCCTCCGCGCGCGCGCGGTGCCGGTCGCGGCCGTGGCGCAGCTCCGCCGATTCGCGCGTCAGCTCCGCGAGCTGCCGCCGCGCCGCCGCCAGCTCCTCGCGCAGGCCCGACACCTCGGCGAGCCGCTCCGTGGTGGTGCGCTCGGCCACGGCGTCGCCCTTCTCCAGTCTTCGGCGCGCCGCTGCCAGCTCCTTCTCCATCACCAGCCGCTCCTGGTCGCTCGTGGCGCGCTGGGCCAGCAGGCGCCCGCACTCGCGCGCGAGCTCGGCCGTGAGCGCGCGCGAGCCGCCCCGCCACCACCACGCTTCGGACGCGAGGCGCAGCGCCTGGTCCCACGAGAGCCACGTCCCCGCGCCGTGCAGTTCCTTCACGTACGCGGCGAGCGCCAGCGCGATCGTCTTCGCATCCTTCTTCGGCGCGAGGAAGAGGTCGGCCGGGTTCTGCCGCGCATCCGCGATCAGGCCGTGCGCCACGAGCACGGCGACCACCAGGTCCGGCTTCTGTTTCAGCCACTCGGCGTAGCGGCGCGCGCGCGCCGCCGCGAGCGTGCCGACGTCGAGCTCGACGCGGGCGAACGCGAGGGCGGGGGGGAAGAGCCGATGCACCGCCTCCTGGTACTCGAGCACGAAGGCGCCGACGGCGGTCCACTGCTCGGCCTCCGGCTCGGTGTCGGGGCCGCGCGGATGGCCCCAGTCGCCCATCGCCTCGGCGCGGCGGTGCAGCTCCTCGCCGACCTCGGGATCCTCGCTCAGCGCATCCGCGACGATCGGCCAGAGCAGCGGCACGAGGATGCTGCCGGGCTGCGCGCGCGCGGTCGCGATCTCGCTCGCCTTGACCGAGAGCCCGGCGAGCACGCCAGCAACGTCCCAGTCGAACGCCGGGTCGGTCGGCTTCGCCTCGGTCGCCTCGGTCGCCTCGGTCGCCTCGGACGGGGCGGGCAGGGCGGCGACGCCTTCGGGGTCGGCGGGCGCAGGCGCGCCGGCTGTCTGGTCCGTGGACGACTCGATGAGGGGAGGCATGGGCGGCTCCGATGGCGGCAGGTCGGTCATGCGGCGCGGGCCGCGAAGGCACGGATGCGGGTCACCGCGTCCGCAAGGTCGTCGAGAGGGCATGTGTAGGCGATACGCACGTGGCGGTCGGCCTGCTGCACCCCGAAGTCGCGGCCTGGCGTCACCGCCACGCCCGCCTCCTCGAGGAGCGCCGCGGCGAACGCCTCGCTCGCGCCGAACGCCGAGCAGTCGGCGTACACGTAGAAGGCCCCGTCGGGGCGCACGGGCACGCCGAAGCCGGCGCCGACGAGCGCGGGCACCAGGTAATCCCGGCGGCGCATGAACTCGGCGCGGCGCGCCTCGAAGATCGCGGTCGCCTCGGGGCCGAGCGCCGCGAGCGCCGCGTACTGCGCCGGTGTGGGTGGCGAGATGAAAAGGTGCTGACAGAGGCGCTCGGCAGCGGCGAGGATCGGCGGAGGCGCCACCATCCAGCCGATGCGCCAGCCGGTCATGCAGTGGTACTTCGAGAAGCTGTTCACCACGACCACGTCATCCCCCAGCCCGAGCGCCGTGCGTGGCCGCTCGCCGTACACCAGCCCGCCGTAGATCTCGTCGACCACCAGCGTGCCGCCGCGTACGCGCACCACGTCGAGGATGCCGCGCAGTGCATCATCCGGGATGACGGTGCCCGTCGGGTTGCCGGGGGACGCGACGATCACGCCGCGGGTGCGCGGCGTCCAGTGCGCGTCCACCAGCTCCGGCGTGAGCTGCCACCGCTCTGCGGCGCCGACCGGCACCAGCTCCGGCACGGCACCGACCATCTGCAGGAACGCGCGGTTGGATGGGTAGCCCGGGTCGGCCATCAGGAAGCCGTCGCCCGAGTCAGCCAGGACGGCCAGTGCGGCCAGCAGCGCGGCGGAGGCGCCGGTCGTGACGGCGATCCGGGCCGGGTCGACCTCGAGCCCGTCCACCCGGCCATACCGCTCGGCGAGGGCCGTGCGGAGGGCAGGGATGCCGAGGGGCGCGGTGTAGTGCGTCTCGCCGCGGAGGGCCGCGTCGAAGGCCGCGCGCACCACGAGATCGGGCGTGGGGAAATCGGGCTCGCCGATGGAGAGCTTCCGAATGGAGCGGCCCGCCGCTTCCAGCGCGAGCGCTCGTTGGTTGAGCACCACGGCGTGGAACGGCTCGACGGCGTCGACGCGACTGCTGATAGGGGCCGTGAGCACGGTCAGGCTTCTTCCATGGGAAAAACTGATGAATCATAAGTGCAGGTGCGCATTAACGCTACGAAATCGTTGCAGAGGAAACGATTCTCAGTGCACAAAGCGAATAAACGACGCATTCTGCGCACCGTCGGCGGGTGATGAGACAAGTTGTTCGTCGTCACGGTCGATTCCACTATCGTTCAGGATTTCTTCATGTACGGCGGCGCTTATTGGGGACGTCCCTGCACTCCTGCACCGCATCGGCAGCCCTGAGGCTGCCTCAATCTAAGGACCGAGGTGCCTCTCATGCCTCTTCGTCCGCCGCCGACCGCCTGGCGCTGGTTCCTCCTGACGGCGCTGGCCATCACCGGGCCGCTGTCGGCCTCAGTCGCTGAACCCGTCGCACCCGTCGCGGGTCAGCGGGACCTGTTCGCGCTCCTGATGGATGACCGTCCCTGGGCCGACGCGGTGCCGGCCGGGGCCGCGCACCTGACGCTTGGCACGGCGGCCGACGGCCTCGTGCTGCTGGCGGTGGTGCTGGCGGCGTGCGCCGTCGCGTGGCGGCTGGGTGCGCGCGCGGCGGGCTGCCCGCTCTGCGGGCGCGCGTTCGAGGCGGATCATCACCCCGCGGTGGAGGACCGTCCGGCGGCGCAGGTGCGCGCGCTGCGGCGGGTCCGCTGATGCCGGCCGGGCTGGCGGGGCTCGGGTTCGAGGGGCTGCTCTCGCGGCAGTCCGACCCGTGGCTCGCGGGGGAGACCCTCGGGGAGCACCTGCGGCGGCGCGGCGTCTCGCGGCGCGACTTCGCGCGGTTCTGCGGCCAGGTGGCGTTGACGCTGGGCGTCGGCACCGCGCTGACGCCGAGCGTGGCGAAGGCGCTGCAGCGGCAGCGGAAGCCGACGGTGGTGTGGCTGGAGCTGCAGGAGTGCACGGGCTGCGTGGAGGCGACGGTGCGCGCCAACGAGCCGACGCTCGGCAACCTCCTGCTCGACGTCGTCTCGCTCGACTACTCCGACACGCTGATGGCCGCCGCCGGCGACGCCGCCGAGCACGCGCGCGAGACGGCGATGAAGGAGAACTTCGGCAAGTACCTCCTGATCGTCACCGGGTCGGTGCCGATGCTCGAGGGGGGCATGTACACGACGATCGCCGGGCGGACGGCGCACGACCACCTGGTGGAGGCGGCCAAGGGTGCCGCGGCGATCATCGCGCTCGGCGCGTGCGCGCACTTCGGCTCGGTGCAGGCCGCGAAGCCGAACCCGACGGGCGCGAAGGGCGTGCGGGAGATCATCACCGACCGGCCGGTGCTCAACATCGCCGGCTGCCCGCCGGTGCCGGACGTGATCGTGGCGACGGTGGTGCACTTCCTCACCTTCGGCAAGCTGCCGAAGGCCGACAGCGAGGGCCGTCCGCTCTTCGCCTACGGGGCGCGCATCCACGACCAGTGCCCGCGGCGCGGGCACTTCGATGCGGGGCAGTTCGCGCACACCTTCGACGACGCGGGCGCGCGGCAGGGCTGGTGCCTGTACGAGGTCGGCTGCAAGGGGCCGCAGACCTTCTCGCCGTGCCCGATCTTCATGTGGAACGAGAAGACCAGCTGGCCGATCGGCGCGGGGCACCCGTGCATCGGCTGCACGGAGCCGTACTTCTGGGACACCATGTCCCCCTTCTACCAGCGGCTCCCGGGCGTCACCGGGTTCGGCATCGAGAAGTCGGTCGACACGATCGGCCTCGGGCTCCTCGGCGCGACCGCGGGCGGCGTCGCCGTGCACGCGGCCTGGACCTTCGCCGACCGCGCCCGGCGGCGGCAGCTTCCCATCTACGGCCAGCAGCCGCCCGCGGGCGGTGACGTCGGCGCGCCGCCGTCAGCCGGCTGAGCGAGGACATCCCCATGGCCACCACGAAGGTCGTCGTCGATCCCGTCACCCGCATCGAGGGGCACCTCCGCATCGAGGTCGCCACCGACGGGGGCCGGGTGAAGGACGCGTGGGCGATCGCGACCGCGTTCCGCGGGCTCGAGCTCGTCCTCAAGGGCCGCGACCCGCGCGACGGCTGGGCGTTCGCCCAGCGCATCTGCGGCGTCTGCACCACGGTCCACGCCATCGCGTCGGTGCGCGCCGTCGAGGACGCGCTCGACATCCGCATCCCGCCGAACGCGAACCTGATCCGCAACCTCGTGCTCGGCATGCAGTACGTGCACGACCACGTCATGCACTTCTACCACCTCCACGCGCTCGACTGGGTGGACGTGGTGAGCGCGCTCAAGGCGAACCCCGCCTCCACCGCCACCCTCGCCTCGTCCATCTCGCCCTGGCCCAACAACGGCGCGGCGTACTTCAGGGCGGTGCAGGAGCGCCTCAGGAAGTTCGTGGAGGGGGGGCAGCTCGGCATCTTCGCCAACGGCTACTGGGGGCACCCGGCGTACAAGCTGCCGCCGGACGCGAACCTCCTCGCCGTGGCGCACTACCTCGAGATGCTCGACTGGCAGCGCGACGCGGTGCGCCTCCACACCATCTTCGGGGGCAAGAACCCGCACCCGAACTTCCTCGTCGGCGGCATGGCGTCGGCCATCAACCCCGACGCGCGGGCCACGATCAACGGCGAGCGCATCGGCGAGCTGCAGGCGATCATCGACCGCGCGTGCGCCGTCGCCGAGCAGGTGTACTGGCCCGACCTGATGGCGATCGCCAGCTTCTACCCCGAGTGGACGAAGATCGGCGGCGGCACGCGGAACCACCTCGTCTACGGCGAGTTCCCCGCGAGCGACATCCGCGACACCGACTCCTACTACTTCAAGCCCGGCATCATCCACGACAACGACCTCTCGACGGTCCACCCGGTCGACGCGAAGCTGATCCGGGAGCACGTCGAGTCGTCGTGGTACGACGACCCGAGCGAGGGGAAGGGGCTGCACCCGTACGAGGGGGAGACGATCCCCCAGTACAGCGGGCCGAAGGCGCCGTGGACGTACCTGCAGGGGCTGACGAAGTACAGCTGGATGAAGGCGCCCCGCTACGACGGCAAGGCGATGCAGACGGGCCCGCTGTCGCGCGTGCTCGTCGCCTACGCGCACGGGCACCCCGACGTGAAGCCGATGGTGGACGACACGCTCGCGCGGCTCAAGGTCGGCCCCGAGGCGCTGTTCAGCACCGCCGGCCGCACGCTCGCGCGCGGGCTCGAGACGGTGCTCATCTGCCGCCAGCTCAAGGTGTGGATGGGGCGGCTGGTGGAGCGGATCGCCAACGGCGACCTGAGCACCTTCAACGGCACGAAGTGGGAGCCGTCCACCTGGCCGAAGCAGGCGCAGGGGTGGGGCCGGGCCGACGTGCCGCGCGGCGCGCTGGGGCACTGGGTGCAGATCGCCGACGGCAAGTTCGAGCGGTACCAGTGCGTCGTGCCGAGCACGTGGAACTGCTCGCCGCGCGACGCGAACGGGCAGCTCGGGCCGTACGAGGCGTCGCTGGTGGACAACCACCCGCTCGTCGACCCGAAGCAGCCGCTGGAGCTGATCCGCACGATCCACTCGTTCGACCCGTGCCTCGCCTGCGGCGTGCACGTGCTCGACACGGCGGGGAACCAGCTGACCGAGGTGCGGGTGCAATGACGGCGACGATGAAGCCCGACTCCGGGCCCGAATCGCTCCTCGGCGCGCGGATCCCGCCGCCCAAGGGCGACTACAAGTGGGTGTACCTGTGGGGGCTGCCGATCCGCGCGATGCACTGGATCGCGGCGGCGGCGATCACCCTGCTCGTGGTGAGTGGCCTCTACATCGGCTGGCCGTTCTTCCACGGCAGCGATCCCTCGGGCCTGATCATGACCCGCTTCCGCCAGGTGCACTTCCTCGCCGCCGTGGCCCTCGCGACGGCGGCCGTGGTGCGCATCTACTGGCTGGTGGCGGGGAACCGGTTCGAGCGGATCCGGGCGCTGTTCCCGCTGCGCGGGCGCGACTTCGCCAACCTGTTCCGGATGATCAAGTTCTACATGATGATCCAGCCGGAGAAGGCGCCGCACTACCTCGGGCACAACCCGCTGCAGCAGCTGAACTACACGCTGACGTACGTGCTCGCGCTGGTCGAGGTCATCACCGGCTTCGTCATGTACGGGCAGGCGTGGCCGACCGGGAACATCTACGCGCTCACGAACTGGATGCTCCCGGTGTTCGGCGGCATCCAGAACGTCCGGCTCGTGCATCACTCGCTCACGTGGTGGTTCCTCATCTTCGTGCTCACGCACGTGTACTTCGCCTTCCGCTCCGACGTGGTGGAGGGGGGCGGCACCGTGTCCTCCATCGTCACGGGCGGGCGGTACTTCCGGGCCAACCGGCACTACGAGGACGAGCATGGCTGACGCGCCGATCCGCGTGTTCGGCGTCGGGAACCCGCTGCTGGAGGACGACGGCGTCGGCCTCGCCCTCCTGCAGCGGCTCGAGCGCGACTGGGAGCTGCCCGGCGTGGAACTGATCGACGGCGGCACCTGGGGGATGAACCTCCTGCCCGACATCGAGGAGGCGGAGGCCGTGCTGTTCCTCGACGCGGCCGACGCCGGGGCGCCGCCGGGCACCGTCTTCCGCGTGGCCCGTGAGGAGTTCCGGTTGCGGCTTGGCCACAAGCTCTCGCCGCACCAGGTCGACCTGCTGGAAGTCCTCGCCATGTGCGAGCTGCGGGGGCGGCTCCCGGCCCGCGTGGCGGCGATCGGCGTGCAGCCGCGAAGCCTCGACATGACTCTGGAGCTGAGCCCCCCCGTCGCCGCCGCGGTGCCGCGCGCCCTCGAGGAGGCGCTCGCCGTGCTGCGCGAGTGGGGGGTGGTGCCCCGGCGGCGCGCCGAGCCGGTGGCCGCTGCGGTGTAGGCGCGGCACGGTGTCGCGGTGCCGCCACAGCGGCGCCGCGGGCCGCGCCGGTGGCCAGCGGCACGTACGACGTTCCATGGCAACGGTTTAGGCGTCCGCTTCCCGCCGTGTCAGGTCGTGCTTCGGCGCGGTGCGGTTCTTGCACGCGTCGACAGTAGACTTCCCCCCAATCGGAGTGCGTCATGTCCCTGTTCCGCTCGCTCGTGGCTGCGGGTCTCCTCGCCACCGTCGCGTCGCCGGCCGTTGCCGCGCCGACCTACTCGTTCGACATCCTGTACTTCGGCGGCGGTGTCGCGTCGGTCGCCGGCGGCTCGACGGACCCGTTCGATCAGGTGGTCGCGGACGGCGAGTCGTTCTTCTGGAGCATCTCCGCGGAGAACAGCGCGTTCTGGCGGGTGGACACCGGCGGGAGCTTCTTCCCGCTCATGGCATTCAGCACGTTGGAGAGCGGTCGCCGGACCGGCGACTTCGCGCTCCGCCTGCTGCGGAACGGCGCCTCCGTCTTCACGCTGTCCGAACTCGGGTCGCAGCAGAGCTGCGTCCACATGGGCACCAACACCGTGAACCTCGGCACCGGCCTGACGTTCGACCGGATGGAGATCGACTTCACCCTGACGTCTGCCGTCGGCGAGCAGAGCTGCGGCACGCCGGACGGCCAGCCGCTCACGACCACGATCAGGTCGCGCCTGCCGATCTTCGGGGCGCCCGAGCAGAACCGCTTCTTTCCGGGCATCAGCTACCAGCAGCAGAGGCCGCCGGCCGTCGTCCCCGAGCCCGGCACGCTCGTGCTGCTCGGCGGCGGGCTCGCCCTTGTGGGCATCGCGCGGCGGCGCCGGTAGTCGTCGTCTTCACTCGGTACGAGAGGGGGCTCGGCGCACGCCGGGCCCCTTCGTCGTTCCTGCCGGAGCTCAGAACGTCGTCCGCACCGTCGTCCGCAGGAAGCCGGACACGCCAGGGCCGATCGCCGCCTCCCGCGCCACGCCCTCCGTGTCGATGAAGCGGAGCACGCGGAGCGGTGCCACGCCCGCCTCGCCGATGACCGAGAGCGTGGCTGACGGCCGCCAGTGGATCGCCGGCGCCACCGTCCCCTGCACGTACACCGCCTGCTCGAACGGCCGCGCGCTCAGCGCGCCGAGGGTCCAGCGGTTGCCCGTCACGCGGAGCGCGCCGCCCACCTCCACCCGCGGCGAGAGCTCCCACCAGTACTCCGCGCGCGACGGGAGCAGCACGTCGGCGCGGTGGCCGCGCCCGTCCGCCCAGAGCACGCGCACCACCGGCAGCACGCGTGGCGTGTGGTTCACGAGCGCGAGGCCGACGCCCCACTGGAGGTTCGGCCGCACCTGCTTCGAGGCCCAGCTCACCGCGGTGAGTCGCAGGTGCCCGGTGCCGAGGTTGGCGCCGTCGGTGACGAGCGCAGCCTGGAACAGCGTGGTGAGCCGCCACGCCGCCGAGAGGCGCTGGTTCACGACGAGGTCGGACTGGAGCAGATTGAGGTCGTCCGGCGCGAGCGTGGCCGTCGGCGCGGCGCGCGGGCCGTAGTCGATCCCCAGCCGCTCGGCGGTCAGTTCGTGCGTCAGGATCGTCCGTCCCCCGCCGAGGATCCACGCCGGCGACGAGAGCCGCGCCCAGAGGCGCCGCACCCGCACGTCGCGCGCGCCCTCGGGCGCGGGCCCCGGGCCGCCGGCGTCGAAGCGGCTCTCGGCGGTGCCGAACGCGTCGGCGGTGGCGGTGAGCCGCCAGCGCGTCGGCGGCGCGAAGCTGCCGCGGATGCGCTCCTGCGGAGTGGTGGCGGGCGGCGGGGTGGCGCCGGTCTGCGCGGCGAGCGCGGCCGGTGCGGCGAGCGACACGAGGACGGCAAGGAGGCCGTGCGAATGCAGCCGAGGCATGGGGGCGGAGTCTACATGGTGGCCGCGTGCGCGCGGGCGTCCGCCCTCGTCGCGCAGCCGGCGCCGGCGCCGGCGCCGCGGCCGCTCGCGCCCGCGCTCGACGCGCGCGTGGCACCGCTCGCCGAGG
>JANRIU010000090.1:0-15722 GCA_033764615.1 Gemmatimonadales bacterium | reverse complement strand
CGGCGAGGCAGGCGCGCGCCTCGGCGAGCGGCCCGGCGCCGGGCACGGCCGGCGCGCGCCGGGCCTGCCACGCGAGGCGCGGGCCGCAGGCCGGGCACGCGATCGGCTGCGCGTGGAAGCGCCGGCTCGCAGGGTCCCGGTACTCCGCCTCGCAGTCGGCGCACATCGGGAAGCCGGCCATCGTCGTGAAGGGCCGGTCGTACGGCAGCGCGGTGATGACGGTGAAGCGCGGGCCGCAGTCGGTGCAGTTGATGAACGGGTAGCCGAAGCGGCGGTCGGCGGGGTCGCGGAGCTCCCGGAGGCAGGCCTCGCACGTGGCGACGTCGGGCGGCACGGTTCCCTGCCCCGAGGCACCGGCGCGGGAGGCCGCGATGCGGAAGCCCGCCTCGCCGGCGGGGGCGAGCGACGTGGTGTGCACGGACGCGATGCGCGCGAGCGGCGGCGGCTCCGCCTCCAGCGCCGCGGCGAAGCGCTCGACCGCCTCAGGTGCTCCCTCGACCTCGACCACGACGTGACCACCCGCGTTCTCCACCCAACCCGCGAGGCCGAGGCGCGTCGCGAGGCCATGGACGAACGGCCGGAAGCCGACGCCCTGCACCACGCCGCGCACCTCGAACCTCCGGCGAACGGGCGTCATGCTGCGCCCCACGCCGCGCGGTACGCGCGCGCCGCCGCCGCCGGGTCCGCCGCGTGCAGCAGTCCCGACACGACGGCCATGCCGTCCGCGCCCGCGGCGCGGATCGCCGCCGCGTCGGACGGGCGCACGCCGCCGATGGCGACGCACGGCCGCCCGCCCGCGCGCGCGACGAGGGCGGCGACGCCTGCGGGCCCGAGCGCCACGCCGGCATCCGCCTTGGTGCGCGTGACGGCGAAGGGGCCGATCCCCCAGTAGTCCGCCGCGGCGCCACCGGCCACCTCGGCCTCGGTGCCCACCGAGGCGCCGAGCAGGAAGCCGGCCGGGACGAGGCGCCGCGCCTCGGCGACGGGGAGGTCATCGGGGCCGAGGTGCACGCCGGCGGCGCCGGCCGCGAGCGCGACGTCGAGGCGGTCGTTGACGAGCACCGGCACGGGGAGCGTGGTGACGAGCGCGCGCGCGAGGGCGACGAGGGTGCGCGCGTCGGCGCGCTTCAGGCGCAGCTGCACGCTCGTGGCGCCGCCGGCGACGGCGGCCCGCGCGATGCCGGCCAGGTCGGTGCCGGCCGGCAGCGCGTCGTCGGTGACGCACATCAGGCGCAGGGCGTCCCGCAGTAGATTGGCCTCCATGGGTGACACCTCCGGGCAGCGGCTCGTCGGCATCCGCGGCGCGACGCAGGTCGCGCGCAACGACGCCACCGAGATCCTCGACGCGACCTCCGAGCTCCTGCGCGAGATCATCGAGCACAACGGCCTCGCGCCGGACGACATCGTCAGCGCGCTGTTCACCGTCACCACGGACCTCGACGCCGTCTTCCCGGCGCGGGCGGTGGAGGAGTTCGGGTGGAATATCGTCGCGATCCTCCACTCCACGGAGATCCCGGTGCCGGGCTCGCTGCCGCGGGTCATCCGGCTCCTCGTGCACGCCTACTCCGCGCGGCCGCGCACGCAGCTGCGGCACTGCTACCTCCGCGGCACGCAGGTGCTCCGGCCCGACCGTGCCTGACGCGGGCCTGGCGCGCGTCACCGACCGCGGCGCCGCGCGCTGGGTCCGCGGCCACCCCTGGATCTACCGCAGCGACGTCACGTCGGCGCCCGCCGCGGCGGGGATCGTGCGCGTCGAGGATGGGCGCGGGCGCGTGCTCGGGCAGGCGCTCCACTCCCCCGCCAGCGAGCTGCGCCTCCGCCTGCTCACGCGTGACAACGCCCCGATCGACGCCGCCTGGTGGACCGCGCGCCTCGCCGCCTGCGCCGGGCGCCGCGCCGGCATCGACGCGACGGCGTGGCGCGTCGTGCACGGCGAGGGTGACGGCCTCCCCTCGCTCGTCGTCGACCGGTACGACCGCTGGGTGGTGGCCCAGCTGCTCTCGGCGGGCCTCGAGGCGTGCCGGGCGGACGTGCTCGCCGCCATCGAGGCCGTGCTCGCACCGGAGGGGATCCTGCTCCGGCACGACACGGGCGTCCGCCGGCGCGAGGGACTGCCCGAGGCGGTCGAGCTCGCGTCCGGCGCGGTGCCCGAGGCGATCGAGGTCCGCGAGGGCGCGGTGCGGTACCTCGCGGCGCCGTGGACCGGCCAGAAGACCGGCGCCTTCCTCGACCAGCGGCCCGCGCGCGTGCTCGCCGGCGCCCTCGTGCCGCCGGGCGGCCGCGCACTCGACTGCTTCGCGTACCACGGCTCGTTCGCGCTGCACCTCGCGCGGCAGGCGGGCGAGGTGGTGGCGCTCGACAGCAGCGCGGAGGCGCTGGCGCGGGGCGCCGCGAACGCGGCGCTCAACGGCTTCGGCCATATCGCCTGGCGGGAGGCGGACGCCTTCGAGGCGCTGCGCGCGATGGAGCGCGGCCGCGAGCGGTTCGACGTCATCGCGCTCGACCCGCCGGCGTTCGCGAAGTCGCGCGCGTCCGTCCCGGCGGCGCTCCGGGGCTACAAGGAGGTCAACCTCCGCGCCATGCGCCTGCTCGCGCCGGGCGGGGCGCTGGTCACGGCGTCGTGCTCGTTCCACGTCGGGCGGGACCGCTTCCTCGAGGTGCTGCACGAGGCGGCGCAGGACGCGGGCCGGCCGCTGGTGCTCGAGGCGCTGCTGGCGCAGGGGCCCGACCATCCGGAGCGCCTCGCCATCCCCGAGACCGGCTACCTCAAGGGGGCGGTGCTGCGGGCGGCGTGAGGGCGGCGGCACGCCGCCGCTCGGCGCCGCGGAGCTCGAGGGCGGCGAAGAGCGCGGGCCGGACCCAGCCGAGGTCACGCACGGCGCGGAGCTGGTACGCCGCGCGAGGGCTGAACTCGAACTTGAAGCGCGCGATCGACTGCTGCCGCGCGTCCCCCGCCTCGTGCGCGCCGAGATGGAACCAGCGCACCCCGGCCGCGCGCGCCGCGCGCATCGCCTGCCAGTACATCCAGCTCGCCACTCCGGGCACCTCCCGGTAGCCGCCCTGCGGCAGCGCGATCCACGCCTCCTCGAGCGCGCCATGCCGCCGCGAGACCAGCGCGTTCAGCAGCCGGCCCTCCTGCTCCACGACGAGCACGGGGCAGTCGGCGTGCGCGAGGAGCGCGTCGTGCAGCGCCGCGAGGAAGGCGGGGCTGTTCCCGGGATCGGCATGCTCGCGGTCGAGGCCGTCGACGAGCCGGCGCCACTCGGCGGCGTCGCGGAGCGGGCGGGCGACGAGGCCGAGGCCGTCGGCGCGGCGCAGGTTCTTGCGGCGCTGGCGGTCGAAGCCGGCGAGCAGCGCCTCCTCGGGCGGGTCGAGCGCGACGAGCAGCGCCACCCACGGGCGCTCCTCGAAGCCATGCGCATGGAGCGGCGTGTGGCCGAGGACGTCGACCGCGAGCCGCCCGTCGACCACGGCCGGGAGGAAGAGGTCGATGCGGTCGACGCGGTGGCGCGCGGCGCGGCGCAGCAGCTCGTCGGCGATGCACGCGTGGACCGCGCGCACGACGCGGGCGCCGAGGCCGGGCGCGAGGAGCGGGCCGGCGGCGAAGCGGACGCCGCCCGTGAGGAGGCGTCGCTCGAGGCCGGCGCGGAACGGCTGCACGGGCAGCCACGCGGGGACGACGGCGAGCGGGCTGCCCGCGTGGTCGCGCACGAGGAAGCTCGTGCCCGGCACGCCGAGGCCCGCCTCGAAGCGCTGCGCGGCGAGGCCGTGACCGAACGCCGCGGCCGGGTTCCCGGTCACGACGCGCGTCCATGCCTCGTCCTGCCCCGCGGCGTCCTCGCAGTGCAGGCGGAGCCCGCCGCCCTCGTCCTCGCTCATCCGCGCGCCTCCCCGCCGGCCGGACACCGGCCGTGCCGGGCGGCAATGTAGCGCGGACGCCCGTATCCTTCCGCCGCGATGGAACCGACCTTCACCTGCGTCCCCGCCACCGCGTGCGAGGCGGAGTGGGCCGCGTTCGTGGCGGCGCACCCGTGGGCGTCCGCGAGCCACGGGCGCGCGCTCGCCGCGCTCGAGACGCGCCTCGGCGCGACCGACCACTCGTTCGCGGTGCGTGACGCCGCGGGCGCGGTGGTGGCGGTCTGCCCGCTCTTCGCGCACCGGCAGGCCCGGCTGGCGGGGCTCTCGCTGCCGGTGCTCACGGGCGGGTCGCTCCTGCCGAGCGGGCCGCTCTTCGCGCCGGCGCTCGCGCCCGACCGCCTCCCGCGCCCGCTCGTCACGGCGATGCTCGAGGCCGTCGAGGCACGCGCCGCGGCGGCGGACGCGGCGCTGGTGGAGTGCTGGTACGCCCTCACGCTGGGCGACGCGCCGGGCACGCGGCGGCTGCCGCTCTGGCCGCTGCGCGCGCACGGTATCGCCGACCTGGTGCGGCCGGGGCTCGCGGTGCCGCTCGGCGCGGGGGAGGCCGCGCTGTTCGCCCGGCTCGCCTCGCCGTGCCAGCGGCAGGTGAAGCGCGCCGGCCGCGATGGCCTGCGCGTGGAGCCGCTGACCGACCGCGCGCGCTTCGTGGCGAGCGAGCCGGTGCGGCACGCGCTGCTCGGCGACGACGCGGAGGCGCCGGGCTTCCTCGCGGCGGTGTGGGACACGATGGTGGCGGCGGGCGCGTGCGAGGCGTGGACGGTGACCGGCGGCGGGCGCGACGAGTTCATCACGGTGGCGACCGTCGTGGGCGCCACCCACTACTACTGGCTCGGGCATGGCCCGGCCGACCGGCGGCCCGGCGCCGCGAACCTCGCGATCTGGCACCTGCTCGCGCGGGCGGAGGCGGCCGGGGCACGCTGGCTGGAGCTCGGCACCATCGACGAATGGCCCCCGCGCATGGCGGGCATCACGCGCTTCAAGCGGACGTTCGGCCCCGAGGCGCTCTACGCCATCGGCGCGCGGCGCGTGCGGCGGCCGGTGCCAGTCGCGCTCATCGGCGTGCTGGAGGCGCTGGCGCAGTGGCGGCGCGCCCGGCGCGCGGCCGGGCCCCCGGTGCCCGACGGTGACGGCGCGTGACCGCCGCGCTCGGTTGACGGCGGCTGCGCCGAAGCCGAGATTACAGCCAATGCTCACGGTCACCGGCGCCCGCCGCGGCGCGTCGCGCCGGCCGGCGCCCTCCCCCGAGCAGCATTACCACGCCTACATCATGGAGCGGATCGAGGACTTCAAGAACTCGCTCCCCCGCTCCGAGCTCCTCCGGATCGGCGACGAGGCCGTCGCCATGCTCGACTCCGCCGCCGACGGCCAGTTCGGCCTGACCGAGATGCTGGTGCTCGGCAAGGTGGACGAGCTCATCCGCAAGCGCCTCCGCCTCCCCGCCTTCAAGCGCTGGCTCAGGGACTTCATCCCGCGGCGCGCCGCGCAGCGCGAGCCCGCTCACTGGGGCCTCGAGCCCGCCGGCCCCGTCGCGTGCCTGCTCGACCGGCTCGAGCCCGAGGACCTCGCGCTGCTCGTCGGCCCCGCGACGGAGGGCGCGGCGCTGCTCCTGGCCGCGCACGACGTGCAGGTCGTGCTGGTCTCGGACGACATGGCGGCGATCAACCGCGTCGAGACGCGCGCGGCCGGCGAGGCGCTCGGCGGGCGCCTCAGCACGCACCTCGTGCGGTTCGGCGGGCGCGCGCTCGACCACGCGCTCGCGCCGGAGACCATCGTCCACGTCGCCCTGCTCGACGCGGCGGCGCTCGCGGAGGCGGAACAGCCGGCGCGCGCCGCGTTCGTGGCCGACCTGCAGGCGCGCACCGTGGACGGCGGCGTCCACGTGCTCCTCCCCGGCGACGGGCGCCTCGCGCCCGAGGCGCACCTCTCGCTCTACCTGCAGGCGGGCTGGCACCGCGAGCCGGGCGGCGGACGTCGGCGGGGCATGGCGATGCAGCGCGGCGTCTCGCTCCTCAAGCCCGGAGACTGAACGCGCGCGTGCCGGGAGCTCGGCGCGCGCGCGTGGGGGGAAACAGCATGGGGCCGGCAGCGTGCCGGCCCCGCCTTGCTGGACTACTTCTTCGCCTTCTTCTTCGTCGCCTTCTTCTTCGTCGCCTTCTTCGCGGCCTTCTTCTTCGCAGCCTTCTTCTTGGCAGCCATGCGGCCTCCAGAGAACGGGTGAGACTGCTCCGATCGCGTCATGCGATCGGCACGGCGACTGAATTATGACGACATATGCGCGACAACGGAACCCGTCAACTCCCGCCACTTGTGTGGCGGCACGGGTCGCCCGGATTTTCAAGGGCCCCGAAGACGGGGCGCGGCCGCGGCGAGCGCGGCGTTCCCGACGCGGTTCCCGAGAGCGAGCGCATGGCGACCTTCACGCTGAACGGCCACCCGATCCCCTTCACGCCCGGCCAGACCATCCTCGAGGCGGCGCGCGCGGCGGGCCACGAGATCCCCACGCTCTGCTGGTACCCGAAGCTGCCCGTCGTCGGCAACTGCCGCATCTGCCTCGTCTCCGCCGCCGGCAGCGGCAAGCTGGTGCCCGCGTGCGCCACGCCGGCGGCGGAGGGGCAGGCCATCGAGAGCGAGTCGGAGGCGGCGCGCCTGAACCGCCGCGCCGTGCTCGAGTTCCTGCTGCAGCGGTATCCCGGGGAGCACCTGCACGGCGGCGCCCCCGACGAGGCACGCAACGTCTTCGAGCGCTACGTGCTCGAGGCCGGGGCCGAGCCGCCGCGGCATCGCGCGCTCGCGCTCCGTGGCGGCGACGACCGCCCGGGCGACCCGATCATCCAGCACGACATGTCGCTCTGCATCCTGTGCACCCGGTGCGTGCGCGCCTGCGAGGACATCCAGGAGGTCGGCGTCCTCGACGTCGGCGAGCGCGGCGGGCACACGCAGATCATCGTCGGCGCGGACGGCGACGCCGACCACGCCGGCTGCACCTGGTGCGGCGAGTGCGTCCGCGTCTGCCCGACGGGCGCCATCTTCGAGTTCATCCCGAAGCAGCGCTTCGGCGCCGAGGCGCTGCGCCACCCCGACCGCGTGGCGCAGTCGGTGTGCCCGTACTGCGGCGTCGGGTGCCAGATCGACATCCAGGTGAAGGACGACCAGATCATGCGGGTCGTGTCGCCCGACATCGAGGCGTACAGCCCGAACCTGGGCTCCACCTGCGTGAAGGGGCGCTTCGGCTACGACTTCCCGCAGCATCGCGACCGGCTCAAGGTGCCGCTGATCCGGAAGGGGTGGCAGCACGACGGGACGCGCTGGGTCTGGGCGGGCGAGTGGCCGCGGCACCGCGAGGGGCCGTGGGGGACGATCGAGGAGGTGGCGCGCAAGGACAACAAGGCGCGGCCGCCGCGGCGGCAGATCGACTCGACGCCGCTCACCGGCCTGCCGATCCTCGACGACGACGCCGACGTGCGCGACCGCGTCGCCACCCCGGCCAGCTGGTACAGCGCGTTCCGCGAGGCGACGTGGGAGGAGGCGCTCAGCCTCGCCGCCCAGGAGCTGCTGCGGGTCAAGCAGGCGCACGGGCCGACCGCCATCGCGGCGCTCGCCTCCGCCAAGTGCACGAACGAGGACAACTACCTCTTCATGCGCATGATCCGCGGCGCGCTCGGCACGAACAACGTCGACCACTGCACCCGGCTCTGCCACTCCACGTCGGTCTCGGCGATGAACCGGGCCCTCAGCACCGCCGCGGCGTCGGGCTCGATGCGCGAGATCGAGGAGGCGACCGACGTGATCTTCGTCTCCGGCGCCAACACGACCGAGACGCACCCGGTCTTCGGCGCGCTCATCAAGCGCGCCGTCTCGCGCGGCGCGAAGCTGATCGTGGCGGACGTCCGCACCACCGAGCTCGCGAAGCTGGCCGACATCCACCTGCAGATGATGCCGGGCACGGACGTGGTGCTGCACAACGCGATGCTGCACCACGTGCTGGCGGCCGGCCTCGAGGACCGCGCCTTCATCGCCGCGCGCACCCACGACTTCGACGCCGTGCGGCAGGCGGTGCAGCCGTACACCCCCGAGATGGCGCAGACCATCACCGGGATCCCGGCCGCGACGATCCGGGCCGCCGCCGAGCTCTACGCGCGCGGCCCCAACACCTCGACCCTCTGGGCGATGGGGCTCACGCAGCACGAGACGGGGACCGACATCGTCGCCTCGCTGCTGAACCTGATGCTGGCCTGCGGCATGATCGGCCGGTGGGGGGCCTGCATGATCCCCATCCGCGGCCAGAACAACGTGCAGGGCTCCAGCGACGTCGGCGCGATCCCGTTCGCCTATACCGACTACCGCCCGGTGGGCGATCTCGCGGTGCGGAACCTGTTCGCCAAGGCGTGGGGCGTCCCCGCGGAGTCGCTCTCGACGCAGCGCGGGCTGATGGTGACCGAGATCGTCGCCGAGGGAAGCCCGGTGCGGGCGATGTACATCATGGGCGAGAATCCGGTGCTCTCCGACCCCAACATCGCCCATGCGGAGCACTGGGTGCGCGGCCTCGAGTTCCTCGCGGTGCAGGACCTGTTCCTGACGGAGACGGCGCGATGGGCCGACGTGGTGCTGCCGAGCAGCTCGTTCGCCGAGAAGGAGGGGACGGTCGTCAACACGGACCGGCACATCCAGCTCCTGCAGCCGGCGCTCCCGCTGCCCGGCCTGGCTCGGCGCGACCTCGACATCCTCATCGAGCTCTCCAACCGGCTCGGCCTCCCCACCACGCACGCCACGCCGGCGGACGTCATGGAGGAGATCGCCACCGTGACGCCGGGCTGGGCCGGCGTGAGCTACGACGTGCTGCGACGCACGCGCTCGCAGCAGTATCCGGTGCCCCACAAGGGCCACCCTGGGACGCCGTTCCTCTTCGCCGACGGCTTCCCCACGCCCGACGGGCGCGCGCGCTTCATCCCGGTGGAGTTCCTGCCGCCGGGCGAGCTGCCGGACGAGGCGTACCCGTTCGTCCTGAACACTGGCCGGCAGATCTACCACTGGCACACGGGGACGATGAGCCGCCGCGCCGCCGGGCTCGACGCGCGTGAGCCGGTGCCGCACGTCGCCATGCACCCCGACGACTGCGCGGCCCTCGGCATCGAGGACGGCGAGGCGGTCCGCGTGAGCTCGCGGCGCGGCGAGATCGTGATCAACGTGCGCGTCTCGGCCCGGCAGGCGCGCGGCCAGATCTTCATCCCGATGCACTACCGCGAGGCGGCGGCGAACGTCCTCACCAACCCGTCGCTCGACCCGTACGCGAAGATCGCGTCGTTCAAGGTGAGCGCGGTGCGGGTGGCGCCCGTCCACGCGCTGGCGGGCGCGCGGTGACGGCGGCGGCCACCGCACCGTCCCGCCCGACGTACCCGCTGGAGCGCGCCCTCGCCGGGCGCCACATCCCCGCGCTGGACGGCATCCGCGCCATCGCCGCGGGGCTCGTGGTGCTCGGGCACGCCGGCACCCCGGCGCCCGGCGACACCGGCGTGCTGTGGTTCTTCGTGCTCAGCGGCTTCCTCATCACGCTGCTCCTGCTCCGCGAGCACGACGCGACGGGCAGCGTCGACCTCCGCGCGTTCTACGCGCGCCGCGCGCTCCGCCTGCTGCCGGCGTACTACGTGCTGATCGCCGTGATGTTCGCGGTGCAGACGCTGCAGGGCCACGCCTGGACGCTCGGCTTCGCCGCGTCCCTGCTGTTCTACTACTTCAACTACTACAAGGCCTGGATGGGCCGCGAGGGCGTGCTGGCGCACACCTGGTCGCTCGCCGTGGAGGAGCAGTTCTACCTGCTGTGGCCGTTCGCGTTCCGCTGGCTCCGGCGGCAGGGGATCCGGGCGCTGGCCTGGGCGCTCGGCCTCACCGTGGCGGGCGCGACGCTGTGGCGCTGCGGCCTCTACCTCTTCGCGGGCCAGCCGACGTTCTACATCTACCACGCCTTCGACACGCGCCTGGACTCGCTCGCGCTCGGCTGCCTCATCGCGGTCGCGCTGCGCCACCCCGCCGCGTACCGCCTCGCGGCCCGGCTCGTGCCCTCGGCGGCGGCGCCGCTCCCGACGCTCGCGCTGCTCGGGCTGTCGCGGTTCGCCACGCCGTCGGGGTACCACTACACCGTCGGCTTCCTGGTCGACGCCGTGCTGCTGGCGATCCTGCTGCTGCAGCTCGTGCAACTCCACGAGCATCGCGCCTGGCGGCTGCTCGACAGCGCGCCGATGCGCTACCTCGGCCGGATCTCGTACCCCGTGTACCTCTGGCACCAGTTCGCCGCGGCGGTCGCCCACCGGTTGAGCGCGCAGCCCGCGGCGGTGTTCGCCCTGACGGTCGGGGGCACCGTGGTCATCGCCTCCGGCTCCTACTACGTCGTCGAACGGCCGCTGCTCCGGCTCAAGCGCCGCTTCGAGGCGATCCCCACGGCGTGAGGTGACGATGCGGCTCGGCCTGACGGGACGCGTGGCGCTGCTCGCGGGGGCCTCCGACGGCCTCGGCTTCGCCATCGCGGAGGCGCTGGTGGCGGAAGGCGCGCGCGTGGTGCTGAACGGGCGCGATGCCGACCGCCTCGCCGCCGCGCGCGCGCGCCTTGGCGCACCCGGGCAGGTGCACGCCGTCGCGGGCGACGTCACCGCGCCGGGCGAGCCGGCACGGCTCGTGGCGGAGGCCGTCGCGTGGGGCGGGCGGCTGGACGTGCTGCTCGCCAACGCCGGCGGCCCGCCGTCGGGGCCGCTCGCCGGCTTCGACGAGACGGCCTGGCAGCGCGCGCTCGAGCTCTCGCTGCTCTCCACCGTGCACCTCTGTCGCGCCGCGCTCGCACCGATGCGCGCGGCGCGCTGGGGACGCATCCTCGCCATCACGTCGATCGCGGCCAAGCAGCCCGTGCCCGGACTCGCGCTCTCGGTGACCGCGCGCGCGGGCGTGCTCGGCTTCTGCAAGGCGCTGGCCGACGAGGTCGCCGCGGACGGCATCACCGTGAACGCGCTGTGCCCGGGCTACATCGCCACGGCCCGGCTGACCGGCCTCGCGGAGGCGCGTGCCGCACGCGAGGGCCGGGCGCCCGCCGACGTGCTCGCCGAGTTCGGCCGCTCGGCGCCGATCGGGCGCATCGGCACGCCGGCCGAGTTCGCCGCGGTCGCCTGCTTCCTCGCCTCGGAGGCGGCCTCGTATGTCACGGGCGCCGCGCTGAGCGTCGACGGGGGCGCGACGCGGGCGGTGATGTAGGCGGGCACGCGGGCCCGCGGGCCGGTGGGCCACGGCACCCCGCGGCGGTCCGCCTGGCGGCCCACCCGCCCTATCTTTCCCGCATGTCCCTCCCCCGCACCATGCGCGCCGTCGTGAAGGAAGGCGCCGCACCCGGGATGGCGCTGCACGAGCGGCCCGTCCCTCCGATGGGGCCCGACGACGTCCTCATCCGCGTCCACGCCGCGGGCGTCTGCGGCACCGACCTCCACATCTGGCAGTGGGACCGGTGGGCCGCGGGGCGCATGCACCCGCCCGTCGTCGTGGGCCACGAATTCGCCGGCGCGATCGTGGCCATCGGCCGCCACGCAGCGGCGGAGCGGCCCGAGCTGCACGAGGGGCTGCTCGTCACCGCGGAGGGGCACTGCGTCGACTGGGCCTCCCCCGAGAGCCGGCGAGGCGACGCCCACCTCTGCCGCCACACGCGCACGATCGGCATCGACCGCGATGGCTGCTTCGCCGACTACCTCGCCATCCCCGCCACCAACGTGCAGCCGCTCGGGCCGATCCCCGTCGAGACCGGCGCGATCATGGACCCGCTCGGCAACGCCGTGCACACCGTCATGGAGGGGTACGAGGGAGGCGGCCGGGTGCTCGTCGTGGGCTGCGGGCCGATCGGCTGCTTCGCCGTCGGCGTGGCGCGCGCGCTCGGCTCCACGCTCGTGCTCGCGAGCGACTACAACCCGCGCCGCCGCGCGCTCGCCGAGCGGATGGGCGCGCACGTGGCGCTCGACCCCGGCACCGAGGACATCGCGGCGCGCGTGCGCGCCCTCACCGACGGCGACGGCGTCGACCTCGTCTGCGAGATGAGCGGCCACCCCGACGGCCACGCCACCGCGTTCGCGGCCGCGCGCCTCGGCGGCCGCGTGAACATGCTCGGCACGCCATCGCGCTCCACATCCGTCGACTTCGCGCGCGACGTGATCTTCAAGGGCCTCACCCTGTACGGCGTGACGGGACGCCGCATGTGGCGCACGTGGGACCAGATGCGCGACCTCCTGGGCGTGCGCGGCTTCGACCCCATGCCCGTCGTCACCCACCGCTTCCCGCTCGAGCGCTTCGCCGACGCCATGGCCGCGCTCGAGGACGGCTCCGCCGGGAAGGTCATCCTGGAGATCGGCCCCTGATGCCGCACGACACCCTCGCCGACCCGATCAGCGCGCGCCTCGCGGCGGAACTCGACGCGTTCCGCCGCGACGGCATCTACAAGCGGCTCAACCACCTCGCCTCGCCGCAGGGCGCGCGCGCCGTCATGGAGGGACGCGGCGAGGTGGTGATCCTCTCGTCGAACAACTACCTCGGCCTCTGCGACGCGCCCGAGGTGGTGGCGGCCGGGAAGGCGGCGCTCGACCGCTTCGGCGCGGGCACGGGCTCCGTGCGCTTCATCTGCGGCACCTTCTCCGTCCATCGCGACCTCGAGGCCGCGCTCGCGCGCCTCGTCGGCACGCCGGCATCGCTCAGCTTCGTGAGCTGCTGGAACGCGAACGAGGCGGTCCCCGGCACGCTGCTCGGGCCGGACGACGTCGTGATCAGCGACCAGCTCAAC
This sequence comes from Gemmatimonadales bacterium, assembly GCA_033764615.1. Classification (GTDB taxonomy): domain Bacteria; phylum Gemmatimonadota; class Gemmatimonadetes; order Gemmatimonadales; family GWC2-71-9; genus JANRIU01. The sequence goes on along the minus strand of JANRIU010000090.1, from coordinate 3,007 downwards.
CACGCCTCCATCATCGACGGCCTCCGCCTCGCCAAGGCGATCACGAAGTGCCAGACCGCCGTCTACCGCCACGCCGACCTCGACGACCTGCGCGAGAAGCTCGCCGCCGCGCGCAGCTGCCGCACCCGGCTGGTCGTGACCGATGGCGTCTTCTCGATGGAGGGGGCGATCGCGCCGCTGCCGGCGCTGCTGCAGCTCTGTCGCGAACATGACGCCGTGCTGTGGGTCGACGACAGCCACGCGACCGGCGTGCTCGGCGCCACCGGCCGCGGCACGGCCGAGCACTTCGGGCTGCTCGGCGAGGTCCCGATCATCAGCTCGACGCTCGGCAAGGCGCTCGGCGGCGCGGCCGGCGGCTTCGTCGCGGCGTCCGAGGCGATCTGCGACTACCTCACCCAGCGCGCGCGGCCGCAGCTGTTCTCGAACGCGCTCCCGCCCACCGTCGCGGCGAGCGCGCTCGCGAGCGTCGAGCTCCTCGAGCGCGAGCCCGCGCGCGTCGAGACGCTCCGCGCCAACGCCCGGCACTTCCGCGAGGGGCTGCTGGCCCTCGGCTTCTCGCCGCTGCCCGGCGAGACGCCGATCATCCCGGTGATCATCGGCGAGACCGCCGATGCGATCCGCATGTCCGAGCGGCTGCTCGACGCCGGCGTCTTCGTGACCGGCTTCGGTTTCCCCGTGGTTCCGCAAGGGACCGCCCGCGTGCGCTGCCAGATCTCGGCCGCCCACACGCGACAGGACCTGGACGACGCGCTCGACGCCTTCCGGGAGACGGGGCGGGCGATGGGCTTGATCTGAGGGCTCCCCCGGGGACTTGAGACATCACTTGCGGTGAGGCCCCGGAAGTCCCCATATTGCTTGGCGTTAGCTCACAGACAGCCTGGAGGCCAGCCGATGCGCATGCTGTTCCGAGCGGTGCCGTGGGTCGTCGTCGCCATGGGAACCACGTCCGCCGAGGCGCAGGTGCGGAAGGAAGCGGACTTCCGGTGGTACATCGGGCCGCAGATCGGCGTGATGTCGTTCGTCACGCCGGCGCAGACGCGCGCGACGGTGGCGAGCGCGGGCGGCAACATCCTCATCGTGGCGAAGCGCACCGGCCTCCTGCTGCAGGTGGACCAGTCGTTCGGCGGCACGCAACTGTCGCGATACACCGACTCGCTGGCGGCGCCGCCGGACGGCCGCGTGAACGTGTCGTTCTCGAGCGTCCGTCGCTACGAGGGCGTCCTGCTCGGCTTCCTCGGGCGAGGGTACGTGGAGCCGTACATCGGCGTCGGCTTCGGCATCGCACAGGCGGTCTCGCCGCGGATCGCCGCGACGCAGGCGCCGCCGATCACCTCGCCCGGCGCCCTCGCCATCGCGGAACAGAACATGAGCGAGCTGGGCGGCTTCGGCTACGGTACGCTGCTGCTCGGCGTCCAGCTGCGCGTGGGGGGCGTGACGGCGTTCGGCCAGGGGCAGATCACCACGTCGCCGAGCACGAAGTCCGGCATCTCGCCGGCGACGTTCGGCCGCCTCCTGCAGGACAACATGTACAACTTCAACGCGGGCGTCCGGGTGACACTCGGTTCGGCGCGCGAGCGCGTGGGAGCGGGCGGCTACTAGCCGGCGGCGCGCGGGAACGGGCGCGAGAGCGCCTGCGCCCCCCGCACCCCGAAGCGGAGCGGCCAGTCGGCCGCGCGCGAGATGCCGATGCGCGGGCCCGTGACGATCGCCGTCACGGGCCCGTCGTCGTCGAGGCGGACGTCGGCGGCGGGCCCGCGCGGCATCGCATCATGCGCGCGCGAGAGGCCGAGGGCGCGCGTGAGGCAGCCGGGGCCGGCAGCGAGACGGTGGTCGGGCACGCCCGGCCGCCGAGCACGCATCGCCTCGAGGCCGCTCACCGGCGCGAGGGCACGCAGCAGCACGGCGTGGCCCTCGCCCGCCGGGCCGCAGGTGAGGTTCGCGCACCAGTGGATGCCGTACGAGCGGTAGACATACCAGTGGCCGGGCGGCGCATAGATGCTGGCGTTCGCGGCACTTCGCCGCCCGCCCCACGCATGCGACGCCGGGTCGCCGATCCCGAGATATGCCTCGGTCTCGACGACCCGACCCGACGTGCCGTCCGCCATCACCACGACGCAGCCGAGCAGGTCGCGCGCGACCGCCTCGGCGCCCCGGCGGAAGAATGCCGCCGTCAGGCTCACTCCGCCGCGGGGCCGCCCTTCTTCGCCCGGCCCTTGCCACCGCGGCTGCCGCGGCGCGCCTTGGGCTTCGCGGCGGGCGCCTCCTCGGCGACCTCGGCCGGCGGCGCGGCCGGAGCCTCGGCGACGGCCCTGGCCGCCTTGGCGCCCTTCGCCCCCTTGGCGCGGCCACCACGCGACCCCCGACGGGGCTTCTTCGCCGGCGCCTCTCCCGCCTCGGACTCCGGCGCGCCGACCTCGGCGACGACCGGCTCCTCCGGCTCGCCCGCCTCGACGGCGGCCGCGGCCGGCGTCTCGTCATCATCGTCCAGCGAGACGACGCCGATCAGCGGGATCTGCTCGACCCTCGTCGCCTGCGCACCCTTGCGGTAGCGGAGGCCGCCGCGGGGCGCGGCCGGCGACTCGCCGGTGACGGGGGGCTGGATCTCGAGGATGCCGCCCGCCTGCTCCGCGCGCAGGATCGAGGTGCCCGTGGAGTGGGAGGTCACGTCGTAGCCGCCGTCCGGCAGCGAGCGCACGTCCGCCACCTCGGCATCGTTCGCCTGGCGGAGGAACTTCTCGAAGCGCTCGGGCACGAGCAGCACGTCCTCGCGGCCATGCATGGCGAGGAGCCGCTGCCGCAGCCGCTCGTGGCCGACCGGGGCGCGGAACTCCGTAAGCGCACGGGCGAGCAGCTGGAAGCCGCGCGCCAGCGTGAGGCCCCCGTCACGGCGCTCCGGCTGCGCGGCCGGCGGCGCACCGCGCTCGGCGCGCTCGCCACCGCCCTCACCGGACCGGCCACGGCCGCGGCCGCGCCGCCGCCCGCGCCGCGCGCCCTCCTCACTCTCCTC
>JANRIU010000088.1:0-62166 GCA_033764615.1 Gemmatimonadales bacterium | reverse complement strand
CGCCGCCACCGCGCCGCCGCGCGCGCGCGCCGAGTCGGCCGCGCCGCGCCACGGCTCGCGCCGCAGGCGCCGCGGGTCGTCGATCGTGTAGATGTCGAAGCGCGAGCCGCCCTCGAACGCGACGAACGCCAGCTTGTCCGCCTCCCGCGCCCACGACAGCACGGGCGAGAGCGGCGTGATCCCCTGGATGCCGGAGAAGAGCGACGTGAGCTGGTACACCTCGTTCTGCGCGAGGTCGTAGAGGAACAGGTTCGCCACGCCGTTCCGGTCCGACACGAACGCCAGCGATTTCCCGTCCGGCGCCCAGACCGGGTTCACGTTCCGTCCCTCGTCCATCCGGTCGAGCAGGCTGATCCGCTTCGACCCCACGTCGTACAGCGCGAGCCGGTAGTTCCCGAAGACCATGTCCTCGAAGTTCGTCCGCGGCCCGCGGTCGGTCGTGAAGGCGATGGTGGTGCCGTCGGGCGACCACATCGGGTGCAGGTCGGCGTACTTGTCGTTCGTGAGCCGCGTCAGCCCCGAGCCGTCCCGGTTCACCACGAAGAGGTCGGTGAGGCCGCCGTCGTAGCCGGTGAAGACGAGCCGCTGGCCGTCCGGCGACCACGACGGCGTCGTCACGCCGTCCAGCTTCACCCGGATCCGCTTCACCTGCCGGTTCCGCTTCACGTCGACCAGGATCAGGTCGTCGTACTTGCCCGTCTTCGCGGCGAAGGCGAGGAAGCGCCCGTCCGGCGAGAAGTTCGCCTGCGAGTTGATGAAGCGGAACGTGTGGAAGTCGCTGTTCCAGGTCGACTTGAGCACCCGGTTCGTCAGCCGCCCCGTGGCCACGTCGGCCTGCCACATGTCCACGAAGAAGAAGTCGGCCTCGCTCAGGAAGACCATCGAGCGGCCGTCGGGCGAGAGGGCGGGGCCGAGGTGCAGCGTGCCGGTTGAGCGCGCGGTGGTGATCGTCGGCGTCGCGATCGTCTTCGCCGTCACCTCGTTCGCGATCGCCGGGTAGTACTGCGCCCGCACGTGGTCGTGCCACTGCTGCGTGAGCTGCGGGATCGGCAGGCCGAGGGAGCGGCGGATCGCCAGCTCGAAGCCGACGAGCGGGACGCCCTTGAGGATCGCGCCGATCGCCTCGTCCCCCCACCGCTCCGCGATGTACGCCCACAGCGAGTGGCCGAAGCGGTACGGGAAGATCCGCGGGTCGTACGTCATCTGCTCGATCGTCGGCAGCCGGTCGCGCAGCACGGCGTCGCGCATCCACATCGCCGTCTCCGGGGTCACCGGCCCCGTCGACAGGTACTCCGCCATCCCCTCCATGAACCAGAGCGGCGGCGCCACCTGCGCGATCTGCTGCACCGAGCCGACCGTCCGGCCGGACGAGAAGATGTCCATCTGGAACTGGTGCACCATCTCGTGCACCAGCACGTGCTCGATGTCCTCGTACGCGCCGGTCAGCGGGAAGATGTTCCGCTGCTTGAAGAAGTCGGTGAAGCCGCCCGTCCCCTCGCCGACGTCGCCGGGCGTGGTGTTCGTCTGCGCGAAGTCCGACGGCGACGCGTAGACGATGATCACCTTCCGCTCGCGGAACCGGTGGTCGAGCACCGAGGCGAGCCGCGCGTACGCGCGCTCCGCCATCCGCCCCACGTCGAGCGCCGCGACGCGCGCCCGGTCGTAGTAGTGGATGTCGAAGTGCTCGGTCTGGATGACCTTGAAGTCGAAGTTCCCGTACTGGACCTTGTTCTGGCCGAAGTACTGGGCGGGCAGGGCGGCCGGGAAGACGGCCAGGGCGGCCGCGAGCGCGGCCGCGACGGCGGACGGGCGGCGCATCAGCGGCCCCCGGTCGCCTGCGGGCGGACGAGGGGCGCATCGCCCCACAGCCGCTCGAGCTGGTAGAACGCGCGGCTCTCCGGATGGAACACGTGGATCACGAAGTCCACCCCGTCGACGAGCACCCACCGGCCGGTCGTCATGCCCTCGACGTGGTACACCCCATGGCCGGCCTCCTCCAGTCGCTCCACCACGTGCTGCGCGATGCCCCGCACGTGCGCGTCGGACGTGCCCGAGACGATGACGAACCAGTCGGTCGAGTCGGTGATGCCGCGGAGGTCCAGCACGACGGGGTCGCGCGCCTTGAGGTCGTCCGCGGCGTCGAGCGCCGTCCGGAGCGACGCGGGGAGCGTGGGGGTCAGCGCGCCTCCGCGCCCGGCGCCGCCGGGGTGCCATCCTCGACCTGGTAGAACACCGCCCACGCGCCCGGTCCCACGTGCGTGCCGATCACGCCCGTCGCCGGGCCCACCAGCACGTCCCGCGGCCGGAACGCCGCCGCCAGCGCCGTCCGCAGCCGCTCGGCCGCCTCCGGCGCCTCCGCGTGCGCGATGCCGAAGCGGAGCTTCTGCGGGCGCGCCGCGAGGCGCTGCTCCAGCAGCTCCAGCACCCGCGGCACGACGCGCTCGCGCCCCCGCACCCGGTCCACCGGGAGCAGCCGCCCCTCCTCGTTGAAGGTGAGGATCGGCTTCACGTCGAGCAGCCCTCCGAGCCACGCGCGGCCCCGGCTCACCCGCCCCGAGCGGAGCAGGTTGTCGAAGCGGTCCACCGTCAGGAACATACCCGACTGCCGTCGCACGCGATCCAGTTCCGCCGCGATCGCCGTCGCCGTCCAGCCCGACTCCGCCAGCTCCGCCGCCCGGAGCGCCAGCATCCCCGTCCCGAACGACGCGGACCGGCTGTCCACCACGTGCACCCCCGCCAGCCCGGTCGCGCGCGCCGCGGCGAGCCCCGACTGGTACGTGCCCGAGAGGCCGCTCGACACGAGCACGGCGACGACCGCGTCGGCCGCCTCCCGCCCGTCCCGGTATGCGCGCGCGAACTCCGCCGGCGCCGGCTGCGACGTGGTCGGCAGCACCTTCTCCTCGCGGAGGCGCCGGTAGAACTCGTCGGTGCGCAGCTCCACGCGGTCGCGGTACGTGCGCCCGTCCGCGAAGACCACCTGCAGCGGCACGACCTGCATGTGGTGGCGGTCGAGGATCGCGTCGGGCAGGTCGCATGTGCTGTCGGTGACGATCGCGACCGGGCGCTGCTCGACGTGCTTGAGCGCGCGGTGCTGCGCGCGCATGTCGTCGGCCTTGGTGAACGTCACGGTGCCCCACTGCCCGACGTACGCGAACACCTCCTGCGGGTCGTCCGTGTGGATGTGCACCTTGAGGATGTCCTGCATCGTGGCCACGACGAGCGAGCCGCCGAAGCGGTGGAGTTGCGCGCGCACCTCGTTGGCCGGCGGCAGCTGCTCGCCGCGCACGAGCACCTCGGTGCAGAACTGGAAGTCCCGCTCGGCGGCCACCTCGACGAGCGCCGCGGGGGCGAGCCCCTGGTCGACCGGGCCCGTGGCCGGGAGGATCGGGTCCCCCTCGAGCAGGCGGACGACGCCCTCGATCATCCGCACGAACCCCTTGCCGCCCGCGTCCACGACGCCCGCCTCGCGCAGCGCCGCCATCAGCTTCGGCGTCCCCGCGAGCGACAGCTCCGCGCCCTCCAGCAGCGCCCGCATGAACGGCCGCACCTCCGCGTGCGCGTCCGCCGCGCGCTCGGCCGCCGCCGCCGACTCGCGCGCGACGGTGAGGATCGTCCCCTCGCGCGGGTCGTCGAGCGAGGCGTAGAGCCGGTCGGCGCCGCGCCGCACGGCGGCCGCGATGTCGCGCGTGGTGGCGTGCTCGCGGTCGCCGATCGCCTCCTGGAAGCCGTGGAGGAACTGCGCCAGCATCATGCCCGAGTTGCCGCGCGCGCCGAGCACCGCGGCGCGCGCCATGATGCGTGCCGTCTCGGGGAGGGGCGCGTCGCCGAGGGCGCGCAGCGCGTCCGCGACGGCGCGGAGCGTGAGGCTGAAGTTGGTCCCGGTGTCCCCGTCGGGGACGGGGAAGACGTTGATGCGGTTGATCTCCTCGCGCCCCGCCGCCACCCAGTCGGAGGCGGCGTAGACGGAGCGGGAGAGCCGCGGCCCGTCGACGTGGGTGAGCCCGGCCGGCACGCGCCGCGGCTCAGCCGGCGACGACCTTCACCCGGACCTCCGCGTGCACCTCGGGGTGCAGCCGCACGGAGACCGTGTGGTGGCCGAGCATCTTGATCGGGTGCGGCAGCTCGAGCTTCCGCTTGTCGATGGCGAGGCCGAGCCGCTCGAGCGCCGAGGCGATGTCCCCCGCGGTGATCGACCCGAACAGCTTCCCCTCCTCGCCCGCCTTGCTGGTGAGCTGCACCGGCGCCGCCGCGAGCTTCGCCGCCAGCTCCTGCGCCGCCGCCTTCTCCGCCGCGGCGCGCGCGGCCGACGCCTTCTGCTCGGCGGCGATCCGCTGCTTGTTGCCGGCCGTCGCCTCGTAGGCGAGCCCCTTCGGCAGCAGGAAGTTGCGGGCGTAGCCGGGGCTCACCTTCACCAGCGCGCCGGCCTTGCCGACGTCCTTCACGTCCTGCCGGAGGATCACCTCGATCACGCGTCACCCTCGCTGTTCGCCGCCAGGCGGCGACGGAAGTCGACCCACGCGTCGGCCAGTCCCAGCAGGATCAGGCCGCCGATCACGAACCAGAAGAGGAGCAGCGTCACCATCGCCACCGCGACCAGCACCGGCCACGGCACCCGGTCGAGCGTGCCCCGCACCACGGCCGCGCCGCGGGCGGCGTAGAGCGTGCCCGCCACCAGCAGGAGGTTCGCCGCCGCCGCGCGGACCCACGCCGGCCACGGCACCAGCCCCACCGTCGCCACCGGCACGAGTGCGAGGATGACGACCCACACCCACTGGTCGTGGAAGGTAAACGCCGCGAAGGGCCCGGGCGGCGTGCCGAGCGGCCGGGTCGCGATCGCCGCGTACCAGCGCCAGCCGAGCAGCGTCCCGGCGAGGGCCAGCAGCACGAGCGTGCCCGGCAGGATCTGGGCGAACGCCGGGGCCGCGTCAGCCATCTGCTTCAGCACCTCGGAGACCTGCCGCGACGCATCGCCCCCGGAGGCGCTGTACAGCTTCGCCTGCGCGTCGAAGCCGTCTCGCAGCGTGCGGACGACGTCGTTCTCGACCTGCGTCCACCCGATGCCGAGGATGGCGAACCAGGCCGTGACGGCGAGGCCGGCGAGCAGCACGGCCACGGCGCCGCGGCGGAACGGCGGGGCGTCCCAGCGGAGCGTGAGCAGCACGAACGCGCCGGTCACCAGCACGCCCGCGCCCTTCACCAGCTGGTCGGCGGCGCCGCCGGTCGTCGCGAGCCACGCGATGCTCCAGAGCAGCGCGGCCGCCAGCCACAGCCCCTCCCGCCATGACGAAGGCCGCCCGACCGCGAGGAGCGCGGCGAGCGGCCCGAGGAGGAAGACCGGTGGCGCGGACAGCAGGAACAGCGCCACCAGGACGACCAGTCCGAAGGAGGCGCGCCGCCCGGCCGGTCCCGGCTCCGGGCGGGCGGGCGACGCGCCGTCGGTCAGCCCTGCCCCTTGATGTAGGGGATGAGCGCGAGGTAGCGGGCGCGCTTCACCGCGGTCGCCAGCTGGCGCTGGTGGCGCGCGCTGATGCCGCTGAGGCGGGCCGGCAGGATCTTGCCGCGCTCCGTGAGGAAGCGCTGCAGGAGCTTTTCGTCCTTGTAGTCGATGTACCGGATCCCGCCCTCGGCGAGCGGATCGGCCTTCTTGGAGCGCTTCATCACTCGTCGTCCTCCCCGTCCTTGGCGCCCTCACCGGGCTGCCGCGACGGCGTGTAGTCCTTGTCGTTCAGCACCACGAGGAAGCGGATCACGCCCTCGTCGAGCTTCACCGCGCGCTCGAACTCGGGGAGCTTCTCCGGGTTCGCCGAGAAGTTCGCCACCACATAGTACCCGGTCTCCTTCTTCCGGATCGGGTAGGCGAGCGTCCGCCGGCCCCAGTGGTTGAGCGTGGGGGCCTCGGCGCCCTCGGTCGCGATGAGCGTGTGGAAGCGGGTGAGGCGGTCCGTGATCTGCTGATCCTCGAGCGAGGAATCGAAGATGTAGACGACCTCGTACGGATTGATACGAGCCATGCCACCGTCCTTTGGACGTGAGCCCCGGACGTGGTGGGCGCCCGGGGAGGATGATTTGGAACAGCCGTGAAAGATAGGGCGGGGGGCACCGGGGAGGCTAGGGGGCTCGCCGGGCGGCAGGAGGGCACGCGGGCCGGAGGCCAGGCGATCACTGGCCTCCTGCCCGCTGGCCCGCCGGCCCGCCCGCCCCCCGCTCGAACCCCCGCACAGCCTCCTCCCACGCCCGCACGAGCCGCGCCCGCTCGGCGGGCGCCACGAACGCGTGCTCCAGCGACGCGCGCGCCATCCGCCTGAGCGTCAGGTAGTCCACGCCGTGCTCCAGCACCGCCCGCTCGTACTCCCGCGTCAGGCTCCCGCGGCTCACGCCCTCGTCATCCGTGCTGAGTGCCACGGGCACGCCGGCGCGCAAATAGGCGCGGAGCGGGTGCCGCGCGCCGGCGACGCCGAGGATCTGGTCGTTGCTCGTCAGGTTGATCTCCACCAGCACCCGGCGCTCGGTGAGCAGCCGCAGCAGGCCCGTCCCGTCGTCCTCGTCGAGGACGTCCACGCCGTGCCCGATGCGGCGCGCGTGCCCCGTGAGGACCGCGTCCCGGATGTGGCCACGCAGCGCCTCCCGCGGCACCAGCCCCTCCACCAGCTCGCCCGCATGCAGGGCGATGGGCACGTCCGGATACCACGCGTGCAGCGCATCGAGCATCCGCATGTGGAGCGCGTAGTCGCCCACCGCGGTCGGGTCGTCCTCGGGCTGCGCGAGGTTCACGCCCACGAGCCGCCCGTCGAGCGTGGCAGCCTCGAACCCCGCCACCAGCTGGGCGAAGACCGCCGCCGCCGGCATCGCCCGGAGCCCCACCCACTGGTACCGCACCGTCACGCCGCAGCCCGGCGCGGGGGAGGGGCCGCCGCAGCCGAGCCGGCTCCGCGCACGCGTCTCCATCGTGTCGAGCGTGGCGAGGGCGCGACGCACCGTGTCACGCAGGCCGGCGGCCAGCAGCCGCTGGCGCGTCGCCGCAGCGTCACCGTCCCAGCCCGTGCGCAGGCCAAGGCCGATCGCGGCGCCCCCGTCGGGCAGGTGCTGCGTCTCGACGTAGCTGGCGCGGTCGTCGGCCGCCTGCGCCAGGATCTCGGCGAGCATGTCCGCCGAGCGCGTGCGTTCCAGCAGGCCGAAGCGGCCGAAGGTGGAGAAGAAGCGCCGGTGCCCGCTCTCCTGGGCGGGGTGCCAGTTCCGCATCGACCACGCATCCACGAACGCGTCCCACAGGCGATGGTCGGCGCGCACCGTGTCGGCCCGCGGGCGCCCGCGCGCCGCGTCGCACGGGGGAGCGACGGCGCTGCGCGCCGCGAGGTCGAGGCAGAGTCCGTCCTCCGCGGCCCACGCGAGGTACCGCTCCGCGTACACCGCACCGCTGAAGTGATGGTGCAGGTCGCCGCCCTTCGGGAACGCGCGCAGGAACGCACGGAGGGCGGGCGGATCGGCGCGGAGGCGTTCGAGCGTGGCGGCGGCGCGGGCGGCACCGCGCTCGGCGACCGGGCGCTGGGCCGGCGCGGGGGAGGCGGCGAGGCAGAGCACGGCGGTGAGCGCCGCGATGCGGACGGGACGCGACATGCGGAACGATACCGCCGTCCCCCTTGCCCCGGCCCGCCTCGGCGGCCTGATTCCCGCCATGCCTTCCACCCTCCTCGCCGTGCTGCGTGGCGTCCCGCAGGTCGGCGGCACGCCCGGCGCCGATGACCCGTTCCTCCGCCCCTTCACGTCCGCCATCTGGAAGCAGCCGGTCGACGGCCGCGTCGCGGTCGACGCCGAGGGCCTCGCCGGCGACCAGGTGGCCGACCGGAGGCACCACGGCGGCCCCGACCAGGCGCTCCTCGCCTACAGCGCCGAGAACTACCAGCGCTGGCGCGACGAGGCGTCGCTGGAGGCGACGGCGCCGGGCTCGTTCGGCGAGAACCTCCTCGTCGACGGCATGGACGAGGCGTGGGTCTGCGTCGGCGACACGTACCGTGTGGGCGACGTGACGCTGCAGGTGACCAAGCCGCGCCAGCCGTGCAACACGCTGGCGCGCCGCCACGCGCGTCGGAACATGGTGAACGAGACGTACGACAACGGGCGGTACGGCTGGTACCTGCGGGTGCTGACTCCCGGCACCGTCGGCGCGGGCGATGCCGTGACCCTGCTCGACCGGCCGCACCCCGAGTGGACCGTGCGCCGCACGCAGGACGTGATGCGGCACCCGAAGCGGCACCCCGAGGCCGCGAAGGCGCTCGCGCACCTGCCGGCGCTCGCGGCCAACTGGCGGGAGAAGCTCGCCGAGCTCGGCTTCGCGCTGCTGCTGCTGGCCGTGCCGGCCGTCGCCCGGGCCCAGGCGCTCACCGCGGGACTCGACGCCGCCGTCACGCGGATGACGCCCGCCCTCGTCGACCTGCGGCACGACCTGCACCAGCACCCCGAGCTCTCGAACGAGGAGGTGCGCACCGCGGGGATCGTCGCCACGCGGCTCCGTGCACTCGGGCTCGAGGTGCGGACGGGCGTCGCGCGGACCGGCGTGGTGGCGACGCTCCGCGGCGGGCGGCCCGGGCCGTACCTCGCGCTCCGTGCCGACATGGACGCGCTCCCCGTCACCGAGGACACGCCGCTCCCGTGGAAGAGCACGGTGCGCGCGCGCTACCTGGGGCAGGAGGTGGGCGTCGCGCACGCCTGCGGGCACGACCTGCACGTCGCCATCCTGCTCGGCGTCGCCGAGGCGCTGGTGGCGGTGCGCGAGCGGCTGCCGGGCACGGTGCAGTTCGTGTTCCAGCCGGCGGAGGAGGGGTCGGCGCCCGGCGTGTCGGGCGGGGCGAAGCTCATGCTGGAGGAGGGGCTCTGGCGGGAACGGAAGCCCGATGCCGTCGTGGGGCTCCACGTGAACAGCGACTACGAGGTCGGCACCGTCGCGTGGACGGTCGGCCCGGCGCTCAGCGCGGCCGACGACTTCACGGCGACCGTGCAGGGCCGGCAGGCGCACGGCGCGCGCCCCGACCTCTCGGTCGACCCGATCGTCACGGCGTCGCAGGTGGTGCTCGCCTTCCAGACGATCCGCTCGCGCAACATGCATCCGCTGGCGCCGGGGCTCGTGACCGTGGGCATCATGCGCGGCGGCGAGCGCTCCAACATCATCCCCGCCGCGGTGGAGCTCATCGGCACCGTGCGCACCTACGACGTGGCGACGCAGGACCTCGCGGAGCGCCGCATGCGCGAGATCCTCGACGGCACGACGCGCGCGGCGGGCGGGAGCTTCACGCTGCGCTACGACCGGTCGGTCCCGGCCGTCGTGAACGACACGACGCTCACGCGCCGGCTGGTGCCGTTCCTCGAGCGGGCGGTCGGCACGGGGCGGGCACGGGAGGCGCCGCCGTGGTCGGTGAGCGAGGATTTCAGCTGGTTCGCGCGCGAGGTGCCGGGCTTCTTCTTCCGCGTCGGCAGCACGAAGCCGGGCACCGCGAGCGGCGGGCACCACACGCCGACCTTCCTCGCGGACGACGGCGCGCTCCCGGTCGGGGTGCGCGCGCTCGCGACGGTGGCGCTCGGCTTCCTCGAGGGAGGGGCGCCGGCCGCTAGACGTTGAAGCGGAAGAGCATCACGTCGCCGTCCTGCACGACGTACTCCTTCCCCTCGGCGCGCGAGACGCCGGCCTCGCGCGCCTGCTTCCAGCCCCCGGTCCGCACGAACTCGTCGTAGGCGACGGTCTCGGCGCGGATGAACCCCTTCTCGAAGTCGGAATGGATGACGCCCGCGGCCTCGGGCGCGCGGGCGCCGCGGCGCACCGTCCACGCGCGGACCTCCTTCTCGCCCGCGGTGAAGTAGCTCTGCAGGCCGAGCAGCACGTAGGCGCCCTTCGCGAGGCGGTCGAGCCCGGACTCCTCGAGCCCGAGGTCGGCGAGGAACGCGGCGCGGTCCTCCGCGGGCAGCTCCATCAGCTCCATCTCCACGCGCGCCGAGAACGTCACCACCTGCGCGTCCTCGCCGTCGGCCGCGACGGCGGCGCGGAGCGCCTCCGTGTGCCGGTTGCCGCCGTTCACCTCGGTCTCGCTGACGTTGGCGGCGTAGAGCACGGGCTTGGAGGTGAGCAGCTGGAAGCCGCGGAAGGCGGGGCGCTCCTCGTCGGTGACGGCGAGAATGCGCGCGGGCTTCCCGGCGTCGAGCAGCTCCTTCACGCGGGCGAGGAGGCCCGACTCCAGCTTCGCCTGCGCGTCGCCCGACTTCGCGGCGCGCGCCGCCTTGTCGAGCCGCTTCTCGACCGACTGCAGGTCGGCCAGCGCGAGCTCGAGGCCGATCACCTCGCGGTCGCGCGCGGGATCGACCGAGCCCATCACGTGCTGGATGTCGTCGTCGTCGAAGCAGCGGACGACGTGCACGATCGCGTCGACCTCGCGGATGTTGGCGAGGAACTGGTTGCCGAGCCCCTCCCCCTGCGACGCGCCCTTCACGAGGCCCGCGATGTCCACGAACTCGACCGTGGCGGGCACGGTGCGCTCGGGCGAGACGAGGCGCGCGAGCACGTCGAGCCGCGCGTCCGGCACCTGCACGACGCCGGTGTTCGGCTCGATGGTCGCGAACGGGTAGTTCGCGACGAGCGCGCCCGCCTGGGTGAGCGCGTTGAAGAGCGTGGACTTGCCGACGTTGGGCAGGCCGACGATGCCGAGGCGGAGCATGAGGGGGCCGAGGGTCGAGGGTCGAGGATCGGGTCGGGGCTACGGTCGGTCCGTGCGGCGCATGGCGCTCTCCACGCCCTCGGCCAGCCACGACTCGACGATCGCCGCCATCGGGTCGAAGATGTCGCGCAGCTGCGCCACCTCGTCATCCGAGAACTCGCCCAGCACGTAGTCCGCGAGGTCGTCGATCTCGGGGGGCTTCGGGCCGATGCCGATGCGGAGGCGGGCGTAGTCCTGGCGGCGGAGCGCGCCCTCGACCGACTTGAGGCCGTTGTGGCCGCCGGCGGAGCCGGCGCCGCGGAGGCGGTACGTGCCCGAACGGATGGCGACGTCGTCCATGAGCACCAGCAGGTGCGTCGCCGGGTCCCAGCCGGGGGTGGCGAGGAACGGCGCGAGCGCGGCGCCCGAGCGGTTCATGTACGTCCACGGCTTGGTGACCACCACCTCGTGGCCGTCGCGCTGCACCACCACTTCGCGCGCGCGGTCGATCTTCTTCCACGCGCCGCCGCCCCAGCGGCGGACGAGGTGGTCGGCCAAAAGAAACCCGGCGTTGTGCCGGGTTTCCGCGTACTCGTCGCCGGGGTTGCCCAGCCCGAGGATGCAGTAGGGCGGCAGGGGCTACTCCTCGCCCTCGCCCTCCTCGGACTTCGCCTTGCGGATGAGCTCGGGCTCGGACGGCGAAGCCTCGGCGGCCGGCGCCGAGTCGTCCGCGCGCGCCGCGAGCACCGCGCACACCGTGACGTCGCCGTCGGTGAGCACCTTCGCCTTCGGGATCGAGAGGTCCCGCACGTGGATCGACTGGCCCACGCCGAGGTGCGTCACGTCCACCTCGAGGAGCTCCGGGATGTCGGCCGGGAGGACCTCGATCTCGACGTCGTGCCGCATGAAGTCGAGCACGCCGCCGTGGTTGCGCACGCCGTCGGACGTGCCGACGAGCTTGATGCCCACGGACACCTTCACCGCCTCGTCGGCGCTGATGGCGAGGAAGTCGATGTGGACGATGTCCTTGGAGCGGAGCGCGTCGCGCTGGATCTCGCGGATGAGCGCCTTGGAGGAGGCGCCGCCGTCGATGGCGACGTCGATGATGGTGCTCCGCGTGGCGCTCTGGAGCAGGCGGCCCAGCGCCGGCGCGTCGAAGGCGAGCGACTCGGGCTCGCGGTGGTGACCGTAGATGACGCCCGGCACCTTGCCGTCGCGCCGGAGCTGGCGCGCCGCGCCCTTGCCCTTCGTGGTGCGGCGGGACGCCGCGATGCTGAGCTGCTGGGCCATCGTTCCTTCTCCTCGGTTCCTGGTGCGGTCGCGCCGCACCCTGCTCGCCCGGCGCCGGGCAGGCCCGCGCCGTGGTCGTCCTGCGTGGTCGATCAGTCGAAGAGCGAACTCACCGACTGGTCGCTGTGCGTGAAGCCGATCGCCTTCGACAGCAGGCCGGCCACCGACAGCACCTTCAGGCGGTCGAACCGCCGGTGCTCCGGGATCGCGACCGTGTTGCACACGGCCACCTCCACCACCGGCGAGTCCTGCAGCCGCTGCACCGCCGGCCCGGAGAGCAGGGGGTGCGTCGCGCAGCAGTACACGTCCCGCGCCCCCATCCGCTTCAGCGCGTGCACCGCGCCGGCCATCGTCCCGGCGGTGTCGATCATGTCGTCGGGGATGATGCAGTCCTTCCCCTCGACCTCGCCCACCACCGTCGCCACCTCGGCGACGTTCGCCGACGGCCGCCGCTTGTCGATCACGGCGATCGTCGCGTTCAGCCGCTTCGCGAAGCCGCGCGCCATCTTGGCCGACCCGACGTCCGGCGCCACGATCACGGGGTCGTGCAGGTTCTTCCCCCGGTAGTGCGCCACGAGGATCGGCGCGGCGTACAGGTGGTCGACCGGGAGGTCGAAGAACCCCTGCAGCTGGTGCTGGTGGAGGTCCATCGCCAGCACCCGGTCCGCCCCCGCCACCGAGACCATGTTCGCCATCAGCTTCGCGCTGATCGCCACCCGCGGCTGGTCCTTCCGGTCCTGCCTCGCGTACCCGAAGTACGGGATCACCGCCGTGATCCGCGCCGCGCTCGCCCGACGGACCGCGTCCATCAGCAGCAGCAGCTCGAGCAGGTTCTCGGCCGGCGGGTTCGTGGGCTGGATGATGAAGACGTCCCGCCCGCGCACGTTCTCGTCGATCTTGACGAACAGCTCGCCGTCCGCGAACTGCTTGATCGTCACCTGGCAGAGGCGCGTGTTGAGCGCCGCGGCGACCTCCTCCGCGAGGGGGCGGTTCGCCGTGCCGCTCAGCAACAGCAGCTCACTGCCGGACATCGAGATGTCGGCCATGATGTCAAACAGCCCCGAACGTTAGGAGAGGCGGACCCGAGCGTCAACCGTGATCGTCATTGCCCCTGGTGGACTCGAACCACCATTCGCGGATCCAAAGTCCGCTGTCCTGCCATTGGACGAAGGGGCAGCGCGATGCCTCCCAACACTAATCGGAGGGGGGCAGGGGCGGTGCCGGGCGCGTCGCCGTCGCGATCGTGGCGCCGTGGCGCTTCCCGAGCCGGTCGCGCGCGTCGTCCCGGTCCCGCTCGCTCCGGTACACGGCGAAGAGCGCGGAGCCCGAGCCCGACATCCGGCACACGAGCGGCCGCGTCGCCGCGAGCGCCTCGAACGCGGCCCGCACCTCCGCGTGCCGCCCGAACACGGGCGACTCGAAGTCGTTGGCGGCGAGCCGGCCGATCGAGCCCCACGAGGTGAGCGCGTCGAGGTCGAGCGCCACCGCCCCGCGCCGCCCGAGCCCCTGCCGCGCCTCGTCCACCCAGCGGTACGCCTCCGGCGTCGGCACGGGAATGGGGGGGATGACGAGGAGCGCCGGCGCCGCCGGCAGCGGCGGCAGGCGGAGCAGCCGCTCGCCGTGGCCCCACGCGAGCGCCAGCGGCGCGCCCGCCACGAGGAAGGGCACATCGGCGCCGAGCTTCGCGCCGAGCTGCAGCAGCTCGTGGCGGGGCACGGCATCGCCGCAGAGCCGGTTCGCCAGGAGCAGCGCGGCGGCGGCGTCGGCGCTGCCGCCGCCGAGGCCGGCCTGCGCCGGGATCCGCTTGACGAGGTCGAGATGGATGCCGGTGCGCCGGCCCGTGGCCGCGAGCACGGCCTCCGCGGCGCGCACCGCGAGGTTCCGCTCGGGCGGGCCGGTGTCGACGTCGCCGTGCACGGCCAGCGTCACCGCGCCGCCGGGCCGCGGCTCGGCGCGCAGCTCGTCGGCGAGCTCGAGCAGGCAGAAGACGGTCTCGAGCCCGTGGTAGCCGTCGTCCTCGCGCGCCAGCACGCGGAGCACGAGGTTCAGCTTGGCATGCGCGAGGAGGACGGGCATCGGTCAGGCCGGCGCGCCGCGCATCGCGCCCCACGAGAGGCCGCTCTGCGCCAGCGAGGCGAGGCCGAGGAGCGTGATCGGCACGAAGGTGGTCGCGTGGTAGGCGAGGCCGTACGAGAAGGCGAGCTCGCGCGGCACGGCGAAGAGCGCGAGGCCCGCGACGATCGTCGCCTCGAACGCGCCGACGTAGCCCGGCGACGACGGGACGGCGACGCCGATCGCGACGATCCCCTGCAGCACCGCGGCACCCGCGAGGTCGAGCGGGATGCCGAAGGCGCGCGCCGCGACGAGGAACGAGAGGATGCCCGCGCCCCACACCGCCAGCGACGCGGCGCCGGCGAGCGCGAGGCGCCCCGGCGTGCGCAGCGCCCCGAGCCCCGCCTGCACCGCGGTGGCGAGCGCCACGAGCCGCTCCGCCAGCGCGGGCGCGGGCACCAGCCGCCGCACGAGGCGCGCGAACGCGTCCGGCATCCGCGCGACGACGAGCCCCGCCACGAGCGCACCGAGCGCGAGCGCGCCCGCGCCGCTCGTGAGCCGGTCGAGGGGGACGCCGCCGACGCTGCTCCCCGCCGGCAGCCGGGCCGCCACCAGCCCGAGCCCGAAGCAGAGCACCAGCGTGAGCCCGTCCAGCAGCCGCTCAACGGCGAGCGACGCCAGCGCCGTGGCGACCGGCGGCCCGGCCAGCCGCGAGACGACGAGCGCGCGCGCGACCTCGCCTGCGCGCAGCGGCAGCAGGTTGTTGGCCATGAAGCCGACGGCGGTGGCGTGCCAGGCGGGGCCGAACGGCAGGGGCCGCGGGCCGGGGGCATCGAGCAGGAGGCGCCAGCGGAGGGCGCGGAGCGGGAACATCAGCGTCGCGAGGAGCACCGCCGCGGCGAGCGGGAGCGGGCGGGCCTCGCCGATCCGGGCGCGGACCGCCCCGAGGTCGACACCGCGGAGCGACCACCAGAGCAGCAATGCCGAGACGAGCAGGCCGATGCCCGCCACCGCGGCGCGGCGGCCGGCACCCGCCGGCGCGGCCTCAGCCAGCGTCAAGCGCCAGCGGGATGAGGTCGAGCAGCTCGTCCAGGCGCGGGCGCACGGCCGCGAGGTCGGCGCCCGCGGCGAGCTCGGCGAGCAGCTGGGCCCGCACGACGGCCGCCCGCTCGAGCGCGGCGCGCCCGCGGAACTGCAGCGCGGCCACCTCCGCGGCCGGCGCCTCCGGCACCGCGCGCTGCTCGGCCGTGGTCGGGCGGCGGCGACGCGCCGGGGGCGCCAGCAGCGTCGCCAGTGCCACGGTGGGCGCGGGCTCGTGCTGCTGCAGCCACGCGAGCGTCCGGAAGGAGCGTTCGATCGCCGGGCGCGAGAGGTCCTCGGGGGGGGGCTCCTCGACGGCGGGCGCCGCCACCGGCGCCGGCGCCTCCACCACCAGCAGGTCGGCGATGTCGACGAGCGGCAGGTCGGCCCAGGGCGGCGTCCCGAACAGCTGCTCGGCGGCCTTCCAGAGCCCGAAGGCGAGCACCTCCGCCGTGATGCCGGGCTCGGCCGCGCGGCGGAGCGTCGCCCCCGCGCCGCGGAGCACGACCGCCACCCACTGCGGCTGCGCGCTCGCGCTGCCGTCGGCGATGCGCTCGCGGAGCGCGGCGGCGAGGCGGCGGAAGCCGTGCGTGACCGGTGCGTCGCCCCGGATGCCGAGCGAGCGGATGGCGGCGACGGCGGCATAGAGGCGGAGGTCCCGCGCGAGGGCGCGGGGGCGCAGGAGCGTCTCGGCGACCGACGCCAGGTGCTCGCCGTGGCTCACCAGCTCGGTCGCGTCGGGCGGCGTGCCGGGGCGGGGGCCGCCCGCCGACTGCACCTGCCCGGGCGGCACCAGCAGGGCGTCGATGCCGACCACGTCCCGCTCGGCGGCGAAGCCGTCCGTCACGAGGCGGCCGAACGCGAGCTCCTCGGCGGCATCGGGCGTGACCGCGCCATGGGCGCTGACGTCGCGCGCGATGCGCGTCACGACGCGCGCGGCGGCGGCGACGATGCGCGGCAGCTCGGGCGGCGGCGCGTGCCCGCGCGCGAGGTCCGCGGCCATGAGCTCGATCGCCTCGAGGATCTCGGGCAGCGGCTCGAACGCGGTGAGGCCCGCGAGGCCGCGGATCGGCTGCATCCGCCGCAGCACCGGATAGAGCGCCGCGGCGCCGGCGGCGCCGTCCTGGGCCAGCGCGCGCGAGGCGTCCTCGAGCGCGGTGGCGACCAGTGCCCCCTCGCGGGCGACGAACTGCCGGAGGCCGCCGGCGCCGGCGCGGTCGGCGCCCGGCACCGGCAGCGGCAGGGCGCCGAGGCGCTCGAGCGCGGTGGCGAGCGCGGCGGCGCGCGCGTCATCCGAAGCACCCCAGCCCTCGGTGGTGCGCCGCACGAGGCCGCGCAGCGTGTCCACCGCCTGCGCGGTCACCTCCTTCGTCGCCGCGTCCCACGGGCGGCTCCCCGCCTGCACCGCGCGCGCGACCGCCTCCAGCGCGCCGGCGGGTGCCACGAGCGGCTGCTGCCGCGCGAGCAGCGCGCTGCCGCGCAGCGCGCGCGCGAGCAGCACGAAGCGCGACGCCTCGGGCGCGCCGCCGCCCTCGAGCAGGCGGCCGAGGCGGTCGAGGATCTCGCCCGCCTCGAGCGCGAAGAAGTCGGCCTGGGCCACGGTGGCGGTCATGGCGTCAAACGTAACGCGGACGGTTCACGGCTTCCGGCACGTCTCCTCGAACGCCTTCTTCCGGCCCTTCGGGTCGTCGATCGCCTTCCAGAACTCGCCGAGGAACTCGAGCGTGCGCTGCTTGCGCTTCGCGTCGAGCCGCGGGTCGTCGCGCCACAGCGCCTCGATGGCGCCGCGCTTCTCGCGGTAGAGCGCGAGCGTGGCGTCGAGGGCGCCGGTCGGGCGGCAGTAGCCGCGGTAGAACCGCTCGCGCACCGAGCGGATCGGCAGCTGGGACGGCGGCCTGGCGTACGGCGCCTCCGTCACGCCCGAGAAGTCGAAGTCGTACGGGACCGCGTGGATCAGCGTGTCCTGCTCGCTGAACAGCGTGATGTTGTGCAGGCCCGGCACCGACCAGTCGCTGTTGGCGATGAAGTAGTTCCAGACGTCGACGCGCTGCTGGTCCTCCTGCACCGTCTCGTCGTTGCGGACGCCCTGCTGGTCGAACTCCTTCCAGCGCAGGCGCTCGGCGAGCATGCCGTCGGCCTCGAGCAGCAGGCCCCAGGCGCTGTCGGCCGGGGCGGGCGCGCCGCGGTTGCGGTACCGCACCCAGACGAGCCGCGAGAGGTAGCTGCGCTCGGTGAGGAGGTTGTAGGTGCGGTAGAGCGCGTGCTCGCTCAGCGTGATCTGGCCGTACGTCGCGTCGTTCCGCTTGCAGTGCGTCACGAGCTTGAGCGACTTCGCGTCCTCGAACGGCGAGCCCTTCGGCGGCTTCTCGGGGAAGCGCACGCGCAGCGGCGGCACGTCGCAGTTGCGGAACTGGCGGCGGAAGTGGCCGCGAGTCTCGAGCGTGACGGCGGCCTGCTCGCCGCCCCAGCGGAGGGTGGCGGGGTGCTGGATCTTCTTCGTGCTGTCGCGGTCGCCGTAGACGGTCTTGAGGTCGAACTCGAGCTCGAGCGCGAGCACCGAGTCGCTGCGGAAGAGCGGGGCGGGCTTCTTCGGCCCCTTGGGCCCCGAGTCCGCCTTCTCCGCCTTCGGCGCCTTCTCCGCCTTCTCCGCCTTCGGCGCCTGCGCCGCGAGCGCGCCCGCGGCGGCGAGGGCGACGAGCCCCGCCACGAGGCCGACCATGCGCCGGCGCGACCCGTGCGCCCGTCCGTCCGTCCGCCCGTCCGCCCTCATCGGAGCTCCACGCGCGTGACGCGCGCCTTGTCGATCGCGTGCAACTTGGCCTCCAGGTCGCCGTGGGTCTGGTCCTTCCGCAGCTGCAGGCTGTACTCCACCACGCGGTGCTCGCCGTCGCGCACGATGGCGCCGAAGCGCCACGCCTTGAGCTTGCTGTCGACCAGCACCTGCTCCACCGAGGCGCGGGCGCCGTCGACGTCGTCGGTGTGGACGCGGAGCAGCGTCGAGAACGCGGGGCGCTCGTCGGTCTGGAGGTCGGGCTCCGCCTTCTTGCGGCGGCGCCACGCGCGGTCGGCGAGGACGTCGAGCTGCTCGGGCGACATCTCCTTGAGCACCTCCTCGTCGAGCATCGCCACGAACGCGCCGGTGCGATTGTGCAGCGCCTGCGCCTTGCGCATGCGCTCCTCCGCGCGCTTCCCCTCGAGGTTGGCGGGGCTCCGCCCGAAGTCCGTGTGCCACAGCAGCAGCGTCACCACGTTGAACAGCCCCGAGATGGTGAGCGCCACGAGCAGCTCCACGCCCGCCGCGAGCCCGATGGCGATGGCGAGGAAGACGTAGACCGCGTCCTTGGAATCGTCGAGCGAGTTCTTGAAGCGCACGGCCGCCACGATGCCCGCGAGGCCGAACGCGAGGGCGAGCGAGCCCTTCACGATGACGACGACGCCGGCGACGAGCACCGGCAGCAGGATCAGCGACTGGACCACCGACTGCTGGTACCCCTTCTTCGCGCGCGTCAGCTGGTAGACCCACGCCGACGGGAGGGCGAGCAGGAACGCGGCGCTGATCGCGAGCGCGGCCTCGATGGCGAGCGACTCGGAGAGCAGGGTGTCGCTGCCGCCCAGGCCGAGGGGAATGCCCCGGCGCGCCGCCTCGCCCGTGCCCTGGTCGGCGACGGGGTGCAGCGCCTGCGGGAGCCACGGGAAGGCGGTGAACAGGCCGATGCCGGCGCCGAGCAGCACGGCGTAGTAGACGCCGAGGCGGAGCACCGGCTGGTGCTCGAGCCGTTCGGCGATGGTGCGGGCGGGCGGCATCAGGCCCCGGCCCGCGCGGCGCGCAGGAGGTCGCGCATCTCGGCCGTCGCCGGCCCGATGCCGCGGAAGACGGCCCGGCTCACGATGGAATGTCCGATGTTGAGCTCCTCGATCTCCGCAATCTGCGCGACCGGGCGCACGTTCCGGTAGGTCAGGCCGTGGCCGGCGTGCACGGCGAGCCCGGCCGCGCGGGCGTGGGCGGCGGCGCGGCGGAGCTGCGCGAGCGCCCCGTCGGCGGCGGGCCAGGCGTGGGCGAAGGCGCCGGTATGGAGCTCGACGGCGGGCACGCCGAGCGCGACCGCGGCATCGATGGCGTGCGGGTCGGGGTCGATGAAGAGCGCCACGCGGCAGCCGGCGCCGGCGAGCCGGTCGATGGCGCCGCGCAGCGCGAAGCCGGGGCGGGCGAGGTCGAGGCCGCCCTCGGTCGTCACCTCCTCGCGCCGCTCCGGCACGAGCGTCGCCTGGTACGGCCGGAGCCGTGCGCACAGCTCGACCACGTCCCGGCTCGTCGCCAGCTCGAAGTTGAGCACCGAGCGCACCGACGCGGCGAGCCGGACGAGGTCGTCGTCCTGCATGTGGCGGCGGTCCTCGCGGAGGTGCGCGGTGATGCCGTCGGCGCCGGCCGCCTCGCACTCGGCGGCCGCGGCGACCGGGTCGGGCTCATCGGTGCGGCGCGCCTGCCGCACGGTCGCCACGTGGTCCACGTTGATGTAGAGGCGGAGTGCGTCCATGTTCCCTGCCATGACCCTCCAGACCCTGCGTCAGGCCGCCCTCGGCGGCGTCGTCATGCTCGTGCTCGCTGCCTGCGGCGGCGGCCGCCCCGCGACCTCGGCCGGCGGCGGCGCCGCGCCGCAGGGCGCCCCGGACGCGGCGGTGCGGCGCTTCTTCCGTGCCGTCGCCGACAGCAACCTCGTCGAGATGGCGTCCCTCTGGGGCACCAGCGCGGGGCCCGCCTCCGTCACCGGCCAGCCCGCGGACTGGCAGCGGCGCATCCAGGTGACGCAGCTCTTCCTGCGCGGCACCCGGTACCGGATCCTCGCCACCGACGACGCCGGCGCGCCGGACCGCAAGATCGTGCAGGTGGACGTCGAGCGCGAGAAGTGCACCAAGCGCGTGCCGTTCACCATGGTGCGCAGCGGCGCGGGATGGCTCGTCAACATCATCGACCTCGCCGCCGCCCCCTCGCCCGGCCGCCCCTGCGACGAAGGGGCCCAGGCGGACAGCGCGGCCGCGAAGTGACCCCGTCCGCCGCCGGTCCGGGGACCCGGACCGGCCCCGCTATGCTTACTCCGTGAGTTCGAGCAGGATGCCGGCCGTCGCCTTCGGATGCACGAAGGCGATCCGGCGTCCCCCGGCCCCGGTGCGCGGGGTCTCGTCGATCAGCCGGTAGCCCGCTGCCCGGCACGAGGCGAGCGCCGCGTCGAGGTCGGGTACCCGGTAGCAGATGTGGTGGATCCCCGGGCCCCGCTTCGCGAGGAACTTCGCGATCGGGCTCTCCGGGGACGCGGGGGCGAGCAGCTCCACCTCGCTCTCCCCGAACGGCACGCTGGCGATGGTGGCACCATCGGCGTGCTCCGGCGCATGGGGCTCGAGCCCGAGCACGTCACGGTAGAACCGCAGCGCCTCGGCGAGGTCGGGAACGGCGACGCCGATGTGCGCGATGCGGGCGGCAGCGGGAACGGACATGGCTTCGCGGATCCGGGTCGGGGTGACGCCGGAATCTACGAAGCCGGGACTCACGATGGAGCACGGAACGATGGCTGGTGCGGACACGGTGCACGTCACCGACGGCGATTTCGCGACGACGGTCGAGGGGAACGCCTCGCTCGCGGTGGTGGACTTCTGGGCATCCTGGTGCGGCCCCTGCATGATGATCGGGCCGACGATCGATGCGCTGGCCACCGAGTACAAGGGGAAGGCGACGATCGCCAAGCTCGACGTGGACGCCAACCCGGCGACCGCGATGAAGTACGGCGTCCGCTCCATCCCCACGCTGCTCTTCTTCAAGGGCGGGAAGGTGGTGGACCAGGTGGTGGGCGTGGCCCCGAAGGCGGCGCTGGACCAGAAAATCCGCCAGCACCTGGGCTGAGCGGGGAGGCGCCGGGCGCGGTGCGCGCCGGCACCCTCTACGTCGTCGCGACGCCGCTCGGGAACCTCGGCGACCTGTCCCCACGGGCCGCCGAGGTTCTGCGTTCCGTCGCCGTCGTCGCCGCGGAGGACACGCGCCGCTCCCGCGGCCTGCTGACGCACCTCGACGCCGCGCCGCGGCTGCTGAGCTTCCACGCCCACTCGGGCGAGCGGCGCGCCGAGCAGCTCGTGGCGCTGCTGGCGGAGGGGCAGGACGTGGCGCTCGTCACCGACGCCGGAACGCCCGCCATCTCCGACCCCGGCGCGGAGCTCGTCGCCGCGGCGCGCGCGGCGGGGCATGCGGTGGTGCCGGTGCCGGGCCCGTCGGCGGTCGCCACCGCGCTGTCCGCCGCGGGCCTTGGCGGCGACCGATACCTCTTCCTCGGCTTCCTGCCGCGCAAGGGGAGCGAGCGCGCGCGCCTGCTGCAGCGCGCGGCGCGCGAGGAGTGGCCGGTGGTCTGCTTCGAGGCGGCCAACCGGCTCGTGGAGCTGCTCGAGGAGCTCGCCGCGCTCGCCGGGCCGGATCGCGCGGCCGTGGTGGCGCGGGAGCTCACCAAGCTCCACGAGGAGCTCCGCGCCGGCACGCTCGCCTCGCTCGCCGGGCACTACGCGGCGACGGAGCCGCGCGGCGAGGTGACGCTGGTGCTCGCGGGCTCGGGGGCGCCGGAGGCGCCGCCCGACCGGACGGAGGAGGCGCGCGATGCCGCGCGCCGCTGGCTCGCCGAGGGGGCGAGCCGCAAGGATGTGGCGCAGCGCGTCGCCGAGGCGTTCGGCGTCCCGCGCAACGATGCGTACCGTCTCGTGCAGGAGCTCGCCTGATGCGCCGGATCGCCCACGCCCTGCCGCTCCTCCTGCTCGTGGCCGCGCCCGCCGCCGCGCAGCGCAACGCGCCGCCCGGCGGCAGCCAGGCGTTCACCATCGGCCGCCTGCACTACGACGGCGGCGGCGACTGGTACGCGAACCCGTCCAGCCTGCCGAACCTGCTCCGCGCCGTCCGCGAGCGCCTCGGCGTGCGCGCGGCCGAGCGCGAGCGCACGGTCGCGATCCTCTCCGACGAGCTGTGGGAGGTGCCGTACCTCTACGCCACCGGCCACGGCAACCTCCGCTTCGGCGACGCCGAGCTGCCGCGGCTCCGCCGCTGGCTCGAGCAGGGCGGCTTCCTGCACCTGGACGACAACTACGGCATGGACGAGTCGGTCCGCCGCGAGCTGGCGCGCCTCTTCCCGGGGCAGCCGCTCGTCGAGGTGCCGCTCGACCACCCGGTCTACCGGCTCGTCTACGACTTCCCGAAGGGGATCCCCAAGATCCACGAGCACGACGGGAAGCCGGCGCAGGCGTACGGCATCTTCCTCGACGGGCGGCTGGCGGTGTACTACACGTACCAGACCGACCTCGGCGATGGCTGGGAGGACCCCGAGGTGCACAAGGACCCGCCGGAGACGCGCGAGCAGGCGCTGCGCATGGGAGTGAACCTCGTGGCCTACGCGCTGGGCATCGGCGGATGAGCGAGACCGCACGGGCGCTGGAGCAGCTCGTGGCGCCGCTGCGGCGCCGCGCCGCGTTCACGTGGGCGGCCGCGGGCGCCGGCGCGGCCGCGCTCGCGCTCGGCACGGTGGCGTGGCTCGCGCGCGCGGGCGCGTTCGGCGTGCCGTGGTGGGTCTTCCTCGGCTATGCGCTCGCGCTCGTCGGTGCGGGGCTCGCCGCATGGCGCGGCCGCCGGCAGGCCGACGCGCTGCGGACGCCCGTCGTGGCGCCCGTCATCGAGGCGGCGGGCGGCTTCCGCCTCGGCGCGGTGACGACGCTGCTCGCGCCGCTGCAGGGCGGGGCGAGCGAGGCGCTGCACCGCCTCGCGGACACGCGCCTCGCCGGGGAGCTCGCGGGGCGGCGCGAGGCCGCGCTGGCGCCGCTCCTCGGCGCGCTCGGCCGCGATGGCCGCCGCGCGGGTGTCGTGGCGGCGGTGGGGCTCGCGGCGCTCGTGAGCGCGGCGGCGGGCTCGCCGACGGGGGCGCTCGTGCTGCGGCCCGCGCGCGCGTGGGAGCTGCTCGTGGCGCCGGTGTCGATCGCGGCGTCCGCCGCGGCGGTCGATCGCGGGGCGCCGGTGACGCTCACCGTGCGCGCGGCGGGCGCCCGCAGTGCCACGCTCTGGCTGCGCGGCCGGGGCGAGACGTGGCGGCCGCGGACGGTCGCGCTCGACTCCGCGGGCACCGCCGACGTCGTGACGGCACCGCTCGACGGCGACCTCTTCGCGCACGTCACCGCCGCCGGCCGCGGGTCCGACACGGTCAGCGTGCGCGTCCGCCTGCCGGTCTTCCTCGGCGCGCTCACCGTCACCGCCGCCTACCCCGCGTACCTCGGGCTCGACCCCGAGCCGCTGCCCACGGGTGGTGACACGCTCGTGCTCCCCGCGGGCACGCGCCTCGTCACGAAGGGGAGCGCCACGGCGCCGCTCGCGGGCGCGGCGTGGGGGGGGCCGGCCGGCGAGGTGCCGCTCGCCGTCGACGGCGACCGCTTCGCGGGCGCGTTCCAGCCCGCCGGCAGCGGCACGTGGCGGCTGCGCGTCACCACGGCCGATGGCGCGCCGCTCGCGGGTGACGCCATCGCGCTGCCGATCCGCGTCCTCCCCGACCAGCCGCCCGCCGTCACCATCCCGGTGCCCGGCGCCGACACCGTCGCCGCGCCGGACATCACGGTCCCCGTCGTCGTCGACGTGCAGGACGACCACGGCCTCCGCGTGGTGACGCTCGAGGTGCGCCGGACCAGCCGGCTCGGCTTCGCCGACCCGCCGACGCGCGAGCTGCTGCCGCTGCCGCGAGGGCGCGTCGACCGCGCGATCCTGAACGCCACCATCGACCTGCGCGCGCGCGGCGCCGGCCCCGGCGACACGCTGCGCTACGTCGCCATCGCGACCGACAACGCGCCGGGCGGGCAGGTGACGCGCTCGCGCGAGTTCGTGCTCCGCATCGCCACGCTGAGCGAGGCGCGCGCGGAGGAGCGCCGCGAGGCGCGCGAGGCGCGCCGCGCCATCGACTCGCTGCTCAAGGCGACCAAGCAGCTCGAGCGCCAGACCGAGGACCTCGCGCGCGAGCGCCCGCGCGCCGGGCAGGAGCCGCAGGGCGGCAGCGAGCAGCAGATGGGGTTCCAGGAGGCGAAGAAGGCGGAGGCCGTCGCCGAGGGGCAGCGGCAGCTGATGGAGCAGGCGGAGCAGCTCCAGCGGGAGCTCGACGAGTTGCAGAAGGCCGCCGAGGGCGCCGGGCAGGCCGACTCCGCCTTCCGCGCGCGGCTCGACGAGGTGCGCGAGCAGCTCCGCCGCGCCATGACGCCCGAGATGCAGCAGCGCCTCCAGGCGCTGGAGCAGGCGCTCAAGGACCTCGACGCCGACCGCGCGCGCGAGGCGCTGAAGGACCTCGCCGAGCGGCAGAAGGAGCTGCGCGAGGCGCTGGAGCGCAGTCGCGAGCTGTTCCGCCGCGCCGCGCTCGAGGGCGACCTCCAGAACCTCGCCAGCGAGGCGCGCGACCTCGAGGCCGAGCAGCAGCGCTGGGCCGAGCAGGCCGCCACCGCGGACAGCGCGCGCGCCGCCGCGCAGGAGCAGCAGCTCGCCGAGCGCGCCGACTCGCTCGCCTCCGCGCTCGACGAGGCGGGTAAGGCGCTCAAGCCCGAGGGGCGGCAGGAGGCGATGCAGCAGCTGGCGCAGAAGGCGCGCAAGGCGTCGCAGAAGATGAAGCAGGCGAAGCAGTCGATGCAGCGGGGCCAGCGCCAGCAGGCGCAGCAGCAGGGCGAGGAGGCGGAGGAGCAGCTCGACCAGGTGGACGAGGAGCTGGAGGAGGAGCGCGAGCAGCTGCAGGAGGAGTGGCGCGAGGAGGTGACGGCCGCGCTCGACCAGGCGCTCGCCGAGACGAGCCGCCTCACCGAGCGGCAGCTCGGCGTGGAGCAGGCCATGCGGCAGGGGCGCGTCGGCGCGCAGACGCGCGCCGAGTCGGGCGCGATCGAGGAGGGGGTGGCGCGGCTCGTGGAGCTCGTGCAGAAGACCCAGGGCAAGAACGCCCTCGTGCCGCCCGCCGCCGCGACCGCGCTGCAGACGGCCCGGCTGCAGCTCCAGCGGAGCCGCGACGCCATCGCGAGCGCGCAGCCCAACCCGCGCGAGGCGACCGACCGCGCGGGCGAGGCGATCGACGCGCTCAACCTCGCCGCGTTCCACCTGCTGCGCGCGCGCGGCAACGTGGGCGGCTCGGGGAGCGGCTCGGGCCTCGCCGAGGCGATGCAGCAGATGCAGCAGATGGCGTCGCAGCAGGGGCAGATGGCGTCGTCGGCCGCGGGGATGCTGCCGCAGGCGGGGACGGGGCAGATGAGCGAGGGCGTGCGCGCGCTCGGGCAGGAGCAGCGGCGGATGGCCGAGCAGCTGGAGCGCATGCGCGCCCAGGGCGACATCGGCGGCGCGGGCGAGCTCGCCGAGGAGGCGAAGGAGCTGGCGCGGCGGCTGGAGGCGGGCCGCCTCGATCGCGAGACGGTGGAGCGGCAGGAGCGGCTCTTCCGCCGCATGCTTGACGCCGGCCGCACCCTGCAGGGCGAGCAGGAGGACGAGAAGAAGGAGCGGCAGGGCGAGACGGCGAAGCCGGGCGAGCTCGCCCTGCCCCCCGCGCTCCGCCGCCGCCTCGGCGACGTGCCGCGCCTCCCCTCGTGGGAGGAGCTCCAGCGCCTCTCGCCCGCGGAGCGGCGCGTGGTGCTCGACTACTTCCGGCGGCTGGCGCAGTGACGGGCGGACCGGTGGCCGCACAGGCGGGCGGACGCGCGCGGCTCGCGCGCGCGCTCGTGGCCGCGCTCGCGGCCGTCGGGCTGCCGGGCCGGCTCGCCGCGCAGTCGGACCCGATCGCGCGCGCGGCCGACTTCGAGCGGCGCGGCAACCACGCGGGCGCGGCGGAGCAGTACCGCCTGGCGCTCGCCGATCGGCCGGCCGACGTGACGGCGCTGCTCGGACTGGAGCGCACGCTCGGGCAGCTCGGCAAGGCGGGCGAGCTGGTGGGGCCGGCGCGCGCGGCGCTCCGGGCCGACGCGAAGTCGGCCGTCGTGGCGGGGATCGCGCTCCGCGCCTACGCGGCGGCCGACTTCATCGACTCGCTGCGTCCCATCACCGAGCGCTGGGCCGCGCTCGACCCGGCCGACGAGGATCCGTGGCGCGAGCTCGGCCTGCTGCTCGCGCAGAAGCGCGATCGCGCGGGCGCGCGCGCGGCGTTCCTGCTCGCTCGGCCGCGCACGGGGAAGCCCGATGCGCTCGCGCCCGAGCTCGCGCAGCTGGCCGGCGCCGACGGCGACTGGGCGGGCGCCGCCGCCGAGTGGGCGCGCGCGGTGCGGCGCGTCTCGGGCTATCGCACGGCGGCGGTGACGCAGCTCGCGGGCGCGCCCGAGGCGCAGCGCGCGGCGGTGCTCGCGACCTTCCGCGCGGCCACCGAGGCGCCGGTGCGGCGCGTCGCGGCCGACCCGCTCATCCGCTGGGGCGATCCGGTGGCGGGTGCCGCGCTGATCCGCTCCGGCCTGCCGGACGACGGCCGCGCCGCGGGCGACGTGCTCCGCGCCACGCTCGAGACGCTGCGCGGCATCGCGGGCCGTGACGCGCGCCGCGCGCAGGGGCTCCTGCTCGAGGCGCTCGCCAGCCGCTCGCTGGAGCCCGCCGCCACGCGCGCCTCGCTCGACGCGGCGCAGGCGTACGCGGAGGCCGGCGCGCTGGAGGACGCGCGGCGGCTCCTGCAGCGCCTCGCCAGTGCGGGCGGCGGCCCGCCCGGCACCGCGGTCGCCGCGGCGCGCACGCTCATCACGGTGCTCGCCGACGAGGGGAAGGTGGATGAGGCGGAGCAGCTCCTCGAGCGCGGGCGCGAGACGCTCGACACCGACGAGCGGCTGGCGCTCCGCCGCCGCCTCGCGCTCGGCTGGGTGCGGCAGGGGCGCTTCGACCGCGCGGAGGCCGTCATCGCGGCCGACAGCTCGGTCGAGGCGGCGGCGCTCCGCGGGCGGTTCCAGCTGCTCCGCGGCGACCTGAAGGGCGCGGTCGCCTGGTTCCAGGGTGCGGGCCCGTACGCGGGGACGCGCGAGGAGTCGCAGGCGCGCTTCGCGCTCGTGGCCCTCATCCAGCCGATCGAGGCCGACTCGCTCCCCGCGCTCGGCGCGGCATTGCTCCGCCTCGAGCGCGGCGACACCACGGGCGCCGCGACCGACCTCGAGGCGCTCGCCGGCACGCTCCCGCCCGAGAAGGGGGGCAGCGAGCTGATGCTGCACGCGGGGCGCCTGAGCGCCGCGCGCGGCGACCGCGTGGTGGCGGAGCGCCGCCTGCGCGCGGCCGCCGCCGGCAACGCGCCCACCACCGCGCCCGCCGCCGAGCTCGAGCTCGGGCGGCTGCTCATCGCCCTCGGACGGGGGCCGGAGGCCGTGCCCGTGCTGGAGCACCTCATCGTGACCTACGCGGGGAGCGCGCTCGTGCCGCAGGCGCGGCGCCTCCTCGACGAGGCCCGCGGCGCCGTGCCGCCCAAGACCTGATGCGCCGCCGCGAGTTCCTCGCCGCCGGCGCCGCCGCGCTCGCCACGCCCGCGCGGGCCCGCGCCACCGCGCGCCGCGCCGCGCCGTGGCTGCTGCTGCCGATGGACGAGCAGCAGGCCGACCACCTCAAGGCGTACGGCCTCACGTACCGCGCGCTCGAGCGCGGGCAGCGCTGCGAGTGGTTCCTGAACTACCGCGCCGGCGCCTTCCTCGTGCCGAACGACGCCGCCACCGCGCGCGATGCCGCGCTCAACGGCGTCACCGCCCTCGGCCTCGAGGCCGGCGAGCTCACCGAGCTGCGCGCCGAGATGGCGACCGGCAACATGGAGCCGGTGCCGCTCGAGAAGCCGCCGAAGGTGGCGGTCTATGCGCCGCCCAACGCCGCGCCGTGGGACGATGCGGTCACCATGGTGCTCAACTACGCGGGCATCGGCTTCGCCAAGGTGTGGGACCCGGAGGTCCTCGGGCCGAAGGGGCTGACGGAGTACGACTGGCTCCACCTCCACCACGAGGACTTCACCGGCCAGTACTCCAAGTTCTACCTGAACTACGCGGGCGCGCCGTGGCTCGCCGAGATGGTGCGGCGGAACCAGCAGGTGGCGCGCGAGCTCGGCCAGCCGAACGTCCCCGCGCTCAAGAAGGCGGTGGCGCGCGAGATCCGCGGCTTCGTGGAACGCGGCGGCTTCCTCTTCGCCATGTGCACCGCGACCGAGACGCTCGACATCGCGCTCGCCGCCGAGGAGGTGGACGTCGCGGCGGCCTACGCCGACGGGTCGCCGATGGACCCGGACGCCACGCGCCGCGTCGACTGGGCGCGCGCGCTCGCGTTCCAGGACGCGCGCCTCGAGACGAGCCCCACCACGGCCGTCTTCTCGGACATCGACGGCCACCAGGTGAACTCCGGCGACCGGCGCCAGCCGCTCGGCAGCTATACGCTGTTCAACTTCAGCGCGAAGATCGACCCGGTCGCGACGATGCTGGTGCAGTGCCACCGCCAGGTGCTCCCCGACTTCTACGGGCTCACCACCAGCTTCATGCGCCGCGCGCTCAAGCCGGGGGTCACCGTGCTCGCCGACGAGCCGGGGGCGCCGTGGGTGAAGTACATCCACGGCGAGCGCGGCCAGGGGACGTGGACCTTCTTCGGCGGGCACGACCCGGAGGATCCGCAGCACCAGATCGGCGACGCGCCGACCGACCTCTCGCTGCACCCGCACTCGCCCGGGTACCGGCTGATCCTGAACAACGTGCTCTTCCCGGCGGCGAAGAAGAAGGAACTGAAGACGTGAGCCGCCTCGCGCCCGCGGCCGCCGCGGTCATCGCGGGCGAGGTCGCGCGCGCGGGCGGGCGCGAGGTCTCCTTCGTCGCGACCGTCGACCGGGACGGCGTGGTCACCGCCGCGCGCGCGGTGGCACGCGGCACGGTCGACATGGTGCTCGCGCTGCCCGGCTGCTGCCAGCGCGGCGAGATGCTCCTGCACAACCACCCGAGCGGCGACCTCACGCCCTCGGGCGCCGACCTCCACGTCGCCGCCACGCTGCACGACGGCGGCATCGGCTTCGGCATCGTCGACAACGCCGCGACGCGACTCTACGTCGTGGTGGAGGTGCCGCGCGCGCCCGAGCGCGAGCGGCTCGACCCGTTCGACGTGATCCGCGAGCTCGGCGAGCAGGGCGCCGTCGCCACCGTGCTCGGCCAGTACGAGGACCGTCCGTCCCAGCGCGACATGGCCGCGCACATCGCCGACGCCTACAACGACGGCGGCACGCTGCTGCTGGAGGCGGGGACCGGCGTCGGCAAGTCGTTCGCGTACCTGCTCCCCGCGCTCCTCTGGGCGCGCGCCAACGGCGAGCGCACCGTCGTCTCCACCGCGACGATCAACCTGCAGGAGCAGCTCGTCGGCAAGGACCTGCCGCTGCTGCGCGAGGCGCTCGGCCGCTCCGGGCGCGCGCCGACGTTCGCGCTGCTGAAGGGGTGGCGGAACTACCTCTGCAAGGCGCGCCTCGAGGTCGCCGCGCGCTCGCAGGGGACGCTCCTCGAGCCCGACAAGCACGACGAGCTGCTCGCGCTGCAGGCCTGGGCCGCGGGCTCGGCCGACGGCACGCTCGCCGACCTCGCCGCGCCGCCGTCGCCCGAGGTGTGGGACGAGGTGAGCGCCGAGTCCGACCTCTGCCCGCGGCTGCGCTGCCCGCACTTCGATGGCTGCTTCCTCTTCCGCGCCCGGCGCCGCGCCGCCGAGGCCGACGTGGTGGTCGTGAACCACCACCTCCTCGCCGCCGACCTCGCCGTGCGCCAGGCGCAGGACAACTGGGAGGAGGCGGCGGTGCTGCCGCCGTGGAAGCGGATCATCCTCGACGAGGCGCACCACCTCGAGGACGTGGCCGCGCAGCACCTCGGCGTGCAGGTCTCGAGCCGGGGCATCCGCCGGCTGCTCGGCCGCTTCGAGCGGAACGGCAAGGGGCTCCTGCCCACGCTGTTCCTCGAGCTCAAGGCGGGGGACGACCTGCTCTCGCGCGCCTCGCTCGACCTGCTCGACCAGCGGCTCGTCCCCGGCGTGCGCGAGGCGCGCGCCGCGACCGACGCGCTCCTCGCGCGGCTGGCGCGCCGCATGGCGGACGAGCCGGTGACGCAGCTGCGGCTCGACGACGCGTTCGGCGGCGACGCGGTCTGGGCCGAGGGGCTCGGCGAGGAGCTCGACCGCGCGCTGCTCGCGGTGCAGTCGCTCCGCGACACCGTCGACACGATCGCCGAGCGGCTCGCGCAGGACAGCGGCACCGAGCGCCGGCAGCGGCTCGTCGCCGAGCTGCGCGGCGCCGTCGGCCGCCTCGAGGCCGTCGGTGACGGGCTCGGGCGCACCCTCCGGCCCGCGGCGGGCGGCCCACCCGCCGTGCGCTGGCTCGAGCGGCGCGGGCGGACGGGGAGCGAGGTGGCCGTCGCCTCCGTGCCGCTGGAGCTCGCGCCGCTGCTCCGCGCGCTGCTCTTCGACCGCGTCGACACCGCGGTGCTGACGAGCGCCACGCTCGCCACCGGCGAGGACTTCGCCTTCATCCGCTCGCGCGTCGGCCTCGGCGGCGCCGACGCGCCGGTCTCGGTCGAGGAGCGCTTCCCCTCGCCGTTCGACTACGGCGCGCAGTGCCTCTTCGGCGTGCCGACCGACCTGCCGGACCCGCGTGCCGACGAGGCCGGCCACGACGCCGCCGTCGCCGCCGTGGTGCGCGACCTCGCGTGGGCCGCCGACGGCGGGATGTTCGTCCTGTTCACGAGCCATGCCGCCCTGAAGCGCTGCGCCCACGCCCTCCGCGCCGGCCTCGGCGGGCGCTGGCCGCTGCTCGTGCAGGGCGAGGGCCAGCGCGACCAGCTCCTCCGCCGCTTCCGCGAGGCGGGGAACGCCATCCTCCTCGGCACCGATTCGTTCTGGGAGGGGGTCGACGTGCCCGGCCGGGCGCTCCGGAGCCTCGTACTCACGAAGTTACCTTTCAAGGTTCCGTCCGAGCCGCTCACCGCGGCCCGGATCGAGCGCCTGGCGGAGCAGGGGGAGGACGGCTTCTTCGGCTACCTCCTCCCGCACGCCGCGCTCAAGCTGAAGCAGGGGTTCGGCCGGCTCATCCGCAGCCGGCGCGACGCGGGCGTGGTGGTGCTGCTGGACAGCCGCGTGCTCACGAAGCGGTACGGCGCCTTCGTCCTCGACGGGCTGCCGCGCGCCGACCGCGCCTCGGGCAGCTGGACGGAGGTGCGTACCCGCTGCGAGGACTTCTTCGCGCGGCACGGGATCGGGGCCGCGGTGTGAACCGCCGGCCGGAGGAGGACGATGCTGCTGCAGCGGCCTGGCAAGATCATCTGCGTCGGACGGAACTACGTCGCGCACGCGCGGGAGCTCGGCAACGAGGTCCCGAAGGAGCCCCTGCTGTTCCTCAAGGCGCCGAGCGTGATGATCCCCTCGGGGGCGCCGATCGTCCTGCCCGCGCAGTCCCGCCACGTCGAGTTCGAGGGGGAGATCGCCGTGGTGATCGGCCGCCTCACGCGGCGGGTGACGGAGGCGGAGGCGCCGAGGTGCATCGAGGGGTACACCTGCCTCAACGACGTCACCGCGCGCGACCTGCAGAAGAGCGACAGCCAGTGGGGCCGCGCCAAGTGCTTCGACACGTTCTGCCCCGCCGGCCCCGTCGTCGCCACCGGGCTCGACTGGCGCGCGCTCACCGTCGTCACGCGGCTCAACGGCGTCGAGCGCCAGCGCGGCGCCGCGACGGAGATGGCCTTCAGCATCCCGTTCCTCGTCCACTACATCAGCCACATCATGACGCTCGAACGGGGCGACCTCATCGCCACCGGCACGCCGGCGGGCACCGCGCCGCTCTCGGCCGGTGACGTGGTGGAGGTGGAGATCCCCGGCGTCGGCGTCCTGTCGAACCCCGTCACGGCCGAGGCCTGACCGCATGATCCGCTTCAGCCAGCGCCTCCAGTCGCTTCCCGGCTACCCGCTCGCCGAGATCCCGTCGATCAAGCGGCGGCTCCTCGCCGCCGGCGTCGACGTGATCGACCTCGGTGCGGGCGACAACGACACGCCGCCGCCCACGCCCGTGCTCGACGCGATGCGCGAGGCGCTCGCGCGCCCCGCGCTGCACAAGTACGGCTTCCAGCAGGGCCTCGGCGCGTTCCGCGAGGCGGTGGCGCGGTGGATGCACGGCCGCTTCGGCCTCACCATCGACCCGTACACCGAGGTGCTGCCGCTGCTCGGCTCGAAGGAGGGGCTCTCGCACCTCCCGCACGTCGTCTGCGACGAGGGCGACGTCGTGATCGTGCCGGAGCCCGGCTACCAGGCGTACATCGGCGGCTCGCTGCTCGCCGGGGCGCGCCCGGTGGTGGTGCCGCTCCGCGCCGACCGCGACTTCCTGCTCGGGCTCGACCAGGTGCCGGAGGCCGACCTCGCGCGCGCGAAGCTGCTCTTCCTCAACTACCCGAACAACCCGACCGCCGCGGTGGCGCCGGTGCCGTACCTGCGCGGGGTGATCGAGGCGTGCCGGCAGCGCGGCATCCTGCTCGCCTACGACAACGCGTACTCCGAGCTCACGTTCGACGGCTACGTGGCGCCGGGGATCCTGCAGCTGGAGGGCGCGCGCGACGTCGCCATCGAGTACTTCTCGCTCTCGAAGAGCTACTCGATGACGGGCTGGCGCATCGGCTTCGCCGTCGGGCGGCCCGAGCTGATCGGCGCGCTCACGCGCGTGAAGAGCTACACCGACACCGGCCCGTGGCTCGCCATCCAGCAGGCGGCGGTCACCGCGCTCGACCGCTCGGAGGAGTTCGTGGCGCCGGTGCGTGCGGAGCTCCAGGCGCGGCGCGACGCCGCGGTCGAGGCGCTCCGCGCCGCCGGCTTCCGCGTCGAGCCGCCGCGTGCCGCGATGTACCTGTGGGTGCCGCTCCCGGATGGCGTCTCGAGCCGCGCGTTCGCCACGAAGGCGCTGGAGGAGCGCGGTGTCGTGGTGCTGCCGGGCAGCGGCTTCGGGCCCGGCGGCGAGGGGTTCTTCCGCATCGCGCTCACGGTGGGCGCGCCGCGGCTGCGCGAGGCGGCGGCCCGGCTCGGCGAGGTGCTCGCCGAGGTGACGGGCACCGCGGTCGGTGCGGCGCGCTGACTTCTTCCTCCACGCGCCGGCGCGCCGCCCCTGGTGGGCGGTGGCGACGAGCACGGTGCTGCACCTGCTCCTCGCCACCGTGGCGATCATCGAGGCGCGGGTGCACCTGCTGCCGCTCGCCCGCCGCGAGCGCGCCGCCGCCGCCCCCGCCGAGGGGCGCACCGTGGTGATGATGCGCTACGAGCTCCCGGCGGTGGTGCCGGGGCAGCGCGCGCGTGCGCGCGTGCCCTCCCGTCCCACCCCGCAGCTCGGCGACGTCGCGGCGCTCACGCCGCAGTCCCTGCCGACCGAGGCGCCGGTGCCGACCGCGACGCCGACGCTGATCCCCCAGGCGCCGCGCGACCCGGTGCGCCTCCCCGGCAGCACCGAGCGCGGCAACCTCCGGCCCGAGCTGGGCGACGGTCGCGTGTGGGTGAAGCCGCTGCCGCTCCCGCCGGCGGAGCTGGCCGCGCGGCTCGGTGGCCCCCGGCCCGGCCGCTCCCATGCCGAGCTGGTCGACAGCGCCGTCACGGAGATCGTGCAGGCGTTCCTCGACTCGATCGCGCGGGAGCCCGGCGCGGCGCTGAAGAAGCCGCCGCGTTGGACCGCGGAGTACGCCGGCAAGACGTGGGGCATCGACAAGAGCACCATCTACCTCGGCGACCTGAAGATCCCCGCGGCCGTCCTGGCGTTCCTCCCGCTGACCTATGGCAATCCGGACCAGATCATCGCCAACCGGATGATGGAGGACATGCGCCGCGACCTCAACACCGCCGCGCAGCGCTCGGCCAACCTCGCCGAGTTCAAGCGACAGATCCGCGAGCTGCGCGAGCGTCGGGAGAGCGAGCGCGAGTTCGAGCGGAACCGCGGAACCGCGCCGGGGGGGAACCCGTAGGTAGGCGGGCCAGCGGGCCAGCGGGCCAGTGGCCCTCGTCTCCACCCGAACCCTCGCGCCATGCTTCGCTCCCTGCCGTTCCAGCTCGGTGTGCTCTTCCTCCTGAGCGAGATCATCCTCCATCGCGTGCGCCGGCTGGAGCCCGGAAGCGGGCGGAACGCCGATCGTGGCTCGGGCCGGCTGATCTGGGGCGTGATCACCCCCGCGATCGTGGTCGCGGCGTGGCCGATCCCCATGTACGCGACGTGGGGCTACTTCCCGCTGGGCCCGGCGGCGCACGCCGCGCTGCTGGCGCTCTTCCTCGGCGGGCTCGCGTTCCGCTGGTGGGCGGTGCGGACGCTCGGGCGCTTCTTCACGGTGAAGGTGGGGATCCTGGAGGGACACGAGCTGGTGGGCGACGGGCCGTACCGCTGGCTGCGGCACCCCGCCTACACCGGGGTGCTGGCGCAGTTCCTGGCGCTCGCGCTCTCGTTCCAGCAGGTGCTCTCGGCGCTGCTGATCGTGGCGGCGGTGGCCGGGGTGTTCGCGTACCGGATCGTGGTGGAGGAGCGCGCCCTCGCCGAGGCGTTTGGGGCGCAGTGGGCGGCGCATGCCGCCACGCGGGCCCGGCTGGTGCCGGGCCTCTGGTAGGGTCAGCCCAGCAGGTCGTCGAGGGCGCGGTCGATCGGCTCGACCGTGCGCCCCTCGATCACGCGACGCAGCACGTCGACCGCCTCGAGCGCGAGGTTGTCGGGGTGGGCGCGGTCCTTCTGGAAGCGCACGATGATGCCGAGCGGGAAGCCGAGGACGGGCGGGCCCTCCGCGTCGTCCTCGCCGCCGCCCGAGACGGACGCCTCGTACGACGAGCCCGGCACCGACGCGGCCCACGGCTCCTGCTCCTCCTCGGCATCGCGCAGCATCTCCGCGGGCACCATCGCGAACAGCTGGCACTGCAGGCCGGGCGGCGCCTCGCGCGCGACGAGTGCCACCGGGCGCGGCTCGGCGAAGATGCCGCGCGCGCCGACCACGTCCCACGCCTGCGCCGAGAGCACCGAGCGCGCGATCATCCGCTCGCCGATGAACGTCGCCATGCAGAGCATCCCCTCCGGCGTGCGCTCGTCCTCCACGAGGTCGACGCGGAGCGGCACGCCGCGTTCGGTCGCGGCGACCGCGGTCGGCACCTCCTCGGCGTCGCCCTCGCCGGGGCCGCCCGGGTCGAACGGCAGCTCCTCGTCCATCACGCGACCGGCGCCGGCGTCGCCTCGGCGCGGGGCGGCACGCCTGCCGCGAGCCGCTCGAGCGCGACGGCACGGCCGACCACGGCGAGCAGTTCGTTGACGGGCTCGGAGACGGTGCCGCCGGTGAGGGCGACGCGCACGGGTTGCATCGCGTCGCCCAGCTTCACGCCCTGCGCCGTCGCGGCCGCGGTGATGGCGGCGAGGATCGCGTCCGGCGTCCAGCCGTCGGCGGGGAGCGCGGCGAGCGCCTCGCGCACGAGCGCGAGGTTGGCGAGGAAGCGGTCGCCGAGCCGGGCGACGAGCGCGGCGCCCTTGTCGTCCAGCCGCGCGCGCGCCGGGTCCAGCCGCACCGCCACCTGCTCGGCGAGGTGCGTGAGCGTGCGACTCCGCACCTTCGCGGCGTCGATCACGGGCCCGAGCGCGCGGCCGGCCGTCGCGACGCCCATCCCGTCCAGCAGGCGGCGCAGCTCGGGCTCCAGCTCGGCGGACGGCGTGAGCGAGAGGTACTGGCCGTTCATCCACTCGAGCTTCCGCAGGTCGAACACGGCGGGCTTCGACTGGATGCCGTCGAGCGAGAAGAGGCCGACCAGCTCGGCGTCGGGGATGATCTCCCGGTCGCCCCC
This sequence comes from Gemmatimonadales bacterium, assembly GCA_033764615.1. Classification (GTDB taxonomy): domain Bacteria; phylum Gemmatimonadota; class Gemmatimonadetes; order Gemmatimonadales; family GWC2-71-9; genus JANRIU01. Next base: position 26,274 of record JANRIU010000088.1, on the reverse strand, counting down.
CGGCGACCAGCCGAGCAGCGCGAGGAAGTTCCGCATCGCGAGCGGGAAGATCCCCTGGGCCTGGTAGTCGCCGACGGCGGTCGCGCCGTGGCGCTTGGACAGCTTCTTCCCGTCGTCGCCGAGGATCATCGGCACGTGCGCGAAGACGGGGGGCTCGTGGCCGAGCGCGCGGTAGAGCGCGATCTGCTTAGGCGTGTTCGAGACGTGGTCGTCACCGCGGATCACGTGCGTGATGCGCATGGCGATGTCGTCGGAGACGACGGCCATGTTGTAGATCGCCGAGCCGTCGGAGCGGAGGACGATGAAGTCCTCCATGTCGCGCCCGTGGAACGAGATGCGGCCGTGCACCGCGTCGAGCCACGCGATCTCCTCGTCGGGGACGCGGAAGCGGATCGTGTGCGGCTCGCCGCGCGCGGCGCGCGCCTCCGCCTCGGCGACGGGGAGGTCGGCGTACCGGTCGAACCGCGCGACGCGATTCTCGGCGGTCGCGCGCTCGCGCTCGGCGTCCATCTCCTCCTTCGTGTAGAAGCAGCGGTACGCGCGGCCCGTGGCGAGCAGGCGTTCGGCGTCGGCGCGGTGGCGGTCGCCGTAGGCGCCCTGGAAGAACGGCCCCTCGTCCCAGGTGATGCCGAGCCAGCCGAGGCCGTCGAGGATCACCCGGGTGTGGGCGTCGGTGCTGCGCTCGCGATCGGTGTCCTCGATGCGGAGGACGAACGTGCCGCCGGTCTTCCGGGCGAAGAGCCAGTTGAAGAGCGCGGTGCGCGCGCCACCGACGTGCAGGTAGCCGGTGGGCGACGGGGCGAAGCGGACGCGGACGGGGGCGTGGCTCATGCCGGCGGGGTGGGGGAGGAGGCGGGCGCCGGAAGGGCGCGGGACCGCCGCGCGATCGGTGGAACGGACGGAGCCGGAGGGATTCGAACCCTCGATACAGGCTTTAGACCCGTATAACGGTTTAGCAAACCGCCGCCTTCAGCCTCTCGGCCACGGCTCCTTGGCAAGCACGGAAAGATAGCTGGGGTGAGGGAGTGGGGCCACGTGGGGGGCGGGAGCTGGCAGACGGGGGCGGGGAGCTCGGCGTTGTCCGCAGCCCCCCGAGCCCGGCCCCAGGCCCCCCGGCCCCCTGACCCCCCGCCCCCCCGCCCCCTCACGCTCCGCCGCCCCCGCGCCGATAATCGACCATCATGGATCGCGCCCCCCACCCGTCCGAGCTTCCGATGCCTGATGCACGCCATCGCGAGCGGCTGCTGCTCACCTCGCTGGAGCGGGAGCGCGAGGGCTCGCTCGTGTTGCGGCTGGACGGCACCGCGCTCTTCGCCGGTCCCGCGTTCCTCGCGCTCCTTGGCCTGGGCGATGGCGACATCGAGGGCCGGCACTTCGCCAGCCTCGTCCACCCGGACGACCTCCCGGACGCCCTGTTGACCCTCGATCGCGCCGCGGGCTCGGCGGCGCCCGTCGCGGGGCCGGAGCTGCGCCTGCGCCATCGCGATGGCGGCTGGCGGACGTTCGAGACGCAGGTGGGGATGGAGCGCGCCGGGGCGGGCGCGCAGCTGGTGCTGCTCGCGCGCGACATCACGGCGCGCAAGCAGGCGGACGAGGAGCTCCGCGCCCGGTCGAGCCAGCAGGCGATGGTCGCGAGTTTCGCCAAGGTGGCGCTCGCGGTGAGCGACACGGCGCTGGTGGCGCAGTCGGCCGTCGCGCTGGCGGCGCGGACGCTGCAGGCACCGTACGCCGTGCTGCTGGAGTTCCCCGAGGGCACCGAGCCGCGGCTGGCCGCCGCCATCGGCCTGCGCTCGGTCGAGCTCGGCCAGCCGTGGCCGGGCGACTGGATGGCGGGATGGCCGGCCGCGGTGCTCAACGCGCATGAGCCGCTCGTCAGCGAGGACCTCGCCTACGACGGCCGCTTCGCGAAGCCGGAGTGGTTCACGGCGCATGGCGCCGTCGCCGGTGCGGGTGTCACGGTGCCGGGACTTGCCGGCGTGGTGGGCGTGCTTGGCGTGCTCCACACGCAGCCGCGCCCCCTCTCGCCGCAGGACCTGCACTTCCTTCAGGCGGTCGCGGCGCTGGTCGGCGCCGCGTTCGACCGCAAGCGGACCGAGGAGGAGTTGCGCCGCACGCAGGACGCGCTGACCGAGGCGCGCGACGAGGCGCTCTCGCTCGCGGGCCAGAAGGCCGCGTTCCTCGCGACGATGAGCCACGAGATCCGCACGCCGCTCCACGCCGTGATCGGCATGACGAGCATCCTGCTCCAGAGCGAGCCGCGTCCCGAGCAGGTGCGGCTCCTGGAGACGGTGCGCCAGTCGGGCCAGACCCTCCTCGGCCTCATCAACGACATCCTGGACTTCTCCAAGATCGAGGCCGGGAAGCTCACGCTCGAGCGGCTCACCTTCGATCCGCGCGAGGCGCTGGAGCAGGTGGTCGACCTGCTCGCGGCGCAGGCGGAGACGAAGCAGCTCGGGCTCGGCTGCTTCTGCGACGCGGGGCTGCCGGCGACGATGTGGGGCGATCCGTCGCGCCTGGCGCAGATCATCACCAACCTCGTCGGCAACGCGATCAAGTTCACCGCCGAGGGCTCGGTGGTGGTCGCGGCGCGCGCGGCGGACGGGGTGTTCGAGGTCACCGTCACCGACAGCGGCATCGGCATGACGCCGGAGGCGATGGCGGGGCTGTTCAAGCCGTTCGTCCAGGCCGACAGCTCGACCACGCGCCGCTACGGCGGCACCGGCCTCGGGCTCGCGATCTCGCGCGAGCTCGCCCAGGCGATGGGCGGCGACATCCGGGTGTCGAGCGTGCCCGGTGCGGGCAGCACGTTCACCGTGTCGCTGCCGCTCGAGCCGGCGACGCCGCCGCCCGCGCGGCCGGCCGACGCGCTGCGCGGCCTGGAAGTGGTCGTGCCGGGCGATGGGCTCGCCTGCTCGGCGATCCTGGCGCGGCACGTGGAGGCGCTCGGCCTCGTGCCCGTCCTCGTCGCCGACGTGGCCGGCGCCGTGGCGGCGGTGCGCGCGGCCGCCGCCGCGGGCCGGCCGCGCCCGCTCATGCTCGTGCCGCCGGTGGTCGGTACGCTCGCGCCGCCGGCGGTCGCCGACGCGCTGCGCACGGCGCTGGGCGATGGCGCGCCGCGCCTCATCCGGCTGTGCGAGCTGGGCGAGGTGATCGCGCAGGGCGATGCGCGCCGCGCCGGCTTCGCCGTCGCGCTGCCGCTGCCGCTCCGCCAGAGCCAGCTCGCGCCGGCGCTCGTGGAGGCGGCGGAGTGGAACGGCACCGACAGCGCCGAGGTGGCGCGTGTGCTGGGCTCATGGCTGCAGCGGATCGACCGCGGGCGCGTGCTGCTTGCCGAGGACAACCTCGCCAACCAGATGGTCGCGAGCGCGATGCTCGAGCGACTCGGCGTGCAGCTCGAGGTCGCGCGCAACGGCCTCGAGGCCGTCGAGGCGGCCGCGCGCGGCGGCTTCGACCTGGTGCTGATGGACTTCCAGATGCCCGAGCTCGACGGCGTCGGCGCCACCGAGCGGATCCGCGCGCGCGAGCGCGCCGAGGGCGCGGCGCCGCTCCCGATCATCGCGATGACGGCCAGCGCGCTCGCCGACGACCGGGAGGCCTGCCTTGCGGCCGGCATGGACGACTTCGTGACGAAGCCGATGTCGATCGAGCAGCTCTCGGCGGTGCTGGGGAAGTGGCTCCCCGCCGAGGCCGGGCGCGTGGAGCCGGCGCCGGCCGCCGCCGCCCCGCCGATGCCGGACGTGCTGCACGCCGAGACGATCCGCGAGCTGCAGGCGCTCTCGGCCGACGGCGGCCCCGACCTCCTCGGCGAGCTGGCGCGCCTCTTCCTGGCCGAGACGCCGGAGCGCCTCGGGCGGCTGCGGGCGCTGCTGCAGGCGGGCGACCGTGACGGGATGCGCCGCGTGGCGCACACCATCAAGGGGAGCTGCGGCTCGCTCGGCGCGCGGCGGATGATGACCGCCGCCGGCCAGCTCGAGACCGCCGCGATGGAGCCGGCCACCGACTGCGCGCCGCTCGTCGACCGCCTCACGGTCCGCTGGGGCGAGGTGAAGCGCGAGCTCGAACCGTACGCCGAGGGTGTCGCCGCCGCGAGCGGGAGCCGCTGATGCTGCTCTCCCTCGACGAGGTGAAGGCCGGCATGACCGTCGCGAGCGAGATCCGCTCGACGCACGGCGTGACGCTCATCCCCAAGGGCGCGGAACTCAGCGAGCGGCACCTGGTGCTGCTCGAGCGGTCGGGGATCGCGCACGTCGACGTGGAGGTGCCCGCGGACGCCGTCGCGGCCGCGCCCCCGGTCTCGCCAGAGGAGCTGGCCGCCGCCGAGGCGCGCCTCGAGCCGCGCTTCGCGAAGGCCGACCGCGCGCATCCGGTGCTGGCCACCGTCTTCCGCCACTGCGCCGTCCGCGACGCCGAGGCCGCCCGATGAGCGCCGCCACCGCCCCCTCGCTCGGCCAGCTCGTCCGCGGCGTCAGCGGCGTCGCGACGCTGCCGGCCGTCTACTTCCGCATCACGGCCGTGATCCACCGGCCCGACGCCTCGCTCGGCGAGGTCGGCACGGTGGTGAAGGAGGACACGGCGCTCACCGGCCGCCTGCTGCGGCTGGTGAACAGCTCGCTCTTCCGCGTGGCCAAGCGCATCGACACGGTCTCGGAGGCGATCCAGGTGGTCGGGCTCTCGCAGCTCGAGGACCTCGCGCTTGGCACGACCGTGATCCAGGTGTTCAAGGACGTCCCGTCCGACCTGGTCAACATGGATTCGTTCTGGCGGCACAGCCTCGCCACGGCGATCGGCGCGCGGCTCATCGCGCAGCAGCGGCGCGAGGCGAACGTGGAGCGGTTCTTCGTGGCGGGGCTGCTGCACGACATCGGGCGACCGGTGCTGTACCTGCGGGAGCCGGACCTCTCGCGGCAGGCGCTGGAGCAGGCGCGGCGGCAGTCGCGCTTCCTCCACGAGGTCGAGAAGGAGGTCTTCGGCTACGACCACAGCGCGGTCGGCGCGGAGCTGCTGCGGTCGTGGAACATCCCGCCGCGCGTGGCCGAGGCCGTCGACTGGCACCACGTGCCCGCCGGCGCGAGCCGCGCGGGCGTGGAGGCGGCGGCGGTGCACGTGGCCGACCTGTTCGCGAATGCGCTCGCCGTCGGGACGAGCGGCGAGCACCTGGTGCCGCAGCTCGCGCCGCGCGCGTGGGAGGCGCTGGGCCTGCACGTCGACACGGTGCCCGTGCTGCTGCGGACGCTGGAGGGACAGCTGGAGGAGGTGGCGGGGGCGTTGTTGTAGGGGGCCCGGGGCAAAGGCCAGGGGGCGTCGGGCGGGGGGCGAGGAGGGAACAGGGCGGGGCCGGCGGCGCGCAGGCGCGGCCGGCCCCGCGGGCCGTCGAGGGGTGGGCGGCTCTCGCCGCCCGGCGCTACCGGCCCTCGTGCTGGATGACCGTGAGCCGGATGCGCCGGCCGAGGCACGCGAAGGTGACCTCGTTGAGCGTCCGGCCGTTCGGCACGCGGTAGGCGTACGACTGCCCCGCGATCACGGCCGGCAGCGACAGCTGCGTCGGCGGCGGGACGAGCGCCTTCAGGTTGCCGCCCACCATGTTCACCATCTCGCCCCACGTGTCCTCGATCTCGAGCTTCGTGAGCGCCTCGGGCGGCGCCGCGAGCATGCGCGACGCGAACTCGGTGGCGAGCGATGGCGGGGCCGCGAGCGCCACCGTGCCGTTCCAGTCGCCGACGATGTGGATCACGCCGGTGAGGATGTCGCCGTGCTGCTCGGCGCCGTCGAGCTCGTCGCCATCGTCGCGCACGGAGAGGGGGAGGTCGAGCATCTCCTCCCAGACGGCGGTGACGATGCCGACCAGCAGCCCGTCCCGGTCGCTCGCGCGGACCAGGGCGGTGAAGGGGTATTCCGAGTCGAGCGCGGCGACGGATGACACGAGCGGCCTCCCGCGGGTTGTGGGCGCACTTCCAGTTCGTCTATGTATCGGGTCCTGCCCCCGTCGCCTTGAGGATCCCCCTGGATGGCCGCCCTGTCGGAGCTCTCGCTGAGGTACCGCCTGCTGCTCGCCACGTACCGATGGCGGGTGCTGCAGCCGTCGCCGTGGGCCGTGCCGCGCGTGCCGCTGGCGCGGGCGCGCGTGGCGCTCGTGACGAGCGCGGGGCTGCTGCGGCCGGGCGTGGACGCGCCGTTCCACGAGGCGCGCGGCGGCGACCCCAGCGTCCGGTGGCTGCCGGCCGACGTCGACCCGGCGACCCTCGAGATCGGCCAGACCAGCGACGCCTTCGACCGCGCGCCGATCGTCGCCGACCGGAACGCCGCGTTCCCGCTCGACCGGCTGCGGGAGCTGGCGGCCGCCGGGGCGATCGGCGCGGTGGCGCCGCGCCACGTGAGCTTCAACGGCTCCATGACCGCGCCCGGCCGCTTCACGGCGGAGACGGCGCCGCAGGTGGCCGGCCAGTTGGAGCGCGACGCGGTGGATGCGGCGCTGCTCGTGCCGGTCTGACCGATGTGCACGCAGTCGGTCGGACTGCTCGCGGGCGCGCTCGAGGCGCGCGGGATCGCCACGGTGTGCGTCGCGCTCCTGCGGGACGTGGCCGCGACCATGCGGCTCCCGCGGGCGCTGGCCGTGCCGTTCCCGTTCGGTGCCCCGCTCGGCACCTCCGGGCCCGCGGGCCAGCACGCCGTGCTGGCGCAGGCGCTCGCCCTGCTGGGGGCACCCGGGCCGGGACCGCTCCTGGCCGACTTCGCCCCGGGGGACCCCCGGTGACCGGGGGGGGCCGGGAGGGGGTTGAGCGCGGCGAACCCGAGTCGGGACGGCGGATGGCGGCAGCGCGGAGCCTCGAGGAGACGATCGCCGCGGCGCGGCTCGGGGACACCGAGGCGTTCCGCGTCCTCGTGGAGCGCTACTGGCCGCGCTGCATGCGCATCGCCGAGCGCATGCTCGGCAACGCGCAGGACGCCGAGGAGACGGTGCAGGACACGTTCGTCCGCGTGCACCGGGCCTTGCCGAACTACCGCGAGCAGCAGCGCTTCGAGCCGTGGCTGTTCCGCATCCTCGGCAACCGGTGCCGCAGCCGGCTGGTGACCCGCCGAGCCTGGCGCGACACGGTGACGCTGGACGAGTCGTTCGACGCCCCCGTCACCGGGCTCTCGGAGGCCGAGGCGCACGCCTGGCGGGATGCGGTGGAGCGGGCGATGGGGGGGCTGCCCCCCGAGCAGCGGGAGGCGTTCCTGCTGCGGCACGTGGAGGGGCTGGAGTACGAGGAGATGATGCAGGTGACGGGCGCCGGCCTCTCGGCGCTCAAGATGCGGGTGAAGCGGGCCTGTGACGCCCTGCGGCGTCGACTGGAGGACGTGATCGATGCAGCCTGACGACGAGGTGGACGTGACGGCGGACCCGGTGCTCGCGCGCGCGGTCGAGGCGCTGCGGCCCCTGCGGCCCGCCGACCCGGCTGCCATCGCGCGGATCATGGCGGAGGTGACGGCCACGCCGTACCCGGCGCGCCGCTCGCGGACGGCGGCGTGGGTCGCCGGCCTCGCGCTTGCTGCCGGGCTTGGCGGGCTGCTGGTCGGGCGCACGGTCGCGCGGCCGCAGCCGCGGGCCGGTGCCCAGGCGGCGATCCCCGCCGTGGCCGGGGCCACAACGGCGGCGGCGGGCACGGTCGCGGTCGACTTCGAGCTGGCGCGGGCCGGTGCCGGATCGGTGGCGCTCGTCGGCGACTTCAACGGCTGGGACCCGAAGGCCACGCGGCTCGCGATGCGCGCCGACGGCCGCGGCTGGCGGGGCACGGTCTCCCTCCCGCCGGGGCGGCACGTGTATGCCTTCGTGGTGGACGATTCGATCTGGGTGACCGACGCCGCCGCTCCCCGCGCCGCCGACGACGACTTCGGCCGGCCGCAGTCCGTCGTCGTGGTGCCGACGCCGTGATGCGCCGCGCGCTCGGCCCGCTGCTGCTCGTGGCGTGCGCCGCCGCGACGATGCGCGCGCAGGACGCGGCGCCGCTGCCGGCGGCGCTGGCGACGGTCGCGGACAGTGCCGTGCGCGCCGGCGTGCGCCGCGGCCCGCTCGAGGCGAAGGCGTGGGAGGGGATCCGCAAGGGCGCGCCCGAGGCGCGCATCGCGGGCGTGCTCCGCGAGCAGGCGGTGCGCCTCGCGCAGGCGGAGCAGGCGATCGGCGCGCGGGCGAGTGATGCCGAGGTCGCCGCGGCCGCCGAGGCGCTCCGCGCCGGCCTCGCCGTCGCCGACCTGCGCTCGCTGCGCCTCGCCGCGGGCGAGCAGTCGCTGCTGGTGCCGTGCGGGGTGCTGACGCAGCTCCTCGCGCGCGGCGTCGCGGCGCCCCGCGCGCTCGACGCGATGCGCACGCTGCTGCTTCGGCGCGCCGCTGACCGCCAGTTCGTGCAGGTCGGCAGTGGCGTCGAGGCCGAGGCCGCGCGGGGCGGGAGCGCGTCGCTCGCGCTCGATCGCGGCGTGCGCGGGATCTCGGTCGCCCTGCCGGCAGGCGGCGGCGGGACCAATCCCGCCGACCGCACCTCCGTCCCGATGCCGGGAGGCCGGTAGACGACGCCGATGTGCTGATCCGTCGCCTGCTGCTCGCGCTGGGCGCGGCGCTGGCGATGCCCCCGCCGGGGGCATCCGCCCAGTGGCGTGCCGAGGCCGAGGCCGGGGGCGCGGTGCTCCGTCAGGATGGACTGGCGGACGCACGCGCCTTTACGCTCGGCCTGCGTGCATTTCGTGAGACCGGGCGCCGATCGCTCGGCGGCTCGGCGGTCGCGGCGCTCGGGACGGAGGGCGGCTGGTCGACGTTCACCCAGGTCGCCGCGATCGAACGCACCACACCGGGCCCGCTCGAGGGCGAGCTCGCGGTGGCCGGCTCGCTCTTCGGCCTGCGCGACGGCGGCCTCGTCCCGACGCTCGCCATGCGGCCGCGGCTGCTGGCATTCCGGGGCGACTGGGGCCTCGGGGCCTCCTTCGAGGGCGTCGTCCGCCAGCAGTTCGGGCGTTGGTCGTCGGCGGCCGCGCTGGAGGGCGGCGGCTGGCGGCTGCTCGGGCGCTGGCGCGTCGAGGGCACGGCGCGCGTCGTCTTCACCGAAGAGGGGATCTTCCGCGTCCGCCGCATCGCGTCGCCGACGCCGCCGATCACCCCGGGCGGACCGCAGCCGGTGGACGACGGCGAGCAGCCCATTCCCGCGCCGGGGCCCGGCATCTTCGCGGTGGACACGCTGTTCGGTCCGCGTCGTTACGGCGAGGTCGAGGCGACGGCGCGCTGGGCCCACGCGGGTGCCGAGCTGGTGCTGCAGGCGGGCCTGCGTCGCGAGCTCGACCCGGGCGAGCGATGGCGTCCGTACGCCGGTGCCACCGGCACGCTGCCGCTCACCGGCCGATGGGCGGTGGTGGCGTCCGCGAGCCGGCGACTGGACGAGCCGGCGCGCGGGCTTCCGGCTGCCTCCGTTGGCTCGCTCGGCGTGCGCGTCGCGCTCGGACCGGGCGCCGAGGAGGCGCGTGCACCGGCCGGCGCGCGCGTAGACCTCGCGCGGCGGGACGGCGCGCGGCGGCTTCGCGTGCGCGGCGTCGACGGCGCGACGCGCGTGCGCCTGCGGGCGTCGTTCCTCGCGTGGGAGGCGGTGGACCTGGTGCGGGAGGCCGGGGCGTGGTGGATGCCCGCGAGCGTGCCGTCCGGGGCGCATCGCATCGCCGTGCAGGTGGATGACGGCGCGTGGGTGGCGCCGGCCGGGCTCTCGCGCGAGGCCGACGAGTTCGATGGCGAGGTCGGCCTGCTGGTGGTGCCGTGACGGTGCGCGGGCCGGGCGGGTTGAACCGGGGGCATGGGAGACGTGCGCGCCGCCATGGCGCGCGCCGCTCCACCGAACGAGCCGTGCCGATGCCGCGTCGTCCCTCGTCCCCCACCCGCCACCCTGACGCGCCCGAGGCGTGGTGGCTGCCTTTCGCCCTCATCGTGCTCGGGGATCGCTTCACGCCCATCCGCTGGCTTCGCCGCCTGCGCTGACGGCGCGGGAGGGATTCGAACCCTCGGACGAGTTGCCCCGTCGGCGGTTTTCAAGACCGCTGCATTCAACCACTCTGCCACCGCGCCCCTGCAGCAACGATAGCGGGGCGGATCGCACCGGCGATCCGCCCCGCTCGGGTCACGCGGCCGCCGGTCAGGCCGGCAGCGGCGTCACCCCCGCGAGCCGCAGCGCCGCCGCGGCCGCGCCGGCCGGTGACGCGACCTCGCGCACCGGTGCCGGGATCGGGTGCACGATGAGCAGCGGCCGCACGCTCGCGCGGAGCAGCCGGTCGGCCACGCTGCCGAACACCAGGCGGGCGAAGCCGCTGGAGCCGTGCGTGGCGAGCGCGATGGCGTCGCAACCGTGCTGGCCCGCGAACTCGAGGATCGCCGTCGCCGGGTGTTCGTGCGCGATGACGTGGCTGTCCACCGCGATGCCGCGCGCCGCGATCCGCTCGGCGCGCTGCTCGAGCACGTTCGCCGCCGTCGCCTGCTGCATGCGGCTCGTGGCGGCTTCACTCCACGCCTCCGAGGGGAACGCGCCGAGGTGCGACTCGGGCAGCACCACGCGGAGCAGCGTCAGCCGCCCGCCCGGCCGCTCGACGAGGCCGAGCGCCGGCTCGATGGCCAGGTCGGCGAAGTCGGAGCCGTCCACCGCGACGAGCACCCGCTCGAAGCGGAGCGAGCCCGCGGGCTGCGGCGTGTCGGGCTGGCGGAGGACAAGCGTCGGGACGTCGAGCGCGCGGATCAGCTCGTCGGCCGTGCTGCCCATCCAGGCGCGCACCAGGCCGCTCCGCCCGTGCGATGTCATCACGACGAGGTCCGGCCGGACGTCGGCCGCGATCGCCACCAGTTCGTCGATGATCGGGCCGGTGCGCACCACCGTCACCGCTGCCACCGCCTCCGACTCGCGGAGGCGGGTCGCCACGTCATCCAGGTACGCCTCGGCCTCCGCGCGCTGGGCGCGGTCGAGCGTCGGGTCGATCGGCGGCACGCCACCGGCGCCGAGCGCGAGCACCTCGGCGGGCGCCACGCGGACCAGCGTGAGCGCGGCGTGGTCGCGCCGGGCGAGGCGGGCCGCCACGTCCAGCGCCCGCTCCGCGAACGGCGAGCCATCAAGGGGAACGAGGATCGAGCGGAACATGGAGCCCTCCCACCAGGGGTTGAGTCCAAGCTCTCGCCTGGTGGATGAAGGGAACTTGAAGCGGCGCCGAAGCGGCTCAGCGGGTCGGTCTCGGCGGCGTATCGAGCAGGCGATGGGCCTGCAGGAGCCGCTGCCCGAACGTCAGCCCGAGCAGCGCCACCCAGGCCCAGCCGATCGGCGCGACGGCGGCGGGGAGGAGGAGCATCGCCGTGTAGACGATGGTCGTCTCGCCGGCCTCGGCGAGGCCGGGCGGGAGCGTCAGCGTGCGGTCGTCGCCGACGGCGCTCCGCTCCTCGGCCGCGAGCAGCGACGCGAGGGCCAGCGTGCTGCTCGCGACGAGCAGGTAGCCGAGCGCGATGGCGAGCCAGAGCGGTGCCTCGGCGGGATGCCGGACCGCGAAGCCCGCGACCATCGCGCCGTACGCCACCATGTCGAGCACGAGGTCGAGGAAGCCGCCGAGCCGCGAGCTTCGGCCGGCGTGGCGGGCGAGCGGTCCGTCGAGCCCGTCGCAGAGGCGGCCCGCGAGCCACGCGGCGAGTGCGGCGCCGTCGCGTCCCGACGCCACGAGGAGTGCGGCGGCCACGCCGAGGAGCGCGGCCGTGCCGGTCAGGCGGGCGGGCGTCACCAGCGGCGTCCGCGCCAGCGCCCCGACGAACGGGGCGGCGACCCGCGCGAGCGCGCGCCGGAACGGGGCGTCGAGCATCAGCGCAAGCTACCGGCGCCGTTATCGTTCCCCGCGATCATTCCCCACGCCATGCGTCGTCGCTCCCTCGTCCTCGCGCTCGTGGCCCTTGCGGCCGCCGTCTCGCTGGCCCTCGCCGGTCGGCGTCTCGCGCTCGCCGTCATCGACCTGGCGCTCCGCGCGTCGGCGCCCGACGTCACGGCGATCGACCCGCGCGCACTGCGCGACCGGATCGCGCGCGGCGAGCTCATCAGCCTCGTCGACGCCCGCTCGGAGCCCGAGTACCGCGCGAGCCGCATCCCCGGCGCGATGCGCCTCGACCCCGACGCCGGCGGGCTCGACCAGCTGCCGCTGCTGCCGGGCGAGCCCGTGGTGGTCTACTCCTCCGTGGGCGGGCGGGGCACGGCGCTCGCGCGCGTGCTCGTCGCGCGCGGCTTCACGCGGGTCGGGCAGCTGAGCGGCGGCGTGTTCGGCTGGGCGAACCGCGGCGGGCCGCTCGTCACCGGGGTCGGCGTGCCGACGGCGCGGGTGCATCCGGTGGGGGGCGTGTGGAGCGTGCTGCTCGGCCCGGAGCACCGGCTCGCGGACGCCGCCTCGCCGCCGCCCGGCGCGTGGCGCGTGCCGTAGCGCCGCTCAGAACAGCCAGCGCGCCGACAGCTGCACCTGCCGCGGCGGTCCCGGCGTGAAGAGCAGGATCGGGTCGCCCGGGCGCCCGTACTGCGTGCGCGTGCCGCCGCCGCCCAGCCCGTTCGGGAAGCCCCCCCAGTGCACGGTGTTCAGCAGGTTGAAGGCGTCGGCGCGCAGCTCCAGGTCCTGCCCGCCGACGGGCGCCAGCCACGCCACGCTCACCGACACGTTCGCATAACCCGGCAGCCGCTCGCCGTTCCGCGGCACGCCGGCGAGGCGGTTCGCGTTGCCGATGAAGCCGTTCCCGCGCACCGGCCCGACGCCAAGCAGGTCGTACACCGCGTTCCCCTGCGGCGTCGCGACGCCCGCGAGCCGGTTGGCCGGGAGGCCGGACTGCACGTCGCCGATGAGGGCGACCCGCACGCGGTCGCGCCAGGTGTGCACGGCGCGCACGGTGACGCGGTGGCGGCGGTCGTTGTTCGCGTCCGCCCACTCGTCGGTGGTGCACGCCTGGCCGGTGACCGCGTCCACGCGCTCGCGCGCGAAGCAGTTGGCGACGGCGGCGCTGAAGTTGATGTCCTCCGTGTCGTTCTCCGCGTGGCTCCATGTCCAGTTCGCGTCGACGGTCCAGCTCCGCGAGAGCTGCCGCCGCGCCTGCACGTACAGCGCGCGGTACCGTGCCCGCCCGCCCGACTCCGCGGTGGAGATCCGCCGCGCGCCGCCCGCCACCGGCGCCACCGGGCGCGAGGCGTCGGCCGGGCAGCTGAACGCGCTGGCGCATGGCTGGTCCGTGACGTCGCCCGGGCCGATGCGGCGGCTCGACGGGTTGAGGTCGAGCAGGCGCGGGAGGCCGCGCGTCTCCATCCAGATCGCATCGACCGCGACGGCCCAGTCGCGCCCGAGCTGCAGCTGCGTGCCGAGCGTCGCCTGGCGGCTCACCGGCTGCCCGATGCCGCGCGCGAAGAGCTGGAACACCTCGCGCGGCGGGAGCTGGTCGCGCCGCTGGCGCAGCTGGGCCGGGGTCGGCCCCTGCAGGTACGCCGGGGCGTCGGCGCCCGCGAACGTCACGACCGCATTGCCGTTCGCGCCGAGCTGCACGGCGTCGGAGTAGATGGCGTACGGCAGCTTCCCGGCGTAGAGCCCGATGCCGCCGCGCACCACGTGCGTCGGCCGGCGGAGCCAGTTGAACGAGAGCCGCGGCTGCACGTTGTCGAGGTCGGCGCGCGAATCGCCGCGCGTCGTGAGGTCGTCGAAATCCCAGCGCACCCCGGCCACGAGCAGCAGCGACGGCGAGACGCGCCAGCGGTCCTCGACGAACGCGCCCGCCACCGTCTGCGTCAGGTCCACCTGCTGCGGGCTCGCGTCCATCGTGTAGCTCAGCACGCGCGCCGTCGCCGGGATGTCGGCGAAGGTGAGCGGCCGGCCCGCGGGCGCGGGGATGTCGCCATCGTTGACCACCACGTAGCTGCCGTTCGGGTTCGTGCCGGCGGCGCCGAGGCGGAACCACGCGGTCACCACGTCGGCGCCGGCGCGCAGCGTGTGCCGGCGCCCGAGCTGCGTCTCGAAGACGTCGCGCAGCTGGAGCTGCGTCTCCCGCTCGTCGAAGACGAAGTTGCTCGACCCCACGACGGCCTGCGTGGCGAGGCCGGGCGTCACCACCGTCACCTGCGGCCGCGTGAAGTCGCTCGCCGTCGGCGGGAAGCTCCAGGCGAAGGTGCCGAGCTGCGCCGACACGGTGTTGCCCGCGCGCCCGCCGCGCAGCGTGGAGCGGTGCGTGAGCGCGGCGAGCGTGCCGATGCGGCGCGTGGTGAGGTCGGCCTCGGGGGTGATGACGCCATTCCCCTCGCCCGCGCGGTCGGTGGCGCTCGCCGCGACACGCAGCGTGGTGACCTGCGTGGCGCTCCAGCCGTGGTCGATGCGGCCGAACAGCTTGAGCTTCCGCCGCGCCTCGGTGCCGAGGAACGGCGCGAGCGCGGTGGAGCCGATGCGGTCCTCGTCCTCGCGGGTGAGCTCGGCGGCGGCGGAGCCGAACGTCCGGTCGCGCGCGAGCGGCCCCGCGAGCGCGCCGCCCACCTGCAGGCGCTGGAAGCCGTCCTGCCGCCGTGCGATCGCCTCGGGCACGCCGCCGAACGGGACCGGCAGCCGCGCGTCGAGCGGGCGGCCGGGGCGCCAGTAGGCGAACAGGTCGCCCTGGCGCCGCAGGCCGCCGGCGCGGCTCTGCTGGTCGATGATGCCGGTGGGGCTGCGGCCCCATTCCGCCGAGTAGCTGTTCACCCGTGCGTCGAGGCGCTCGAGCGCGCCGAGCGGCAGCTCCACGCGCGGCCCGCCGAGGAACCCCTCGTTGTTGTCGAGGCCATCGAGCGTGTGCTGCGTGGAGAGCGCATTGCCGCCGTTCACCGAGAGGAGCGGGGCGTCGCCGAAGAACGCCTGCGCCTGCGCGATGCCCGGGACGTTCCACGCGAGCGCCAGCGGCTCGCGCGCGTCGACGGGGAGCGCCTCCACCTCCGCGGCCTCGAGCGCACCGCCGGTGCCGGCGCCCTCGGTGTCGAGCAGCGGCCGCTCGCGCCGCGCGACCACCGTGAGCGCGTCGAGCGCCACGAGCGGCCGCAGCGTCACGGCGACGACGTGGCGCGCGCCTGGCGTGAGCGCGGGGAGCGGCACGCGCTCCGGCTCGTGGCCGATCGCGGCGAGGAGGAGCACGCGCGGCGCGCCGGCCTCCAGCTCCAGCGCCCACGCTCCCCGCGCGTCGCTCTCCGTCGCCCCGCCGCCCTCCACCCGCACCCGCGCCCCCGCGAGCGGCGCGCCGCGCTGCGTGCGCACCGTGCCGGCGACGCGCGCGAGCTGGGCCGCGAGCCGGCCGGGCACGACGAGGACGAGGACGAGCATGGCGAGCCAGGCGACACGATGCATCGCGGGCGACTCCGTCGGGTTGGGGCGGGCAGGGGGTGCGCGTAAGCTACGGCAGGCCGCGTGCGCGCGGTGGCGGCGCCTTCGGGAACCCCCACGGCCGCCTGCGCCTTGCTCCGCCATGACGAATCCCGATACCACGCCCGTGGTTCCCGTCGCCGGCCCCGCCTGGGGGCGCTGGCTGCTGCTCGCCGCGGCAGCCGGCGGACTCGCGCTGCTCGGCCGTGAGGCGGCGCCGCTGGTGCCGCGCTTCGCCGGGCGCGTCGCCGCGCTCGGTGCGGCGGGTGCGCTGCTCTTCGTGCTCGGCTACGCAGCCGCGGTGGTGGCGCTCGTGCCGGGGTCGGTGCTCACGCTCGCGGCGGGCGCCGTGTTCGGGCTGGGTGCCGGCATCGCGCTCGTGTTCACGGGCGCGGTGCTCGGCGCGGCGGCGGCGTTCCTCGTGGCGCGGCACCTCGCGCGCGGGCTCGTCGAGCGGCGGCTCGGCAGCCAGCCCCGCTTCGCGGCGATCGACCGCGCGGTCGGCCGCGACGGTCGGCGCATCGTCTTCCTGCTCCGGCTCTCGCCGCTCGTGCCGTTCTCGCTGCTGAACTACGCACTCGGCCTCACCCGCGTCAGCTTCGGGGACTACCTGCTCGCGTCGGTCGGCATGCTCCCGGGCACGGTGCTCTACGTGTACTACGGCAAGCTGGCGGGCGACGTCGCGTCGCTCGCGAGCGGTGCCGCGCCGCCGCGCGATGCCGCGTACTGGCTGGTGCTCGGCGTCGGCCTCGCGGCCACCGTCGCGGTCACGACGCTCGTGACGCGCGCCGCGCGCCGCGCGCTCGCCGAGGCGACCGATGCGGCCTGACCCGGCGGGGCTCGTCCCCGGCGACGCCGCCGACGGCGCGCTGCTCGCGCAGGTGCATCCGCCCGGCTGGACGAACCCCGAGCCGAAGCCGCGCTACCACCTGGTGGTGATCGGCGCGGGGACCGGCGGCCTCGTGAGCGCGGCGGGCGCAGCGGCGCTCGGCGCGCGCGTGGCGCTGGTCGAGCGGCACCTGATGGGGGGCGACTGCCTGAACGTCGGCTGCGTGCCCTCCAAGGCCGTCATCGGCGCGGCGCGCGGCTGGCACGCCGCCCGCCGAGCCGCGGCCGACCTCCACGGCCCCGCCGCCACGGGCGACGGCGACTTCACCGCCGTCATGGCGCGGATGCGCCGGCTCCGCGCCGGCCTCGCCCCCGTCGACGGCGCGCCGCGCTTCCAGGCGCTCGGCGTCGACGTCTTCCTCGGCGACGCGCGCTTCACGGGGCCGGACACCGCCGAGGTGGACGGGCGCGTGCTGCGCTTCCGCCGCGCCATCATCGCGACCGGAGCCCGGGCGGCGCTGCCGGAGATCCCGGGCCTCGCGGACGCGGCGCCGCGCACCAACGAGACGATCTTCGCCCTCACCGAGCGGCCCGCCTCGCTCGTGGTGCTCGGCGCGGGGCCGATCGGCTGCGAGCTGGCGCAGGCGTTCGCGCGGCTCGGCTGCCGCGTCGCGCTGGTCGACCGCGCGCCGCGCATCCTCCCGCGCGACGACGCCGACGCCGCGGCGATCGTGCAGCGCGCCCTCGCCGCCGACGGCGTCGCCCTGCACCTCGGCGTGACGCCGCTCCGCGTCGAGCGCGAGGGCGCGCGGCGCGTGCTGGTGGTGCGCGCGGCTGACGCCGAGCTCCGGCTGGCGGGCGACGAGCTGCTGGTGGCGGCCGGACGCCGGCCGAACGTGGAGGGGCTTGGCCTCGAGGCGGCGGGCGTGGCGCACGATGCGCGCGGCGTGCGGGTGGATGACCGCCTGCGCACCGCCAACCCGCGCATCTACGCCGTCGGAGACGTCTGCTCGGCGCTCCAGTTCACGCACGCCGCCGATGCGCAGGCCCGCCTCGCGCTGCGGAACGCGCTCTTCCTCGGCCGGGCGCGCGCGTCGCGCCTCGTGGTGCCGTGGTGCACCTACACCGCGCCCGAGGTGGCGCACGTCGGCCTCACGCGCGAGGCGGCGGCCGCCGAGGGGGTCGCGCTCGACGAGGTGACGGTCGACCTCCGCGATGTCGACCGCGCGGTGCTCGACGGCGAGACGGAAGGCTTCCTGCGCGTGCTGCTCCGCCGCGGGACCGACCGGATCGTCGGCGCCACGCTGGTGGCGGCGCACGCGGGCGACCTCATCGGCGAGGCCGCGCTCGCCATCACGGCGGGCCTCGGCCTCGGCGCCATCGGCGCCACCATCCATCCGTACCCCACGCAGGGAGAGGTCTTCCGCAAGGCGGCGGACCAGTGGAACCGCCGGCGGCTCACGCCGTCGGCGCAGGCGTGGCTCGCGCGCTGGTTCCGCCTCTGGTGAGCGCGGTCGCGACCGCGGCCGACGTGGCGGGCGTCGCCGCGGTGCTGGGGGCGCTCGCGTGGGCCGGTCGCCGCCCCGCGCGCGACGCGGCGGCGTATGTCGTGGCGGGGCGCGCCGTCGGCCTCGCGCCGCTCGTCGCCACGCTGGTGATGACCGAGTTCAACACCTCCACGCTCCTCGCGTTCGCCGCGGCCGGGTACCGTGCCGGACCGATGGCGCTCGCGCTCCCGCTCGTCTTCCTCGTCGGGCTCGCGTTCTACACGGTGACGGTGGCGCGGGCGTGGAAGCGCTTCGACCGGCTCTCGGTCGCGGAGCTGTTCGCGGCGCGCTACTCGCCGGCGCTCGGGCGCGCGGCGTCGGCGCTCCTGCTCCTCGCGATGGCGGGCTTCAGCGCGACGTACGTGAAGTCGCTCACGCTGCTCGTGCAGCCGTTCGTGCCCGCGCTCCCGCCGTGGCTGCTCTCCGCGCTGCTCGCGGCGGCCTGCCTCGGCGCAGTGGTGGCGGGCGGGATGGTGGCGGTGGTGCGTGGCGACGTCGTGGGGTTCGTACTCACCATCGTGCTCCTGCCCGCGATGCTCGCCATCGGCTGGGCGCGCCACGGGTGGGACGCGCTCGGCACCATCTTCCCGGCCGACCAGCTGGTCGTCGATCCGGTCGGGCAGTGGACGCACCCTGCGCTTCCGTTCCGCTTCGTGAGCACGCTGATGGTGCTCACCTGCTTCACGTACATCGCGGCACCATGGTACGGGCAGAAGATCTTCGCGGCGCGGGACGAACGGACGGCGTTCCGCGCCGTCGCGCTCTCGGCGGTGCTCGTGTTCGTGCTCTACGGGGCGGCGGTGCTCGGCGCGGCGTTCCTGCGCGTGGAGGAGCCGGCGCTCGCCGACGCGCAGCAGGCGGTGCCGCGCTTCGTGCAGGCCTGGCTGCCGCCGGGGCTCCGCGGCGTCGGCTTCGGGATGCTCGTGGCGGCGGCGCTCACCACGCTCTCGGGCGTCTGGAGCGCGATGGCCGCCATGGTCGCGGCCGACTTCGGCTGGCGTGAGGGGCTCGCGCTTGGCACGCAGCGCCGTCTGCTCGCCGGCTTCGCGCTGCTCTCGTGGCTTGGCGCGAACGTGCTCGTGGACGACATCCTGAACCGGCTCATCCTCGCCAACATCCCCGTGCTCGCGCTCGCCTTCGCGCTGCTCGCCGGCTTCCACTGGCCGCGTGCGACGACCGCGGGGGCCTGGGCGAGCGTCGTCGCGGGCATCGCGTGGGGCGTCGGCTGCTACGTCGTGGTCGGCGAGGCCGGCGGCTACACGTGGCCCTGGGCGATGGGCGGGGTGCCGCTGGTGTTCGGGGTGGGGGTGGTGGGGTCGCTCATGGGGCGGACGGGCGGACGAGCGGACCGGCGGACTGGTCCGGCGACGGGCGGCTGATCGCGCGTTCCGCCCGACCGCCCGACCGCCCGTCCGCCTACTTCCGCCCCACGCTCCGCGCCACCGCCTGCGACACCGAGTCCGCGAAGGCGGCGGTCGGCGCGTCGCCGTGGTCGCGGAGCGCCTGCGCCGCGGCGCCGTAGATCACCTGGTACAGCATCAGGATCGACGAGCTCGGCGGGTCCACCCAGCCGCGCGGCCGGTCGAGCGCGGCGGCCTGCCAGCGGTAGGTGTCCTTGAGCAGCACCTTGGTGCGTGCCAGGTCCATGAAGCCGAGTCCCTTCGCCATCACCACCGTCTCGCTCTCCACCACGGGGCGGTCCATCAGCTTCCGCACCAGCCCCTGCGAGACGAGGTACGGCGTGAGGCCGAACGTCTGGTCGGGGTAGGAGCCGTCCGACCAGCTGAAGAAGATCGGCCGCTTGCCCGCGTTGTCCTTGATGAGCGCGAGCGTGGCGATGTCGGACAGCTGCAGGTACGGCTGGCCGAACGTCACCTCGAGGGGGCCGACGGTGGCGCGGCTGTTCTGCTCGATCGGCACCACCTCGGGGAGCGAATCGAGCTGCGCCTCGGGGAAGGCGAGCGGCGGCGTCGTCGGCCGGACCCAGCCGCCCGCGGGCTGCACCGCGGCCCCCGACGCCGCGCCGGCCGGGCGGTCGCCGCCCCAGAGCGGCACCGAGCGCGACGGCTCGAATGCGGGCGTCTCGCGGCGGCGGAGCTGCTTCAGGTGCCACCGCGTGTTCATCAGCGAGAGGTTCGCCAGCGTCACGTCGCGGCGGATCCCCTCCACCTCCTGCGCGTACCAGAGCGGGAACGTGTCGTTGTCGCCCGCCGTGATGAGGATGCCGTACGGCTCCACCGACTCGAGGATGTCGCGCGCGAAGTCGCGCGCGATCGTCTCGCCGGCGCGCGACGCGGTCACCCGGTTGCCGAACGCGGGCACCAGCGCCACGAGCAGCGCGGGCGCGCCGAGGAGCCAGCGCCGCTCCCCGGTCGACGCGTGCGCCACGGCGCGCACGATGGCACCGAACCCCGTCGCGAACAGCAGGCCCATCGCCGCGAACGAGCAGAGGAAGAAGTAGTCCCGCTCGCGCACCTCGCGCGCCAGGTCGGGCTGCTCGGGGTGCATCGAGTAGCCGTACTTGAAGTTCAGGTAGAAGATGAGCGCCGGCACGAGCGTCCCGAACAGCGCCGCGGCCGCCACGCCGGCGCGCCGCTCCGAGCGGAACAGCTGCACCAGCCCCACCACCGCGAGCACCGTGAAGATCCCGGTGAACAGCGCGGCGCCGATGCCCCAGTCGCGCGCGAACTGCCACGACCAGTACTGCCACCAGTTGAGCAGCTGGCTCCCCAGGTCCGCCTGCCGCTCGAACACCGACGGCTTCGCGTACTGCACGCGCCCGAGCACGTCGGCCAGCGCCTGGCTGAAGAAGCCGATCGGCTCCCCCTCGTTGATCGCCGGGTATTGCGCGGCGCGGATCGGGAGGAAGAGGTAGTTCACCGAGACGCCGAGCACGCCCGCGACGAGCGCACCGCCCACCACGAATGGCCGCGTCAGCGCCCGCCAGTCGGTCCAGAGGACGTACACCGCCACCGCGGGCGCGGCGAGCACGCCCATCATGTGGTTGGTGGACGAGAGCGCGATCACGTAGGCGATCAGCACGAGCCAGCGGTCCCGGTGCGCGCCCGGGGCGTCGTCGCCCCAGTGCACCGCGAGCCACAGCACCAGCGCCATCGAGAAGAGCGACAGCGTGTACACCTTCTCGTTCACCGTGCTCTGGTTCCACACCGTCCACATCGTGCTGCTCGCGAGGATCCCCGCGAACGCGCACGCGATGCGCATCCCCCGGTGCTCCACGATGCCGCGCAGCCACCGCTCGGCCACGAGGAAGAACAGCGCCGCGCTCGCCGCGCTCGTCACGGCGGCGAAGAGGTTGATGCGGACGGCGTAGTCGGCGGCGAGCGGCAGCAGGCCCCAGACGTGGGCGGTCAGCGCGAAGAGCGGGTTCCCCGGCGGGTGCGGGATGCCGAGCACCTTCGCGGCGGCGATGTACTCGGAGGTGTCCCAGAACGCCGTCGTCG
The DNA here is from genome assembly GCA_033764615.1 of Gemmatimonadales bacterium. Lineage (GTDB taxonomy): Bacteria > Gemmatimonadota > Gemmatimonadetes > Gemmatimonadales > GWC2-71-9 > JANRIU01. The sequence goes on along the minus strand of JANRIU010000088.1, from coordinate 5,072 downwards.
GCGCGAGGGTGGCGAGGTAGATGAGGAACACGACCACGCCGGTGCCCGCCGCCCACCACCAGGGCGGGGGGAGCTGCTCGACCTGCTGATCCACGGGAGAGACTCCGGTCAATGCCTGAACTGTCGCGCGCCGGTGAGCACCATGGCGAGGCCGAGGCGGCCCGCGGCCGCGAGCACCTCGGCGTCGCGGATGGAGCCGCCCGGCTGGATGATCGCCGCCACGCCCGCGGCCGCCGCCAGCTCGATGCCGTCGGCGAAGGGGAAGAACGCGTCCGAGGCGAGCACGCAGCCGGCGAGCGCATGGCCCGCCTCGCGCGCCTTGTGGATGGCGAGGTGCACCGCGTCCACGCGGCTCATCTGCCCCGCGCCGATGCCGATCGCCGCGTCATCGTGCGCGAGGAGGATCGCGTTCGACTTCACCGCCGCGATCGCCCCCCACGCGAAGCGCAGGTCCTGCCACTCGGCGGGCGTCGGCTGCCGCTCGGTCGGCACCGTCCATCCCGTCTCGTCGAGCGGCGGGGTGAAGCGGTCCTGCACGAGGAAGCCGCCGCGCACGCGCTTGAAGTCGAGGCCGCCGCCGGGCCGGTCGACCGGCAGCTCGATCACGCGCAGCTGCGAGCGCGTGGCGAACGCGGCGAGCGCCTCGTCATGGAACGACGGCGCCACCACCACCTCCACGAACAGGTCGGCCATCGCCGCCGCCGCCGCCGCCGTCACCACGGTGTTGAACGCCACCACCGAGCCGAACGCCGACTTCGGGTCGGTCGCGCGGGCGCGGAGGAAGGCGTCCTCCGCCGTGCGGCCGAGCGCGATGCCGCACGGGTTTGTGTGCTTCACGATGGCGCACGCCGGCGTCCCCGGCCACGGCGCGAGCGCCGCCGAGGCGGCGTCGACGTCGAGGAGGTTGTTGAAGGAGAGCTCCTTCCCCTGCCGTTGCGCGAGGTCGCGCATGCCGCGCGGCTCGCCGGTCACGTAGAGCGCGGCGCGCTGCTGCGGGTTCTCGCCGTAGCGCAGCGCCTGCAGCCGCTCCATCGTCACCGCGAGCCGCGGGGGGAGGACGTCCTCGGCGCCGGTGAGGTACGCGGCCACCGCGGCGTCGTAGTCGGCGAGGTGCCCGAACACCTTGGCCGCGAGGTCGCGCCGGACGCGCTCGGGCACGGCACCCTGGCGCAGCAGCGCGAGCACCGCGTCGTAGTCCGTCGGATCGACGACCGGCACCACGAAGCGGTGGTTCTTCGCCGCGGCGCGCAGCATGGCGGGGCCGCCGATGTCGATGTTCTCGATCGCGTCCTCGTCGCTGACGCCCGGCTTCGCGACCGTCTCGCGGAACGGGTACAGGTTGATCGCGACGAGGTCGAACGGCGTGATGCCGTGGGCGGCGAGCGACGCCATGTGGTCGGGCACGTCGCGCCGGGCGAGCAGGCCCCCGTGGATCGCCGGGTGGAGCGTCTTCACGCGGCCGTCGAGGAACTCGGCGACGCCCGTCACCGACTCCACCGTGCGCACCGGCACCCCCGCGCCCGCGATCGTCGCCGCGGTGCCCCCGGTCGACACCACCTCCCAGCCCTGCTCGGCCAGCGCGCGCGCGAACGCGACGACGCCGCGCTTGTCGGAGACGGAGATCAGTGCGCGAGGCATGGGGGCTCCAGCGGGACCGGACGGCCGGCGGCCGCCGCCGCCAGCACGGCACGCGGCAGCAGCCGGTGCTCCTCCGCCAGCACGCGCGCGGCGAGCACCTCGGGCGTGTCGCCCGGCATCACGGGGACGCGCGCCTGCGCCAGGATCGCCCCGCGGTCGTACACCTCGTCCACCAGGTGCACGGTGCACCCGCTCTCCGTCGCCCCGCTCGCGAGCACCGCCGCGTGCACGCGCGCGCCGTACATGCCGGCGCCGCCGAAGGCGGGAAGGAGGGAGGGATGGATGTTGAGGATGCGGCCGCGCCACGCGGCGATGACCGGGGCGGGGACGAGCTTCAGGTAGCCGGCGAGGACGAGCAGGTCGGCGCGGGCCTCGGCGAGCGTCGCGAGCCACTCCGCACCGTCGGCCGGGTCGGCCAGCACGTGGGCGGGGACGCCCCGGCGGCGCGCGTGGTCGAGCCCGGGCGCCGACGCCCGGTTGCTCAGCACCACCGCCAGCTCGGCGACGGGGGCGTGGTCGAGCGCACGTGCCAGCGCCTCGAGGTTGCTCCCGCGACCCGAAATTGCGACTGCGACCCGGAACGCCATAGCCCTCAAAGCTAATCATGCCGCGCCACCCCGATCCGGAACACCGAGCCCTCGCCCGGCGCGCTCCGGAGGCCGAGCTCGAAGCCGAGCAGGTGGCAGAGCGACCGGCTGATCGTGAGGCCCAGCCCGGTGCCGCCGTACTGGCGCGCCGTCCCCGTCTCGGCCTGCTCGAACGCCTCGAAGATCGCCGCCTGCCGTTCGGGCGCGATGCCGATGCCGGTGTCCTCCACCTCGATCGCCTGCACCCGTCCCGCCGCCGTCGCCACGACGCGCACCGTGACGCGGCCGCTCGGCGTGAACTTGAGCGCGTTGCCGACCAGGTTGATCAGCACCTGCCGCAGCTTGTGCGGGTCGGTCTCCAGCGGCTCCAGCACCTCCGGCAGCTCCGCGCCGAGGGTCACGGCGCCGAGGGTCGTGGCGTGCGCGAGCTGGTCGAGCGTCGCGCCGACGAGCTGGCGCAGGTCGACCGGCTGCAGCTCGACCGCCATCCGTCCCGCCTCGATCTTCGAGAGGTCGAGCATCGAGTCGATGACCTTCAGCAGGTGCCGGCCGTTCGCGTTCACGCGGCCCACGAAGTCCAGCTCCTCCGCGCCGAGGCGGCCGCCGCGGTTCTTCTGCAGCACGCCGCTGAAGCCGATGACGGAGTTGAGCGGTGTCCGCAGCTCGTGGCTCATCCGCGCCAGCAGGTCGCTCTTGGCGGCGTTGGCCTGCTCGGCCGCCTCCTTGGCGAGGCGCAGCGCCTCCTCCTGCCGCCGCGCGTCGGTGACGTCGGCCGCGAGCACCATGCCGCCCACGATCGCCCCCGCCGCGTCGTACACCGGCGCGAGGAGCCGTTCGTACAGCCGGCCCCCCTCCACCACCTCGCACCGGTGCTCCTCGCCGGCGAGCGCGCGCTCGTACTCCTCCGCGAGCGACTCCGAGAGCTCCGGCGGGAACGCGTCCCACACCGACCGCCCCTCCAGGGCCTCGCGCTCGAGGCCGAGCTGGCCGAGCGCCGCGCCGCCCACCACGCGGTACCGCAGCTCGCGGTCGAACAGCAGCACGCAGCCGGCCGGGAGGTTCCGCGCGAGGTGCGCGAGGTACGCCTTCTGCTCCTGCAGCAGCGCGGCGGCGAGATGCTGGTCGGTCACGTCCCGACCCATCAGCGCCACGCCGCCTGCCACGGGGAACGCCTGCACCCGGAGCCAGGTCGGCCCGTCCCGGCGGTCGAAGCGCGCGTCCACCTCCACCACGAGCGCCAGCGCCGTGGGCAGCTGGTCGAGCAGCGCCTGCGTCCCGGGCCGGCGGAGCAGCGGCTCGAGCGGCAGGCCGGCCGCGGTGCGCGCCGGGACGCCGAGCAGCTGGGCGGCGACGGGATTGAGGAGTGCGATGCGGAAGGACGGCGTGCCCGTGGCGTCGTGCTCCACGTCGAGGAGCGCGAACGCGTCGGGACTGGCCTGCACGAACGAGAGCAGGCGCGCGTCGAGCGCGGGAGGGGCCGGAGCGGACGGCGCCGTCATCGAGGAAGTGTCGGGTGGCGGGCGCGCCGCCTTGAGTCACCCCTCGAGGGCGCGCGTGAGCAGCGCCCCCACCAGCGGCGCGGCGTCCTCCGGGAGCGTGCGCGGGTCGAGCAGCACCCGGCCGTCGGCCACGCGCGCCACGAGCGGCGGGTCGCCGAGGCGGAGGCGGCGCGCCAGCGCGTCGGCTCCGGGCGCGCCGGGGTCGAGCGCGAGCAGCGTCGTCGCGAGCGTGGCGGTCGGGAACGAGCCGCCGCCCGGGGTGCTCTGGCCGGGCACGAGCGCGGGCGACAGCGCGGCCGGTGCCGCCGCGCGGAGCGCCTCGGCTCGCGCGGCGAGCGTCGCCGCGTCGAGCGTGAGCATGCGGAGCACCGGGATGCGCCGCACCGCGTCCGCCGGGTCCTCGTGGAGCCGCAGCGTGGCCGCGAGCGCGGCGAGCGTGAGCTTGTCGGCACGGAGCGCGCGCGCAAGCGGGTTCGTGCGGCAGCGCGCGAGGAACGCCGTCTGGCCGACGAGGAGGCCCGCCTGCGGCCCGCCGAGCAGCTTGTCGCCGCTGAAGAGCACGGCGTCGGCGCCGGTCGCGACCGCGTCACGCACCAGCGGCTCGCCGGTGAGCCCCCACGGCGCGAGGTCGGTGAGGAGGCCGCTGCCGATGTCGTGCAGGTACGGCACGCCGCGCGCGCGCGCGAGTGCCGCCAGCTCGGCCGGCTCCGGCGACGCCACGAAGCCGCGCAGCTCGAAGTTCGAGCGGTGCACCGTGAGGATCGCGCCGGTGCGCTCGTCGAGCGCGTCGGCGTAGTCGGCGACGCGCGTCCGGTTCGTCGTGCCGACCTCGCGGAGCCGCGCGCCCGAGCGCGCGAGGATGTCGGGGATGCGGAACGAGCCGCCGATCTCCACGAGCTCGCCCCGCGAGATCAGCACGTCCCGCCCCTCGGCGGCCGCGTTGAGCGCCAGCACCAGCGCGCCGGCCGCGTTGTTCACCGCCAGCGCGTCCTCGGCGCCGCAGAGACGGGCCAGCAGCACGCGGCCGTGGTCGTTCCGGCTGCCGCGGGCCCCCGCGTCGAGGTCGAACTCGAGGCTGCCGTAGCCCCCGGCGAGCGCGGTGACGGCGGCGACCGCCTCCGGCGCGAGCGGCGCGCGGCCCAGGTTCGTGTGCACCACCACGCCGGTCGCGTTGAGCACCGGGCGGAGCGACGGCGTCGCCCGCTCGGTGGCGATGCGGGCGACGAGCGCGCCCCAGTCGTCCGGCGCGGCGAGCGCGCCCGTCCGCACGCGCGCGAGCGCGTCCCGCGCGGCGGCGACGACGGTCGCCCGCGGCTCGGCGGCGAGCAGCGCCTGCACCGCGGGCTCG